>CAVQLC010000001.1:0-13271 GCA_963713255.1 uncultured Actinomycetota bacterium
CTCAGCCCTTCTTGGTCTCCCAGAAGATCTCGGCGATCTCGTCGATCTTGGCCAGCAGCTCGTCGGCCGTCGAGGCGTCCATGGAGCCCTTGGTGCCGGTGGCGCCGGCGAGCTTGGTGGCCTCGTTGACGAGGGTGTGCAGCTGCGGGTACTTCTCGAAGTGCGGCGGCTTGAAGTAGTCGGTCCACAGCACCCAGAGGTGGTGCTTGACGAGCTCGGAGCGCTGCTCCTTGATGAGCACGGCCCGGGTGCGGAAGTCGGGGTCGTCGTTGTCGGCCAGCTTGCCGATGATCCCCTTGATCGACTCGGCCTCGATCCGCGCCTGGGCGGGGTCGTACACGCCACAGGGCAGGTCGCAGTGGGCCGAGACCTCGACGGTGGGGGCGAACAGTCGTGCCAACATGCACAGTCCTTTCGAAGTCATGGTGGGTCGTGGTGGGGCTCCTGCGACACTACTCGGCGTGCCGGAGGCCACTACGCCCCCACGGGTGGGAGCGACCCGGGTCGGGATGGCCCGGGTGCGCGGGGACTCGATGCGCCCGACGTTGGCGCCCGGGGACCGGCTCCTGGTCAGGTACGGCGGCCGCGTGCGGCCGGGCCGGCTGGTGCTGGCCCGCTTCGCCGACGGCACCCTGGCCGTCAAGAGAGCCACCGAGCGCCGGTCGACCTCCACGGGCCGCCCGGGCTGGTGGTTGACCAGCGACAACCCGGTCGCCGGCGTCGACTCGCGGCACCGCGGACCGGTGCCCGACCCCGACGTGCTCGCCGTCGTGCTGGCCCGGGTGTGGCCTCGGCCACGTCCATGGCGGGCCGCCCCGAGCGACAACCGCCGACGCGACCTGAGAACCTGACGCCTATGACCCATCCGTTCGCGGGCGACCCCGTCTTCGACCTCCACGTCGGCGGCAAGATGGAGATCCGCTCGACCGCGAGCCTCGACAGCCGCGAGGACCTGTCGCTGGCCTACACCCCCGGCGTGGCCCGGGTCTGCGAGGCGATCGCGACCGACCCGAGCATGACCCGGCACTACACGTGGGTCCCCAACACCGTGGCCGTGGTCACCGACGGCACGGCCGTGCTGGGGCTGGGCGACATCGGCCCGGCCGCCGCGATGCCGGTGATGGAGGGCAAGGCGGTGCTGTTCAAGCAGTTCGGCGGCGTCGACGCGATCCCCATCTGCCTGGCCACGACCGACGTCGAGGAGATCATCGAGACGGTCGTGCGGCTGGCGCCGAGCTTCGGCGGCATCAACCTCGAGGACATCTCGGCGCCGCGCTGCTTCGAGATCGAGCGGCGGCTCAAGGAGCTGCTCGACATCCCCGTCTTCCACGACGACCAGCACGGCACCGCCGTGGTCGCGCTCGCGGCGCTGCAGAACGCGCTCCGCCTCACCGGCCGCTCGGCCTCCGGGACCAGGGTCGTGATCCAGGGCGCCGGCGCCGCCGGCGTGGCGGTCGCCCGCATCCTGCTGGAGGCCGGGGTCCGCGACCTCGCCGTCCTCGACCGCCAGGGCGTGCTCCACTCCGGCCGCCACGACCTGACGCCGGTCAAGCGCGCGCTCGCCGCCGAGACCGCCGACGTGTTCGGCCGCTCGGGTGGGCTGGTCGACGTGATGGCCGGTGCCGACGTCTACATCGGCGTCTCCGGCGGCACGGTGCCCGAGGAGATCGTCGCGTCGATGGCCGACGAGGCGATCATCTTCGGGCTGGCCAACCCGAACCCGGAGGTGCACCCCGACGTCGCCCACCGCCACGCGCGCGTGGTCGCCACCGGCCGCTCCGACTTCCCCAACCAGATCAACAACGTGCTGGCCTTCCCCGGCATCTTCCGCGGGGCCTTCGACGTCGGCGCCACCTCGATCACCGAGGGCATGAAGGTCGCCGCCGCGTCCGCTCTCGCGGCCCTGGTCGGCGACGACCTGACCGAAGAGCTGATCGTGCCGTCGCCGTTCGACCCGCGCGTCGGTCCCGCGGTGGCCGCCGCCGTCTCCGCCGCCGCCCGGGCCGACGGGGTCGCCACCCGCTGAGCGGGTGGGTGACGGTTTCTGCCGAGGCGGTGACCCTGAGCACGGTTCTAGCCAACGCAAACCGTGCCAGGCTCACCGCCGCCCGGAGTGACCACTGAGGCCGTCGATAAGGTCGGCGCATGTTCGCCGTGTACGCCGAGTCGTTCTCGCCCGAGGATCCCCTGAGCGGCCTGGTGGTCGGGGAACGTCCCGAGCCCGACGTGCCCGACGGGTGGACGACGGTGACGGTCAAGGCCGCCGCGCTCAACCACCACGACCTGTGGACCCTGCGGGGAGTGGGGATCAAGCAGGAGCAGCTGCCGATGATCGTCGGCTGCGACGCGGCCGGCATCGACGAGGACGGCAACGAGGTCGTCGTGCACTCGGTGATCAGCGACCCGGCCTTCGCGGGCAGCGACGAGACCATGGACCCGAAGCGGTCGCTGCTCAGCGAGCGCTACCAGGGCACCTTCGCCGACCGGGTGACGGTGCCGAAGGGCAACGTCATCCCGAAGCCGGCGAGCCTCAGCTTCGAGGAGGCCGCGTGCCTGCCGACGGCCTGGCTGACGGCGTACCGGATGCTCTTCGTCCAGGGCGGCTGCAAACCTGGTGACACCGTGCTGGTGCAGGGCGCGGGCGGCGGCGTCGCCACCGCGCTGATCGCCTTGGCACGCGCCGGCGGCCTCAAGGTGCTGGCCACCAGCCGCGACGAGTCCAAGCGGCAGCGGGCTCTCGAGCTGGGGGCCCACGAGGTGTACGAGACCGGCCAGCGGCTGCCGACCACCGTCGACGCGGTGATGGAGACCGTCGGCCAGGCGACCTGGCTGCACTCGATCCGGTCGCTCCGAGTCGGAGGCACCCTCGTGACGAGCGGCGCCACCTCCGGCAACGCCGTCGCGGACATGGGCCTGACCCGGATCTTCTTCCTCCAGCTCAGGGTCGTCGGCTCGACGATGGGGACCCGCGGTGAGCTCGCGTCGCTCGTCTCGATGCTCGATGCGACCGGGGTCCGCCCGGTCATCGACCGCACGCTCCCGATGGAGCAGGCCCGTGAGGGGTTCGCCGCGATGGCGTCGGGCGACCTGTTCGGCAAGGTCGTCTTCACGCGATGAAGGTGCTGGTCACCGGGGCCGGGTCGGGCATCGGCGAAGCCATCTCCGACGCCCTCCACGCGCGCGGCGACGACCTCGTGCTGCTGGGCCGCAACGAGCAGCGGGTCGAGGACCTGCGGGGGCGGTACGCCGGCGCGGACGTCCGCGTGGGCGACCTGAGCGAGTTCGCGACCGTGGCCGACTCCGTCGCGGACGTGGACCGGCTCGACGCGGTGGTCCACGCGGCCGGCGTCCTGGAGCTCGGTCCGGTCGCCGACCTGCCCCTCGAGGACCTGACCGGCCAGCTGCGGGTGAACCTGGTCGCCCCCACCGAGCTGACCCGTGCTCTGCTGCCCGCCCTGCGAGCGGCCCGCGGCACGGTCGTCTTCCTCAACTCCGGCGCCGGCCTGGTCGCCCACCCCGAGTGGTCGGCGTACGCCGCCTCGAAGTTCGGCCTGCGCGCGGTGGCCGACTCCCTGCGAGCGGAGGAGGCGGGCGCCGGCGTGCGCGTGACGAGCGTGTACCTCGGGCGCATCGCGACGCCCATGCAGCAGAAGGTGCACGAGCAGGAGGGCAAGGACTACGACCCCGGCGACTGGGTGTCGCCGGGCTCCGTGGCCGGGACGGTCCTGCACCTGCTCGACCTGCCGGACGGATGCCACCATCCCGGACATCACCGTCCGGCCGCGGCCCCGCTGACCCGCGGGCGGCGCAGCAGCAGCCCGGCCACGACGAGCAGCCAGGCGCACCACACGACGTAGCCGGCGAAGTTCGTCAGGCTGGCGACCTCCACGAGGGGGATCACCACGCCGGTCGCGATCAGCGCGGCGGCGAGGTACCCGGTGACCGCGAGCCAGCCCGGGAGCACCTTGCCTCGGAGCCCGGTGACCACCAGGACCGTGAAGGTGGCGGTCAGCGCGTACCCGATGGTCTCGCCGACGATCTTGCCCAGCACCAGGTGGTAGAGCGCGAAGCGGTCCTCAGCGGCGGCGCGCAGTGACGGGTCGAGCGCGTCCTGGCTGATGCCCGGCACCAGGGTCACCCAGCGCTGGAGGCCGACGACCTGGACCGTGGCCGCGGCCACCCGGTGATCGCGATCCACCGGCCGAGCGTGCCGCCGACGAGGCGGCCGAGCCAGACGCCGGCCGGCGCCATGAGCGCGGCGCTCGCGACGAGCACCAGGAACCAGAGGCGAGACGGTGTTCTGGTGCTCGCGGTAGAGGGCGAGGATGTCGGCGGTCGGCTCCTCGAGGATCTGCGGGTACTCGAACACCGAGCCGAGCACGGTGAAGCCCGCGATCGCGAGCAGGGAGGCGAGGCCGAGCGCGAGGCCGGCGCGGCGGGCGAGGGTGCTGGTCGTTCATGGGTGGGTCCTCCTGGGGTGCGAGCGGGTCGAACGGGTGGGAACGGTGGCGGTGGCCCGGTCGGCGTACCAGCCGAGGGTCGTGGCGAGAGCGTCGTCGAGGGGCGTGGCGAGGTCGCCGAAGCGAGGCGCGGAACTTGGCGTCGTCGACGACCCACGGGTCGGTGAACTGGTAGAGCGTGTGGAGGTACTCCCGCATCTCGGGCTTGACCAGCCCGATCAGCCGCAGCGTGGTCCGGCCGGCGGCGAGCACGCGCGGCCGGTGGCCGGCGAGCCCGTACACGTGCTCGACCAGCGCGCGGGTGGTCCGGGCCTCGGCGACGGGCAGGTGCCAGATCTCGCCCGGTCACGCCCGGAGCCGGCGCCGAGCTCGACGAGGGCCGCGGCGACGTCGGGGGTGTAGGAGTAGCTGTGCGGTGTGTCCGGGTCGCCCATCACCTGCGCCTTGGCCCCGGTCAGGGCGGTGCCGAAGACCGTGTCGCCGAGCGCCGAGCGGGTCGCGCCGGGCCCGAAGTAGTCCGACGCGCGCCCGATGACGACCTCGACGCGGCCGGCCCGGTGGGCCGCGAGCAGCTCCTCGGTCATGGCGGCGCGGGTGGTGGCCTTGTCCGACGTCGGGCCGCGCGGCCATCGTCTCGACGAGGCGCTGCCCGCGGGGCGGTCCGTAGGAGTAGAGGTTGTCCAGCACCACGAGCCTGGCCCGGCGCTCGCGGCGCCCTCGAGGACGCCACGCTGCAGGGGCGGGAACTCCTCGCTCCAGCGCTCGTAGCTCATCGCGTTGAGGCAGAAGTAGACGGCGTCCGCACCGGTGCTCACCTCGGCGCAGAAGCGTGGGTCGGTGGCGTCGCCGCCGACGACACGGGCGCCGGGGAACGACCCCGCTCCGTCGCGGTTGACGGCCACGACGTCGTGGCCGAGCGCTACCAGATGCTGGACCAGCGGGTGGCCGACCTGGCCGGTCCCGAAGACGACGTGGCGGCTCATCACCGGACTCGCCTCTCGGCGGTGCGAGCGACGCAGCGGCAGGACCGAGGTGAGCAGCGGCGACCACGACGGCACCGGAGGAGCCGAAGACGGTGAACTGCTCGTCGACCTCGATGCCGGACCAGGTGGTGATCGACCCAGCCGAGCGGCCCAGACGACGGCGAGGTACGCCGGCCACGCCAGCGCGAGAGCGCCGAGCCGGCGCCGCAGGAGCGCGGCCTGCGCGATCCCGACGGCGGCACCGCTGACGGCGCCCTGGACGACCAGGTCGCCCAGGGCGGTGCCGTACGACGACGGCCGCCGCGCCGACGGCGAGGCCGGCACCGAGCCCCAGGGCCGTGGCTGCGATCCAGGCGACCATCGAGCCGGCGCCGTGGGCGCGGAGCGCCCAGGCCTGGACGGCGCCCAGCACCGCGCCGGTGACCAGGCCACCGGCGAGCGCCGAGGCGAGGCTGTCGACCGGGCCGATGAGGATCGTGGCGGCGAAGCCGCCGAGAGGGAAGCCCGCGAACGAGATCGTCCAGCGGGCGATCGTGCGCCCTGTGGTCGGCGCTTCGACGGCGGGACGGACGGTGGTGGAGGTGGACATCGGCGTGCTCCTTCTCGTGGTGTTCGATCGGTGGGGGTCCGGCCGGCGATCCAGGACGCCAGCAGGTGGTCGGGGTGGTCGGCGAGGTGGTCGCGCACGAGCGCGTCGAGCAGGTCGACCTGGCCGGTGCAGCTGTGCGTCGGCGAGCGCCACGAGCTGGCGGTCGCGGACGGGCTGCACGGCCGTGGTCGCGGCGCGGGTGAGGTACGTGGTGTCGTCGGCTCAGCAGGGCCGCGGCGACCAGGACCGGGACCGACTCGCTGGTCGGCGGCGGCCGCGAGCACCTCGGACTCGGCCGCGACGGGTCGCCGCCGACGAGGCGGCGTGAGACCAGGCTGAATCGTCGCTCGTCGGTGCTCATGGGAGCGACGCGATGACGGCATGAGCCGCTGACGGCGCGCTGACGGCAGGCTGACGAGCTCTAAGTCTCGGGCTGTGCTCACGGTCGCCGTGCTGGGCGAGGTCGAGGTCCGTCGCGACGGCGGTCTCGTCGACCTGCCCGCGGGGCATGACCACCGACCTGCTGGTCCGGCTCGCGGTCGACGCCGGGAGGTACGTGCGGGCCGAGACGCTGCTCGACGAGCTCTGGGACGAGCCGACCGGCCGCAACACCCTGCAGTCGAAGGTCTCGCAGCTGCGCCGGGCTCTCGGTGACCGTGAGGTGGTGGCGGCCGGGCACGACGGGTACGCGCTGCTCGTGCCGCCCGCCGCGCTGGACGTCACCCGCGCCGCCGAGCTGGCCTCGCTGCTCGGCCTCGGCGCGGGCGGCGGGGAGACCCGGCAGGCTGCGCTGACCGCACGCGACCGAGGCGCTGGCTCTGTTCCGCGGGCGACGTGCTGCCCGGTGCCGCCGACTGGGCCGCCGCGCACCGCACCCGGCTGGAGGAGGTCCGGCTCGGGACTGCTCGAGGACGCCCTGGCCGCTCGGGTCGAGCTCGGTGGCGGAGGCGAGCTCGTCGGCGACCTCGAGGCGCTGGTGGCCGAGCACCCGCTGGCGCGAGGGGTTCTGGGTCGTCGCTGATGCTCGCGCTGTACCGGTCGGGGCGCCAGGCGGACGCGCTCGCGGCCTACGCCCGGGTACGGACGATCCTGCGACGACGAGCTCGGCGTCGAGCCCGGCGAGGCCCTGCGGTCCCTGGAGAGGCCGGGTGCTCGCCCAGGACGCGACTCTGGCGGAGCCGTCGGCCGTCGGTCGCCCTCCGGGCAACCTGCCCGCCGCCGGCGCGCCGCTCGTCGGCCGCGACGAGGACCTGGCGACCGCGTCGACCTGCTCCGACGGCTCACGGCTGGTGACGGTGACCGGATCGGCCGGGGTCGGCAAGACCAGGCTGGCGATCGAGGTGGCGCGCGCGACGTCGTACCCGGGCGGCGTCTGGCTGGTGCGGCTGGACGCCGTCGACGCCTCGGCGGACCTCGCCCAGGTGGTGGCCGAGACGTTGCACGTGCCGGGCGGAGAGCGGCCGGACTGCTCGAACGGCTGTCCGGTGACGACGACCCTGCTGGTGCTCGACAACTGCGAGCACCTGGTCGGAGGCGGCGGCGGACCTCGTGCGCGGGCTGCTCGACCGAGGTGCCGTCCGCTGCGTGGTGCTGGCGACCAGCCAGGTACTCGCTCGGTCTCGACGAGGAACGGCTCCACGTCCTGGAGCCGCTCGACGCCACGGCGCTCGGCCGAGCTCTTCGCCCGGCGGGCCCGCGAGCTGCGCAGCCGGTTCGCGATCGACGCCGACACGGCCGCGGACGTCGAGCCGCGTCTGCGCGCGCGCTGGACGGGCTGCCGCTGGCCATCGAGCTGGCCGCGGCCCGGGTGCGGTCGATGTCCGTGCAGGACATCGCGCGTCGCCTCGACGACCGCTTCTCGCTCCTCAGCGACCCGACCAGTCGCCGGCCGGTACGTCAGCGCACCCTCGCGGGTGCGATCGGCTGGAGCTACGACCTCCTGTTCCCCGACGACCAACGCGGGCTCTGGGCGCTGTCCGTGATTCGCCGGCGGCGCCACGCTCGACGCCCTCGAGCACGTGCTCGTGGCGCTGGACGTGCCGGCGGGCGCCGTCCTCGACACGGTCGGCCGGCTGGTCGACCGCTCCCTCGTCACGCATCGACGCCGGTGAGCGGCGGGGTGCGGTACCGGCTCCTCGACAGCATCCGTACCTTCGCCGCCGAGCGCCTGACCGAGGCCGGGCTCGCCGACGTGGCGACCCGCGCGCACGCCGAGTGGTACGCCGACCGGGCCGCGTGGTGTGACGCTCACGTCCGTGGCCCGCGAGCAGCCCGAGCTGCCTCGCGTTCGCGCGAGCCGAGCGGGCCGACGTCGACGCCGCCCTCGGCTGGTGCCGCCGCGCACGACCCCGCGCACGGCCGCTCGGATCGCGGTCGGCCTCGGCTGGACCTGGGTGGTCCTCGGCGACGGCACCGCCGGGGCGGCGCGGATCCGCGGCGCCCTCGGGGACGGCGTCCCGCCGCGCCTGCGGGCCGAGGCACTGCTCGATCGCCGGCTGGCTCGAGGCCTCGGCCGGCGACGTCGGTCTGGCCCAGGCCGACCTCGACGCCGCCGAGACGCTGGTGGCGCAGGCTAGGGCGACGCCGTCCTCGAGCGCCGACCTCGACCGGCACCGCGCGTTCTTGGCCATCCAGCAGGGTCGCCCCGACCTGGTGCTCGTCCACGCCCGCAGCCGCGCAGGCGACGTCACCGAGCCTCGGGGCCTGGCCTGGCGCACGGCCGGCAGCCTGCTGCTGGCGGCGTACGGCTCGCTGATGCTCGGCGACATCGTGGCGGCCGACCGCGACGCGACCGCGGCCCTCGACCTGGTCGCGGCCGCTGGGCGACTCGTGGGCCATGGTCCACGGTGAGGCGATGCTGGGCGGGATCGCCCAGGCGGAGCACCGGTTCGCCGACGCCGCCGCGCGCTGGCTCGCGCGGCCGACGAGTCGGCGACGCATGGGTTTCCCCGGCCAGGCGGCCTCCACCGGGCCAGCCTCGGTCGGGTGCAGCAGCGCGCCGGGGACCCGGCGGCCGGAGCGACGTACGCCCGGGCGATCGACGAGGCCGTGGCCGGCGGCGACGGCCGACTGGCCGCGACGCGCGGCTGCACCTGGCACGACTGCTGCGCGCCGACGGCGACGACGAGGCGGCGCTCGACCTGCTGGAGCAGAACGTGCGCTGGTACGAGGAGGCGGGCGGTGGCGACTTCGCCCTGCTCACCGACTGCACGCTGGCGGCGGTCCGCGACGATGACGGTCAGCCTCGACGAAGGTGCTGGCCGCGGCCAGGGACGGCGGGCACGTCGAGGTCCAGGTGTTCGCCCTCGACGCCCTGGCCCGACTGGCCGCGAGCACGGACCGGACCGCGGCGGCGAACCTCCTGCGTGAGGCCGACGACCTCGCCCCCGGAGTCGCGCACGTCGTGGACGAGGCAGACCGGTACGACGCGGCCGTGGCTCGCCAGCGGCTGCGCTAGGCGGTCGGGCTACTCGTCGTCCGGGTCGTCGAGGCGGGCGAGCCAGGTGGCGAGCCGCTCGACGGGTGTCTCGAACTCGGGGAAGGTGTCGGTGAACTCCTGGAGCCGCTCGGCGACCCACGCCAGGGTGACCTCCTCGTCACCCCGGCGTCGCTCGAGCTCCTCGATCCCGCGGTCGGTGTAGTACAACGTCGTCTCGCTCAGTAGTGGTGCTGCTCGTCGGTGCCGACGGGCTCCGAGGGCTCGTCGAAGGCGGCCGCGATCAGCGCCTTCTGCTCCTCGGTGTGCCGCTTCGCCGTGCCGACGGACGGCGACGACAGTGCCGGGCGGGTGATCGGCTCGACCCTCCGCAGCTCCGCCGCGATCTTCGGCCAGACGTTGAGCTGGTAGTGCGGCCACGGACCCATGTTCTGCGGCTCGTCCTGCACCCAACGGACGGACTTGAGGTTCGGGAACCTCTGGATCTCGGCCCTGATCGCGTCGATCGGCTCGGGGTAGAGCTCCTCGATCCGGGCGATGGCGAACCGCTCGCCGTCCTCGCGCTTGGCCCGCTCGACCATCAGGTCCCAGGTGATCCGGCCCGAGCAGAGCAGCAGGGTCTCGACCTTGGCCGGGTCGGCGTCCGCGTCGCTCACGAACGCCTGGAACTGGCCGCCCAGGAAGTCGTCCGGCTGCGAGGCGGCCTCCTTGCGCTTGAGCATCGACTTCGGCGTGAAGACGATCAGCGGCCGGTGCTCCTCACCCAGCGAGTGCCGGCGCAGCAGGTGGAAGTACGACGCCGGGGTCGACGGCTGCGCCACCGTGATGGCCTCGTCGGCGCAGAGCAGCAGGAACCGCTCGATCCGGGCCGAGGAGTGGTCGGGACCCTGGCCCTCGTAGCCGTGGGGGAGCAGCAGCACGACGCCGGACTGCTGGCGCCACTTGGTCTCACCGGAGGAGATGAACTCGTCGATGATCGTCTGGGCGCCGTTCACGAAGTCGCCGAACTGCGCCTCCCAGAGCACCAGCGCCTCGGGGCGGGCGACGGAGTAGCCGTACTCGAAGCCGAGGGCGGCGTACTCGCTGAGCAGCGAGTCGTAGATGTGGAACTTGGCCTGCTCCTCGGTCAGCGACGACAGCGGCGTCCACTCGTCGGCGTTGATCCGGTCGATGATCGTGGCGAAGCGCGACACGAACGTGCCGCGGCGCGAGTCCTGACCGGACATCCGCACCGGGCGACCCTCCATCAGCAGCGAGCCGAACGCCAGGATCTCGCCGGTGCCCCAGTCGATGGGGCCGTCCGCGATGGCCTGCGAGCGGCGCTGCAGCTGCGGCATCACCTTCGGGTGGACGGTGAAGCCGTCGGGCGGGGTGACGTAGGCGTCGGCGATCCGCTTCATCACCTCGGGCGTCACCGCCGTGGTGGCCTCGCCGACCGGCTTGTCGGGGTAGTCCGGGACGGTGGTCCACTCCGAGGGCTGCGAGTCGGCCTCGCGGACCTCGGTGAACACCCGCTCGAGCTGCTGCTGGTAGTCGGCCAGCACCTGCTCGGCCTCCTCGATCGTGATGTCGCCACGGCCGATGAGGGACTCGGTGTAGAGCTTGCGCACCGAGCGCTTCTGCTCGATGAGGTCGTACATGAGCGGCTGCGTGTACGACGGGTCGTCGCCCTCGTTGTGACCGCGGCGGCGGTAGCAGACCAGGTCGATGACGACGTCCTTGTTGAACGCCTGGCGGTACTCGAACGCCAGCCGCGCCACCCGGATGCACGCCTCGGGGTCGTCGCCGTTGACGTGGAAGATCGGCGCCTGCACCATCCGGGCGACGTCGGTGCAGTAGAGGCTGGACCGCGACGAGCCGGGTGAGGTGGTGAAGCCGACCTGGTTGTTGACGACCACGTGGATGGTGCCGCCGGTGCGGTAGCCACGCAGCTGGGAGAGGTTCAGGGTCTCGGCCACGACGCCCTGGCCGGCGAACGCCGCGTCGCCGTGGACGAGCAGCGGCAGCACGGGGTACTCGGCGCCGCGGTCGAGGACGTCCTGCTTGGCCCGGGCGATGCCCTCGAGCACCGGGTCGACGGCCTCGAGGTGCGACGGGTTGGCCGCGACGGACACCTTGATGCGGTCACCCAGACCGGAGAGGAACTCGCCCTCGGCGCCGAGGTGGTACTTCACGTCGCCGGAGCCCTGGACCGTGCGCGGGTCGATGTTGCCCTCGAACTCGCGGAAGATCTGGGAGTACTTCTTGCCGACGATGTTGGCCAGCACGTTGAGCCGGCCGCGGTGGGCCATGCCGATGCAGACCTCGTCGAGGTCGGCCTCGGCCGCGGCCTCGCAGATCTCGTCGAGCAGCGGGATCGTGGTCTCGCCGCCCTCGAGGCTGAACCGCTTCTGACCGACGAACTTCGTCTGCAGGAACGTCTCGAACGCCTCGGCCTGGTTGAGCTTGAGGAGGATCCGCAGCTGCTCCTGGCGGGGCGGCTTGCTGTGCGGCTGCTCGACCCGCTCCTGGATCCAGCGGCGCTGCTCGGGATCCATGATGTGCATGTACTCGATGCCGGTCGTCCGGCAGTACGAGTCGCGCAGGATGCCGAGGATCGTGCGCAGCTTCATGAACCGTCGACCCTCGCCGCCGAACGACCCGGTGGGGAACTCGCGGTCGAGGTCCCACAGCGTCAGGCCGTGCGACTCCACCGCCAGGTCGGGGTGGCTGCGCTGGCGGTACTCCAGCGGGTCGGTGTCGGCCATCAGGTGGCCACGCACGCGGTAGGCGTGGATCAGCTCGAGGGTGCGGGCCTGCTTGCCGATCTGGTCGTCGTGGGAGAACGCGATGTCCTTGGACCAGCGGATCGGCTCGTACGGGATCCGCAGGGCGGCGAAGATCTCGTCGAAGAACTCCTCCTCGCCCAGCAGCAGGTGGTGCATCCGACGCAGGAAGTCACCGGACTGGGCGCCCTGGATGACCCGGTGGTCGTAGGTCGAGGTCAGCGTCATGACCTTGCTGATGGCGTTGCGCGCGATCGTCTCGTCGGAGGCGCCTTGGTACTCGGGCGGGTACTCCATCGCGCCCACGCCGATGATCGCGCCCTGGCCCTTCATCAGCCGCGGCACCGAGTGGTTGGTGCCGATCGTGCCGGGGTTGGTCAGCGAGATCGTGGTGCCCTGGAAGTCCTCGACGGTGAGCTTGCCCTCGCGGGTGCGGCGCACGATGTCCTCGTACGCGGTCCAGAACGCCGCGAAGTCCATGCTCTCGGCGGCCTTGATGCTGGGCACCAGCAGCTGCCGCGTCCCGTCGGCCTTCTGCACGTCGATCGCCAGGCCGAGGTTGATGTGGGCGGGCGTGATCAGGTTGGGCTTGCCGTCGATGGTGTCGAAGCCGACGTTCATGGCCGGCATCGCCTTGAGCGCCTTGACCAGCGCGTAGCCGATCAGGTGCGTGAAGGACACCTTGCCGCCGCGGGCGCGGGAGAGGTGGTTGTTGATGACGATCCGGTTGTCCCAGAGCAGCTTGACCGGGACCGAGCGCACGCTGGTGGCGGTCGGCACGGTCAGCGAGGCGTCCATGTTCTGCGCCGTCCGCGCCGGGGCGCCGCGCAGGATCGTGTAGGACGCCTGGTCCTTCGCCGGGGTCGGCTCGGCGGGCTTGGACTCCTTGGGGACCGGGCTGGTCGTGCCCTTGGCCGGCTCCGCGGCCTTGGCGTCGGGGCGGGGCTTGGCGACGGGCGCGGGCTTCGCTACCCGGGCTTGGCCTCGTCGGGCTTGGCCTCGTCGGGCTTGGTCTCGGCGGGCTTGGTCTCGGCGGGC
>CAVQLC010000002.1:0-609403 GCA_963713255.1 uncultured Actinomycetota bacterium
CCGCTGGTCCGCACCGCTGTCGGCGACGCCCGGAGCCTGGACCTGCCTGACTCGTCGGTCGATGCCGTCCTCCTCCTGGGACCCATGTATCACCTGCGCGAACGGGCCGATCGGATCAGGACTCTTCGCGAAGCCCGCCGCGTCGTCCGCGATCGCGGACCCATCTTCATCGCCACCATCTCGCGGTGGGCCGCCCGCCTTGACGGGGTCCTGCAACAGCGTCTGTATGAGCACTTTCCAGACGTCCTGTCGCTTCTTCCCGAGTCCGAACGCACCGGGAACCTCCCGCCAGTTGTGCCCGGCGGCTTCCTGGGCTACACCCATCGGCCAGATGATCTGGTAGACGAGATCGCCGAGTCAGGCCTACACCTTGACGACCTCGTCGGTGTCGAAGGCTTGCCGCTCTCCAGCGACGACATGGCGAAGCGCTTCGACGACCCCACGTCCTGGAACGTTGTACTCGATGCCGCACGCGCCATCGAACGCGTGCCCGAACTACTCGGGCTCAGCCCACACATGCTTGCCACGGCTACCTCCGCCGACTGAACGGCGAGCGCGCGCTCATGCCGCGATCCGCGCGCTTGCAGAACGCGTCATACCGTCGCGAGTGGGCGAAGGGCGTAGCTCACTCGTCTGCCGGATGATCGAGCGACTCGTCGCGGGCCTGAGGGGGTGGTCGCGTCCTGAAGCGGCGTGCGGTCGCTGTTCGGGCTTCTGCTGCCGCTTGCACTGAGAGTTGCCGCTGGTTACCAAAATCTGGTCGTTCAGTACTGATGACGCGCAGCCTTCGCTGGAGGAACATCAGGTACGGCGACCGCACCGAAGCCGTCGCTGCTATTGGGGGACGACCATCATCGCTGCCGCTGGACGTCTCGGGGCACATGGATCTCTCGTCTGCCGGCATGCCGGCTTCGGCCTCCTGGCCTCGGTGCTCCTCGTCGGTGCTGGCGTGTCCGGTTGTGCCGAGCCGGCCGATCCGCCGACCGCATCCTTGACACAATCGACCGAGTCGACGACAGCCGCCGATGGAGATGTTGATGGACTCGTGGACGTTGGTGGCGGCCGCCTGCTGTATGTCCGGTGCACCGGAACCGGCTCGCCCACGGTCATGCTGGAGGGTGGTGACGAGGACACCAGCAGTTCGTACTCCTGATGGGGAGGCGGATCTTGCCGCGGTCACCAGGACCTGCGTCTACGACCGGGCGACCCTGGGGTGCCAGCGACGCTGACCCGGGGCCACGCGGGCTGGCAGAGCTCGTCGCCGATCTCGAGGGCGTCCATGGAAGGGTGGCTGACATACCCGGACCGTACGTTCTGGTGGGGACCCCGGGGGGCGGCTACATCTCCGCGGGCTACGCGGTGAAGCACCCCGAGTACGTCGCCGGGATCGTCTTCGTCGAAGTGCCTTCTCCGTTCCGAGATCCGCCCGCTGCACATCGTGGCGGACACCCGCTGGGATTCGCCGGTCAACATCGAGAACCGCGACTACCTCCAGGTCGAGAAGGACGCTTGGGCGGCACGCCGGCAGAATCGGCGACATTCCGGTCACGGTGATGAGCAACAGGTACTCACCCAGAGGAGATCGCCGCCGCGCAGTACCCGACGGAGCGTCAGGGGATGCGCACCAACGTCGGTGACCAACGTGGCTGGGATGGTGCTCAGCCCCCGCGCCAAGCAGAGTCGTCGTTCACACAGGTCACGCCATCGACGAGCGCGACCCAGAGCTGGTGCTCCAGATCCATCCTGGAGGTGATAGCGGCCGCCAGGTCGTGACGCGAAAGCCGCGAACCCAGCGATCACCACGAGCGCCGGTGCCCCTGAGACCCCGGGTACCCAATGGCGCTTCCGGTGCTGGGTGCTGGGTCAGAACGCGTTCCTTGCCGTGGCTCGTGCCAGGGATCAATGTCGCGGATTGCTTGTGGGCTGTACCCAAGCAGGCAAGACCACCCTGTTGAACTGCCTGGCCGCCGCGATCCCGGGCGGCTAGTGGGTGGTGTCGGTAGAGGAGGTCTTCGAGCTTCGGGTTCCCCGACCCCGAGTGACTCAGTCTCAAAAGAACTTCGAGGGCACCCCGCCACTTGGAGATGCATCTGGCTGGAGGTATGATATGGGCGTCGCGCTCCTCGTCACCATCAGGTGGTGGCCGCTGAGGCCGCCGCGGAGGAACGGGCGATGGGCTCGGTGCTCGGTTCGTCGCGCGATGGTGAGGGTCGCCCGGCCAGGACGCGGATGACCTTCGCCTCTAACCGCCGACGCGGCCGAGCGGGAGTGTGGTGATAGGGAGTCCGCGGGGAAAATCTTGCGACTCACCTTCTCGATGGGAAGAGGTTGGGAGTGATCGTGATGAGGATCTACATTGCGTATGCGACGAAGGAGGGTCAGACCGCCAAGATCGCCGACTACATCGCCGAGGTCGTGCGGGCCCATGGCCACCAGGCCGACACCGTCGACATCGGCCACACCAAGGACGGTGTTCCAGCCGGGTGCGACGGCGTCATCGTCGGGGTTATCCATCCACATGGGCAAGCACGACAAGCACGCGGCTGCGTACGTGCGGAACAACCGGGGGAGGCGTGGGCGAATGTGCCATCGGCGTTCTTCTCAGTGAGCCTGGCCGCCCATGGCTATGAGACCGAGGCGGAAGGCTACGTCGAAGAGTTCGAGACCGAGACCTGGTGGCGTCCCGCACAGGTAGCACTGTTCGGCGGTGCCCTGCCGTACACCCAGTACGGGTTCCTCACACGGCATCTGATGAAGAAGATCGCCGGCGACAAACCCGGCAACCTTGGCACCGACACCTCCCGCGACTACGTGTACACCGAGTGGGATGGGGTCAGGCGGTTCACCGACGACTTCCTCGCACAGCTCCGGTCCCCGGACACCGCGATCGTATGACACGTCGCACTGGGTCGCCGAGCGACAGGAGACTCGCTGATTATTCAGCAGTGGGAGTACGTGTTGATGCCCCTGGAAGAAGCAGGCGGGGGGACGCCGCAGCCGCCCAGACCGGCCCCAGGAACTGCCCAGGCCGATCGCCTCCCACGTCGCGAGTCGGCCGAAGGAGAGTGACTGTGAGCCAGCGTCGAGCGCCGGCGGCCGGGCTGGCGAGTCATCGGGGAGCTGCCATGCGTGATGTTGACGTCCACGACCTGACCGGCAAGGGTCGAGCAGGCTATCTGGGAGCTCGGTGACCCGCCGGCGTCCGCTTTGATTTCCGCCCGAACGTGCCTCGGGCGGTGGTTGTCTCGAAGACGTAGCAGCCTTCAAACCACTCTCCGGTCCGCATCCGCCAGGTCTTGAACCGCAGGTCCTTCCTGCCGGGAGTAGCGGCCATACGACGTGGCTTCGACGTAGGCGCGGAGGGAGGACTCGACGCCTTCGGGTGCGCCGGTGAGCGACCAGCGGACCGTGAGTCCATGCATGGTGTCAGAGTACGACGCTTGGGCGTCGACGACCGGGCTCTCGATCCGCTGCCGCCACGGCAGGGCCCAGGACCGGTTCGATCGCTCCCGCGGCAGTTCGCCCAGTTAGACGCACTCCCGACAGCGCGGTCTGCGGCGCCAGTCCATCGTGCCTTCGACGCCGCTCTCGGGCCGGCGCGTCGCCGACGTCGGCCCTAAAGATGACCGCTCCTCAATCGCGTCCTGGGACGACGTAGCGACCCGAAGGCCCGTGCGTCCAGAGGCTCGCGGTGAGGGTGGTGCCGGCAACGCGCTTCAGTCGAGCGTCACGGCCACGCAGGCGGTCTGGTAGACGACGGTGCCGGTACCGTCAGTGACCTGCCAGCGCAGGTGGTACGTCGTTCGAGGCAGGCCCTCCACCGCAGCGGGAACAAATGTGGTGGCGCCGTGAGCATTGCCGGAGGCGTTGGCCGTCATCGTCGCCGTCCCGGGCACGGGAACCACGAGGTCACTGCAATCGGGGTCGCTGTAGGCGTAGAGGTTCATCACATAGGTCTGTCCCGGATCCACGTCACGCAGCAGATACCGCTCCTGCGCGTAGATTCTTGGGCCCTGCGTATGGACGTCGATCACCCACCCGTGGACCGACTCGTCGGCCACGGACGACAACGGGTACTGGGTGGTGTGGAAGACCTGGTCGGCGTGCGCTGTCGGCGACCAGCCGAGAACCAGAACGGCGGTCCATAGCACAACGATGGATGAGCGCGTGTATTTGCGGAGCATCTTGACCTCCACGTCGTATCTGGTGCAGCGGTTGCTGCGAGTACCAACGACTCAACTCCTGGTCGCCCGCCGGTGCAAGCCCCATGTGGGCTAACTGGAAGAGTGGTGCCGCCTACGCCCCGCACACCTCTGCCGCCGGTCCGTGTCAGCAGCCTGACCCGGACTCGAGCCGAGGCCCGCGTGGAAATCGTCTCCGCGCGACGTGATAGTTCCCTGCATCTGTCTGGCCAGAAGCGCGTCAGCAGGAGCCAGTGCGCACCGATTTCAGCTGCCGCCTCGCCAGCCTGACGGGCCGTGACGGAGGTGTTCGCGAGCGGCCAGGCGCTGGCCGTCCCTGCGCATGCGGGAGCCGAGGAGGAGACGGGTTCGGGCTGCCTTGAACGGTCCCTCGGAGCCAGCGTGGAACTCGAGCGCGGCACCGAAGTGCTTGTTGCTCATGCCTGACCGCGTGAACCTCGACGGCCCGGGCGTTCGGCGATCTCGAGCGAAAGGATCGATCCGGTCGGCGATGACGAGGTCCGCCGGAAATACCTGGTGCTCGAGAAGTCGGGGGGACACGATGGCCACATGAGCGTCGCGGGCGCGTTTGCCTCAGGGGTTCCGTACCTACGAATGGGCCACGGACCGCCGCTGTTGATGGCCTCGGGCCTGACCTCTGAGCACAAGAATCCCACCGGCCGGTGGCGGACGATGGCCGAAAAGTACGCCGCACCCTTCGCGGAGCACTTCACCGTCTACTTGGCCAACCGCCGGCCGGGGCTCGCGGCGGGAGTCACGATGGCTGACATGGCCGCCGACTACGCGGCGGTCATCGAAGAAGACCTCGGCGAGCCGGCCTACGTGCACGGCACGTCCACGGGCGGCTCCATTGCACTTCAGCTGGCGATCGGCCACCCGGACCTGGTGCGGAGGGTGGTCGTCTCGGCTGCCGCTTGCCGGCTCGGTGACGAAGGCCGACGCTTGCAGGCCGACATGCTGCGGCTCACCGAGGCAGGGGACCATCGGGGCGTTGGGGCCCTCCACTGGGGTCGTTGGCGCCGACCCCACTGCGCTATCCGGCCCGCGGCATCGGCTGGCTCGCAGGAGGCCTGTTCGCCACCGACGACCCCTCCGACACGATCGCGGTCCTGAAGGCCGAGGACGTCTTTGAGGTCGAGACCGACCTGGCCGCGGTCGTTGCGCCGACGCTGGTCCTTGGCGGCAGTTCGGACGGCTTCTACTCCGAGGACTTGTTCCGGCGCACCGCCGCCGGCATGCCGGACGGCCGCGTGATCCTCTTCCCCGGCAAGAACGACATGTATGTCGCCGGCTCGACCCTGCCAGCCGGCGTCGCGCTGGGCTTCTTGCTCGGCTGAGGCAGCCGCCACTCGAATCGGCTCCCCGCACACCGGGGCGACAACTTCCGCGACCACCGGGATCCGTGCTGGCGCGACGCTCCTATGCTTCGTCAAGCCGCTGCGGCGCCACTTTCAAGTAGGCGGTAAAGGTCTCGGGCGACGTAGCGGGCAAGGCAGCGTTTGATCTCTCGGCTGGTCTTTCCCTCGGCGGTGCGCCGGGCGACGTAGTCGCGGGTGGCTTGCTGGTACTGGATCCGGCTCTGCACCACAGTGTGCAGTGCATTGTTTAGCTGGCGGTCGCCGTAACGGTTGAGTCGATACCGGGTGGTGACTTGGCCACTGTTGGCCGGGATTGGTGCGACGCCGGCGAGCATCGCGAACGCCGCCTCGGAGTGGATCCGGCCGGGGTGGGACCAGGCGCACAACACCGTCGCCGCGACGATCGGACCGACGCCGAACTGCTCGAGCAGGTCGGGTCGCCAGCTGCGGATGATGGCCACGAGCGCCTTCTGAAGCTCGCGTGCCTCCTTCAGCATCGCGTGCGCACGACGAGCCAAGGTCCGCAGCGCCACCACGGTGGCGGTCGTCTCGGTGTCCCAGGAGGCCTGCACCCGTAGGTTCGCCGCGGTGTTGAGCATCGTGGCAAGCTTCTGGCCGCGGAACCGGGCGCGGATGGGTTCCGGGGCGGCGATCACCAGGCTGAAGACCTGCAGCTGGGCCTCGGTAGAGGCATTGATCGCGGAGCGGCGCGCAGCCAGGAGCACCGACAGCGCTTGGCGTTCTCCGCGGCTGCGGGGAGTTCCCAACTGGGGTCGAGCCATCGCTTCACGTGCAGCTCGGATCGCATCGAGCGGATCGGACTTCGCGCCGTTGCGGCGCGCGGCTCGCTTCGGGCGGTCCAACTCGATGACGATCTCCGAGGTCTCCAGCAGGTGCCGGCTCAGACCGGCGCCGTGGCCGCCGGTCCCCTCGATCGCCCAGGCCCGCAACGTGGCGTGGTTGTTGGCCAACTCCACCAGCTCGGCATAGCCCTCCGGTGTCGCCTCGACGGTGATCTCGTCGAGGACACCACCAGTCGCGGTGTCGAGGACCGCCGCGGAGTGGGTGTGGACGTGGGTGTCGACGCCGATGACGACATCGACCACTTCACGTAGATCGGTCAGACTGGTCATGCGTTCTCTCCTTCGCCGGACGGGACGTGGTTCCGGTCCGGGACGGAGGCTCGGCAGGACTGTGATGAGACACGCCAGGCGCGGCTAACGCCAGGTGGTCAAGCTCCTGATCAGGCCAGCTCCTCCAACCGGGCCGGGGCCGGCAACCACGAGCGGACAAGTCGCAGCAAGGCACGAAGCCAGTCACACCGGGGGTCACACCCGCGATCACCAACCACAGCCCACCACCATCAGGCTGCGCAGGCGATCCTCACAGTCACATCGCCGCTGTACCGGCAGTCGCTACGTCGGTTGGCGCCTCTCCGCCTGCTGCGGCACTCAGCCCTCGTCGAGTGGGTGACCAAGGCGCCCGCGTCGGGCGGAGTCTCCGCACAGCGATCACATCCGCGCCGACACGAGTCCGGAGTCCGCGACGGGAGGCCTAGCATGTGGTTGTGACCCAGGGCGATGTAGCCCCGACCTCCTCGGCGATCTCGCCGCTACCCTCGATCACACCTTGGAGGACCTGTTTAGGGCGACAGCCAGCGAGACGACGTCTCCGAGCTCGAGCGCAAGCTGCTCGGTATCGCCCTGAACCCCGCGACCGTCGACGGCTGCTGCCACAACACCGGGGACGACCACAAGCACGACTGCGACACGGCGAGCGAGAAGATCAGCACGTCGCTCGCCACCACCCTCGCCGACGCGAGCCCGCGGCCTGTCCGCTGGCGCCAACCCTGCCGCAGGCCGGCCCGGACTCCGGCCCGCGCGCGACGACGTACGAGGTGCGGACGCGCATCGGGCAGTGAACCTGAGCGGTTGCGCCACGGCTGGTCCGCGGGCTCGGCCAGAGGCGTAGCGCCTTGCCACGTGACTCGGGCGCGTTCACAGTGAATGAAGAGACCCGTCACGCAGCGCAGGTTGGGAGGGCGCATGCGAGGAGCCGGGTCGTGTGCAGCGGCGTTGGCGCTGGTCGCCCTGGCCTCAGGGTGCAGCAGCGCGGAACGTCGCCCGAGCAGCGAGCCGCGCCCAGCGAGCTCGTCCGCAGAGGCCCCGTCAACGGAATCTGCGTCGACCGGTGCTCCCTCACTGGACTCCAAGGGCCCGATCTCGCAGGCGAGGCGAAAGAAGCTCGACACGTTTCTGAAGAAGGTGCGCTTCCTCGACCGCGTCGGCCCCGAGCTGGGACTGGGTGGCTGGCCAGCTGGCTGTCAATCGTCGGCGTCAGTCGTTGGCTGCTCCTGGGCTGCCCGTGCCAAGACTTGTAGCGCGTGGCCCGTTGTCATGCCGGGTGGTATCGGGACGTGGCGTCGCGCGTTGCGCTGCGGGGACGATGTGTTCACGAGCCAGTCGTCGGGCGTTTTGCCGCGCTCGGGGCTCCATAGGTAGACAGTGCCGTCTGGGCCGACGCCACGGATCGCGAGCTCGCCGGACTGCAAGCCAATCACGATGTGCTCGACCATCCATTGGATGGCCCGATAAGGGTCGTGCTCATTGTGCAGTGTGACGTTGATCGTGAACTGGAAGGCGTCTGGAACTGGTGCCTCGGGGGCGTGTGCCGCCGCGTCACTGTCGGTCATAGGCCCAGTGTGGCCGCAGCTGACTCTTCCCACCTGCTGCGCCACCGCCGCAGGGACCGAGATCGTCGATCGAGACGACGCTGGCCTATCCGTTCAGGCCGGGGTCCGGCCGGACCGCGGTGCGTTTTCGCCGCGTTTGACGCGCCTGCCACCCGCGAATCGTTGGCACAGGGCGTGCTTTCGCCATCACCGGAGCATCACCGGAATCCGGCTGACGACTTCGGAACGTGCGACGCACGGGCTGCGGCGCTCTCCGAGGTCAGGGCGGATGAGCGAGCTGCCCTCGTCGGCGGCACCCTCGCAACCGGCAGCGGGAGAGTCCTCGCAACAGTCCCGCTCCCAAGCGCCAGGGATACCTGAGCCGAGAGCGAGGTCGCAAGGAGGCACCGTGCGGCGCCCGATCGGGCTGCCGGCCGGCTTGACCTCCGAAGACGACCACCGGCTGGGTGGCAACTGCCAACCGTCGACCCGTTCGAAGTCGCCTTCAGGCGGCGGCATGACGCGTTCTGCAGGCGCGGATCGCGGCATGAGCGGGAACTCTGACCTAAAGGCTGGTCGGTTAGATGCACTCGGCTGAATAGCGGCCAGATGGACCCGACTGCATCACACCGGGTGCTCACATTCTGGTGAGGGCTCGTCGGGAGCTCGCGTCACAGCACACTACTGGGCTCGCCTGCCGAGCGGTCCGGGGTGTTCACTGAAGCATGGCCATGCGGATGAGACACGTCCTCGGCAAGACGGTGCCGCAACTCGTCTACGAGCCGGTCTCGGTGCGCCTGCGCGCGTATGTCGGCGACGACGTCGCCGTCGATTCCCGGCACGGCGTCCTGGTCTGGGAGCCGCGGCGGATCGTGCCGGTCTATGCCGTCCCGGACAGGGACATACGCGGCACGACCGCTCCCGCCGACCCGCAGCCACTGGCACCCGATCCCGCCGAGCTACCACCGGTCCTGGGCCCGGCGAGCTTCGAGCCGCACACGACGCCAGGGACGGTCGTCGACCTGGCCGTGGGCGACCGGGTCTTGGTCCGGGCCGGATTCGTATCCGACGACCCAGACCTCGACGACCTGGTCGTGCTCGACTTCGCGTCCTTCGACCGATGGCTGGCCGAGGACGAGGAGCTGGTCGGACATCCGCACGACCCGTACAAGCGCATCGACGTCCTGCGCTCAGGGCGGCACGTGGAGGTCTCCCTCGACGGGACCGTGCTCGCGGACACCGACGACGCCCTGGTGCTGCTCGAGACTCATCTGCCGCCCCGCTACTACCTGCCCCCTGGCGAGGTGGACCTGTCCCGCCTCACCCCAAGCGACACCCGCAGCACCTGCGCCTACAAGGGCCACGCGGCATACCTGTCGACCACGGACGGCCAGGTTGCGGGACGCGACATCGCGTGGACCTACCCCGAGCCGCTGGACGACGCGCTCCGCGTGCGCGATCGCATCGCATTCTGGAACGAACGCACCGACATCCGCCTCGACGGTGAGCTGCAGCCCCGGCCAATCACGCCCTGGTCGACACCGGCGGAGCAGGCCGCAACGGACGTCGAACGGCTCGAGTTCGGTTGATCTGCCTGGGCGCCTACTGCCCCTTCACGTCCCCGCATCGCGCACAGTGCAGACGGGAAACCGCGCTGATCGGCTCACCGCCCCAACGCTGCGCGACACCCACGACTCGCAAGTGGAGGGGATTCCCGCACCTGCACACCGGCTGACTCGTCTCCGCCCGGCGCTGACGCAACCAGCGCAACATTCCATGACGATGCCACAACAGCTTCTCGAGGGGCCAGCACACCCGTCGGGATGTTCGAGTTGACCCGCGCTCCCGGGCGCGACCTGCCGCCTGGCCGTCGCGCCAGATCGAGGTCGACGGCACAGACCGACGCTTTCCGGGTGGCGATTCGATCCGCAGATGAGTCCAAGCGATCCCAAGCCCCTGTGCGGCGGGGTGACGCAACTGCGCCTTGTTCTGGCGATCACCCATCGTGGGTTCTCAGCGGCAACTCGGCGAGTACATCGGCGCATCCGTCGAGCGGGGCGAGGAGGCGTGGAGCCGGCCACCCGACCGGCGTACACCCCCAGATGCCGCGGGAAGACGTACCTTGATCGCTCGCAGGCAACCTTCAACCTTCGCGCCGAGGTCGTCGACGATACGGCTAGGGACCGTCAGGGAAGCGGTTGGCGTGCTGGACGGCCCGGCGCACCCGGGAGGGCAGCGTGGCCTCGAACGTCTCCTCGCGGAGCGCCTTCATCAGCGAGACGCACATGCCGATCAGGATCAGCATGAACGGACCCGCGACGATGATGCACAACGTCTGGAGGGCGGAGAGCCCGCCGGCGACGAGCAGCACGGCCGCGACGGCACCGGTGGCCACGCCCCAGAACACGACGAGCCAGCGCCGCGGCTCCTCCTTGCCGTTCTGGCTGAGCATCCCCATCACGATCGACGCCGCGTCGGCGCCGGTGACGAAGAAGATCGCGACCAGGAAGACCGCGAGGGCCACGGTGATGCCGGAGAGCGGGAACTCGCGCAGGGTGTCGAAGAGCGCCGCCTCGAGCGCGATGCCGCCGGTGTCGGTCGTCGGCGGCGACCAGCCCTCGTTGAGCTGGAGGTCGATCGCCGAGCCGCCGAGGATGGAGAACCAGACGAACGACACCAGGCTCGGGACGAGGATCACGTAGATCACGAACTGGCGGATCGTGCGGCCCTTGGAGATCCGCGCGATGAACATGCCGACGAAGGGGGTCCAGCTGATCCACCAGGCCCAGTAGAAGATCGTCCAGCCGCTGAGCCACTCGCTGCCCCCGAAGACCCCGGTCGCGAAGCTCAGGCCGGGCAGCTGGGTGAGGTAGTCGCCCATGGTCTCGGTGAAGGTGCCCAGGATGAACACGGTCGGCCCGACGACGAACAGGAAAAACACCAGCAGGCCGGCCGCGATGGCGTTGGCGTTGGACAGGTACTTGATGCCCTTGTCCACGCCCGACACGGCGGACACCACGAAGCAGGCGGTGAGCACGGCGATCACGATCACGGCGAGGGTCTCGTCGCCACCTCCTTCGCCGAAGACGTTGTCGATGCCCCCGGTGATCTGCAGGGCGCCCAGGCCCAGCGAGGTGGCCGTGCCGAACAGCGTCGCGAAGATCGCCAGGACGTCGATGGCCTTGCCCGGCCCTCCCGCCACCTTGTCGCCGAGGAGCGGACGGAACGTCGCGGAGACCAGGTTGCCGTAGCCCTTGCGGTAGGCGAAGTAGCCGATCGACAGGCCGATCACGGCGTACATTGCCCACGGGTGGAAGCCCCAGTGGAAGAAGGCGTACTCCATGGCGAGCTGGGCAGCCTCGGGAGAGCCGGGCTCGGCCAGGTCCATCGGTGGCGCGTTGAGGTGGGTCAGCGGCTCGGCGACGCCCCAGAACATCAGGCCGATCCCCATGCCGGTGGCGAACATCATCGAGACCCACGAGAACGTGGAGAACTCCGGCTCGGAGTCGTCCGGCCCGAGCCTGATGTTGCCGTAGCGGGTGAAGGCCAGGTAGGCGGAGAACAGCACGAAGCTCGCGCTGGTCAGCACGAACAGCCAGCCGAAGTTCTCGGTGATCCAGGCCAGCACCTCGCCGGTCACCTCGGCCACCTCCTCGGGCCAGACCGCGCCGACCAGCACGAACCCCACGGACAGCACCGCGGCGATGCCGAAGACGACCTTGTCGACCGGCAGGCCGCTGTCGTCGCGGACGCCGTCGACGCCCGTCACTTCCTTGATGTCCGTCATGCGGAGCACGCCCTCAGAGTTAGGAAGCGTTGCGTGTGAGGCAACTCAATGCAACATACGAAACTCCCGCCAACTGTCACGCAGGTCACATTGCGTGTCAAGAGTGAACGCCCGGACGAGCTCGTCTGCCAACCCGGCCTGCTTGGCCGCGGCGATGCGCCTCGGCAGCGGACGCCGAGGCGGCGCTCT
Organism: uncultured Actinomycetota bacterium; assembly: GCA_963713255.1. Classification (GTDB taxonomy): domain Bacteria; phylum Actinomycetota; class Actinomycetes; order Propionibacteriales; family Nocardioidaceae; genus Nocardioides. The sequence continues at coordinate 12,208 of CAVQLC010000002.1, forward strand.
CCGAGCGTGGCGGTGGTTCCTTGGCGGGCGTGATCCGACCGAACGACGGCCGGCCCACTAGCGCGTGGCGCTCGCGGCCGGGGAACGTAAGCGCGTCCCAAGCCGGAAGCCTGGCGCGTGTAGCTGGCCATGCGGCAGCGTTCCTGAGTCCGCCCAGCCCGAGGTCGGCGACGCGTCGGCGGGGACGAGCGGCGTGGCTGGTCGTCCGGGGCCGCGCGCGGGACGGCCCGAGGTCGTCGAGCAGGGCGCTCCCGACGAGGTCGTCTACGAGTCGTGACACCGTCGAGCGGGTCAGCGCGGTCGCGGACGTCACGGCCCTCAGGCTTCGAGCCGGCGACAAATACTCCGTGGTGGCACAGACGAATCGGTGTCACTCTTGCCGCATGGGAATGCAGGAGTGACCGCGGCCAGGCCCCGTCCGGTGGCCTGACGACCGCGCGCCCGCGTCGGGAGTGACGCCCCGGGGTGCGCCGGTCAGGCGTCCACTCCTCCTCCGGAGCCAGTCGTGTCCACCCTCGTCCCTGTTCCTGTTGCTCCTCTCCAGTCCATCGGGCCGTCGCACGCGGCCGCTCGCCTGTACTCCCGCGCCCGCCGCAACCTGCTGCCGCGCGGCGAGCGTCTCGTCGCGGTCAGCGGGCGCTGGCAGCACGACCTGTTGCAGCGCACCGGCGTCCGGCCGGTCGTCACGCTGTGCTGCGGAGCGTCTCCGCATCGCGCCCGCCGAGGAGACCTACGAGATCTCCGCACGTACCCTCGCCCGGCTGCACCCCGGTGTGGCACCGCCCGCCCTGCTGTCGGTGGTTCGGCTGCCGCACTGGCGCCCGACCGATGTGCTGCGTCCTGACGCCCACCTGGTGCTGGTCGCCGACGGGATCGAGTACGCCGGCAACCTCGGCACTCTCGTCCGCACTGCCGATGCGGCGGGTGCGGGCGGCGTGGTGCTCACCAACGCTGCCGCGCGGGTGACCCACCCGAAGGTGTTCGGGGCCAGCCGCGGCACGGTGCTCACGATGCCGGTGCTCGAGTACTGCGACGTCGGCGACGCCAAGCGGGACCTGACCGCGGCCGGCTTCACGGCGTTCGTCGCCGACCCTGCCGCTGCCGTCGACTACCGCAACGTCGGGTACGAGGACCGCAAGGTGGCGATCGTCGTCGGCTCCGAGGGCGGCGGTGTCGCCGCGGAGTGGCGCACCCCGGACCTGACCCGCGTGTCGATCCCGATGCGTGGCTGCGCCGATTCGCTCAACGTCGCCGCGTCCGCCTCGATCCTGCTGTTCGACGCGGCCGCCAGAATTGGCTCGTAGCACCCTTTCGTTGATCCGTCGGGTCCCGCTCCCTGACTACTACCTGAGTGCATCCGCTCATCGGCATGAGCGCGCGGATCGCGGCAGATCCGGTTGTTCATTGCGCCAGTGCTGCGAACGAGATTCAGGGATAGGGTCGCCGTCCATGGACATGCTGAAGGGCGAACAGATCGCCGAGGCGAACCTGACCGACTGGCGCAAGCTGGCCCAGGGACTGCATGCGCGCTACGTGATCGACGACTTCGGCACCGGCGCACGGTTCGTCGCCGCGGTGGGCGAGGCGGGCGACGCGCTCGGCCACCACCCGAGCGTGTCCATCGGTCAGGGCTACGTCGACTTCAAGTTGGTCAGCGACGACGCCATCTACCGCGACGACGAAGGCACCGAACACGTTGTTGAATGGGTGACCCAGCAGGACGTCGACCTCGCGCGACGGATCACCGAGATCGCCGTTGACCACAAGGTCGACGCCGACCCGGCCTCGGTCAGCGACATCGAGCTCGGCCTCGACACGGCGCGATCCGCGACCATCGCCCCGGTGTGGGCCGCCCTCCTGACCGGGAGCGCCGATGCCCAGGGCCGCGGGACCCCCAGCGACGAGATCCGGGATGCCACGGGACGGGTGCCAAACCTGTGGTTCGGGGACGCCGACGAACACGAGGCCCCGGGTCAGCGGTTCCACATCGAGATCTATGTGGCGCCCGAGGTGGCCGAGCAACGGATCGCCGCTGCCGTCGCCGCGGGTGGGACCGTCGTCGATGACAGCGACGCGCCCTCGCTCACCGTGATCGCCGACCAGGACGGCAACAAGGGAATCGTCTGCGTCGACGCGTCCGCTGCGAAGAAGGATTGAACCGACAGGACGGTTGACCCGTGGCGGTCCGGGGCGACCGGGGCCAACGGGCCGGAGTGTGTTGGGTGGTCTGCGAACCGATAGGCCGACTCGAGGGAACAACGCAGTGTGCAAGTGAATCCGCTGCTGATGTGCAAGGTTCGGATCCGCCCGGGACCGATGCGGGTTCCTCGGACCGACGGCCCTGTTGCTCCTGCTCCTCGCCGCCTGCGCGTCCGGCGAGGGTGGAGGCGGTGATGCCGGCGCCTCCGAGCCGGGCTCGAGCTCGAACGCCGGCGCCGCCGGCCTGGCCGGCGTGGACCTCTCCGAGCACGAGGTCGTCTACACCCGCTTGGCCGGGGACGAGCACTCCGACCTGTGGCTGGTGAAGGCCGACGGCACGGACCCGGTCCAGCTGACCGACGAGCCCGGGCTCGAGTTCATGGCCGCGTGGTCGCCCGACGGCGACCGGTTGGCGTACGCCGCTGGCGCGACCCAGGACGGCCCGAGCGACCTGTTCGTGCTGGACCTCGACGAGGCTGTGTCTCAGCAGGTCACGAGCACGCCGGACCGCTGCGAGTCCGCGCCGAGCTGGACGCCGGACGGCGAGGAGCTGGTCTACGTCAGCGGCGACTGCGAGGAGGGGGCGGAGGGCATCTTCGCGACTGGTCTCGACGGCGGGGAGGAGCGCGAGCTGGTCGCGGGGGGCGCCTGGCCCGATGTCGGGCCGGACGGACGGCTGCTCTACACGGCGCCGGTCCCCGGAGGGCCGTGGTACGTCCAGCGGCTGTGGGTGAGCGAGCCGGACGGCACCCGGCCGCGGGACGTGACCCCGCCGGGGTTCGCGTCTGCCTCGGAGGCGACCTGGTCGCCCGACGGCAGCCGGATCGCCTTCGTCGTCGCCGCCGGTGACCCCGACGCCGAGAAGCCCGAGGACTGGAACGAGGAGGTCTACGTCATGGATGCCGACGGGAGCAACCCGCGTCGGGTGACCAGCACGCCCGGCAACGACCACTGGCCCCCGTCCTGGTCGCCGGACGCCCGCCGGCTCGTCTACAGCGCCGACGGCGTCCCCGCCTCCGGTGAGGTGGCGACGGTGGACCTCGAGACGCTCGAGGTGACCCTGCTGACCGACGACGACGTTCACGACCTCCTCCCGGCCTGGCGTCCCTGATCGGGTCCTGGCCGGCCCGGGCGCCGGCCGGGCGGGGCGCGGTCCCACGAGAAACGGGCGCAGCCGATCCTCAGAACCCAGGCAAGTGAGGTGCTCGGCGCAGAGGTACCTCTGGCCGGTGGAGGGGCGGGGCCGGTGCTCAACCTCCTGCGGCCAATCCTCGGGCGAGATGCTCGAACGGGATCCGTTCGAGGCTGCCGTCGAACTCGCTGGCCAGCCAGACCGCTTCGTCGTATTCCACGGCCTTTCGCGGCATTGAGCCCTGCAACGCGACGGTGCCGAGGACGTCGAAGGTGGCCGGGTCGATGGCGACCATCGTCCCGCCCGATGTGGGGAACCAGAGCGTGTCGGCGACATTGATGCCGGTGCCCATCGCGACGGGGCGAGCCAGCGCCGACGCAGGCAGCTCCGCGCTGCTGACGACACCGCTCGCGCGGTCGATCCGGGTGACCCTCCGGTCGAACTCAACCGAGTTGCTGAACCAGATCGCTTCCGGAGTGGCAACGGCGGGAGTGAGGACCTCGCTGTCCAGGTCGATCCTCGTCACCTTGCCCTTGCCGTCGATGCGCACCACCTCGGAGCCGTTGCCCATCGCGACCCAGATGTCGCCGTCGACAGCCGACGGATCCATCGGCGCACTCAACGGGGAGTCCGTGCTGGCCACGTCGATCGTGTCCACGACCTTGTTCGTCCGCGGGTCGATGCGGAGCACCACCCTGGAGCCGTGCTGACTGGTCCAGATGCTGTCCTGGTCTGCCGCGAGCCCCTCCGGCTCCGCGATCCGGATCGTGACGATCTCCTCCAGGGACGACGGGTCGACCCGGACGACGCCCGAGGGGACGCTGACCCACAAGCTGTCGAACGCGTAGACGATGTTCCGTCCGGGGGCGAGGTCGGTGTGCCACGTCGCGTCCATCGTCTCCGGATTCACCTGGATCAAGCCCTCCAACGTGGCCATCCACACCGAGCCGCCCCCCGCCGCGACATCGCCGAAGATGTCGTCACCGTCGAGCTGCAGGAAGTCGTCCCCCACTCGGGTGATGGCCCCCGTCGTCCCGGGTTCGGCGGGCGGCGGCGGCGTTGACGAGCAGCCCAACAGAGCAGTCGACGCCACCGCGACCGCGAGCAGGCGCCCGACGCCGGTTCCTGCACGCTCCGTCGCTCCCATGGCGCCGCCCCCGTCGTCGACCGATCCACATGTGGTCGCGCACCATCGACTATGGCCCAACACCGGTGGGGATGCCAGGGGTCGGCCTGCCGGGCACGCCCTGTGCGACCCGAGCCTCGGGTGTCGTCGCCCACGCTGCTCACCAGAAGCCGCACTGACCGCCGGAATCGCGCGGATCGCGGCATGGAGTGCGTGGTGCCGCAGCCGGGACGGCTTGAACAGGACTTTCGCCGTGGCCTCACCGCCCACCGAAGCCTCGGCGGGTTGGACCTCGGTCCCGGGTCCGCTCTGTAACGTCTGCTTCCTCACGGACCAAGTAGGGGTATGAACACGACACCGGCCCGAAGGCCCACCGGGATCGCTGAAGATCCCGATGCATTCGAGGCCTTCTACCGTGACCACCTGGAGACCGTCCGCCGGTTCGTGGCGCGGAGGGTTTCAGATCCGCACCTCGCGGCAGACTTGACGGCCGATGTCTTTCTGGCCGCGATCGAGGCAGCCGGGACCTACCGCTCCGATCGTGGCAGTCCAGCGGGATGGTTGGTTGGAGTGGCGAGGAATGTGATGGCGGCGGAGTTCCGTAGGCAGTCGCGTCAGCAGCAGCTTCACCGACGTATCTCGGGCCGACGGCTCCTCGACGCTGATTCGTTGAACCGGATCGAGGAACGCATCGATGCCGAGCGCGAAACCCGGCGCCTGTACGTCGCGATCTCTGCGCTCAGGGAACGGGACCGGGCGCTCATCGAGTTGGTCGCCGTCGACGGACTCTCGGTCACCGAGGCAGCAGCGGTACTGGGCGTGAAGCCAGCCACGGCACGGGTCCGGCTGCATCGGAGCCGGCGCCACATTCAGTCCCAGCTCCAGCGTCCGCCGGAGCCTGCTTTGACCCCGGAGGTGCTGTCATGACCCGCGCAACCCTGGACAGCTTCGAGTCCGCACTGCTCACCGAGCTCCGCACCCACGTGACGGAGCGGGCCGTATCTGGCCCCGCCCGGCAGCCGATCGGCCGACGGATCGCGGCACTGGCCGCAGCCGCCGCCGTAGCGGGCGTAGCCGTCACCGGCATCGTGGGCCTTCGTCCGGACCCTGCCTTCGCTGTCGAGCCTCAGGCCGGTGGTGACGTCGTGGTGACGGTGATCAAGCTCTCCGACGCCGAGGGGCTCGAACGGGCGCTCGCCAAGGAGGGCGTCACCGCCGAGGTGACGTACGACGCCACTGCCGTGACGCCGTCAGATCTGGACAACGGCGAGCGCTCTGCGGTGTGCGCGCCGATAGGCGTGGTGACCGACCCCACCGACAACGGCGGCGTCACCTTCACGCTGGACGCGGAGTACGTGGCCGCACATGACACCGTCCTCCATCTCACCGCCGCGGGCGGGCGATCCTCCGACGACTGGATTGCTGTCAGCGTGGTGTGGGAAGACAGCGACTGCTGACTCTTGCGCCCAGCGCCCAGCGCGCTTCGCCGATTGAGGGCCACAGGTCGGCCGTGGCGTTGCCGCCGGATCGCCCGGCCGGACACCTGTGAGCCACGGCTAAGATCACGGACGGGCCAGCCTATGCCCCTGCACTGAGCCCGCAGGCGGCGCAAGAGACGCACGTGGCGGCCCGATTCCTGGGAGCGGGCGCAGCCAGGACGCCTGGTGCGCGCCATGATGGGAGACATGTCCGTTTCGGCAGCCAAGGACGACGCGGCGGTAGGTCTGGTTCGGCTCGGCGGGCTGGCGGCGTTCCTGGGTGGGCTGGCGTGGACGGTTAAAGGCCTCGTGATTCTCATGGGCGGCGACCAGCCGCCACTGCTCTTCGAAGCCGCCCCGGTGCTCTTCGGTGCCGGTCTCCTCGGTGTTGGGTACTCAACGATGCCCCCGGGCCGGCGTCGCGCCTCGACGCTCGCGTTTGCAGCCCTGTCATCCGTGGCCGGCCTCGTGGCGGTCGCGAGCGAGCTCGTCGGTGAGGTGTGGGGCCCGGCCCTCGCCCTCTCGTCCCTAGCGCTTCTGATCGGGCTCCTCACGCTCCCCAGGCGCGGCCGGTGGCCAGCGCCGCTTGGGGTGGTGGATCGGGTTGTTCATGGTTCCGGCGCTGGTCGTTGGAGGCGTGCTGTCGCGGATCGATGAGCGCCTCTTGGAGATCCCGCTGACCGGCCTGGGTCTGGCCTGGATGGTCGTCGGGTGGACGACCTTCTCCTCTCGGACCGTCGACTCGCGCGCCTCGTGATCGCGATGCCGCGCTCCTGTCTGATTCGACTGACGCTGATCTCAGGCGTCCGGGTCGCCGAGCACCTCGACGTGCAGGAAGACGTCGAGGAGCGCCGACTTCCACAGCTCGGCGCTGAAGGGCTCCGTCACCTCGAGCACCACCGCTGAGTCCGGCGCCGGCACCCGTCCGCGCGACACCGTGACGGTGTTGCCGGTGAGGAGGTCGACGTACCCACCGTCGGGGAGCTGGACGGGTACGTCGTCGTCCACCCCGGCCACGTTGAACACGCCGTACAGCGACAAGCCGCCGTCCTCCACCGGGCCCAGCCGACCGTCGGCAGGCATGCTGGCCCAGGCGACCTGGATGCACGGCTCGTCGGCGAGCACCCAGAACGCCCCGGTTCGTTGGGCGGGGTGCTTCTTCAGCCGCGCGACCGCACCGACGAAGTCGGCCAGCTCGTAGTCGCCCCACCGGACGGGGTCGGGCTCGAACAGGGAGGACCACTTGCGCGCGCCGGCCTCCTGCCCGGCGTAGATCATCAGCGGGCCCGGCACGCACGCCATGAACGCCGTCCACGCCAGCGCCTGCGACCGGCTGGGCGCGAAGTACATGATGCGGTACTGGTCGTGGTTCTCCACGAACCGCAGCTTCGCCTCGTTCGGGCGCCACGATCCGTCCTGCCAGCGCACCATCTCCAGGACCCGCCCCACGCCCACCTGGCCGTCGACCGCCGCCTGCCAGATGGAGAACAGGTCGTACTGGTACTCGACGTCGAACGCCTCGAACAGCTCGCTGTCGGACGCGGTCGGCAGCCCCTTCGCCCGGCGCCTGGACACCCATTCCGGGCTCACGGACTCGGCAAGCCACAGCAGCCCGGGCCGGAGACGCGCCAGCTCGCTGCGCGCCTGGATCCAGAACTCCACCGGCACCAGGGAAGCCACGTCGCATCGGAAGCCGTCGACGCCCCGTCGGACCCACAGGGCAAGGCAGTCGATGAGGTACCGGGCCAGGTGGGGATCGGGATGCTTGAGATCGATGATGTCGTGCCACTCGGGCACCGAGGTGACCGGCCGACCGTCTGCGTCGCGGTGGAAGAACTCCGGATGCTCGGAGACGAGCACGCTGTCCGGTGAGGTGTGGTTGAAGACCACGTCGATGATGACCTTCAGGCCCGCCTCGTGCGCGGCCTCGACCAGCGCATCGAAATCCTCATCCGTGCCGAGGTCGGGATGGAGGACGCGGTAGTCGCTGATGGCGTACGGGCTGCCCGCGGAGCCCTTGCGGCCCTCGACACCGATCGGGTGGATCGGCATCAGGAACAGCACATCGACCCCGAGGTCGACGATCCGGCCGAGGTCCGCGGTGATGTCGGGCAGCGTTCCGGTCGGCCCGTAGTTGCGCGGGAAGACCTGGTAGATGACCAGGGATCGCACGTCGGGAGGGGTGTCCACGGCCACCCGCCGATCGTATCGGGATGACGAGCTCAGGCAGATGGGCGGATCTGCCGCCTCTCGATCGTGAAGGCCGGTGTGGTCCGCCAACTCGACCGGGCCAGTCGAACGCCAGCGACCTTGTCGCCACAGGCGGTCTAGTCGAGCGACTCCTGAATGTCGACTTTTCCGCACGTCAGTGGAATGGTCGCAACCGTTGGGGGTCCTCTTCTTTGAGGAGCGCGGGGGAGCGCTGAAATGCCAACGAACGTAACCGCTCCGGCACGTAGTGCCGGGGCGGTTCGGCGTCCTGGGCCGTTCGGTCGGGGGTGGACGAAGGTCTGTTGAGCCACGGGTGAACCTCCTCGATCTGCACCGGCAAACGCGGTGCCGCCATGAGAGCGATCGACGCGCTCGACCGGCGTTGGGTGGCGGCCTTGCGGGGCAGACTGGTGAGCTCGCACAGGAAGGAAGACAGATGCCAGAGCTTGTCGTCGACTTCATCACCTCGCTCGACGGATACGCGTCCGCCGAGGGCTGGCCGGGCTTCTGGGGCCTGGAAGGGCCGGAGTACCTCGCCTGGCTGGGCGAGAGTCCGGAAGCGGACCACGTGCTCCTGATGGGAGCGAACACCTACCGGCTCATGTACGGCTTCGCGAAGGAGGGTGAGCCGGGGACCGACGTGCTGGGAGACGTGTCCAAAGTCGTGTTCTCCAGCTCGTTGACCGAACCGCTGGAGTGGGAGAACTCGACCTTGGTCGCCGGAGACGCCGCCGAGGCGGTGCGGAGGATGAAGCAGAACGGCGACAGGTCGATGCGCACCATCGGCAGCCTCACGCTGTGCCGTTCGTTGCTGGAATCCGGCCTCGTCGACCGGTTCCGGGTGGTGATGTTCCCGGTCATCACCGGCGCCACCGGCCGGGAACGGATCTACGACGGCTACCCCGACGTCGCCCTCGACATGACGGACAGCCGCACCTTCGACGGCCAGATCCAGCTGGTCGAGTACGTTCCGAGGGTGCTGGAGGGCCCACCCGGCACGTCCTGAGCGCGGCGCGGAATCTGGGCGGGTTGCCGCGGGTTCAGGAAGCCGACGGTCACCCCACCGCCCTCGCAGGAGTACATGTCTCTTGGCGGCAATCGCGAGACGCCCGGGTCAGGGGATGTGCGACAGCGGCCAGGTCTGGCCGGTGGCACTGTCGACGAGTGCAGCCCGCTCGACGCGGACGGTCAGCGGCAAGACGTCGGCGATCGCCCTGACCACGGTGGCCAGCTGGGCGCCCTGGGCGCGCGTGGCCGCCGAGACGTGCGGCACCCACTGGCCCGCCTCGTAGTTGCGGTGCAGCTCCGCGCCGGTGGCCTCGAGGGCGGTGACGATGCGCCACTGGCGCAAGGCCATGTCGGCGGTGACCGCCGGCGCGAGCGCCGCCCGGCCGCGCGGGAACGCGAGCGTGCCGTGGAACGACATCGCGAAGGGCGCTGCGGCCGGAAGCAGGGCGAGCGCCTCCTGCACGCGGGCCAGGTCCCAGCTACGGAGCACCGCGTACGACAAGTGCGGGTGATGGCGGCGATGCGTGTGGGTCGCCAGCGTGGAGACTCCCGCGGCCTCCAGCCGCGACCACAGCTCCCGCATCAAGAGGTCCGACCGAGCGTCGAAGAGCAGGCAGACGGCGAGTGCCACTCACCCAGCATCGTCCGTCCCCTGCCTTTGGTTCCAGAGTCATGAGCGGCACCGTCAACCACGAGCCGAGGTATCGCGTTGACGGGTCGGGCAAGAGCCGGCCCTGCCCGCGACGGACGGACCTGACTCCGGGAGGGAGTGCCCGCGACGCGGTACCTGAGGAACCAGATCAGCATCAGCGCGGTGCTCAGCAGATAGAACGAGTGCAGGCCCCACAGCGGGCCGGGAGGAAGGCTGAAGACGTAGATCGAGTGCACGGCGTTGCCCAGGTTGGCGAGCAGGATGTTGCCGAGGCTGTACGACGAGAGATCCCGCGTGCGGTGGGCCTTGACGAGCATCGGCAGCGTGCTGCCGGCGAAGATCACCGTGGCGGCGATTCCGGCGAGGACTGGCACGTTGCTCATGTCGGCAACTCTGCGGTCCCCGTCAGGGGTTCCGCTTCCGCAGATCCACCCATCCTGGCGCCCGGCGGCATGGGAACTTCTGGTCAGCCGCTTCCCCCTGATGCGGACGTTCCGCCCGATCCAAAGGCGGTATCCACGAAAACTCTCGTCGAACACGTCGGCCAGTTGGTCGTGTCAACACCGTCTGCCTCTGGCCGGGACGTGCCGGTGGAACTGCTCTCAGGCAGCCCTGGTCTGATCCTCCAGCGCCGTGCGCAGGGCGTCGGTGTCCACCTGTGCCTGCTGGAGCAGCGCCTGACCCGCGCTCTCGGCCCGCAGGATGCCGAGCAGGAGATGACCGGTGTGGATGCGCTTCTGCTTCAACCGAATCGCCTCGCGCAGCGCGAGCTCGAGCGCCTTCTTCGCGTCCGGCGTGAACGGGATGTGGCCGCCCGGGGTCCGTCCCGCCCGCTCCAGCGAATCGGGCCCGAAGACCGCATCCGCCTGGCGGCGTACGGCGTCCAGGTCGATGCCCAGGCCCGCGAGCGCGTCGCCGTCCAGGGCGCCGGCCCACAGGTCGGCACGCACGGTCGCGGCGAGCGCCTCGAGGTCGGCTCCGACCGCCCGGAGGGCGCGATGCGCCGACCCGGGCCGTTCTGCGAGGACGAGGAGTAGGTGCCTGGTGTCGATGCTGCGTGAGCCCGTGTCGCGCGCGACTTCCTGCGCCCCCACCACTGCCGCCTTGGCGTCCTTGGTGAATCGCTCGAACATCAGCTCCTCCTGCCGTGCTTCTTGTGGACTGCTTGTCGGGTGACGCCCAGTGCGTCGGCCACCTCTTGCCAGGACCAGCCGAGCTCCCGGGCGCGAGACACCTGGAGCGTTTCGAGCCGGTCGGCGAGCTCGCGCAGGGAGCGGACGGCCCGGAGGCCGGTGCCGGGGTCGTCTCCGGCTGCGGAGTCAACGAGAGTCTTCTGGGTCATCTGTCAACCTTAGTTGACAGCGTGGAGTTGTGTCAACCTGGTTGACGCTGTCGCCGGCGGAGGTTCAGGAGACGGGGAGTGGCGCCGTCACCCCGGCAGGGGTGTGGAACGTGTGGTCGCTGCGGGCGAAGACTCCGGGTGTCACGCCGTGGGCACGGCGGAACGCGCGGTTGAAGGCCGCCTCGGACTGGTAGCCGACCCGCTCGGCGACCCGGGCGAGGGGGAGGCGCTCCTCGCGCACCATCTTGGCGGCGACGTCCATCCGCCACGTGGTCACGTACGCCATCGGTGGTTCGCCGATCAGGTCGCTGAACCGGGCGGCGAAGGAGGACCGCGACATGCCGGCCTCGCGCGCCAGCGATGCAAGGCTCCACGGGGCGCCCGGCTCGTCGTGGAAGGCGGCGAGGGCCTGGCCGAGCAGCGGGTCCTTCAGGCCGGCAACCCAACCGCGGTCAGGGGTTCCGGACTCCAGCCAGTGGCGGACTGCCTGGACGACGAGGATGTCGGCGAGGCGTGCCGTGATGACGTCGCTGCCGGGTCGGGGGCTGCGCGACTCGGCGCCGATGATGTCGAACGCGGCGCGCACCCAGGCGGCACCTGGTCCTCGGTCGGCGGGGAGCACGGGCGGCAGGCCGCGGACCAGCCGGCGCGACGCCGAGCCCGGTGAAGCTGACGGCTCCGCACACGAGCTCGGTGACGGGCCCGGGCCCCGGCACCCGGACGCGTTCGTGGCGCTCGCTCAGCTCTTCGCGTGGCAGGTCGAACAGCGGGGTGGTGGCGCTGCCGGGCGTGTCGAGGATGGCGTGACCGGTGCCGTGCGGGACCAGGACGACGTCGCCGGCGGCCATGGGTGTCGTGTCGCCGTCGACCTCGAGGACGAGCTCGCCGCGGGTCACGAGGTGGAAGACGAGCGTGCCGGGCATGGGCGGCATCTCGATCCCCCAGGGAGCGGCGAGCTCGGAGACCGCGTAGAAGACCCCGGTCATCCCGAAGTCGTGCAGGGTCTCGGTGAGCACGTCGCGGTCCACGCAGCCAGTGTGCACCCGGCTGGACGATCGAGCAAGAAGCGTGGCATTTCTGGCATTGAACGTCCAGCGGTCGAGCCGCAGGCTGGAACCAGCCCGGAACCTGTCCGGGCCTGGACTGCAGGAGGAGCGATGAAGGTTCTGGTGGTTGGTGGAAGCAGGGGAACGGGTGCCGCGGTGGTGGCCGAGCTGGCGGAGCGCGGGCACCTGGTGACGGCCTATGCCCGCAGCGCGGGCGGTGAGGGCCACGGCAGTGACGAGGTTCGCTACGTCGCGGGTGACGTGCTCGACCGGGAGGCACTCAGCAAGGCGATGATCGGCCAGGACGCCGTCGCGGTGACCCTCGGCATCCCGGACAACCCGTTCCGGGTCCGGCTGACCGGCCGCGCGTCGTCGCCGCTGGACATCCGCTCCAGCGGTACGCGCGCTGTCATCGACGCGATGCGTGAGCACGGCGTCCAGCGGCTGGTCGTGCAGTCGACGTACGGGATCGGGGAGACCTACGCCCAGCTGCCGTTCGGCCTGAAGCTGTTCTTCACGCTCGCGATCAGGCCGCAGGTCAGGGACCACGAGCGTCAGGAGCAGCTGGTCCGGGAGAGCGGACTGGACTGGACGATCCTGCGCCCGGTGGTCCTGAACGACGAGCCGGCAGCCCTCCCGCCGCATGTCGGGATGGACGACCGGGTCCCGTCCATGAAGGTCTCACGCCGACAGGTTGCCGAGGTGACGGCCGACGCGCTCGACAGCGAAGAGCTCGCCGGTCACGTGCTCAGCGTCTCGGCCGGACGTTCCGTGGGCTGACGGGCGAGCCCGTCGAGCTGAGGGCGGCCCGCCGGTCATACTGGGCCGGTGCGTGCAGCGATCCGGACGCGGTACGGCGGCCCGGAGGTCATTCGCTTCGACGACGTCCCCGAGCCGGTCCCCGGGAGCGGCGAGATCCTGGTCCGGGTGCACGCCACGACCGTCAACCGCACCGACTGCGCCTACCGGTCCGGACGGCCCTGGATCAACCGGGCCTTCTGTGGGTGGCCACGCCCCCGAGTCCACGTGCTGGGGTCGGAGTACGCCGGAGTCGTGGTCGGCGTCGGGGAGGGCGTCGGGTCGTACGCGGCCGGGGACCGGGTGTTCGGGTTCGTCGAAGGCCGGCCCGGCGCCCATGCCGAGCTGGTCGCCGTCGCCGTGGACGGGCTGGTCGCCCCGGTGCCAGAGGGATGGGACCTGGCCGACGCGGCGCCGGGCATGGAGGGGGCGCACTATGCCCATGCCTGCCTCCGGGTGACCGGCCTGGGCCCAGGTCATCGGACCCTTGTCCACGGGGCCACCGGGGGCATCGGCACCGCGCTCGTGCAGCTGCTTCACGCCGAGGGCGTCGAGGTGACCGCGGTGTGCGACCGGCTTCCCCCGGGCCGCCCGGAGCTGCTGACCGAGCTCGGGGCCGCACACGTCGTCGAGCTGGCTGGGGCACGGGGGTTGGGCTCGGTCGAAGGCGGCTTCGACGCGGTGGTCGACGCAACCGGGCACACCTCGTTCGGCGCCACTCGCCGACTGCTCCGACCCGGCGGCAGCTACGTCTCGTCGGACCTGGGCCGCGGGTGGCAGAACATCCTGCTCGCCGCAGCGGGGCCGGTGGCTCGGGCGCTGGGTCGCCGCCACGTCCGGTTCCCCCTGCCGCACGCCGACGCCGGCCTCGCCGCGTACCTGCGCCAGCTCATGGAGCGTGGCGCCTACCGACCCGTGGTCGACCGCACCTTTGACTTCGACGAGCTGCGCGAGGCGTACGCCTACGTCGACACCGGCCGCAAGGTCGGCAACGTCGTGGTCATCATGCCTGGCAGCTAGCCTCCCGGAGGCCTGGACACCGCACCAGCACCGGTAGGCGTGGCTGCGTCGCCCTACCCTCGAAGGCATGGCGACCGACCGTCCTTCCGCTCGGGCGTGGTGGGCGACGGGCTGCCGCGGGTCTGGTCGCTGCCGTCCTGCTGGGCTCGTGCAGCGCTGGAGGCCCACCGGCTGGGGACCCCGTCGCCGAGGGCTGACTCGTCCGACATCGCCGATCCCGGCATCGCAGCGTTTCTCGACGAAGCGCTGCCCGCGGGTTCGTCCGGGTCGCTGGTCGCCGGCCCGTCGGGGTGAGCTGGTCCACTGCACGGGATTCGGCACGGCGGCAGCCGGCCCGGGAATGACCGCAACCTGCGACACCGTCTACGACGTCATGTCGATGACCAAGCAGTTCACGGCGGCAGCGATCGTGAAGCTGGAGGCGATGGGCCGACTCCGGGTGACGGATCCGATCAGCAGCTACTTCCGCCAGGTGCCCGTCGACAAGCGCGCCATCACCGTGCACGACCTGCTGACACACAGCGCAGGCCTGGTCGAGGGCCTCGGCGGAGACTACGAGCCGGTGTCGCGCGAGGACATGGTGGCCGGCGCGCTCACCTCGAAGCTGGTGTCAACGCCTGGAACCGAGTACCACTACTCCAACCTCGGCTACAGCCTCCTGGCCGCGATCATCGAGAAGGTGTCCGGGTCCACCTACGAAGGGTTCTTGGCGCAGCACCTCTTCGCGCCGGCCGGGATGAGGGATACCGGCTACGTCCTGCCGCAGTGGGCACCCGGACAGGTCGCCGTCGAGTACGACGCGAACGGCAAGCCACTCGGCAAGCCGTACGACCACCCCTGGGCTGCCGATGGGCCGTACTGGAACCTGCGGGGCAATGGTGGCCTCCTCTCGTCCGCCCGTGACATGTTCCGATGGCACCTCGCGCTGGAGGGCGACGAGGTCCTCCCGCAAGAAGCCAAGCACCAGCTGTTCGAGCCCCACGTGTCGGAAGGAAAGGGCGCGGACACCTTCTACGGCTACGGCTGGGTGGTTCAGCAGACCGGCTACGGGGTTGCGGTCGGGCATGACGGCGGCAACCTGAGCTCCTACGGCGAGATGGTCCGACTGCTCGACGAGGGCGTGATGGTGTTCTGGGTCACCAACCACTCCAAGGACGACGCGGCCGGCTGGGACATGTCCCGGTTGGCACCGGCCGTGACGCGGGGAGTGGTTCACCAGCTGCTGGAGCGTTGAGACGCCCGCCGTGCCGGCGCGACTTGTTAGGTTGCCGCACATGACCAGGTGTGGCGCAGGTCCTTGATGAAGGCCGTCGTCTACGACCGGTACGGATATCCCGATGTGCTGCGTGTCGAGGACGTGCCGGTGCCGTCGCCGGCCGCCGGGCAGCTGCGGGTGAAGGTCGACGCCACCTCGGTCAACCTCAGCGATTGGGAGAGCCTGCGCGGTTCACCCGCCTATGTCCGAATCGGCGGGTTGCGCACCCCGGGCCACCGAACGCTTGGCTCGGACATCGCCGGGGTGGTGGACGCCGTCGGGGCCGGAGTCACTCGATTCCGTCCGGGGGACGAGGTGTACGGGGACAACCTCGCGATGATGGGTGGGTTCGCCGAGTACGCGGTCGCGCCGGAGTCGGTCCTCGCACCCAAGCCGGCACAGCTCACCTTCGCCGAGGCCTCGACCCTCCCGCAGGCGGGCGCGATCGCCCTGCAGGGGACGGCACCGACCGCACCGGGGTGCCGGGTGCTGATCAACGGCGCCGGCGGAGGGTCGGGATCGTTCGCGATCCAGCTCGCCAAGCGGCTGGGGGCGCACGTCACCGGCGTGGACAACGCAACCAAGCTGGACTTCATGCGGTCGTTGGGCGCCGACGACGTCATCGACTACCGCCGGGAGGACTTCTCGCGGCAGTCTCGGCCCTACGACCTGATCCTGGACCTGGTCGCGCACCGGTCGGTGTTCGCCTATCGCCGGGCGCTGGCACCGGGAGGCACGTACCGGTGCGTGGGCGGGTCCGTGCCGGCGCTGCTGCGGGTGCTGACCGCAGGCTGGGTAGCCGGCCGGCTGTCGGGTCGCTCCTTGGGCGTCCTCGTGGTCAAGCCAGGTCCTGCTCAGTTCGAGCCGCTGGCCGCCCTGTGTGTCGCCGGGGAGGTCGGGATCCATGTCGAGCGCACGTTCGCGCTCGATGAGGTTCCCTCCGCGCTCGCTCATGTCGGCGAGGGGCGCGCTCTGGGCAAAGTGGTGGTCATCCCCTGAACCCGGGTCGCACCTGCTGTCCGGAGGTTCCGGGTGCTCCGCCGTCTAGGGTGGCTGACGTGCCCGAGTCCGTTGCCCGCCGCTCGATCCTGTCGAGGGGCGAGTGGCCCACGATCGGGGTCGACATCGGCGGCACCAAGGTCCTGGCCGGCGTCGTGGACCCCCTTGGCAACGTGCTGGAGAAGCGCCTGCTCCCCACGCCGGGTCACGATGTCCAGCTGGTCGAGGACACCATCGTCCGACTCGTGCAGGAGCTGCGGCGGGACTTCGACGTCGCCGCCGTGGGGATCGGAGCCGCCGGCTTCGTGGACGCCAGCCGCACGGTCGTGATGTTCTCCCCGCACCTCAACTGGCGTCGAGAGCCGCTGCGGTCCGCGCTGGGTGAGCGGCTGCGACTGCCCGTCGTCGTGGACAACGATGCGAACACCGCGGCGATCGCAGAGTCTCGCTTCGGTGCCGCGCAAGGGCACCGCTTCGTCCTCTGCGTCACGCTCGGGACCGGAATCGGCGGCGCGTTGGTCCTGGACGGCAAGGTGTTCCGAGGGTTCAACGGGATGGCCGGCGAGTACGGCCACATGCAGATGGTGCCGAACGGGCACCGCTGTGAGTGCGGAAACCGAGGATGTTGGGAGCAGTACGCCTCGGGGAACGCCTTGTTGCGCGAAGCCCGGGAGCTGATCACGAACGGTTCGCCGCTGGCACACCACCTTCACGACCTGGTGGACGGGGACCCGGCCCTCCTCGCCGGTCCCCAGATCACTCGAGCGGCCCGCGACGGCGACCCGCTGTCGCTCGAGCTGGTCGGGGACATCGGAGAGTGGCTGGGGGTCGGACTGGCCGGTCTGGCCGCGGCGCTCGATCCGTCGTGCATCGTCATCGGGGGCGGCCTGTCGGATGCTCGCGAGCTGCTCCTGGAACCGGCCCGCGCCGTGTTCACCAAGTCCCTGACGGGTCGAGGCCACCGCGCGGAGCCGGAGATCGTCATCGCATCGCTCGGCGCCGACGCCGGGTTCATCGGCGCCGCGACGATGGCCAGGTCAGCCGCCCGACGGGCCCGCCGGCCCGGGCGGCGGCTCGCAGTCGACGGAACCGCAGGGCGCTCGCTGTTCGACGCTACCAGAGCCGCAAGGCACTCCGCTGCGTCGACACGTCCTGTGAGTCGCGCGCGTCGGCCAGATCCGTACCAGGGTTTGGGTAGATGTATCGCAGCGACGCCTCGGAGCGGCGCGATGCCGTGTACGACTGGTGCCTGCCGACGTTGCGGCGCGGGGGCGCCGCCGTGGGCTCGGGGGGACTTGTCATGGGGGAAATCAGCAAGGCGGTGAGAGCGACCGTCGTGGTGCTGCTGCTGGCGGCGTCTGCGGTCCTGGTGGAGGCTCCCACCCTTGCGTCGGGGCCGGTCAAGGCGGGCACGCTGAGGATCTCACCGGCGGGAGGGGTTGCCGGAGCGACCGTCGCGCTGAGCGGCACCATCCCGCCCAGGGTCAAGCAGCGCGTCCAGCTTCAGCGCAAGGACTCCTCGGGGTGGAAGACGCTGTCGAGCGCCAGGACGAACAGCAAGGGGAGATTCGCCTTCACCACGGCGCTCCCCTCGGGTCGTGGCAAGGCCGTCTACCGGGTCCGGTCACCGAAGGTGGTGCACCCCCAGACCGGCACGAGGACCAGGTACTTCACGCCCGAGCGGTCGGCGATCGTCACGCCGCCTGCCTCCCACTCCTGGCTCCCCGCCGGTGCCTCGCTCCGCCGGGCCCTGCCGGGGATCGACCAGGACACGGACGGCCACGCCGTCGGACGTCGACTGCAACGACCACGACCGGACCATCTACCCAGGTGCCCCGGACCGTCCTGGCGACGGGATCGACCAGGACTGTTCGGGCGCCGACGCGGTGCTGGGCGTCGGGCGTGTCCAAGTGACGCTGCGCTGGGACAACGCAGCCGACCTCGACCTGCACGTGAGCGAGCCCAACGGCACGGTCATCGCGTGGTTCAACCCGGGACCGACACCCTCGGGCGGGTAGCTCGACTTCGACGACAACGTGGGCTGCGGGACACCCGGAGCGGTCGAGCACGTCTACTGGCCCGACGGCACCGCTCCGCCCATCGGCAGGTACACGGCCTGGGTCACCACCGGAGAACCCGTGCGGAGTCGCATCCCCGGCGTGGCATCTGGTCGTCAAGGTCGACGACGTCGTCGTGGTCGACCGACACGGTGCAGGGGCCGTCGCCCCGATCGGGTTCTTCGTGCACTGACCCGCGACTCGCCCGGGTCGGAACCCCTCAGGGCTCGGCCACCAGGTCGAGCATCGACAGCGACCAGCGGTGCACCCGGTCGAGCCGGGCGGCGAAGGCAGGGTTGACCTGGGCCGTGCCGGTGTACCAGAGGTCGAACGCGACCTGCCGCAGCGCGATGAAGTCGTCGAGGTGCGTGACGTCGATCTCCCGCCGCGACCGGTAGCCGGCCAGCAGCGCCTCGCGGTACGCCGGGTAGTCCGGTTGGTCCCGCAGCTCCCAGAGGGCGACGGCGAGGTCGTAGAGCCGGGGGCCGGTGCCGCAGTCGTCGAAGTCGATCAGCTTGACCTCCCCGCTCTGGAAGAGCGCGTTGCCGAGATGCAGGTCGGCGTGGATGAGCCCGTCCGCGTCGACGCGTGGCATGACGTCGGCCATCCGGGCGGCCACCGCCTGGAAGCGGGCACGCACCACGCCCGGGAGGAGGGTCCAGCACTCGGCGGCCGGCGTGACGCCGTACACCATGACGTCCCCGAAGAACGTCTCGTGGTCCCAGCGGATGCGCACGAAGTCGGGCGGCGGCGTCCACGCGTCGGCCTGGTCGTGCAGGCGGGCCATCGCGCCGCCGAGCCGGCGCAGGTGGACCGGGCGGGCCGACTCCTCATGGATGCGCCCGTCCATCCAGCGCAGCACCGAGCAGGTCCGGGTCTCACCGGCCGCGGACGCCTCGACGGTGGGTGCGCCGTCGCGGGCCGCGAGTGCTTCCGGGACGAGCAGGTCGGTGTCGGCCCGGATGGCCCGGAGCCAGGCGATCTCGGAGCGGATGGCGGCCGTCGTGTCGACGTCCCGACCGTGCCGCTGCCGCCGGTGCACCCGGACGAGGTACCGACCGGCGGCGCTGTCGTGCCGGAACGTCGTGTTCTCCCCGTGGTCGACGAACGTGAGCCGGCCCTCGGGCAGCGGGAAGCGGTCGAGCGCGGCGAGCGCCACGCGGCGCAGCCGGGCCACCTGCGCTCGTCGGGACGACATCCCACCACCCTGGCCCGGACGGGCTCGGCGGAGCAACCGTCCGGGCGACCTCGACCGTGGGCGAATCGGACCGCTCGACACCTGTGCGACCCGCGTACGATCCCGCCATGGCCTCGCCGGAACGACGTCGCCCACCGACGATGGCCGATGTGGCCGCCCACGCGGGCGTGTCCCACCAGACCGTCTCGCGCGTGCTCAACGGCGTGCCGGGCGTCCGGCCGGGCACCGCGCTGCGGGTGCACGAGTCGATCTCCGAGCTGGGCTACCGCCGCAACATGGCGGCCAAGATGCTGGCCTCGTCCCGGTCCCGCACGATCGGCGTGCTCACCTGGGGCACGAGCCAGTTCGGGCCGGCGCAGGTGCTGCTCGGCCTGGAGGCCGCGGCCCGTGCGGCCGACTACCGGTTGACCCCGGTGACCGTCACGGAGATGGAGCCCGAGGGGGTCAAGCTCGCCATGGACCAGCTCCTGGAGCAGGGGCCCGAGGCGCTGATCGTCGTCGTGCCCCATCAGACCGTGCTGCGGATCGCCCAGGAGATCGATCTCGGCATCCCCACGGTCGTCGTCGAGGGCGACCTGTCGAGGACCCCGCTCACGGCCGGCGTCGACAACGTGCAGGGTGGCCGGATCGCCACGCGTCACCTGCTGGACCTCGGTCACGAGACCGTGGTCCATCTCGCGGGACCTCCGGGCTGGAGCGAGGCCGCCGCGCGGATCGAGGGCTGGCGCGCCGAGCTGACCGAGGCGGCGCTCCGGGTGCCCGCGCTGCGCTGGGGAGGCGACTGGTCGGCGGAGAGCGGCTACCAGGCAGGCCGCACCCTGGCCAGGGAGCGGGACATCACGGCGGTCTTCGCCAGCAACGACCAGATGGCGCTGGGCCTGATCGCGGCGCTGACCGAGGCGGGCCGACGGGTGCCCGAGGACGTGAGTGTGGTGGGGTTCGACGACCTGCCCGAGTCGGCGTACTTCGCGCCCCCGCTGACCACCGTGCGCCAGGACTTCGGCGAGCTCGGGAGGCGGGCGATGCGCCTCGTCGAGCGGGTGCTGAGCGGCGAGGAGTCGCCGGCGGTCGAGCTGGTGCCGACGACTCTGGTGGTACGACGGTCGGCCGCGCCGCCGGCCTGACCTGCGCGTCGCGGCCGGATCGAAAGTTCAGGGCGGGGGCTTGACGCGGGGTGTGATGGCCACCACACTATGTGAACGCTCACTTGTGAGCGCTCACATTCGAGGAAGGACGACCCGGGTGACGACGCACTCCGACGTGGTGATCGGCATCGACTACGGGTCGCTGTCCGGTCGCGTGGTCGTCGTCCGGGTCGCCGACGGCGAGGAGCTCGGGACCGCGACGCTCGACTACCCGCACGCCGTGCTGGACCGATCGTTGCCCGCGTCGCTGGCCGGGACCGAGGTGCCGCTGGGGCACGACTGGGCGCTGCAGGTGCCCGCCGACTACGTCGAGGTGCTGCGCTCCGCCGTTCCCCGTGCCCTCGCGGCCGCCGGCGTGGAGCCGGCCCAGGTGGTCGGTATCGGCACGGACTTCACCGCCTGCACGATGGTGCCCACCACCGAGGACGGCACCCCGCTGAGCGAGCTCGCGGACTTCCGCGCCGAGCCGCACGCCTACGTCAAGCTCTGGAAGCACCACGCCGCCCAGCCGCACGCCGACCGCATCAACGAGCTCGCGCACAAGCGCGGCGAGACCTGGCTGCCCCGCTACGGCGGGCTGATCTCCTCGGAGTGGGAGTTCGCCAAGGGACTCCAGCTGCTCGAGGAGGCCCCGGACGTGTACGCCGCGATGGCGCACTGGGTCGAGGCCGCGGACTGGATCGTCTGGCAGCTGACCGGCACCTACGTCCGCAACGCCTGCACCGCCGGCTACAAGGGCATCTACCAGGACGGCACCTACCCGACCCGGGACTTCCTCGCCGAGCTGAACCCCGGGTTCGGCGACTTCGTGAGCGACAAGCTCGACCACACCATCGGCGTGCTCGGCGACGCTGCCGGCACCCTCAGCGAGGAGGCCGCCGCCTGGACCGGCCTGCCCGCCGGCATCCCGGTCGCGGTCGGCAACGTCGACGCCCACGTGACCGCTCCCGCCGCCGACGCGATCGCGCCGGGCCAGATGGTCGCGATCATGGGCACCTCGACCTGTCACGTGATGAACGGCGACATCCTGCGCGAGGTGCCCGGCATGTGCGGCGTCGTGGACGGTGGCATCACCGACGGCCTCTGGGGCTACGAGGCGGGGCAGAGCGGCGTCGGCGACATCTTCAACTGGTTCGTCACCACGTCCGTCCCGGCGGCCTACACCGACGAGGCCACCGAGCGCGGACTCTCCGTGCACGAGCTGCTGACCGAGAAGGCCGCCGCGCAGGCGGTCGGCGAGCACGGCCTGGTGGCGCTCGACTGGCACAGCGGAAACCGCTCGGTGCTGGTCGACCACGAGCTCTCCGGCATGGTGCTCGGCCAGACGCTGGCCACCCGTCCCGAGGACACCTACCGCGCCCTGCTCGAGGCCACCGCGTTCGGCACCCGGGTCATCGTGGAGACCTTCGAGGCCGCCGGCGTCCCGGTGACCGAGCTCGTGGTCGCGGGCGGCCTGCTCAAGAACGAGCTGCTCATGCAGATCTACGCCGACGTCGTGAACCTCCCGCTCTCCACGATCGGCTCCGAGCAGGGCCCGGCGCTGGGCTCGGCCATCCACGCCGCCGTCGCCGCCGGGGCGTACCAGGACGTCGCGGCAGCCGCCAAGGCGATGGGACGGGTGAACCGCGGCGTCTACACGCCCATCGCCGCCAACGTGGCGGCCTACGACGCGCTCTACGCCGAGTACCGCACCCTGCACGACTACTTCGGCCGCGGCGCCAACCCGGTCATGCGTCGGCTGCGCGCCGCCCGACGGGCGGCGGCCGCATGAGCCCCCGCAGCAGCACGGACACCGCGATCGAGGCGACCGTCCAGCGGCTGCGCGCCGAGGTGGCCGGGCTGCACGCCGAGCTCACCCGCTACCAGCTGGTGATCTGGACCGCCGGGAACGTCTCGGCCCGGGTCCCGGGTGCGGACCTGATGGTGATCAAGCCGTCCGGGGTCTCCTACGACGAGCTGACGGCCGACACGATGGTCGTCTGCGACCTCGACGGCATCCTGGTCGAGGGTGACCGCAGCCCGAGCTCGGACACCGCCGCGCACGCCTACGTGTATCGGCACCTGCCGGAGGTGGGTGGCGTCGTGCACACGCACTCGACGTACGCCACCGCGTGGGCCAGCCGCGGCGAGGCCATCCCGTGCGTGCTGACCATGATCGCCGACGAGTTCGGCGGCGAGGTGCCGGTCGGTCCCTTCGCCCTGATCGGCGACGACTCGATCGGCCGCGGCATCGTCGAGACGCTCTCCCACAGCCGCTCGCCCGCCGTCCTGATGCAGAACCACGGCCCCTTCACCGTCGGCCCGGACGCCCGCGCCGCCGTCAAGGCCGCGGTGATGGTCGAGGACGTCGCCCGCACGGTGCACGTCGCCCGTCAGCTGGGGCAGCCGCTCGCGATGGCGCAGGCCGACGTCGACGCCCTCTACCACCGCTACCAGCACGCCTACGGGCAGTCCGGAGTCACCTCATGACGCGCGAGATCTGGTTCCTCACCGGGAGCCAGCACCTCTATGGCCCCGAGGTGCTCGATCAGGTTGCCGCCCAGTCCGGCGAGATCTCGGGCGCGCTCGACGCGTCCGCCGAGGTCCCGGTGCGCGTCGTGGCCAAGCCGGTGCTCACCGAGTCCGACGCGATCCGCCGGGCCCTCATCGACGCGAGCGCCGACGACGACTGCGTGGGGGTCATCGCCTGGATGCACACCTTCAGCCCCGCGAAGATGTGGATCACCGGTCTCGACCTGCTCCGCAAGCCGCTGCTGCACCTGCACACGCAGGCCAACCAGGCGCTGCCGTGGGACGCGATCGACATGGACTTCATGAACCTCAACCAGGCCGCGCACGGGGATCGCGAGTTCGCGGCCGTGCAGACGCGGATGGGGGTCCACCGCAAGACGGTGACGGGTCACGTCGCCGACCCCGAGGTCGCCCGCCGGGTCGGGGTCTGGGCCCGCGCGGCGCTCGGCCGGGCCGAGATGGGCACCCTGCGGCTGGCCCGCTTCGGTGACAACATGCGCAACGTCGCGGTCACCGAGGGCGACAAGGTCGAGGCCGAGCGACGCTTCGGCGTCTCGGTCAACACCTGGGGGGTCAACGACCTGGTCGAGGTCGTGGACGCGGTGGCGGAGGCCGACATCGACAAGCTGGTCGGTGAGTACGCCGACACCTACGACGTGGTCCCGGCGCTGCTGCCCGGCGGGGACCGCCACGAGTCCCTGCGCTACGGAGCCCGGATCGAGGCCGGCCTGCGCGCGTTCCTGACCGACGGTGGGTTCACCGCCTTCACCACGAACTTCGAGGACCTCGGCGGCCTCCGCCAGCTTCCCGGGCTGGCGGTCCAGCGGCTGATGGCCGACGGCTACGGCTTCGGCGGCGAGGGCGACTGGAAGACCGCGGTCATGCTCCGCACGCTCAAGGTGGTCGCCGACGGGCTGCCCGGCGGCACGTCGTTCATGGAGGACTACACCTACCACCTGGTCCCGGGCGAGGAGAAGATCCTCGGCGCGCACATGCTCGAGGTGTGCCCCTCGATCGCGGCGGGCAAGCCGAGCCTCGAGGTGCACCCGCTCGGCATCGGCGGCCGCGAGGACCCGGTGCGGCTGGTCTTCGACGCCACCCCCGGCCCGGCTGTGGTGCTCGGCCTGGCCGACCTGGGGGAGCGGTTCCGCTTCGTGGGCAACACCGTGGACGTCGTACCTCCGGACGCGCCGCTGCCGAACCTGCCCGTGGCCCGCGCCGTGTGGCGGCCGCACCCGGACCTCCGCACCTCGACCGAGGGGTGGCTGATGGCCGGCGGCCCGCACCACACCGTGCTGTCGAGTGCCCTCACCGACGAGCACCTCGAGGACCTCGCCGACCTGACCGGCACCGAGCTGGTGCTGATCGACAAGACCACCACCGTGCGTGGGCTCGCCAAGGAGCTCCGGTGGAACCAGGCCTACCACCGACTCGCGCAGGGGTTCTGATGAGCCCGCTGCGCGGTCCGTGGCCAGGGGGCGGGATCCTCCCGCCCGACACCCAGAAGAAGAATGGAGAACAAAGTGCGCAAGCTACTTTCCATCATCGCGGCGGGAGGGCTTGCGCTGAGCCTGGCCGCGTGCGGAGACGATGACGGCGGCAGCGGCGGCGGTGACGCCGGCACCGTCGGCGTGGCGATGCCGACCAAGTCGTCGGAGCGCTGGATCTCGGACGGCAACAACATCAAGTCGCAGCTCGAGGAAGCCGGTTACGAGGTCGACCTCCAGTACGCCGAGGACGACATCCCGACCCAGGTCTCCCAGGTGGAGAACATGGTCACCAAGGGCGTGGACGTGCTCGTGATCGCCGCGATCGACGGCACCGCGCTCGGTGAGGTGCTCGACACGGCCGAGAGCCAGGACATCCCGGTCATCTCCTACGACCGGCTCATCCGCGACTCGGACGCGGTCGACTACTACAGCACCTTCGACAACTTCAAGGTCGGTGTCATCCAGGCCGAGTCGCTCGTCGAGGGCCTCGAGGCACGCGGCGAGGGTCCCTACAACGTGGAGCTGTTCGCCGGTTCGCCCGACGACAACAACGCGACCTTCTTCTGGGACGGCGCCATGTCGGTGCTGCAGCCGATGATCGACTCGGGCGAGCTCGTGGTGCCCTCCGGTCAGACCGACTTCGACCAGGCCGCGATCCTGCGATGGGACCCGGCCACGGCGCAGAAGCGCATGGAGGACATCCTCACCAGCACCTACGCGTCGGAGACCGTGGACGGCGTCCTCTCGCCGTACGACGGCCTGTCGCTGGGCATCCTGGCCGCGACCGAGGGCAACGGCTACGGCACGGGCGACAAGCCGCTGCCGGTCGTCACCGGTCAGGACGCCGAGGTGCAGTCGGTCAAGTCGATCCTGGCCGGCGACCAGTACTCCACGGTGTTCAAGGACACCCGCGACCTGGCCGGGGTGACCGTCGACATGATCACGGCCGTCGGCGCGGGTGAGGAGCCCGAGGTCAACGACACGGAGACCTACGACAACGGCGTGAAGGTCGTGCCGTCGTACCTCCTCGACCCGGTGCCGGTGACCAAGGACGACGTGCAGTCGGTCCTGGTCGACTCGGGTACTACACCGAGGACGAGATCAAGTAGCTCAACGACAAGAGATGGTGGCCCGGATCCAGCCCCGGGCCACCATCTCGGACCGGGACCCGCTGGGGTCCCAGAGAAGGATCAGTCGCGATGAACGAAGCGATCCTGGAGATGCGGTCCATCACCAAGGAGTTCCCCGGCGTCAAGGCGCTGTCGGACGTCACCCTGACCGTCAACCGCGGTGAGATCCACGCCATCTGCGGAGAGAACGGCGCGGGCAAGTCGACGCTGATGAAGGTGCTCAGCGGCGTCTACCCGCACGGCACCTACGACGGCGAGATCGTCTTCGAGGGACAGTCCGTCGCGTTCAAGGACATCCGGCAGAGCGAAGCGGCCGGGATCGTGATCATCCACCAGGAGCTCGCGCTGATCCCCGAGCTCTCCGTCGCCGAGAACATCTTCCTCGGCAACGAGACCGCCTACCGCGGCGTGATCAGCTGGGACGCCGCCAACCACCGGGCCATCGAGCTGCTCGCGCGGGTCGGCCTGCGCGAGAACCCGCTCACGCCCGTCAAGCACCTCGGCATCGGGAAGCAGCAGCTGGTCGAGATCGCCAAGGCGCTCGGCAAGGACGTCAAGCTGCTCATCCTCGACGAGCCCACGGCGGCCCTCAACGACGACGACTCCCAGCACCTGCTCGACCTGCTCAAGGGACTGCAGGGCAAGGGCATCACGTCGATCATGATCAGCCACAAGCTCAACGAGATCGAGCGGGTGGCGGACGCGATCACCATCCTCCGCGACGGCAAGACCATCGAGACCCTCGACGTGACGGCCGGTGACGTCGACGAGGACCGGATCATCCGGGGGATGGTCGGCCGGGACCTCGAGCACCGGTTCCCGGACCACACGCCCGACATCGGCGAGGTGATGTTCGAGGTGTCCGACTGGACCGTGCACCACCCCCTGGACGCCACCCGGGTCGTCATCAGGGACGCCAACCTCACCGTCCGCGCGGGCGAGATCGTCGGGATCGCCGGCCTGATGGGGGCGGGACGCACCGAGCTGGCGCGCAGCATCTTCGGCCGGTCGTTCGGCAGCCGGTTCGAGGGGCGGCTGGCGCTGAACGGCCGGGAGCTGGAGCTCAAGACCGTCCATGCCGCGATCGAGGCCGGCATCGCCTACGTCAGCGAGGACCGCAAGGGTCTCGGACTGAACCTGATCGACGACATCAAGACCTCCATCACGGCCGCCGCCCTGGACAAGCTCCGCAAGGGCCTGACCATCGACGAGCGCCGGGAGGTGGTGGTCGCCGAGGGATATCGCAAGAGCTTCAACATCAAGGCCCCGAGCGTGAACTCCGGCGTCGGCAAGCTCTCGGGTGGCAACCAGCAGAAGGTCGTGCTCTCGAAGTGGATGTACACCGACCCCCAGCTGCTGATCCTCGACGAGCCGACGCGGGGCATCGACGTCGGGGCGAAGTACGAGATCTACGGCATCATCCAGGAGCTCGCGCGTAGCGGTCGCGGCGTGCTCGTCATCTCCTCCGAGCTGCCCGAGCTGCTCGGTCTCTGCGACCGCATCTACACCCTCGCCGAGGGCGTCATCACCCACGAGTTCGAAGCCGACGAAGCAACCCAGGAGTCCCTGATGCGCTACATGACCGTGGACGCGAGGTACCGGGCATGAGTTCCGTCTACCGCCACCATGCGCGGCAACATCCGCCAGTACGGCATGATCATCGCCCTCGCGGCGATCGTCATCCTGTTCCAGATCACCACCGAGGGGGTGCTGCTCAAGCCCCTCAACGTGTCGAACCTGGTCGTCCAGAACGCCCAGATCCTGATCCTCGCGATCGGCATGGTGATCGTGATCGTGGCCCGGCACATCGACCTGTCGGTCGGCTCGGTCGCGGCGTTCGTGGGCGCCGTCGGTGCGATCTTGATGACCAAGCACGACGTGCCTGGCCGCTGGCCGTGCTGATCTGCCTGCGTCATCGGGGCGGTCATCGGCATGTGGCACGGCTTCTGGGTGGCGTACGTCGGGATCCCGGCGTTCATCGTCACGCTGTCGAGCATGCTGCTGTTCCGCGGCCTCACCCTCGTGGTGCTCGAGGGCGCGACCGTGGGCGGGCTGCCCGAGGGCTTCAAGGACATCGGCAACGGGTTCCTGCCCGAGGTCGGCCCGGACACCGGCTACCACAACCTGACCCTGATCATCGGCCTGCTCGTCGTGGCCCTGCTCGCCTTCCTGGAGGTCCGCAAGCGGGCGGCCGCGCGGCGCTACAACGTCGACGTCCTGCCGCTGCCGTTCTTCCTCGTCAAGATCGCGGCCATCGCGCTGGTCGTGATGGGTCTGTCGTACCTGCTGTCGGACGCGCGCGGCCTGCCGATCGTCGGCCTGATCCTGTTCGCGCTGATCGCGCTCTACAGCTTCATCATGTCGCGCACCATCACCGGCCGGCACGTCTACGCCATCGGTGGCAACGTCGACGCGGCCACCATGTCGGGCGTCAACACCAGGCGCGTCGACTTCCTGGTGATGACCAACATGGGGCTGCTGGCCGGTCTCGCCGGACTGGTGACCACGGCCCGCCTGACCGCGGCCAACCCGAAGGCCGGCACCAACTTCGAGCTCGACGCCATCGCGGCGGCCTTCATCGGTGGCGCCGCGGTCACCGGCGGCGTGGGCACCGTGATCGGCGCCATCATCGGTGGTCTGGTCATGGGTGTCCTCAACAACGGCATGTCCCTGATGGGTGTCTCCATCGACTGGCAGCAGGCCATCAAGGGCCTGGTGCTCCTCGCCGCGGTCGCGTTCGACGTGTGGAACAAGAAGCGCACCGCCGGGGGCGGTGGGGCCGGCGCCGAGGCCGACGAGGCCAAGGCGCCACCACCCGACGAGCTCCTGGCCGAGATCGACGAGTTCGACGTCGGGATCGGACAACCCAGCGCCACGACCTCCCCACCCGGACCGAGCGAGCCCCTGAGGACAGCCGGACCTTGAGGAGAGCGCATGACGATCGCGCCCTACCAGCGCGGACTGCTCTTCGACTGCCTGGACCCCGACGCTGGCCAAGGAGCTCGAGACCTCCATGGTCCGGATCGAGCTGCCTCGAGGGCGACGGGTGTTCGTGCAGGGACAGAGCGGCGACTCGCTGTTCGTCGTCCGGAGGGGCCTCGTCAAGCTGGTGCACGGCACCCCGCCCAGCCGGCACCGGGTGCTCGCCCTGGTGGGGCCGGGTGAGGTGTTCGGGGAGGCGTCGACCTTCGGCGTCAAGGTCAGGGACGCCACCGCCCGGGCGGTCACCGAGACGACCGTGCTCGAGCTCTCCCAGGCGCGCCTGACCCGCTGGCTGCAGGACCGGCCGGACGTGGCCTGGGGGCTGCTGCGCCACGTGTCGCGGCGGCTGAGCCAGTGCCGGGAGAGGCGTCGGCCCTGCTGGTCGCCGACTCGCCGACGCGGGTGGCGGTGTGCCTCCTGCAGCTGGCTGCCCACCTCGGGGTCCGGGAGCCCGACGGGCTCCACGTCGCGCACGGCCTGACCCAGGTGGAGCTCTCCGAGCTCGTGGGGGTGGCCCGGGAGACCGTCAACAAGGTGCTGCGCGAGTTCACCGGACGGGGATGGCTCGACGTACGACCCGGCCTGATCGTGATCCGGGACCTCCCCGCCCTGAAGGACCGGGCGGAGCCTGCCTAGCGGCGAGGTTGTCGCAGGAACCCTGGCGACACCTCCCACGGCCTACGACATGATCGGCCCGTGACACGGGGTCCGGTGCGTCGCCTCCGTCATCAGCGAGGGATTCACCCTGTCGTTGCTGACCGCAGCGCTGTTGAAGGTCGTCCTCGAGCTGGTGGACCTGGTCTTCGGTGACGCCGTGAGCCTGGGCGGCTTCATCCCGGTCACCCTTCTCGTCATCGCCCTCCTGGTGTCGCGGGCCGCCGTCCGGCGGCTCCTCGAGGACGCCCCTGAAGCAGTAGGAGGCACCACCGGCTCGTCCGGCGTCGGGACGCCGCACCCGCCGCGAGATGATGGGCTCGTGCGATTCACCGAGCGCGAGCTGACCGCGGCGCTGACCGGGGCCGCCAAGACCGTGCTGGCCGCCCAGCGCCGGGACGTCCGCAAGGGCAAGGCGGACATCGACACGGTCTGGGACGGGCTGGACCGCCACCAGCGCTTCCAGCTGCTCGACGGGCTCGGCGGGCAGGTGCTGCCGGTCCTGGTCGCGCTCCCCGACGTGGACGTCGAGGCGGGCACCCGTCCGACGTTCACGGACCGGCAGGTCACCGAGACCGTCGAGAGCCTCGTCGACGACGGGCTCGGCAGGATGCGGCGGGCCGTGCTCGTCAGGACGCGCACCGCGTTGGTGCAGTCGGCGCTCGCGCACGTGCCACCGCGCCAGGATCCCGACGCGCTGGTCGTGCCCGACCACCTGTAACGAAGACATCACGGGCCGCTGGCGGATTCGCGCCATGGCGGAGACCTGTCAGCGCACCCTCTTCTCCCGGCCCGTTCCGGGCCGGTAGACACCGGGCATGCCTCCTTCATCCCCCCTGCCCCGCCGCCGCCGCACGCGCGTGCCCCTGATCGCCGCGGCGGCGGCGGCCCCCCTCGTGCTCGGCTGCCTCCAGTCGCCCGCCGACGCCGCTCCCGAGCTTCCCCCGGCCGTCCCGGAGGCGGCGTCGGCCGCCCACCAGGTCACCCTGGTCACCGGTGACGTCGTCACCGTCAGGACGACGGTCGACGGCAAGCAGACCGCGGAGGTCGACCGCCCGGACGACGCCGTCGGCGGGGTTCGCCTCCAGGAGTCGGGCGGCGACCTGTACGTCGTCCCCGACGAGGCCGTGGGCCTGCTGGCGGCGGACAAGCTCGACCGCCAGCTGTTCAACGTCACCGACCTGATCGAGATGGGCTATGACGACGCCGGCACCGGCACGGTGCCGATGATCGCCACCTTCACCCGCGCGCAGACCCGCGCCGCCGCCGAGCCGTCCGCCCCCCGCGGCAGCAAGATGGTGCGCGAGCTGCCGGTCATCCGCGGCGCCGCGATCACCACCCGCAAGCCTCGGGCACGCACCTTCTGGACCACGGTCGCGCCCGCCCCCGCCGTGACCGACCCGACGCCCACGCTGGAGGCCGGCGTCGCCAAGCTCTGGCTGGACGGTCGGGTGGAGCCCGCGCTCAAGGAGAGCGTCCCCCAGATCGGCGCACCCGCGGCCTGGGCGAAGGGCTACACCGGCAAGGGCGTCACCGTGGCCGTGCTGGACACGGGCATCGACGCCGACCACCCCGACCTGGCCGGGCTGGTCGACGGCCAGGCCAGCTTCGTGCCCGGCGAGGACGCGCTCACCGACGTCAACGGGCACGGCACGCACGTCGCCTCGACGATCGTCGGCACCGGTGCCGCCTCCGAGGGAGACAACAAGGGCGTCGCTCCCGACGCGGACCTGATCGTCGGCAAGGTGCTCGGCGGTCCCGAGGGCTACGGCCAGGACTCGTGGGTCCTGGCGGGCATGGAGTGGGCCGTCGGCCAGGGAGCCGACGTCGTCAGCATGAGCCTCGGCGACTCGATGCCGTCCGATGGCACGGACCCGATGTCGCTCGCGGTCGACGCGCTGTCCGAGCAGTCCGGTGCGCTCTTCGTGATCGCCGCGGGCAACGCCGGTCCCGAGACGATCTCCACCCCGGGAGCCGCAGCCTCGGCACTGACGGTCGGCGCGGTGGACAAGCAGGACAACCTCGCGAGCTTCTCCAGCACCGGCCCCCTGACCGGCACCGGTGCCCTCAAGCCCGACCTCGTGGCACCCGGCGTGGACATCACCGCCGCCCGTTCGCAGGACATGACCGACGGTGGCTCCGGGATGTACCGCACCATCAGCGGCACCTCGATGGCCACCCCGCACGTCTCCGGCGCGGCGGCGATCCTCGCCCAGCAGCACCCCGGCTGGACCGGTCAGCAGCTCAAGGAGCAGCTGATGAGCAGCGCTCTGGGGCTGCCGGACTGGTACTCGCCCTTCGACGTCGGCACCGGTCGCCTCGACGTGGCGGCCGCGGTGACGAACACCGTGCGCAGCACCGGCTCCGTGCTCCTCGGCAACTACGCCTGGCCGCACGAGCCGAGCGACGGCGCCGTGACCAAGGACATCACGTTCACCAACGACGGTCCCCAGGACGTCACCTTGGACCTGGCCGTGGTCGGCAACGGCGCACCGGCGTTCGGCCTCGGCGAGTCGACGATCACCGTGCCCGCGGGCGGCAAGGAGGTCGTTCCCGTCACCGGTGACCCCACCGCGGTGGGCTTCGGCCGCCACGTCGGCTACGTCGTCGGCACCGACACGGCCACCGGCAACGCCGTCACCCGCACCTCCCTGGGCCTGATCAAGGAGGACGAGCGCTACGACCTGACGATCAAGCTCGTCGACCGGGAGGGTCGTCCGGCCTCGGCGCTGGTGGCGCTCAACCTGGCCGGTGACCCGTGGCCGTGGACCCTCGACGTCCAGGGCGAGACCACGGTGCGGATGCCTCCCGGCACCTACTCGGTGACGGCGTACCTCGACGTGAACGGCGAGAAGCGCGACTCCTCGGGCCTGGCCGTGATGGCGGACCCCGAGACCGTGCTCGACGGCTCCCGCGAGGTGGTGCTCGACGCGCGCGACGCGCGCCTGCTGACCACGACCGCGCCGCAGCGGTCCGAGGACCGGCAGCGCAAGGTGGACATGAGCATCGAGGACGCGACGGGGATGGAGTTCCGCAGCGCCTACGTCATCCCGCCGGCGTACGACGACATCTACGTGCTCCCGACCGAGGAGGTGACCACGGGGTCGTTCATGCTCACCACCCGCTGGCGCAAGGGTGAGCCGATGTTCAGCCTGGGCACCCCCGGCGGCAAGACCACCTTCGACACGCTCCTGCAGCCGGGCAGTCTCCTGGACACCGCCACCGACAGCGCGGCGACCGTGTACGCCGGACAGGGCGCGGCGAGCGACTACCAGGGCCTGGCAGCCAAGGGGAAGATCGCGGTCGTCCACCGGAGCGACGACGTGACGCCCGAGGAGCGGGCCCAGGCGGCTGCCGCGGCCGGAGCACTGGCGCTGATCGTCGTGAACGACGGCGTCGGTGGCCTGATGGAGTACGTCGGCGACGCGTCCCTCCCGGTCGCCAGCGTGCACCGCGACGCCGGGGCGAGGCTGGTGGCGATGGCCAAGACCGGTGCCAAGCTGGTCGCGAAGCGGGTCAAGAACACCGACTTCGTCTACGACCTGACCCGCGAGTACCCGGGTCACGTCCCGGACCGTCCGTTGGTCTACACCCCGCAGCAGCGCGACCTCGCCAAGATCGACGCCAGCTACTACGCCGTCAAGGACGGCCCGGCCTCGGGCTACCGGTACGACGTGACGCTCAGCCCGTCGCTCGGCTTCGAGGAGCGCGAGGATCACCCCGAGCACGCGGGTCGAGTGGGTGACTCCCGGGCAGCAGTGGGTCGAGTCGCACGCGCAGAACATCAACGGCGCGCTGCCGTGGCCGATGGTCTCGGGCGTCAACTCCTACGCCAAGGGCGCGACCACCCGGCTCGACTGGTTCCGGCCGGCCGTCCGGCCCGGCTTCAGCGACTCCTTCGGGGTCGAGAACTCCCGCTGGGGCGACTACATGACGTGGAACGTCCAGCCCTGGAGCTCGTTCAGCGACGAGATGCGCCTCGGTGGCTTCCTGCCGTGGGGCGAGACCCCGACCCACACGCAGGTCTTCCAGGGAGACACGCTCATCCACGACAACCCGTACAGCTCGGACATGCAGTGGAAGGAGGTGCCGGCCGGCGACCTGCCCTACCGGGTGGTCTCCGACGCCGAGCGGCCGGCGGACGTCTTCCGGCTGTCCACCCGCACGCACACCGAGTGGGAGTTCAGGTCCGACACGGTCGAGGGCGACTACTTCAAGCCGTTCGCAGTGATGCAGCTCGACTACAAGCTCGAGAGCGACCTCCGGGGCGACGTCCGGGCCGGGGCGAAGCAGGAGATCGCGCTGCGGTCGGTGTCCTCGAACTTCGACACGCTGCCGGGCAAGGTCACGCGGGTGACGCTCGACGTCTCCTACGACGACGGTGCCTCGTGGCAGCCGGTCACCCTGACCAGGACGGCCGGTGGCTGGTGGAGCGGTGGCTTCAAGACCGACAAGCTGCCCGGCGGTTTCGTGTCGGTCCGGGCCAGCGCGGAGATGGACAGCGGCTACAGCATCGAGCAGGAGATCATCCGCGCCTACGGGCTGCGGTGACCGTGGTCGACGGGCACCGGGAGGGCGACCTCCCGGTGCTCCGGCGCACGCCGGCTGCAGACCTTTGTGCTGAGCCGTCGTGGTGGCGGATACTTTCCCCGCCGCGACGGAATGGGTGGAGCAAGTTGCCGATGCTGGAGGCGTTGGGCGTCGAGCCCGGCGTGGAGACCGTGTACCGGGCCCTGCTGAGCAGGCCGAGCACGACGGCGACCCTGGTCGCCGAGGCGCTGCAGCGACCGGTGGCCGAGGTCGAGGAGGCGCTCGGCATCCTCGTCGAGGCGGGCCTCGCCGCTCGCACCGACGAGCATGAGTACGTCGCGGCGCCGCCGGCGGTCGCGCTCGGGGCCCTGATCACGGAGCGCCGGGACGGGATCCGGCTCGCCGAGCAGGCGCTGGCGACCCTGGCCGAGGAGCACCGGGCGGCGGTCGCCGGCCGCAGCATCAGCGAGCTGATCGAGGTGGTGACCGGGGTCGACACGGTCCGGCACCGCTACCAGCAGGTGCAGCAGGCGGCCACCGTCGAGCTGCGGATGTTCGTCACCGCGCCGTTCGTGGCGGTCCCGCCGGGGGAGAACGCGGCCGAGCCGGCCGCCGCGGACCGCGGGGTCCGGATCCGCGCCGTGCTGGAGCGCGCCGTGCTCGACGGGCCGGGGGCCAGCGAGGAGCTGGTCGACTCGCTGCGCCGCGGGCTGGAGCTGCGGGTCGTCGACCGGTTGCCGATCAAGCTGGTGCTCGCCGACGCCGACCTGGCGCTGGTGCCCCTGGTGGTCGCTCCGGTGGGTGATCCGGGCGCCGTGATGCTGCAGCGCAGCGGCCTCGTCGACGCGCTCGACGCGCTCTTCGAGACCGTCTGGCGCAGCGCCTACCCGCTCGAGCTCACCAGCCTGGACGGTGCGGCGCTGCCGACCGAGGGCGCCGGGACCGTCGGCCCGTCCGTCCTGGACCGGAAGATCCTGACCCTGATGCTCGCCGGGCTGAGCGACCAGGCGGTGGCGGGTCAGCTGGACCTCTCGCTGCGCACCGTCCAGCGGCGGCTGCGCTGGCTGCAGGACCTGGCCGGCGTCCAGACCAGGATGCAGCTCGGCTGGCACGCCGCCCGGCACGACTGGGCCTGAGACCGACTCCCGGGGGTGCCCGGGACGGGTCCGGGGAGAGCGCGACAGGGGGCCGGTCTCGATTGGGAACCGTGTCAGACCATGCGTTAGAGTTCCCACGCTTCACCGAACGCAGCATCCATTGGCCCCGTAGCGCAGTTGGTTAGCGCGCCGCCCTGTCACGGCGGAGGCCGCGGGTTCGAGTCCCGTCGGGGTCGCCAGATCGTGAGTGCCCCGGACCGCCAGGTCCGGGGCACTCGTGCATTTGCCACGATGGGGGCATGGAGCTGGACCGCGCCGCCTTCGAGGTGCTCGTCGACCGCGCCCTGGACGGCATCCCCGACGACCTCGCCGCACTGGTCGCCAACGTGGTCGTGCTCGTCGAGGACGAGGCGCCCGCCGACGACCCGCACCTGCTCGGGCTGTACGACGGCGTGGCGCTGACCGAGCGGGAGGCGAACTACGCCGCCGCGCTACCCGACCGGATCCTGCTCTTCCGGCGGCCGCTGCTGGACTTCTGCGACGACCTCGAGCAGCTCGAGGACGAGGTGCGGATCACCGTCGTGCACGAGATCGCCCACCACTTCGGGATCGACGACGACCGGCTGCACGACCTCGGCTACGCCTGAGCGCCGAGCGCGTAGCCGACGGTCGCGGCGAGCAGCGAGAGCCCGAGGGTCGCCGTCGCGTAGGCGGCTCCCACCCGGCCACCCCGGTCGACGGTCTGCACCGTGAACGCGGAGTAGGTCGTCAGGCCGCCGCAGAAGCCGGTGCCGAGCAGGGCGAGGGCGGCCCCTGAGAGCGCCAGCGCCGTGCACAGCCCCAGGACGGCCGAGCCGGCCACGTTGACCAGCAGCGTGCCGCGGGGGAACCGGCCGTCGAGGTAGTGCGCGCAGACGAACCGCAGGGGAGCCCCCACGGCGGCTCCCAGCGCCACCAGCAGAGCCGTCACTCGTCGCCCTCGTGCTCGGCGAAGTCGCGGCGCTGCTCGGGCGTGACGAGCCGGCCACCGAGGTGCACCGCGGCGAGGCACGCGGCGAGGGTGCCGAGGAGGTAGGCGCCGGCGAGCGCCGTGGCGCCGTCGGCCAGCAGCGCGCGTCCCTGCTCGGCGTACGTCGAGAGGGTGGTGTAGCCGCCCAGCACGCCGGGTCCCAGCGCCAGCGCCACCAGCGGTCGCCGCGCGGCGTGCACGAACGCGGGCAGCGCGGCGAGCACGAAGCACCCGGTCAGGTTGATCGCGAACGTGGTCCCCGGGAAGCCGGTCCCGTCGGGCACCGCCAGGCCCAGGGACCAGCGCAGCACCGCCCCCGCGGCACCACCGGCCGCCACCGCGGCGAGCATCGAGACGGTGAGTGGGCCGCGGTTCACGAGACGTGCTGGGCGCCGGGCCGGGCGGGCGGCCACTCGGTGGGCGCCTCGCCGCGGGCCTGGCGGATGAACTCGCCGAAGTACCACGTCTGGAACTCGCGCTGCTGGGGGGTGCGGGCCAGTGACAGCAGGCGCCGGGCGCGACAGAACTCGTCGGCGAGGTCGAGGAGCTCCAGCATCTGCTCGATGACCGGAGCCGTGCGTGGGTCGAGGTTCAGGTGGAGGTCGACGGTCGTGGCGCCGTTGACCGCGGCCGCGGCGACCTGGCGCCCCAACGACGACGGGAACGACCGCTCGAAGCGGGTGAACACCTCGGTGAGGTCGTGCGCCAGCGGGTAGTCCTCCTGGTGGGCCAACGAGAGCAGCCGCAGCTCGCGCCGCAGCTCGCGGTAGTGCCGTCTCATGTCGGCGACCTGGCGCAGCGGGAGGCTGCCGATGCGGATCGCGGCGCCGTGCCCGTTGGCATCGATCTCGTCGGCGACCGAGCGGGGGATCGCGTCGTCGTCGGCGTGGAACACCTCCGGCTGCGGATAGCCGTTCTGGTGCGGCGCCCGGGCGGGCTCGAACCACACGCACTTGCCGTCGTTCTCGATCGCGGCACCCCACGCGACGGAGCACATCGCCACGATGCCCAGACCCCGCCCGAAGGTCGCCAGCAGGTCGTCGAGCTCCTGATCCTCGTGCGCGGAGATCACGGGGGGATGCGGCGACCCGTCGGAGACCTCGACCCGGGGGTGCTCCACGGTGCCACGGACCCGCACGGTGATGGGGTGCTCGGCGTGCAGCAGCGCGTTGGTGACGAGCTCGGAGACCCCCAGCTGCGCGCACTCCACCAGGTCGTCGCGGCCGAGCTCGTGGCAGGTCGACACCACCCACCGACGGGCCTCCTGGACGGAGCGCGGGTCGGGGTCGAGTGCCAGGGCTGGCTTGTTCAGCGGCACGATGATCCCAGGGGTGGCGGACGGGCGGACAGACCTCTCGCAACCCGTGTTCCCCACGAAGATCGGTGGCAAACCACCGGACCGCAACTATTTTCGCGGCGTGCCCCGCGTCCCCTCGTGCGGCCTGTGACGGAGGAGACGTCGCTCCCGATGCGGGCCGACGGAGTCGGACGCGGGAGAATAGAGCGTACCCGGAGCGCGTCGCACCGGCGGGCTCCACCGCCCGAGGGAAGGCATGTCATGGCTGAGCGAGTGCCGGATCAGACCCGCCACCAGGTCGTCGTCGTCGGCTCCGGCTTCGGGGGTCTCTTCGGAGCCAAGGCCCTGCGCCACGCGGACGCCGACGTCACGATGATCGCGCAGACGACGCACCACCTCTTCCAGCCGCTGCTCTACCAGGTGGCCACGGGCATCCTCTCCGAGGGCGAGATCGCGCCCCCGACGCGGGAGGTGCTGTCCGGCCAGGCCAACACCCAGGTGCTGCTCGGCACGGTCACCGACATCGACCTCACCCGGCGCACGGTCACCTCCCACGTGCTCGGTCGCGAGACGACGACGTCGTACGACTCGCTGATCGTGGCGGCGGGCGCGGCGCAGTCCTACTTCGGCAACGACCACTTCGCCGAGTTCGCGCCGGGCATGAAGACCATCGACGACGCGCTCGAGCTGCGGGGGCGCATCTTCGGTGCCTTCGAGATGGCCGAGCTCGGCGCCAACCGCGGGGAGAACGTCGACGCGCTCCTCACCTTCGTCGTCGTGGGCGCCGGACCGACCGGGGTCGAGATGGCCGGGCAGATCGCGGAGCTCGCCCACCGCACGCTGCGCCGCGACTTCCGGGCGATCAACAGCCGGTCGGCGCGCGTCATCCTGCTCGACGCCGCCCCGCAGGTGCTGCCGCCGTTCGGCGCCAAGCTCGGCGCCCGGGCCAAGACGGAGCTCGAGGGTCTCGGCGTCGAGGTGGTGCTCGGGGCGATGGTGACCGACGTCGACGAGGGCGCGATCACCGTGCAGCACAAGGACGGACGCACCGAGCGGATCGCGACGGCGACCAAGATCTGGGCCGCCGGCGTGCAGGCGTCCTCGCTGGGCCGGACCCTGTCGGAGCAGACCGGGGCCCCGCTCGACCGGGCCGGCCGGATCTCGGTCAACCCCGACCTCACGCTGCCCGGCCACCCCGAGGTGTTCGTGGTCGGCGACATGATCAGCCTCGACAACCTGCCCGGCGTCGCCCAGGTCGCGATCCAGGGGGCGAAGTACGCCGCGAAGGAGATCGACGGCCGGCTCAAGGGGAACCCGCCCCAGCGGCCGTTCCGCTACTTCGACAAGGGCTCGATGGCGATCATCAGCCGGTTCCGCGCGGTCGCGATGGTCGGCAAGCTCCGGCTCACCGGGGTGGTCGCCTGGCTGATGTGGCTCGCGGTGCACCTCGTCTACATCACCGGCTTCAAGAGCCGCGTGACGGCGCTGCTGCACTGGGCCATCTCGTTCCTCGGCCGGGGTCGCTCCGAGCGGACCATCACCGAGCAGCAGGTCTACGCCCGGGCCGCGCTCGGCCGCCTCAAGGGCGGCGCCGCGGACCTCGTCTCGACGCCCGGGGCGTACGACGCGGCCCACGAGATGCTCGAGGTGTCCCGACGCCAGGAGCTCGAGGCGAAGGCGCGCGAGGAGGCGCGGCTCACCGACGAGAACGAGCGGGGCGTCAACCTGGAGCGGCGTACCGGCTGACCCGAGCGGTCCGGCTCAGAGGTCGGGACGGTAGTAGCGCAGCACCCGCATGAACTCCTTGGGCTCGACCATCGAGGAGTTGATGACGAACTTGTCCTGGTCGCGCTGCTCGATGATGACCTTCCACCCGGGGAGCCCGGGGCGTCCCTTGACCGTCAGCGGGGTGTACTTGCTGGCCAGGTCGAAGTGCCGGATCCCGCTGCTCTGCTGCACCGTGAGGTGCCCGCTGTTGATCTTCAGGTGTGCGGGCTCGCTGCTGGCGCGGGTCGCCCAGATCACGAGCACGAGGATGAAGAGGGTGACCAGGATGCCCAGCGTCGCGGCCGTGCGCTCCTGCCAGGCCAGGTAGCCGGAGATCGCCGCGGCGACCAGCGCCGCCGACAGCAGCACGCCGGCGATGGTGCGGGTGCCCTTGCGGGGCGCGAACTCGGTCACCGCGGGCCAGTCGTCGGCCTTGGGCGGCGGCTTCGGCTTGTTGGACGCCACGAACGCCGGCAGCCGCTCGGCCGGCGTGTAGCCCCGCTCCGGCTCGGGCGCCTTCTCGCGCGCTGAGGGCTTGCGGTCGGGCACGAACGGCTTCTCGGGCTCCGCCTCGACCCGGAGGGCCGCGGCGGCCAGCGCGGCGCTCAGCCCGGTGGCGGGGGAGAGCGTCGGCTCGGGCTCGGGCTCGGGCTCGGGCTGCGCCAGCTCCGGCTCGGGCTCGGAGCGACGGCACGGGCTCGGCTCGGGCTCGACGGCGACCGGCTCGGGCTCGACGGCGACGGGCTCGGGCTCGACGGCACGGGCTCGGGCTCGACGGCGACGGGCTCGGGCTCCGGCTCGGCTCGACGGCGACGGGCTCCGGCTCGGGCTCGACGGCGACGGGCTCGGGCTCGACGGCGACGGCTCGGGCTCGGGCTCCGGCTCGACGGCGACGGGCTCGGGCTCCGGCTCGACGGCGACGGGCTCCGGCTCCGGCTCGACGGCGACGGGCTCCGGCTCGGGCTCGACGGCGACCGGCTCGGGCTCGACGGCGACCGGCTCGGGCTCGACGGCGACCGGCTCGGGCTCGACGGCGACCGGGCTCGGGCTCGACGGCGACCGGCTCGGGGTCCGGCTCCGACCACGCCGGCGAGGTCAGCGGGTCTTCCTCCGGGGCCGCACGGCGGGGTGCGGAGAGGAACCCCTCCCACTTCGGCGGCTCGGGCTCGACGGGAGCGGCCGCCGGCGGCGCCGGGGCGGGTGCCGGCTCGCGGAACGCCGGGGGAGGCGGCGGCGGCACGGCCGCGGGCGTCGGCTCGGGCTCGCGGACTGTGCGCGGGGGCGGCGGCAGGAGCGCCTCGGAGGGCGCGGGCATCGGGGTCGCGCGCTGCGGGGCGGCGGCCGGCGCGGGCGCGCTGAGGGGGAGTGCTTCGTACTCCTCGTCGTACACGCTCGAGCGGCCCAGCAGGCGGGACCGGAACGACGGAGCCGCCGGTGCGGCGGCCTCGCCCGGTGCAGTCGCCGCGGCCGGCGTGGGCGCCGCGGCGTCCTCGACCTCCGCAGGGCTCGCCTCTTCGCGACTCGCCATCCAGCGGTCGAAGAGGTCGGAAGCGGAGTCGCTGCTTCCCGGACGAGCGTCACTCACACGTAAAATCTAGCGCCGCGCGGCGCTCCGCGGGGGACTTCTGCAATGTCGGGGGTGTACGGCGTCCCGGAAGCCGGTGCGACGAGGTCACCCGCCCGGGGATCCCGAGCTCCGGAAAGTGTGGACTTTCGACTGCACCCCCGACGTTGTCAGTGGCGAGCGCGTGCAGCAGCATCGGGGCCATGACCGATCTCGACTACACCGACCGCACCGACTTCGACGACGTCGAGCGGGGGTTCGTCGGGACCCTGAAAGACCCCGTCATCACCGCCGCGGACGGCCACGTCGTGTGGGACTGCTCGAAGTACGACTTCATCACCGGCGACGCCCCGGCCACCGCGAACCCCAGCCTGTGGCGCCAGGGGCAGCTCGCCGCCAAGCACGGCCTGTTCGAGGTCACCGAGGGGATCTACCAGGTGCGCGGGCTCGACCTGTCGAACATGAGCCTGGTGGAGACCGACAGCGGGGTCATCGTCATCGACCCGCTCATGGGCAACGAGACGGCCGCGGCCGCGCTCGGGCTCTACCGCGAGCATCGCGGCGACCGCCCGGTCAAGGCGCTGATCATCACCCACTCGCACGCCGACCACTACGGCGGGAGCGCGGCGGTCACCGATGCCGACACCCCGATCTACGCACCGGCCGGGTTCCTCGAGCACGCCGTGTCGGAGAACGTGTACGCCGGCTCGGCGATGTCCCGGCGGGCGACGTACATCTACGCAGCCGACCTTCCCGAGGGCCCCGCGGGTCAGATCGGCGCCGGCCTCGGCATGGCGACCTCCAACGGCACGATCTCGCTGTTGGCCCCGACCGTCGACGTCACCCACACCGGGCAGGAAGCCACGATCGACGGCGTCCGCGTCGTGTTCCAGGTGACGCCGGGCACCGAGGCGCCCGCCGAGATGAACTTCTTCTTCCCCGACCGCCGGGCACTCTGCATGGCCGAGAACGCCACGCACACGATGCACCAGATCCTCACCCTGCGCGGCGCCGAGGTCCGCGACGCCCGGGCCTGGTCCCGCTACCTGGGCGAGGCGATCCGGCTCTTCGGTGCGGACACCGACGTGGTCTTCGCCTCGCACCACTGGCCCACGTGGGGCACCGAGCGGATCACCACCTACCTCTCGCAGCAGCGCGACACCTACGCCTACCTCCACGACCAGACCCTGCGCCGGATGAACCAGGGCGAGATCGGCACCGAGATCGCGGAGGAGTTCGCCCTGCCGCCGGCGCTCGAGGGCGCCTGGCACAGCCGCGGCTACTACGGCTCGGTGAGTCACAACGTGAAGGCCATCTACCAGCGCTACCTCGGCTGGTACGACGGGAACCCCGCCCACC
The DNA here is from genome assembly GCA_963713255.1 of uncultured Actinomycetota bacterium. Lineage (GTDB taxonomy): Bacteria > Actinomycetota > Actinomycetes > Propionibacteriales > Nocardioidaceae > Nocardioides. The sequence goes on from CAVQLC010000002.1 coordinate 54,264, forward strand.
TGTGGGCCTACCCGCCCGAGGAGGAGGCCACCCGGTACGTCGAGTTCATGGGCGGCGCCGCCCAGGTCCTGGAGAAGGCTCGCGCCACCCTCGCCGCGGGCGACCTGCGCTGGACGGCCACGGTCACCAGCCACGTCGTCTTCGCCGACCCGGACAACACCGAGGCCCGCGAGCTGCTGGCCGACGCCCTCGAACAGCTGGGGCACGGCGCGGAGAACGGGCTGTGGCGCAACATCTACCTGCGCGGCGCCGAAGAGCTGCGCGGCCCGATCGCGCCCCCGCCGCCCGAGCTCGCCTCGCCCGAGGTGCTCGGGGCGCTGACCATCGAGCAGCTCTTCGACTCCCTGGCGGTGCGCATCCACGGGCTGCGCGCCGCCGACGCGTCGGTGTGCATCGACTGGGTGTTCACCGACCAGGGCCGGACCTACCGCACCGCCCTGTCCAACGGGGCCCTCATCCACGCCGACGCCGGCTACGGCACCGGCGAGCCGGGACTCACCATCACGCTCACCAAGCCGCAGCTGATCGGGGTGATCGGCACCGGCAAGCTCGACGGGGTGGAGCACACCGGGGACGCCGGCCTCCTCGGTCGCGCTGCTGAGCCTGGTCGACCGCGTCGACAACCACTTCCCGGTCGTCACGCCGTAGCCGGCCCCTGGCGGTCCCTCGACCGCGCGGGCCTCAGGTCCGAGCTCGCCCAGCGTCCAGCGCCGCGCAGGTGGGGCAGGGTCGCGCAGCGTAGAGCCACGTGCCGCATGCTTGGCAACGGTCGACGGGGGCCGGGCGAGCCGGACCCTCACCCATGTGCGTGGCCCTCAGTCGTGATCGGCAGGTCAACCCCGTACCGGCGCGTCATGGTGTCCTTCCCTTTGATCAGCCACACGAGCAGGGCCGCCCCACCCCCAGAGAGTGGCGGAACGGCTTGCGGCACCGAGACCACCCCCGGCGCCTTCGCGCCGGGGGTGGTTCGCCTTGCGGTGGACCCTGCGAACGCCGTCCTCCCCCCGAGGAGGAACGACCTGCTGGCCACCTGGATCAGCCGTGGGGACTGATCAGGTCGTACGACCCCCCGCGTGACAAGCCGTTCCGCCAGCGGGACGGGCCGCCAGGTCCTGTTGGCGAAATGCTAACAGTCTCTTGACGGCGCGCCAATTCCGTGGAGTGGGGCAGTGAGCTCGACGCCGTAGCCCTCCCGCACAAGCACGCGCACGCCTGCAACCGCTGCCCGGCCACGCGCAACTCCCTCATGGGGAGCGTCACCTCAGCCGAAGCAGCACACAACTTCCTCCAGGGGCTCGAACCCTGAACCAACGGATCAAGAGTCCCCAGCCAGAGGGTGGATCGAGTGCTGAGCCAGATCAGGAGTGTGTCGGATGGTCGGTGGGTGGTGCCCATAGGTCCGCCCACGGGCGCGCGGTTCCCCGCCGTGCGTCAGCCGCATGGTGAGCCGGCCTCGACCCCGTCGGTGGAACCGCGAAAAGGACGGCTTGGGCTGGACTCGGTGGCGACCACGCGTCTTCAGGGTGAACGGGAAACGGAGATGGCGCCGAGCGGCAGGTGTGTCCTTGAGGTCACCCCCACGTGACGGGCGGCACGTGGCGGTGCGCACTGCTTCACCGCTGTTCACCTTCCGTTCAGAGTCGACGGCCCTCACGGTCACCAGCGGCTCCTAGCGTCGGTCGCGTCAATGGGACAGATGGACCGCACGATCGTGCGCGTCCTTACCTTGAGAGGCAATCCCTGTGAAGCGAAAGACCCAGCTCTTCCTCGCGCCCGTCGCGATGGTCGCCCTGTTCAGCCTGGCCGCGTGCGGGGGCGCAGACGCCGGCACGGACACGGGCAGCAGTGACGGCAGCGGCGGTGCCAGCGGCAGCGTGGCGGTGGACGGTTCTTCGACCGTCTTCCCGATGGCGAACGCCGCGGCCGAGCTCCTCAGCGAGGAGAACCCGGACGTCCAGGTGTCGGTGTCTGAGTCCGGTACCGGTGGCGGATTCGAGAAGTTCTGCGCGGACGACACCGACATCTCCACGGCCTCCCGCCAGATCGAGCAGGAGGAGGCCGACATCTGCGCCGATGCCGGGATCGAGTACACCGAGCTGCAGGTCGCCACCGACGCGCTCACCGTGGTCGTGCACCCCGACCTGGCGGTCGACTGCCTGACCACCGAGCAGCTCGTCGAGCTGTGGGCGCCCGGCTCCACGGTGACCAACTGGCAGGACCTCGACCCGAGCTTCCCCGACCAGGAGATCTCGCTGTTCGGTCCGGGCACCGACTCCGGCACCTACGACTACATGGCCGCCGAGGTGATCGGTGACGAGTCGGAGACGACCCGTGACGACTACGAGGCCTCCGAGGACGACAACGTGCTGGTCCAGGGCGTGGCCGGTACCGAGGGTGCCACCGGCTACTTCGGCTACACCTACTACGAGGAGAACGCCGACGAGCTCAAGGCCCTCGGGATCGACGACGGCAACGGCTGCGTGATGCCTTCGGCCGAGACCGCCCAGGCCGGGGAGTACACGCCGCTGGCGCGGCCGCTGTTCATCTACGTGAACAACGCCAAGTACAACGACAACGCCGCCACCAAGGAGTACGTCGACTTCTTTGTCGCGAACCTCGCCGAGATCGCCGAGGTCGGGAAGTTCATCCCGCTCAGCGACGAGCTCTACAGCGAGACGCAGGCGAACCTCGAGGGCATCAGCGCGAGCTGACCTGACGGATCGTCAAGTCCACCATGAGCAGCATCACCAGCACCGGCGCAGGCCCGTCCTCCGGGACGGGCCTGCCCGCCGTGCCCGACCTGGGCCACCGGGCGCGTCCGGGCGAAGCCTTCATCAAGGGCGTGCTGATGGCGTCCGCCTACCTCTCGGTCGCGGTGACGGTGGGCATCATCGTCGCCCTGATCCGCCCGGTGGTCGGGTTCTTCCGCGAGGTGCCGTTCGGCGACTTCTTCGCGACCGAGGGCCAGTTCGCGGTGCTGCCCCTCGTCGCGGCGACGGCCATGGTCACCGTGATCGCACTCCTCGTCGCCGTGCCGCTCGGGCTGGGCGCCGCGATGTACCTGTCCGAGTACGCCTCGCGGCGCGCTCGGAAGTACCTGAAGCCGACCGTGGAGCTGCTGGCCGGTGTGCCGTCGGTCGTGTACGGGTTCTTCGCCCTGACCTTCATCACCCCGACGCTGCTGCAGGACATCTTGAACATGGACGTCGGGTTCACCAACGCGCTGGCGGCCGGTCTCGTGCTCGGCGTGATGATCATTCCCACCGTCGCGTCGCTGTCCGAGGACGCCTTGTCCGCGGTCCCGCAGGCGATGCGCCAGGGGTCGATGGCGATGGGCGCCAACCGGATGCAGACCACGCTGCGCGTGGTGTTCCCTGCGGCGCTCTCGGGCATCGCCGCCGCCGTGGTGCTCGGGCTCTCGCGAGCCGTGGGGGAGACGATGATCGTCGCCCTGGCGGCCGGGGCCCAGAAGAACCTCAGTGCAGATCCACGGGAGGGGATGCAGACCATGACCGGCTTCATCGCCCAGACCGCCGGCGGCGAGACCCCCGTGGGCTCGATCGAGTACAACACGCTCTTCGCGGTGGGTCTGCTGCTGTTCATCCTCACGCTGATCATCAACGTCATCAGTATCTGGTTCGTCCGACGGTATAGGCAGGCCTACTGATGTCCATCGCCACCGATGCCGCCCGCGAGGTGACCACCAGCACCATCGCCACCGGGCGCCGCCGGGAGCGCTCGCCGCGCTCGCTGGTCTTCTTGGGCCTGCTGTGGTTCTCGTTGTTCTTCGGCGTCATCGTGCTGGTCGTCCTCATCGTCGACACGGTGATCGAGGGGTCCGGCCGGTTCGACAAGGACCTGCTCTTCAGCTACGACTCCGTCATCCGTCCGGAGACCACCGGCTTCCGGGCGGGCATCCTCGGTTCGCTGTTCATGATGGTGGTCACGGCGGCGATGGCGGTGCCGCTGGGGATCGCGGCCGCGTTGTACCTGGAGGAGTTCGCCAACAAGGAGCGCTGGTACAACCGGTTCATCGAGGTGAACCTGCAGAACCTGGCGGCGGTGCCGTCGATCGTGTATGGCCTGCTCGCGGTCGCGGCCATGGCCGTGATCGGCTTCCGGCAGACCGGCATCGTCCTGGGTGGCGGCATCGCGCTGGCGCTGCTGATCCTGCCCGTCGTCATCATCACCACCCGCGAGGCGGTTCGCGCGGTGCCGGACGAGATCCGGCAGGCCTCCCTGGCGCTCGGGAGCCACGCCCTGGCAGACCACCTGGCGTCAGATCCTCCCTCGGCGATCCCCGGGATCGCCACCGGCACCATCCTGGGTCTGTCCCGCGCGATCGGCGAGGCAGCTCCGCTGGTGGTCGTGGGTCTCGCCGGCTCCGTGCGCTTCGACCCGACCGGCGTGCTGAGCCAGGTCACCGCCCTCCCGATGCAGATCTACTCCCTCACGTCGCGGTCGCAGGAGGAGTTCCGGGAGGCGGCTTCGGCGGCGATCGTCGTCCTGCTGATCATGATCTTGGGCTTGAACGGATTGGCCATCTACATTCGAAACAAGTTCGCGAGAACTTGGTGAGGAGCAAGCCGTGAGCAGCACACCCGCCACTTTCAGCACCCGGGTCGAGCCGGACCGGGAGGAGGCATCGTTCACGGTGCCCGGCGCGGCGGGGCAGCGGACCCCGGAGGTGCCACCCGAGCCCGTCATGGAGGCGATGCGCCTCAACGTGTTCTACGGCGACTTCCATGCGGTGCACGACGTGACGCTTGCGTTCGGCAAGAACGAGATCACGGCGCTGATCGGGCCCTCTGGGTGCGGAAAGTCGACGGTGCTGCGGTGCCTGAACCGCATGAACGACCTGGTCACCGGGGCGCGCGTGGAGGGAGAGGTGACCTACCACGGGAAGAACATCTACGCCCGTGAGGTCGACCCGATCGCGGTCCGCACCCACATCGGCATGGTGTTCCAGAAGCCCAACCCGTTCCCCAAGTCGATCTACGACAACATCGCCTACGGCCCGCGGGTCACCGGGATGAAGGTCGAGAACATGGACGAGCTCGTGGAGCAGTCCCTGCGGGGAGCCGCGCTCTGGGACGAGGTGAAGGACAAGCTGAAGCAGTCGGCCTACGGCCTGTCGGGCGGCCAGCAGCAGAGGTTGTGCATCGCCCGGACGATCGCGACGAAGCCGGACGTGATCTTGATGGACGAGCCCTGCTCCGCGCTGGACCCCATCGCGACGGCTCGCATCGAGGACCTGATGTTGGAGCTGCGTGACGAGTACACGATCGTGATCGTGACCCACAACATGCAGCAGGCGGCCCGGGTCTCGGATCGCACGGCGTTCTTCACTGCTCGTGCCGACGAGACCACCGGCAACCGGACCGGACTCCTGGTCGAGTTCGACCGGACCAGCGCGATCTTCTCCTCCCCGCAGGACGAGCGCACCGAGGACTACATCTCGGGCCGCTTCGGCTGAGGCAACATCGAGGGAACGACGGCACCATGGCGCTGCACCAGGGAGTGAGGCTTCTGTCGTCGCGTGATCCTCACGACTCGCCGCGACCGGGCCAGGTCCGGGCGCACACTCGGCGTTGGACCGAGGTGAGGGGAGCGCACGTGCTCGTGGTCGACCCGAGTTCGCGATCGATCCCGTCCCTCGAGGCGGACCTGGCCGCTAGGGGCGTGCACCTGACGGTTGCGACGTCCACCGTGGACGCTCTGGTGGAGTTCGGTCGGCTCGAACCCAAGATCGTCGTGATCGCGACGCGACGCCGCCGGCGCTCCCTCCGATCGAGTTCGTGGAGACCGTCCGACGGTACGGTGATGCCTTCCTGGTGGCCGCCATGGACCCGGGGCCCCAAGCGGGCCTGGGTGCGCTCATGCTCGCCGGAGTCCGGGCCGCGGTGGAGCGGCCGTACGCGGCATCGACGATCTGGGACCTGCTCCAGGGCTCGGCCCATGCGCTGGACGATTACGCGTGCGTGACTTTCGGGCCGATCGAGCTCGATGCACGTGCCTACACGGTCAGGCTGCACGGGCAGCGAATCCCGGACCTTCCCCTCAAGGAGTTCGAGATGCTGCGTGCCCTGCTCTACCGGGCGCCGGAGGTGCTGACCAACGAGGAGCTTCGCGCCTCGGTGTGGCACAGCGAGGGCGCGCTGCCCAGGAACAACACCCTCGCGGTCTTCGCCGGGCGGCTGCGCACCCGGCTCCAGGGGGTGGCCACCATCCGGCGCGTCCGCGGTCGGGGCTACTCGCTCACCCTGGAGTGAGCAGGCTCAGCGCATCGCGCGCGGCGCGCGCGCCATGGACGTGGCGGGTGAACACCGGGTGCACGTTCGGCGACGATGAAATTGTGTGCGCGACGGCGGGCTAACATAGACGCATGTCGAAGTCATTGCTGGAGCAGACTCCCGCAGAGGCCGTGGCCTGTTGCTCCCCGTTGGTCAAGCAGACCATGACCGTGGCGCAGGCCGAGAGCGTCGCCCCGCTGCTCAAGGCCCTGGCGGACCCGGTCCGGCTCCGGTTGCTTTCCCTGGTGGCGTCGCACGCGGACGGGGAGGCGTGCGTGTGTGACCTCAACGACGCGTTCGACCTGTCCCAACCGACGATCAGTCACCACTTGAAGGTGCTGCACGACGCGGGGCTGCTCGATCGGAGCAAGCGGGGAGTGTGGGTCTACTACCGGATCAAGCCCGAGGTGCTCGCGCACGTCGGCACCCTGCTGACCGGGGTCTCTGGGTGACAGCGCTGACGCGCCGGGCGGCGGCCGAGTTCGTCGGCACCGCCTTCCTGGTGGCGGCGGTGGTCGGCTCGGGGATCGCCGCGGCGCGGCTGTCACCCGACGACGTCGGCCTCCAGCTGCTCGAGAACAGCCTGGTGACCGGCGCCGCCCTCGTGGCGCTGATCCTCGCGTTCCAGCCGGTCTCGGCCGCTTTCAACCCCGTTGTCACCCTGATCGAGAGGGTCCTGGGACTCGTGTCGACCAGGGAGTCGGCGGCCTTGATGCTGGCCCAGTTCGCGGGGGCACTGGTGGGGGTGGTCGTGGCCAACCTGATGTTCGACCTGGACGCGGTCTCGATCTCCACCCATGACCGCAGCGGCGGTGGCGTCTGGCTCGGCGAGGCCGTGGCCACCTTCGGACTGGTCCTGGTGATCTTCGGGTGCCTGCGCTCCGGACGGACGGACCGGATCGCCTTTGCCGTTGGCGGCTACATCACGGCGGCCTACTGGTTCACCAGCTCGACGAGCTTCGCCAACCCGGCGGTCACGGTGGCGCGGATCTTCTCCGACACCTTCGCCGGGATCGCCCCGTCCTCCGTGCCGATGTTCGTGGCCATGCAGGTGGTCGGCGGAGCGGCCGCCCTGTTCTTGGTGTGGTTCCTCTACCCCCACCTCGCCCTTCCGTCCGCGGCCGCAGGCTCCGCGCCCGTGGCGGGACCGGCGCCGCAACCCCGTTGAAAGGCTGAAACGCGATGCCCGAGAAGCCCACCGTCCTGTTCGTCTGCGTCCACAACGCCGGCCGCTCCCAGATGGCCGCCGGCTACCTCCAGCACCTGGCGGGCGACCGGATCGAGGTGCTGTCGGCCGGCTCGCAGCCAGCCGACCAGATCAATCCGGTGGCGGTCCAGGCGATGGCCGAGGACGGCATCGACATCGCCGGTGCGCAGCCCAAGGTGCTGACCCCCGAGGCGGTGCAGCAGTCGGACGTGGTGGTCACCATGGGCTGTGGTGACGCCTGTCCGTTCTTCCCGGGCACGCGGTACGAGGACTGGGAGCTCGAGGACCCGGCCGGTCAGGGCATCGAGTCCGTGCGGCCGATCCGCGACGAGATCCGGTCGCGGATCGAGGTCCTGATCGCCGAGCTGCTGCCGACGGGGACTGCCCGTGCCTAGCCCAGTAAGAGATCGATAACGATCAATACTTGATTCCATCGATCAGCGTCGATATGTTAGAGACATCGACGTTCATCAATGACTTGGAGGAGCATCCCCATGAGCAACACCACCGAGACACCGACCCCCGCTGCTTCCGAGGCGGCCACCGCACGGCACCCCGGGCTGCCGGTCGTGGTGGTCGGCGCCGGACCCGCTGGGCTCGCCGCAGCCGCCCAGGCCCAAGCCCGCGGCATCGCCACGGTGGTGCTCGAGGCCGGCGGTTCCGCGGGCTCGGCCGTCCTGGAGTGGGGGCACGTGCGTCTGTTCTCGCCGTGGTCGGAGCTGATCGACCCGGTCGCGGAGAAGCTGCTCACCGAGGCCGGCTGGACCAGCCCCGAGCCCACCGCCTACCCGACCGGCCGGGAGTGGGTCGAGCAGTACCTCGCTCCGCTGGCCGACCGCCTCGCCGCGACGCCCGAGGTCGAGATCCGCTTCGACCACCGGGTGGTCGGCGTCGCGCGTGCCGGACGCGACCGGCTGGTGGCGATCGGTCGTGACGAGGTGCCCTTCAGCGTCCACGTCGCCGGGCCGGAGGGCCGCACCGTGGTGACCGCCGCCGCTGTCATCGACGCCTCCGGCACCTGGGGTACGCCCAACCCGCTCGGCGGCGACGGCTACCCGGCCATCGGCGAGCCCGAGCACGCCGACCGGATCTTCTACGGCATCCCCGACCTGACCCAGCCGGAGGTCGCGCAGCGGTACGCCGGCAAGCACGTGGCCGTCGCCGGTCGCGGCGCGTCCGCGCAGAACACCCTGGTCGCGCTGACCCGCCTGGCGGAGCGCCATCCGGGCACCCGGATCTCGTGGCTGGTCCGTCGCCACGACACCGCGGAGGCCTTTGGCGGCGGCGACAACGACCAGCTCCAGCAGCGCGGCGCCCTCGGCTCCAGCGCCCGCAAGGCCGTCGCCGAAGGCCCGGTGGCCACGGTGACCGGTTTCCGCACCGCCCGCGTCGACGGCACCCCCGGCACACCCATGAGCCTGGTCTCGGTCGACGGGCAGCAGGTGGACGACGTCGACGAGGTCGTCGTCGTCACCGGCTTCCGCCCCGACCACACCTGGCTCTCCGAGGTGCACCTCGACCTCGACGGCGAGCTCTCGGCCCCGGTCGCCCTCGCGCCGGAGATCCACCCGGCGTACCACTCGTGTGGATCGGTCTCCCCGCACGGCGCCAACCTGCTGCGCCAGCCCGAGGGCGACCTCTACCTCGTGGGCATGAAGTCCTACGGCCGCGCGCCGTCGTTCCTCACCCTCACCGGGTACGAGCAGACCCGCAGCGTCGTCGCCGAGATCGCCGGCGACCACGAGGCCGCGGCTCGCGTCGAGCTCGTGCTCCCCGACACCGGCGTCTGCGGGGGCTCAGGTCTCTTCGACGAGTCCGCCGACGGTGGTTGCTGCGCGCCCGCTGCTGCCGCCGAGCCGCAGCTCCTGACCATCGGATCCTCATCGACCGGCCAGACGACGCCCGCCTCGTCGACCGGCTCCGGCTGTTCCTGAGAGGTGCCACCGGAGTCCTCCACCCTCAGGCGCGAGGCCACCACCGGCACATCGGGCGGCGGCCTCCGGCGTGAGGTGGCGGTCCTGTGCGGGACCGAGATCACCAGTTGGGGTGCGCTGTTCTACGCACTCCCTGTCGCCGCCGGCACCATCGCGGCCGATCAGGGCTGGTCGCTGACCCAGATCCTCGGCGCCTTCACCGTCGCGCAGATCGTGGCAGGGACGCTCGGCTTCTGGGTCGGGCGGCACATCGACCGCGTCGGCCCCCGCGCGCTCATGACGCTGGGCAGTCTGGTCGGCGCCGCCGCGATGGTCGGTGTCGCCCTGTCGGGCTCTCTCATCGCGTTCTACCTCGCCTGGGCCGTCGCGGGTGCGGCGATGTCGGCCACCCTGTACGCACCCGCCTTCGCCGCCATCACCGGGTGGACCCGTGGCGACCCGTCCCGTCGTGTCCGTGCCATCACCGCTGTCACGCTCGTGGCCGGACTCGCCTCCACCGTGTTCGCACCCCTCACCGCCTGGCTGCTCGGCCCGCTCGGCTGGCGTGGCACCTACGCCGTTCTCGCCTGCTTCGTCGCCGCGACCGCAATCGCGCACTGGGCCGGCCTCCGAGCCCCCTGGCCGGGTCGTCGACACGCCGTCACGAACGGCCAGCACCACGGCATCGGACACCAACCCGGTGCGACGTTCCGCCGAGCAGACTTCTGGCTCCTGGTCGCCGGGATGGCCTTGGCCGGCTTCGCCGTCTCCGCCGTGGTCGTCAACCTGGTCCCGTTGCTGACCGAGCACGGCCTGACTGTCCGCACAGCAGCCCTCCTGTTGGGTGTCGGGGGCATCGGGCAGGTGGCCGGCCGCCTCTTCTACTACCGACTGGCCCGGCTCACCGGTCCCGGCGTCCGGACCTGGGCCGTCCTGACGGTGGTGGCCCTGACGACCATCGGTCTGGCTGAGGTCCACCACCCGGTGGCGGTCGTCGGTGCCCTGGCCTTCGTCGGCGGTATGGCCCGGGGACTCTTCACCCTCATCCAAGCCACCACCGTCGCCGACCGCTGGGGCACCCAGCACTTCGGCGCGCGCAACGGAATCCTCGCCGGCGCCACCATGGCCGCCGCCGCGCTCGCGCCGTGGGCGGGGGCCCTTCTCGCTGAGGGTCTCGGCGGACACGACCAGGCCTATTGGGTCCTGGCCGTCGGAGCCATCGGCGCGTGCCTCCTCATCCGCCCGACGACGAAGCCAGAAGCGTCCGTGACTGCGTAACCGTCGAGGTCGCCGCCTACTCCGAGCCTGATGCCGCGCGAGAGGCTGTTGCCGTGTTTCGGCATCGACGCCGCCACGCTGACGGTCCTGGCCCAGTTCCAGCCGCTTGGTACGGAGGCGCAGGTCAACCTTGGTAGGCCTCCAGGGGCTCGAACCCTGAACCAACGGATTAAAAGTCCGCTGCTCTACCCATTGAGCTAGAGGCCCGCGCCCGGTCCTGGCCGGCTCGGACCGTCCGGGCGAGGCGCCAGTATGACCCAGCCCGTGAGACACCCACGAGTGGCGACTCGTGACACGGGGCCAGGTGTTGGTAGTGTCTAGACCGCAACAGGTGCAAGTTCCAGCAGGTAAGACGCCAGCGGAGTTTGTGATCCAACGGCGTTTCTTCTCGTGTGCCTCCGGTACGCAAGTCGGAGCGACGTGTCACCGCATCTGGTGTGGGCCGCCGAGGTGGCGGCTCTCGTTCCGAAAACAGGAGTATCGAGCACATGGCTCAAGGCACCGTGAAGTGGTTCAACGCCGAGAAGGGTTTCGGCTTCATTGCGCAGGAGGACGGCGGCGACGACGTTTTCGTGCACTACTCGGCGATCCAGTCGCAGGGCTACAAGTCCCTCGACGAGAACCAGAAGGTCGAGTTCGACGTCACGCAGGGCCCCAAGGGTCCCCAGGCGGAGAACGTCCGCGCTCTCTGATCACAGCGCGCGAGGCCGGAACGCACCTGTGACGGCTTTGAAGTGATTTGACGGGGCCTCATCCCATGCCGGGATGGGGTCCCGTCGCACGTTCTCGCGGCTTCACCCCCACGGGGGTGAATTTCTCCCTACCATCAGATGTTGTAGGGGGGTTTGAGCTACATCCGATGTGGGAACGTGATGGACGGTGCCCTGTCCATCAACGTTAAGTGGAGGAGTCCGCGTGCACGACCAGTTCGACGTCACGCTCGAGGACAGCGACCTCTTGGGGGAAGTGGAGCTGACCACCAACCTGATCATTGCCGCCAGTGAAGCCGACGGGCGGCTCACCGACGACGAGATCGACCGCATCCTCGGAGTCGGCCCCGCCTCCAACGACTGAGCGCCCCGCGACTGACCCGGCGACCTCGTCAGCAGGTCGCGAACAGCACCGGCCCGGAGCTCAGGTCGGACACGACGTACCCGCCGTCCACCGGTTCGAGCTCCAGCACGACCGAACGGCCCTGCGCCGTCGAGGCCGCCACCGCGAAGCGGTCCCCGAAGTCGCCGCCCTGCCCCGGTGCCGGGCCGGCGGCCAGCGCGGCCCGTGAGTCGGCGTTCTCCCGCGCCTGGGCGTCGCTCTCGAACGACAGCACGGCGCGGACGCGACCGTCCGGCTGGGCGGACAGTGCGAACCCGGTCAGCGGACTGACGGTGCCGGCCGCCGCGAGCAGCTCGGCCGCCTGGTCCTGGTCCGGGCCGTCCGCCTGGGCCATCGCCAGCTCCTCGCAGGCGTAGCTCCCGCTCAGGACCACCGCGGACGTGGGCTCACCCGAGGGGTCGACCACGTCGTCCAGGCCGTCCACCCGCTCGCCGTCCCCCACCACCGCGGCCGTGGCCACCGCGAGGTAGCCGGCGGTGTCGGAGGTGACCACGAGCCCGTCGTCCTCCAGGAGGGTCCAGTACTGCAGCTGCGGGGTCAGCGACCCGATGCGCGCCACCACGTCGACGCCGCCGGTCCAGGTGCCGTCCTCCTCGTCGGGGCGGGCGAAGCCCAGCGACTCGAGCCGGTCGCCCAGGTCGTCGAAGGACACCGAGTCCGGCACCGCCATGATCAGCGCGGCACCGTCGCGCGACTGGGCGAAGACCTCCCAGTCCAGGTCGGCCGGTGAGACGCCGAGCTTCTCGTCCAGGGTGACGGCCGAGGTGCCCAGGGCGGAGGCCGAGCTGAGGTCGCGGTCGTACGCCGATGCCATCAGCGCGTCGACGCCCGACGCGGCGTCCGGCTCCCCGACCTCGTCACGCACGGCCGCCCAGTCGGTCCACCCGATGCGCTCGGTGCCGGCCGGGGCGAGGCCCACGGCGGCCGCGAACTCGGTGGCCCGGTGCGTCCATCGCCAGGTGACGACCCCGCCGACCACGAGGGCCAGGACCAGCGCTGCGCCGATCACGAGCCGGGCACGCAACGGACGGCTCTCCCTTCTCCTGCGCGGTGGTGTGAGACTAACGCCATGCCGGAGCCGGAAGCCGCCGCCGACGTCATCGCCGCGGGCGCCGTGGTCCTGCGCCGGGACCGCGAGGTGCTGCTCGTGCACCGACCGCGCTACGACGACTGGTCCTTCGCCAAGGGGAAGCTCGACCCGGGCGAGCACGAGGTGGCCGCGGCCGTCCGCGAGGTCGCCGAGGAGACCGGCCTCCACATCCGGCTCGCCGCCCCGCTGTCGCCCCAGCGCTACCCGCTCGCCAACGGCCGCCCCAAGCTCGTGCACTACTGGGTCGGTCGCGTCGTCGGCGACGACGACGTCAGCGGGTACCTCGTCAACGACGAGATCGACGCGGTCGCCTGGGTGCCGGTGAAGGAGGCGCACGCGCGCCTCACCTACGACTACGACCGACAGACGCTGGCGGAGGCCCTCAGCGTCGCGAAGAAGACCCGGGTGGTCGTCGTGCTCCGGCACGGCGACGCACTGCAGCGCAAGCGTTGGGACGGCGACGACCGGCAGCGGCCCCTGCTCCCGTCGGGCACCGCCCAGGCCCAGGCGCTGGTGCCGCTGCTCGCGGCGTACGACGTCACCACGCTGGTCTCCTCGAGCAGCCTGCGCTGCGTGGACACCCTGGCGGCGTACGCCGAGACGACCGGCTACCCGCTGCGGCTCACCGCCGGCCTCAGCGAGGAGGAGGCGACGAAGTCCTCGGTGGACGAGATCGTGGAGGACCTGCTCGACTCCGGCGGCAGCGGCGTGCTGTGCACGCACCGGCCGGTGCTGCCGATGATCTCGGCGGCGCTCGGGCTGGAGAAGTTCCGGCTCGAGCCGGGGGAGATGCTGGTCGCGCACCACCGCAAGGGCGTGCTCGTGGCCCTCGAGCGCCATCGCCCGGACCCGCACTGACCACCGCGCAAGAGGCCCCCGGGATCACTCCCGGGGGCCTCTCGTCGTGTGGAGCTCAGGTCACTTGAAGGTGACCTTCACCTGCAGCTCGTTGCCACCGTCGCGCGTCTTCGTGACGGTCAGCACCGTGCCCGAGCCGGCCACCTTGGTCGACGACAACGGGTTCGCCGCGGACCAGTAGCGGTTCGGGTCCGTGTCGTCGAACGTCGGGATGCCCGCGCTCGACGGCACCGTGGTCGGCACGCCCAGGCGGTGGAAGGTCACCGCGTCGGTGGCCTCCTGCCCGAACGTCGCGTCGTACGGCTGACGCCGGTTGCCGAGCAGCGCGCCACTCGGGAACGTGACCGGCGCCGGACGGGCGTCGACCGGCAGCACCTGACCACCACCGGGGTGGTCGATGGTGTTGTTGTCCTCGAACTCACCGTTGGCGAACCAGACGAGCATGCCGTTCTGGTACGGGAACCGCTCGACCCAGTCCGGCCTCGTGTTGCCGAAGCCGAAGTTGTACGGGCCAGTCTTCAGCGTGGCGTCGTAGCCGCTGTAGACACGGTTCTCGGCGAAGTACATGTCCTGGACCTGACGCGACGTGGTGCCGTTGATGATGCTGAAGCCACCACCCGCGGTCCACGCCCCGGGGCCACCCTCGGCGCCGTCCGTCGTCGTCGTGCCGTCCACGGTGACGCTGATGTCGTCGAGGAAGGCCTCGCTCGCCACGCCGCCGTCGGTCGCGACCCGGAACCGGAACTGGATGTTCCCGCCCACGAAGGCCGACAGGTTCCACGACTGGAGGGTCCAGTCGGCGAACGCGCCGTCGATCGGCGTGCCGACCTGGGTCCAGCGACGTGCCACCGTTGGTCGACACCTCGGCGTACAGGTAGTCGTAGTCCACCTCGAGGTCGCCCTGGAGGTAGGCGCTGACCGACGCCGAGGTCTTCCCGGTGAGGTCGATCGACCGGCTGAGCGTGGCGTTCAGGTCGTTGCCGAGACCGCTCCACCACTCACCGGTGCCGGTGCGCGGCGTGTTGTGCTCGGTCACGACCGTGCGCTCGGGGAGCGGCACGACCAGGGCCTGGGCGGACCCGGTCTTGGACGCGAGGTCGGCCGGGTTGAGCTTGACCGAGGTGTCCTCGCCGAAGTTGGCCACCTTGTAGTCGAGCCAGCCGAGCTGCAGCTTCTCCCACGGGCCCATGTAGCCGGGCGTGGTGCCGATGGAGTCGATGCCGTGGTTGAGCCACGAGCCACCGCTCATCAGGGTCCAGAAGCCCGTGCCGTTGTCGCCACCGGCGGTGTCGTAGAGGTCGGGCAGACCGAGGTCGTGGCCGAACTCGTGCGCGAAGACGCCGAGGCCGCCGTTCTCCGGCTCGGTGGTGTAGTCGGCGATCCAGATGCCGGAGTCGCCGAGCGGGTGCCGCCGTCCTTGTTGTAGGCCGGGCCGGTCACGCCGACGTTGTTGCTGTAGGCCTTCCAGCGGTGCGACCAGATCGCGTCGGCGCCCTGGGCGCCGCCACCGGCCTCCTCGCCCTCACCGGCGTGGATCGCCTGGAAGTGGTCGATGTAGCCGTCGGGCTCGGTGAAGACGCCGTCGTGGTCGTAGTCGTAGCGGTCGACCTTGTCGAACTGCGCCAGGTAGGTCTTGATCTGCTCCGGCGTCTTGCCGGCCGCGACCTGGGCGTTGTACCAGGCCGTGGCGGTGTCCCGGACGAACGGCCAGTAGGTCGAGGAGTCCGAGAAGTTGTTCGAGCCGTAGCGCGCCTCGTTGTAGGGGACCTTGACCCAGTCGGACACGTCGCCCTTGGCCAGGAAGCGGCCGTTGGACTGCTTGGTGTAGAAGTTCTTGAACGACTCACCGCCGCCGAACATCAGGTCCTGGAAGTGGGTGCGGTTGAAGTCCGGCACCCAGTAGGTCGAGTTGTCGTCGGTCGCGTTGCCGTCCCAGTTGCGGTCGGGCGCGGGGATCTGGTTGTGGAGCGGGCCCGGGCGTGCCGCCGGTGCTGCGGATGTGATCTGGTCACCGAACTCGACGAGGATCGTGAAGATGTCCTCCTCGCGGTTGACGGGGTAGTCGACGTACTTCGACTTCCCGTTCTCCGACTTGACCTCGATCACCCGGTTGCCCTTGATGGTCTTGGTCGAGGCCTCTCCGTTGACGAGCTGCTTGACGGCGTCGGCGCGCAGGGCGGCGGCGGCGTCGGCTTGCGGGTTGGGCAGGTTGTCCGGTCGGCTGGCCTGGGTCGCGGCAGGATCGCTGCCGATCGGGGCCGGCCTGCGGGGGGCTGCCTGAGCCTGCATGGGAGAGGCGAGTGCGGCGGCGACGAGCGCCCCGACGGCCAGACCCGATACAGCGCTCCATTGGCGCTTGTTCAAGGTTCCTCCTGAGATGGGCGGCGCCGGATCCGGCGCCGCCCCGTATCTGAACACACAAAACCGGCGCAGTTGAAGGGCAAACGCGCAAAACTTTGCCCGAACGACCTCCTTGTCAGGAGGACGCATATCGGGACCCGTCACGGCAAGACCAGGCCGGCAACCATCCGGTCACGATCCGGTGACGCGAGCACCGCGATCAGCCGAGGACCTCGAAGAGGTGGAAGAACTCCCAGCATCCGGCCGCCATCAGGCCCGCCATCGGGAAGGTCAGCACCCAGGCGATCACGATCGAGCGGGCCACGCCCCACCGGACCGCCGAGAACCGCTTGGTGGCGCCGACCCCCATCACCGCCGTGGTGATGGTGTGCGTGGTGGAGATCGGTGCGTGGTAGACGAAGGCGGTGACGTAGAGGACGAAGGAGGCGACGGTCTCGGCCGCGAAGCCCCGGGCCGGGTCGAGCGCGATGATGCGCCGACCGAGGGTGCGCATGATCCGCCACCCGCCCGAGTAGGTGCCGAGCGAGATCGCGCTCGCCGCGGCCACGATCACCCAGAGCGGCAGCGGGTCGCCCGCGGAGACGAAGCCACCGGTGAGCAGCGCCAGGAAGATGACACCCATCGTCTTCTGGGCGTCCTGCAGGCCGTGGCCGAGAGCCATGGCGGCCGCCGAGAAGGTCTGCGCGATCCGGAAGCCGCGGCCGACCCGGTGCGGGTTGGCCCGCCGGAAGGCCCACATGATGCCGAGCATCAAGAGGAAGCCGAGGGTGAAGGCCACCACCGGCGAGGCCAGCATCGGGATGACGACCTTGTCGATCACCGTCTGCCACTCCACCATGGTCCCGGACGCGACCGCCGCCCCGACGAGGCCACCGATGAGGGCCTGGGAGGACGACGAGGGCAGCCCGAAGTACCACGTGATCAGGTTCCACGCGATGGCGCCGAGCAGGCCGGCCAGCACGATCACCAGGCCGGGCACTCCCGGCGGTGGCGAGATGACGCTGCCGACGGTGTCGGCGACCTCCTGGCCGAGGAAGGCCCCCACGAAGTTCATCACCGCGGCCATCGCCAGCGCGACCCGCGGCGTGAGCGCCCGGGTCGACACCGAGGTGGCGATCGCGTTGGCAGCGTCGTGGAAGCCGTTCGTGTAGTCGAAGATCAGGGCAACGACGACGACCGCGATGACGATCGCGAGTTCCATCCGGTCAGGACTCCTTGACCACGATCTGCTCGATGATGTTGGCGACCTTCTCGAACGCGTCGATGGCCCCCTCGAGCGAGGTCACGATGTCCTTGAGCTTGAGCACCTCGATGGCCTTGAAGTCACCGCTGAAGAGGTTGGCCAGGGTCCGTCGGTAGCTCTTGTCGCCCTGGTTCTCGAGCCGGTTGATCTCGATCCAGTAGTCCTCGAGGTCGCCCATCGACTGCAGGCGCGGCATCGCCTCGCGGGTGAGCTCCGCGCACCGCTGGATGACCTCGACCTGGTTGGAGAGCTCGGCCGGCATGGTCTTGACCTCGTAGAGCAGGATCAGGTCGACGGCCTCGTCCATCATGTCCATGATGTCGTCGAGCCCGGACGCCAGCGAGTAGATGTCCTCGCGGTCGAACGGCGTGACGAACGTGGTGTTGACCCGCTTGACGATGCCGTGCATCGTCTCGTCGGCGGCGTGCTCGGCCTCCCGCATGCGCTTGGCGATGTCCGCCCGGTCGCCGGAGTCCGCGGCGAGCATCTCGGCGAGCAGCTCCGCACCGACGACGATGTGCTCGGAGGACTCGCGGAACAGGTCGTAGAACGTGGCGTCGACGGGACGGATTCGGAACTTCACCATGAACTCCAGGGGTGGAGGGCGCAAACGACGAACATGCTAGGGCCAAACGTCCGGCGCACCCCAAACCCGGAGAAGGGGGCTCAGCTGCGCCGCCGCCGCTGGCTCTCGATCAGGCTCTCGTGCAGGTGCCGAGCCCCGCCGTTGCGGCGCCAGTTCCCGTCGCTGCCCAGCTCCCAGGCGAACGTCTCGTCGTCGAACGCCAGGTCCAGCAGGCTGCCGATCTCGCGCTGGTTGTCGTCGCCCGGGAGACGGACGAGGACCTCGACGCGGCGGTCGAGGTTGCGGTGCATCATGTCCGCGGACCCGATCCAGCTCTCGGGGTCCCCGCCGTTGGTGAACCGGAACACCCGGCTGTGCTCGAGGAACCGGCCGAGGATCGAGCGCACGTGGATGGTCTCCGACAGTCCGGGCACGCCCGGGCGGAGGGCACAGATCGCCCGGATCAGCATCTCGACCCGGACCCCGGCCTGCGACGCGAGGTAGAGGGCGTCGATGACCCCCTCGTCGACGATGGAGTTCGCCTTGATCCGGATCCCCGCCGGGCGACCGGCGAGGTGGTGCTGGATCTCGCGGTGGATCCGCTCGATCAGCCCGTCGCGCACCGAGTCGGGGGCGACCAGCAGCGCGTCGTACGAGATGTTGAGCGACAGCCCGGACAGGTTGTTGAACAGGTGGGCGACGTCCTCGCCGATCGCCTCGTCGGCGGTGATCAGGCCGATGTCCTCGTAGAGCCGGGCGGTCTTGGGGTTGTAGTTGCCGGTGCCGATGTGGGTGTAGCGGCGGATGCCTTCCGGCTCGTCGCGGACGACCATCGCGAGCTTGCAGTGCGTCTTGAGCCCGACCAGGCCGTACACCACGTGGCAGCCGGCGTGCTCGAGCTTGCGGGCCCAGCGGATGTTGGCCTCCTCGTCGAAGCGGGCCTTGATCTCCACGATCACCAGCACCTGCTTGCCGGCCTCCGCGGCGTCGACGAGCGCATCGATGATCGGGCTGTCCCCGGAGGTGCGGTAGAGCGTCTGCTTGATCGCCAGCACGTACGGATCGGCGGCCGCCTGCTCGAGGAACCGCTGCACCGACGTCGCGAAGGAGTCGTACGGGTGGTGCAGGAGCACGTCGTGGCGACGCGCGGACTCGAACACGTCGACCGGGGACGCCGTCTCCACCTCGGCGAGCTGGGGGTGGGTGGTCGGCACGAACGCGGGGTACTTCAGGTCCTCGCGACCCAGGTCGGCGATGACGTGGAGACCGGTCAGGTCCAGGGGTCCGGGCAGGCGGAAGACCTCCCCGGCGCTGACGCCGAGCTCCGAGGTGAGCAGGTCCAGGACCCGGGGCTCCATCGAGTCCTCGACCTCGAGCCGCACCGGCGGGCCGAACCGGCGCCGCAACAGCTCCTTCTCCAGGGCCTTGAGGAGGTTCTCGGCGTCGTCCTCCTCGACCTCGAGGTCCTCGTTGCGGGTGACCCGGAAGAGGTGCGACTGGAGCACGTCCATGCCCGGGAACAGCTTCTTGAGGTGCTCACCGATGACGTCCTCCAGCGGCACGAACCGCTGGTTGCCCAGCGCCACGAACCGGTCGAAGATCGGGGGCACCTTGACCCGGGCGAAGTGCTCGGTCTTGGTCTTGGGGTTGCGGACGATCACGGCCAGGTTGAGCGACAGGCCGGAGATGTAGGGGAACGGGTGGGCGGGGTCGACCGCCAGCGGCGTCAGCACCGGGAAGACCCGGTCCTTGAACAGCCGCTTGGCCATCTTCTGCTCCTCGCGGTCCAGGTCGGCCCAGCGGACGAGCCGGATGTCCTCGGCGGCGAGGGCCGGCACGATCGAGTCGTGGAAGAGCGCCGCCTTGCGCTCCATCAGCTCGCGGGTGGTCGTCCAGATCCGGTCGAGGACCTCCCGCGGGAGCAGGCCGGAGGCCGCGCGCACGGCGACGCCGGCCGCGATCCGGCGCTTGAGGCCGGCCACCCGGACCATGAAGAACTCGTCGAGGTTGCTGGCGAAGATGGCCAGGAAGCGCACCCGCTCCAGCAGCGGCAGGCTCTCGTCCTCGGCCAGCTCCAGGACCCGCTGGTTGAGCTGGAGCCACGAGAGCTCCCGGTCGAGGAACCGGTCGTCGTACTTCTGGACCGCGGCGAGCGCCGCGTCGTCGGGCTCGTACGGCGGCTCGACGTCGAAGGTGTCGCTCGGGTGCGCGAAGGGCGCCTCGTCGCCCGGCCCGTCGTCCCGCGAGCTGGTCACGCGGGTCTGGAAGTCGAGGCTGTCGGGCATGGGGCCAGTGTGGCACCGTCGGGTGACCGCGCGCTGCCCTCGGACCGAGCCGTGGATCAGTACACGAGCGCCTGGGTGCCCTCGACGAGGATCTCCTCGGTGAAGGCCGCGGAACCGGCGATCCGCACGCCGGGGAGCAGGTCGGCCTCGGCGATCCCGCGGCGGGCCGCGCACTGGGTGCAGACCGTGACCCGCCCGGCGCCGATCACCGCCGCGAGCAGGTCCGCCAACGGAGCCGCCTCGGGCAGCGAGAAGGCCTCGGCGCGCCCCGGGACGCCGAACCAGGCGGCCTCGCCGGTGAGCCAGAGCGAGACGTCCGCACCGGATGCGACGGCCGCGGCCGAGACGGTGAACGCCTGGTTGCAGCGCTCCGGCTCTTCCGCGCCGCAGGTGACCTTCACGACCAGGGCTCGAGGCATGCCCCAACACTAGACTGGCCGGCATGGTGTTCGAGCTCCCCGAGAACCTGCACCCCGACTGCGGTCCGGTGGCGTGGCTGCTCGGGACCTGGCGCGGCAACGGCCGCGGCGACTACCCGACCATCGAGGCGTTCGAGTACGGCCAGGAGCTGATCTTCACCCACGACGGGCGGCCGTTCTTCCACTACATGGCCCGCGCCTGGATCGTCGACGCGGAGGGAGTCAAGCTCCGCGAGGGCGCCATCGAGACCGGCTTCCTGCGCTGTCGGCCGGAGGGGAAGATGGAGCTCGTGCTCGCGCACCACACCGGCTTCGCCGAGATCTGGTACGGCGAGGCGTCGGGCGGCAAGCTCGAGCTGCAGACCGACGCCGTGGCGCGCACGGAGTCGGCCAAGGAGGTCGTGGCCGGGCACCGTCTCTACGGGAACGTCGAGGGCGACCTGCTCTACGCCTACGACATGGCGGCCGTCGGCCAGCCGCTCCAGCCCCATCTCTGGGCCCGGCTCCAGCGGGCGTGAGCGCACCATGAACGACTTCCGGGCCAAGCTCCGCGACAGCGGCTACCGGCTCACCCCGCAGCGGGAGCTGATCCTGGCCGCGGTGGACACCCTCGGGCACGCCACCCCCGACGAGGTGCTGGCGGAGGTCCGCGAGCACTCCCACGCGGTCAACGCCTCGACGGTCTACCGGACCCTGGAGGTCCTCGAGGAGCTCGGCCTGGTCCGGCACGCCCACCTCAGCGACCGCGCGCCGACGTACCACACGGTCACCGACCACGAGCACTTCCACATCGTCTGCAGGAATTGCCAGCGCGTCGTGTCGGTTGACCCTCACATGCTCGACCAGCTGTCCGCGGACCTCCGCGAGCAGCACGGCTTCGTGATCGACGTCGGCCACCTGACGGTGTTCGGTGCCTGCGAGGAGTGCCCACGACCATGACCAGCCCCCTGCTCGACCTGCCGGGTGCGGTGGCCGGCGACGGCCCCGATGCCGGCGTCGCCGCGCACTACGGCTCCCTCTACGGCGAGCAGTCGGTGCTCGAGCGCGGCGAGGGCTTCGTCGACCTCTCGCACCGCGACGTGATCCGGGTCAGCGGACCCGACCGGCTGACCTGGCTGCACTCGCTCACCACCCAGCACCTCCTCGACCTGCCGCCGCGGGTCTGGACGGGGGTGCTGGTGCTGAGCCCGCAGGGGCACGTCGAGCACGCCTGCTACGGCTACGACGACGGCGAGGCCTTCCTCGCGCACACCGAGCCCGGCCAGGCCGCGGCCCTGGTCGCCTTCCTCGACCGGATGCGCTTCATGATGCGGGTCGAGGTCGCCGAGGTGTCCGACGAGCTCGCGGTCACCTGGCGTCCCCGGGCCGGCGCCGACGGGCCCTACGCGGCGTACGAGCTGGTCCCGCGCGAGCAGCTGACGACGTACGCCGAGGCCGCCGGCCCGGCCTGCGGGCTCTGGGCCTTCGAGGCGCTCCGCATCGCCCGCGGCGAGCCGCGGCTCGGGCTGGACACCGACCACCGCACCATCCCCAACGAGGCGGGCTGGATCGGTCCGGCCGTGCACCTCGACAAGGGCTGCTACCGCGGCCAGGAGACGGTGGCGCGCGTGCACACGCTCGGCCGTCCGCCGCGCCGGCTCACGCTGCTGCACCTGGACGGGTCGATGAACCAGCTGCCGGCGGTGGGCGCGGACGTCCGCGCCGGGGACAAGGTGGTCGGGTTCGTCGGCACCTCCGCGCGGCACCACGAGCTGGGTCCGATCGCACTGGCGATGATCAAGCGCAACGTGTCCCTCGACGAGCAGCTCGAGGCCGACGGGCTGCCGGCCGCGCAGGAGGTGCTGGTCGACCCCGAGGTCGGGCTGCACGTCCGGCCGAAGCTCAGGTGACCGCCGGACGGGCGTACATCACGTGGGTGTCGACGTCGGCGTGCGTGAAGCCCAGCCCCGCGTAGAGCGCCACCGCGGGCGCGTTGTCCGACTCGACGTAGAGGTGCACCTCGTCGACCCGGCGCTCGGCGAGGTGGTGGAGCCCGGCGAGCGCGAGCGCCTTGCCGAGCCCACGCCCCTGGCCCTCCGGCGCGATGCCCAGCACGTAGATCTCGCCCTCGGTCGCCGAGTGCACCTTGGTCCAGTGGAAGCCGAGCATCGTGTCGTCGTCGTCCACGGCGACCAGCAGGTCGGCGGCGTCGTACCACGCCTCCGCCATCCGGGCGGCGAGGTCGGCGGCGTCCATGCCGCCCTGCTCGGGGTGCGCGGCGAAGGCGGCGGCGTTGACGCGGATCAGGTCGTCGCGGTCGCCGTCGCGGTAGCCGCGGATCGTGACCCCGTCCACGAGCGGGGTGTCCCGGAGCGGGAGCGAGGTCGGTCTCCGCATCACCCAGAGGTCCCGGACCCGGTCGAAGCCGTGGCGCGCCGCCAGCACGGCGGCGGCCGGGTGGTTGCCGTGCGACCAGGCGGTCAGCGCGCCCGGGTGTCGCGGCAGCACGTCGGCCAGCAGTGCTGTCGGCGTGCCCGCGCCCGCGTGCGTCGGGGTGCACGGCCAGGCTCAGCGCCCGGTCGACCACGACGGCGAACCCGTCCTCCACGACGGTCGCGTCGACCGCGTGGGAGGCGGGATGCCGGAGCGCCAGCCAGGTCGCCTCGTCGAGCGGGTCGGCACCGTCGACCGCCGCACAGGCAGCCGCGATGGCCTCGATCCCCGCCGGCATCCTCAGGCGTCGGCCCGCTCGGAGGCGCCCTGGTCGGCGCGCTCCTTGGTCGGCAGCACGAAGCGGTAGCCGACGTTGCGGACGGTGCCGATCAGCGTCTCGTTCTCCGGGCCGAGCTTGGCGCGGAGCCGGCGCACGTGCACGTCGACGGTGCGGGTGCCGCCGAAGTAGTCGTAGCCCCACACCTCGGAGAGCAGCTGCTGGCGGCTGAAGACCCGGCCGGGGTGCTGGGCCAGGAACTTCAGGCAGCTCGAACTCCTTGAAGGTCAGGTCGAGCGACCGGCCGCTGATCTTGGCGGTGTACGTCGCGTCGTCGACGGTGACCTCGCCGGTGCGGATCACGTGCGACTCGGGGTCGTCGGCCTCGCGGCGGGCCGCGAGGCGGCCGAGGGCGAGCCGGATCCGGGCCTCGAGCTCGGCCGGGCCGCAGGTGTGCAGGATCACGTCGTCCATGCCCCAGTCCTGGGCGACGACGGCGAGACCGCCCTCGGTGACGATCAGCAGGACGGGCACGTCGGTGCCGGTGGTGCGGATCAGCCGGCAGAGGTCACGCGCGTGCGCCAGCTCCTGGCGCCCGTCGACGAGGAGCAGGTCGTTGTCGGGAGCTTCCAGCAGGGCGCTGCCCTGGGCCGGGAGGATCTTCACCTGGTGGCCGAGCAGCGCCAGGCCCGGCAGCACCTCCACGGACGGCTGGAGGGCGCTGGTCAGCAACAGCAGGGTGCTCAAGGGCGCTCCTCCGGCTGGATGGTCGGATGCGTCAGGATATCCCGCATGGACCCCAGCGGTGCCCGCACGGACGCGGATGAGACGGGCGTGGTCCACGTCCGGCTCTGGGCCGCGGCGAAGGCGACGGCCGGGGTGGCCGGGCTGGACCTGCCGGTGCCGGGCCCGCTGTCGCTCGCCCGGGTGGTGGACCTGGTCCTCGCGGGCCGCCCCGACCGGCTCGCAGCCGTGCTCGCCAGCTGCTCCGTGCTGGTGGGGGACCGGCCGGTGTCCACGCTCGACCCGGGGGACGTCGTGGTTCGTCCGGGCGACACGGTCGAGTTCCTGCCGCCGTTCGCGGGCGGCTGACCCCGGCCTTCGGAATCTTCGGCGCCCCGGCGCTGTTCCGCCGACGTGACGACCGGAGTGTGGGTGCTGCTGGGCGCCGTCCTCGCGGCGGCGGCCTTCGGGCTCTACCGCGCCTGGGCGGACGGTCGGTTCCGGGGCACCCACCCCGTCCGGGGGGTGCAGCCGCAGGTCTCGACCTCGGAGCCGGCCGCGGCTCCGCGAGGAGGCGAACGTGCTGGCCGGCACGCCGCACGCCGCGTCGCTGGGGGAGCGGGCCACGCTGCTGCAGTTCTCCTCCGCCTTCTGCGCCCCGTGCCGGGCCACGCGGCAGGTCCTGGCCGCGGTGGCCGACCAGGTTCCCGGGGTGCGGCACGTCGAGATCGACGCGGAGCACCACCTCGAGCTCGTGCGCCGGCTCGGCGTGCTCCGGACCCCCACCACCTTGGTGCTCGACGGGTCCGGGCGCGAGCTCAGCCGGGCCGGCGGGGCCCCGCGCCGCGAGCAGGTGCTGGCGGCGCTGGCCGAGGTGGCCACGTAGCGATCTGGCAGGCTCGCGGCATGACGGGGGTCGCGGTGCCGAGGCGACTGGTGCTCGCCCTGCTTCTCGGCTACTCGCTGTTCCTGGCGTTCGTGCTGCTCGCACCCGACCTCCGACGTGCCGAGCGCGGCAGTCGGCCGGCTCACCGACCTGGCCCTGCGCCTCGGGCTGCCGCACGTGAGCCCGTGCGGGTGGAGTTCCTCTGCAACGTCGTGCTGCTGGTGCCGTTCGCGGTGCTGGGCTCGCTCGTGCTGCCGCGCTGGTCGTGGCAGGACTGGACCGCGTGGGGGTTCCTGCTCGCGGGCGCGGTCGAGCTCACCCAGGGACTGGTGCTGCCCGGCCGGGACGCGTCGTACGCCGACGTGGTGGCCAACACCCTGGGCGCCCTGCTCGGCGCCTGGCTGGTCGTGGCGGTGCGGTACCTGGCCAGCCGGCCGGACCGCTGATCTCGAATCGTGGACGCGATGCTCAAAATGTGAGACGCGGGTTCGTCGCCCGGCGTGCGGCGCCCTACTCTCGACGCATGTCCTCGACCTGGTTGACGAAGCGACGCGCAGTGGACCACTGCCGCGTGCGCTCGTCCCTGTGTCGAATGTCCTGACCGACTGCCCTTCATTTCGGTTATTGTCGAGTTACATACTCGACTAAGGACGGACTTCTCATGAGCCAGGAAATCGACCCGCGCGGGCCGCAGTTCGCCGCTGCCCTCACCTCGATCGTCCTCGCGACCGTGCTCGTCACGGCGCCGGGCGCGGTCGCGCTCGTGCTGCTGGGCGCCCAGGCCGTGCTGTTCGCGGTGGGGGCGTCGCTCGGGGTCACCCGCACGCCGTACGCCTGGCTGTTCCGGCGCCTGGTGCGCCCCCACCTGGCCGCTCCGACGCACCTGGAGGACGCGGCGCCGCCGCAGTTCGCCCAGTCCGTGGGGTTCGGCTTCGTGCTGGTCGGGCTCGTCGGCTTCCTGTCCGGCGCCCCGCTCGTCGGGCTGGTCGCCACCGGCCTGGCCCTCGTGGCCGCCCTTCTCAACGCCGTCTTCGGGTTCTGCCTGGGCTGCGAGATCTACCTGTTGGCGCGCCGTGCCGGCATCCCCTCACTCGTCCGCAACGCCACCCGCCCCACCGCATAGGAGAACCACATGACCCGCGAGAACTCACTCGTCACCGCCCAGTGGGTGGAGGACCACCTGGACCAGGACGGCATCGTCCTCATCGAGGTCGACGAGGACACCACGGCCTACGACAAGGGCCACATCCAGGGGGCGATCAAGCTCGACTGGACCACCGACCTCCAGGACCAGGTCCGCCGCGACTTCGTGAGCAAGGAGCAGTTCGAGGCGCTGCTCTCCGAGCGCGGGGTCGCCAACGACGACACCGTGGTGCTGTACGGCGGCAACAACAACTGGTTCGCGGCCTACGCCTACTGGTACTTCAAGCTCTACGGCCACCAGGACGTGAAGCTGCTCGACGGCGGTCGCAAGAAGTGGGAGCTCGACTCCCGCGCGCTCACCGACGAGCTGCCCAGCCGGACGGCGACGTCGTACACCGCGCAGGCGCAGGACCACTCGATCCGGGCGTTCCGCGACGAGACCGTCGAGGCCATCGGCACCAAGAACCTCGTCGACGTGCGCAGCCCCGACGAGTACGCCGGCCGCCTCCTCGCCCCCGCCCACCTGCCGCAGGAGCAGGCGCAGCGCGCCGGTCACATCCCGACCGCGGCCAACGTCCCGTGGAGCAAGGCGGCCAACGACGACGGCACCTTCCGCTCCGACGACGAGCTCACGACGATCTACACCGAGGCCGGGGTCGACTGGGACAAGGACACCATCGCCTACTGCCGCATCGGTGAGCGCTCGTCGCACACGTGGTTCGTGCTCAAGGAGCTGCTCGGTCAGCAGAACGTCAAGAACTACGACGGCTCGTGGACCGAGTACGGCTCCCTCGTGGGCGTGCCCGTGGCGCTCGGCGACGAGAAGGGTGAGGCCTGATGTGCGGCGCGACCGCCGGCGGGCTCTCGCTCGACGGCGTGAACGTCGCCAAGGAGGCGATCGTGCAGGGACAGGTGGTCCGCGCCGGCGAGCCGGTGCCCAACGCCTACGTGCGGCTGCTGGACCGGACCGGTGAGTTCACCGCCGAGGTGCCCACCTCGGCGACCGGTCACTTCCGGTTCTTCGCCGGCGACGGGGACTGGACGCTGCGCACCCTGGCCCCCAAGGCCGACCCGGTCGACACCCCGGTCCACGCGGCCGTCGGCACCGTCGCCGAGGTGACGGTCACGCTCTGATCGCTACCGCTCGAGGAGCAGCGTGATCGGACCGTCGTTGACCGACGTGACGGCCATGTCGGCGCCGAACACGCCCTGCTCGACGTGGGCGCCGAGCCCGCGCAGCGCCTCGCAGACCGCGTCGTAGAGCGGCTCGGAGACCGAGCCAGGGGCCGCCGCCTCCCACGTGGGGCGGCGGCCCTTGCGCGCGTCGCCGTACAGGGTGAACTGGCTGACCACCAGGATCGGTGCCCCCGTGTCCGACGCCGAGCGCTCCTCGCGGAGCAGCCGGAGGTCCCAGATCTTCCGGGCCGTCCACGCGACCTCGTCGGGGCCGTCGTCGTGCGTGACCCCGAGGTAGACCAGCAGGCCGGGCGCCCCGAGCTCGCCCACCACGGCGCCGTCGACCTCGACCCGGGCCGAGCGGACTCGCTGGATGACCACGCGCATGCGGACCACCATGTCACCATGTGCCCGTGACTGGAGTACCCGCCGACCGGCTGCTGATCACCGTCGCCCCGACCGGCGCGGAGACCAGCAAGGCCGACTGCCCGCACCTGCCGACGACGCTCGAGGAGCAGGTCGCCACGGCAGCGGACTGCGCGGCGGCGGGCGCGGCCATGGTGCACCTGCACATCCGCGACGACGAGCACCGCCCCACCCTCGACCCGGTCCGGCTGCGCGACACCGTGCAGGGCATCCGGGAGGCGACCGACCTCGTGGTGCAGCTCTCCACCGGTGGGTCCGTGCACGACCCGCTGGAGGACCGCCTCAAGGTGCTCGACGCCGAGCCCGACTCCTGCAGCCTGACGATGGGCACCACCAACTTCGGCGACGACGTCTTCTTGAACCCGTGGCCGTTCGTCTGCGAGCTGTACCAGCTCAGCCAGGAGCGCGGCGTGGTCCCCGAGTTCGAGCTGTTCGACCTCGGCCAGGTGCACGCCCTGCACCGCCTCCTGGACACGTTCGGCCTGCCCGCCGGCGGCAAGGTCCACTGCGACCTCGTCATGGGGGTCCCCGGGGGCATGAACGGGACGGCGGACTCGCTCGTCGCCGCGGTCGCCGCGCTGCCCGCCGCCACGACGAGCTGGTCGGCCACGGGCATCGGGCGGTCCACGTTGGCCGTGGCCCTGGCCGCGCTCTCCAAGGGCGGCCACCTCCGGGTCGGCATGGAGGACGTGCTCACCATCAGTCGCGGGGTGCCGGTCGAGAGCAACCGCCAGCTCGTCGAGCGGGCCGCGGCACTCGGCGCGGTCGTGCAGCGCACGCCGATGACGCCCGCGGAGTGCCGTGACCTCCTCGGTGTCCCCGCGATCGCGCCGGCGGGTCTCCCCGATGGCGGCTGAGGCGGCCCGCCGACGGCACCCGGTACGACGCACGCTCCTGGTCCTGCTCGGTCTCGCGGTCCTGGTCGGCGTCGCGCTGGTGCTCCTCGCGCTGCCGTTCCGGGGCGTCCAGAGCGATGCCGAGGCGGCCCGGGACGATCTCCAGGTGGCGGCGGACGCCCTGCGCGCCGGTGACGTCAGCACCGCCCAGGTGCACGTCGAGAGCGCCCGCGGCCACGTCGACCGGGCTCGCGGCGCGACCGACGGGATCGGCGGCGACGTGTGGCAGTTCGTGCCGGTGGCGGGGGCCGGCGTGCGCGACGTCCGCAACCTCGTGGCGGCGCTCGACGACGCGACCTCGATCGCCGAGATCGGGGTCGAGGTCTACCCGCAGGTGCTCGGCGACCAGGCCGGCGCGCTGGTGGAGGGCGAGAGCGTCGACCTCGAGGTCCTCGACGACATCCTCACCGCCGGCCGGGCGGCGACGGAGCACGCCCACCACGCCATCGCCGCCCTCGACCAGGTCGACGGCGACGCACCGGTCGTGGGTGCCTCCGTGGCCTCCGCGCGGGACGCCGCCCTGGCCGAGCTCGAGCCGCTGAACGACCAGCTCGACCAGGCGGAGCCCTTCCTCGACGTGCTGCCGGGCCTGCTCGGCGAGGAGCGCGAGATGAAGTACATGGTCGCGATCCTGAACCCCGCCGAGCTGCGCTACAGCGGCGGCGCGACCCTGGCGCTCGCCACCGTCCGGATCAAGGACGGGAAGGCGGCGTTCCGCGACATCGGGACGCTGGCGCAGGCCAAGGACGCCGCCCGCGCGCTGTACTGGAAGAAGGTCAAGGGGAACACGTTCCACCCGCGCGGCAAGGCCCGGATCCAGAACGCCACCTGGTCGCCCTACTGGTCCACGTCGGGGGAGGAGCTGCTCCGGGCCTGGGCCAAGGTCACCAAGGAGGAGTTCGACGGCGTGATCGCCATCGACGTCCCCGCGATCGCCTCGCTGTTCAACGTGACCGGACCCCTCGAGGTGGGGGAGTACGGCACCCTCGACGCGACCAACCTGACCCAGACCCTGGTCGGCAGCTACGACACCTACAACGACATCTTCAAGCGCCGGGCCCTCAACGACACCCTGATCCCGATCTTCCGGGACAAGCTCTTCGCCGGCGGGAAGTTCGTCGAGAAGTTCCAGACCCTCGGCGACGCGGCGGCGGGCCGGCACTTCGCGGTCTACATGCGCGATCCGAAGGCGCAGCGGATCGTCGAGAAGCTCGGCGTGACCGGCGACCTCTCCGACACCGACCACGACTACCTCGGTGTCTTCACCCAGAACACCAACGTCGCGAAGAGCGACTACTGGCAGCAGCGCGCGGTCTCCTCGGACGTCACGCTCCACGAGGACGGCAGCGCCCGGGTCACGCTCCGGGTCGAGGTCACCAACACCAGCGGGCCGTACCCCTACGACACCCCGGACCCGGCCTTCGGCTACTTCACCCGGATCAACGAGTCCGCGGTCGCGACGTTCTTCCCCAAGGACGTGACGATCCGGTCGACCACGGTGGGCGGGAAGCCCGACGACCCGTTCCTGCGGCACGTCGGCGACCGACCGTACTTCTACCGCACGGTCACGCTCGATCCGGGCGAGAGCGCCACGATCGAGGTCGTGTACGACGTGCCCCGGGCGGCGGACGTCGAGGACGGCACCCTCACCTACCGGCTGGACGTCGACCCGCAGGGCATGGTCACCCCCGAGCTGGTGGACGTCACCGTGCACTTCCCGAAGGGCTACGCCGTGCGGGACCTGCCCGCGGGCTGGACCCGGCCCGACCGGGCCACGGCGCGGTGGGTCGAGGACGGTCTCGTCGACTCGCCCCGGTGGGAGATCACCGGCGTCGAGCGACGCTGATCCGCGGCTCGTCCCGCGGGTATCGTGACGTGGACATCCGACAAGCCGAGGGACGGAGCGCAGAGATGGTGCCGGCGCCCACCTACCGGCGGACCCCGCGCCAGATCATGCGCGGGCTGGCCAACCCGGCGCACTACCGCTCGCTCGGTCGCCTGACGAGCTACGTGGATCCGCTCGACGCCTTCGTGCGCCGCTACGTGCTGGGGCGGGGGGACTATCCGGTGATGGTGCGCGTCCGGGCGCCGGGCCGCCGGACGCCGGTCGAGCTCGTCGCCCGGTCCCGCTTCGACATGCTGACCATCCACGAGATCTTCGTGTGGCGGTGCTATCCCGCTGTCCACGATGCCCGGGTCGTGCTGGATCTGGGGGCCAACGCGGGCATCAGCATGGCCTACTTCCTCGCCGTCGCACCCCGCGCGCGAGTGATCGGCGTGGAACCACTCACCGAGAACAGCGACCAGGCGGCGGACAACCTCCGGCAGTTCAGCGGGCGCTTCGACCTGCGGCGGGCGGCGGTCATGGACTACGAAGGGACGGTGGAGCTCCAGGTCGAGCCCTCGGGCAGGTACTCCGGCATCGACTTCCGCGGCGGCGCACCCCGCACGGTGGCGTGCGTGGACGCGGAGCGACTCGTGCAGGAGCTGGCCGACGATGCCGGATGCATCGACCTGCTCAAGATCGACATCGAGGGCGCCGAACGCGCCGTCCTCGAGCGGCTCTCGCCGGAATCCCTGGCGCAGGTGCGGACCCTGGCCGTCGAGGGCGAGGAGATCCCGTTCGCGAGATTGGAGGTCGCTGGGTTCGCCCATCGCGTCCACCCGAGCGGAGTGCACTGGTTCAGCAGGCCCTGACCAGGCCGCGTGCCCGTGCCCGTCCACGCCCCGGCGAGGCGTCCCTGGCGCTCATCTAGGATGACGGCCGAGAAGTCCGCCGAGCAGGGAAGTGGGGAAGAGTCGTGACGAGCCCCGCCCGGCGACCCTCGTCACGGTCGGACGTCCGCCCGTCGGGTCCCGCGTGACCGACTGGACCCAGGACGTGGTGGCGGGTGCTGGGGGGCCGGCGATCGGGGCACTGCTCGTCGTGGCCGTTGGCACGTTCCTCCTCACCCGGCTCCTGGTCGCCCTGCTCGATCGACCCCGGTTCCTCGACATCCCGAACGCGCGCTCCTCGCACGTGCGCTCCGTGCCCCGGGGCGGTGGCGCCGCGCTGCTGGCCACGATCACGACGGCCGTGCTCGCGGCAGGGGACGCGGACGCGGGTGCCTGGATCGTCCTGCTCCTGGGAATCCTGCTGGGCCTCCTGGGGCTCGTCGACGACGCGGTCTCGCTGAACGCTGTCGTGCGACTGGCGGTCCAGCTCGTCGTCTGCGGCGCCGCCGCGGTGGCCCTGGGGGTCGAGGTGCTCGGCTGGGCCGGGATCGCGCTCCTGGCCACCTTGCCCCTCGCCCTGTGGCTCGTGGGCTGCGTGAACGCCTACAACTTCATGGACGGCATCAACGGCATCACAGGACTGCACGGTGTGGTGGCCGGAGTCTGGTTCACCTACCTGGGTGCCGTGAACGACATCCTCGCGCTCGTGCTCCTCGGGGTCCCCCTGGCGGGGGCATGCGTCGGCTTCTTGCCGTGGAACGTCCCCCAGGCACGGATCTTCCTCGGGGACGTCGGTAGCTATCTGCTCGGCGGGCTCGTGGCGGGACTGTCGGTGCTCGCGTGGGCCGGCGGCGTCGGCGTGCTTCTGGCGGTGTCGCCACTCCTGCTGTACCTCGCGGACACGGGCAGGGTCGTCCTCGTCCACGCCCTCAGGAAGCAGCCGCTGCACGTGGCTCACCGCGAGCACGTCTACCAGCGCCTCGTCGACGCCGGCTCGACCCACGTCCAGGTGGCCACCCTGACGGCGGGTACGTCGTTGCTGCTGGTCGTGCTCTCCGGCGTCGCCGACCCCTGGGTGTTCGTGGCGGTGTCGATCGTGATCCTGGCCGGCTACCTCTCGTTGCCCAGGCTCGTCGGGCTGCCGTGACCGGGCGGCAGGTGGCGTTGGTCGGCGCCTCGGGGTTCATCGGCCGCCATGTCCTCGACGAGCTGCGGTCTCGGGGGATCCTCGTCCACGAGGTCCGCGCCCCGCACTGGAGATCGACGTCGCGCACCGCGAACGACCTGAGGCGCGAGGCCGACGCCCTTGATCTCGCGGCGCTCACGGACAGCCTCCGGTCGAGCGACGTGGTGATCAACGCGGCAGGGGCGGCGACGGCGACGGGATCCGATGCCGATGCACTCGTCGGCGCCAATGCTCTGCTCCCGGTGGCGCTGGCGCGAGCGACCCACGAGCAGGCGAGGCTCGTGCACATCAGCTCGGCCGCGGTCCAAGGGCGGGCGGAGGTCCTGGACGAGTCGCGACGGTACGCGCCGTTCAGCCCCTACTCGCTGTCCAAGGTGCTCGGCGAGTCGGTGCTGGAGGTTCGTCCCGGCACCACGTGCTTCCGGCCCACGTCGGTGCACGGCCTGGACCGCCCCGTCACGCAACGGCTTCATCGGGTGCTCTCGTCGCGCGCCGGCTCCGTCGCGGGTCGCGGAGAGCTCCCCACGCCGCAAGCCCTGGTCCAGAACGTCGCGGCGGCCATCGTCGAGGTCGCCCTGGAGTCCCAGACCCCGCCGGACGTCGTGCTCCAGCCGGCCGAGGGGATCACCTGCCGCGACCTCGTCGTGCTGCTGGGAGGCCACGAGCCGGTCCACGTCCCGGTCCCGATCGCCCGGGCAGTCGTCGGCACCGGCTTCCTCGTCGGTCGCGGCAGCGGACGGGTGAGCGCCACCGCGCGACGGGTGGAGATGATGTGGTTCGGGCAGCGTCAGGCTGCGTCGTGGCTCTCCGGCCAGGGGTGGACGCCACCCCTGGGTCGGGCCGGGTGGGCCGATCTCGGACGGCAGCTCGGCGCACGGGACAGGGGACCGGATGGATGAGGGAGGTGAGGAGCGGGTGCGCGTGTTCCTGGACGCCCGGCTGGCGGCCCGCGGGCTGGGGATCGCCTCGGCGACCGTCCGGCTCCTCGACGGCTTCGCCGCGCTGGGTGCGGGTCCCTCGCTGCACGTGAACGCCACCGGGCACGGCTGGACACGGCGAGGGCAGGCGGACACGCTGCTCCGGTCGGGACTGCTGGACGTGTCGCCGCGGTGGGACCCCCGGACCCGGACCGCGGACGTGGTCCACTACTTCGGCAACACTGCGCCCCGGTTCCCCTCGGACCGCGTCGTCGTCACCGTGCACGACCTGATGATGGTCCGCTCGCGCACCCGCAAGGCGCGCCTCTACCGGGAGCTGCTGCTCCCCGGCCTGGCGCGGGGCGACTTCCCGATCGTCGCCATCAGCAGGCAGACCGCCGACGACGTCTGCGCCCAGCTCCCCTCCGTCACGTCCCGCGTGCAGGTCATCCCGCACGGCTGGCGCCCGGGCCGCTTCCACGCCGGCGAGCGCCGCCACGTCCTGATGTTCGGTGGATCGTCCGACCCGCGTAAGCGGGTGGGGCTCGGGGTCGCGGCCTACGCGCGCTACGCCGAGCGGGCCGGAGCCGCAGCCCTGCCGCTCGTGGTGGCCGGGCGCGCGGGGATCGATGCGGCGGCGGTGCGATCGGCGTCCGGCGAGGTTCGCGTGGAGCCCGATCCGGACGACGCCCGGGTCGAGGAGCTGCTCAGCAGGGCCGCCTGCCTGCTCTATCCCACCCGCGAAGAGGGCTACGGCCTGCCCATCGTGGAGGCTGGCGAGGTGGGTACGCCCGTGGTCCTCGATGCCGCCGCCCGGCTTCCCGCCGAGCCGATGGGCACGCACGTCGTCGCGGTGCAGGACGCGAGCAGCCTCGACGCGTGGGCCGGGGCGCTGCGCGAGGCCGTTCGACGGGTACCCGTGGCTGACGCCCTGGATGCTCTTCCCACGTGGCCCGAGGTGGCGCAGGCGTACGCCGCGCTCTATGACGGTGTTGCGCGATGACGGAAAGGGGCGTGCGACTGGTGACGCTGCGCGCACCGAGTGCGGACGGCACCGGCGACGCGATCAGGGCACAGTCCATCCGCGCCGCCCTCGAGGACGCAGGCGTGCAGGTCCGCACCCTGTCGGCCCTCGAACCCGGTGAGGGTCTCGGACGGGCCGCCCTGAGACCGGGCGTCCTTCGTCACGTGGGGTCCCTCCTGGCCGGCGGAGGGTGGCGGCAGCCCCTGCAGTGCCTGGTCGTGGAGGCGCTGCTGCGCGACAAGGGGATCGCGGCGGGGAGGTCGGACGAGCTGTCGGTCTTCGTGACCTCCCGCGTCGTCCCCCATGCGGTCGAGGGCGACTTCGTGGTCGACTTCGTCGACTCGCTGGCCTCGAACATGCGCTCGCGAGCGGCAGCGTCGCGTGCTCCGCTGCGTTGGTTCTGGGGCTGGGAAGCGCGGCGGCTCCGGGCCTGGGAGGCCGAGGTCGCGGCGCGGGCGGTCGCCAGCGCCGCGGTCTCCGACGAAGAGGCCGCTCTCATCGGTCCCGACGTCGAGGGCGTCGCGCTCGAGGTGGCGGTGCGCCACGTGCCTCGAGATGAGCGCGGGACTCCGTACGTCATCTTTCCCGGCAGCCTCTTCTACGCCCCCAACGCCGAGGCGGTGACCTGGATCGCGCACGAGCTGGTACCCGCGCTGGTCGCTCTCGGCTGGGACCCCGCACGCGTCGTGGTCGCCGGTCGCCGGCCCAGTGCCGCGCTCACCGGCCTGGTGGAGAGCGCGGGTATCACGCTTCGCCCGGACGTCGACGACCTCATCGCCCTGATCGCCGGGGCGCGGGTGTCCCTGGCTCCGATCGTGCTCGGCAGCGGGGTTCAGACCAAGGTCCTCAACACCCTGGCCGTGGGTACCCCGGTGGTGATGACACCGAGGGCCAACCGGGGCCTGGGACTGAGGGCCGGTCCCTCGGTGCGGATCCTCGAACGCGATCCGCAGGCGTGGGCGCAGGCGGTGGCAGACTTGACCGAGCGCGAGCCCGGCCGCGAGCTCGACGAGGAGGCGCAGATGGTGCTGCTCCGCTCGTCCCCGGACCAGGTCCGGAGCCGCTGGCGAGCCCTCATCCTGCCCTGGGTGGGCCAGCCGTGACGATGGTGCAGACGGCGCCAGGCCGTGCCCCCCTGAGCCCGACGATCTTCGTGTCCGGCGTCAAGCTCGCTATCGCGGCCGGGCTCCTCTTCAGTGACTTCTGGTCCCGCGGCGCCGACCCGTGGCTCACGCCGTTCCTGCTGGTCTGCGTCCTGGCCTGGGACTCGACCCGAGTCATCAGTGTCCGCAACGTCGTGATCCTCTACTTCGCGCTGGTCCTGGGACTCGGGCCCTACGTGATCGCCACCGTCGACTTCGACGTCGTGCACCGGTTCGCGTTCGTGATGGGGCTGCTCTACCTCGTCGGCCTCGGCGTCGGTCGCTTGCTCGAGCGACCGGCCATCCCGGAAGCGCCGGCGGAGCAGGCCATGGACGAGCGGCGAAGGATCGTCGGCCCACCCGAACGGCTCCTGTGGATCCCGATCCTCCTCCAGGCCGTCATCGTGGTGACGGACGTGGCCGCGAGCGGACCGGCGGCGTACCTGTCGGGCGGCGCCCAGGTCGAAGGAATCTCCGACTACGGAGCTCACGGGCTCGGTGCGCTGCAGATCGTCAAGCTCGGCACGGACCTGCTGACCGTCGCGATGGTGGCGGCCTACGTGGCCTCCCAGCACGGCCGTCCTCGGCTCCACTGGCGGCTGCTGGTGGTGCTCCTGCTGGTGATGCCGCTCCTGCGCCTCGAACGCGGCGCGTTCGTGATCAACGCGGTGGCACTGCTCCTGCTCTTCCAGCTGCACCGTGCGCCCGGCCGCCGGCTGGCCCAGAACGTCGGACTCCTCATCATCCTCCCGGTGATCATGGCCAGCGTCGGACTGGGTCTGGGTGTCGTCCGGCAGGCGGCGCTGACGCAAGGTCGAGGCTACGACCCGTCCAGTGTGATGCAGGGCGAGTTCTCGCCGGTGATCGTCGTGGACGGCGCGCTCACCCGGGACCTCCGGTTCGGCGGGGCCGCGCTGTGGGGGGCCATGACCACCCGGTTCCTGCCCCGGCAGTACTTCCCCGACAAGATCCCCAACAGCACCGAGCGCTTCATGCGCACCTACGACATCCAGTCCTTCGCGGCCGGGTTCAGCCTCGCCCCCACCGCACTGGGGGGCTTGTTGCTGAGCCAGGGCTGGGTCGGAGCCGCAGCCCTGGCGTTCGGCACGGGCGTCCTCCTCGGGCGACGGCGCGTCCGCGTTCGCGGTTCCCCTCTGGGAGACGGGCTGGCCGTCCTCATCTACTTCACGCTCTACTCGTTGATGAGGAACGACCCGGTGAACTCGGTGACCCAGCTGGCCGTCACCGTTGCCCTCTTCCTGCTGACCTGTGCCGCCTTCCGCATCAGGCTCCGGCCATGAGCGCCCCGGCGGCGCGGATCAGCGCCGTGGTGGTGGACTACTTCACGCGCGAGTCGACGCTGCGCCTGATCGATGACCTGCGGAACCAACCCGCCGTGAGCCAGGTCGTCGTCGTCGACAACACGGGCGACCCGTCGTACTCCGCGGACTGGGGTCCCGGATCGGCGGGGTTCGAGCTAGTCCGGGCTCCCGCGCGTCAGGGCTACGGCGAAGGTGCGAACCTCGGTGTGCGAGCGGCGCGCGAGGATCACGTTCTGGTCCTCAACAGCGACGTGCGGCTGGTCGCGGGGCAGGTCTCGGAACTGGTCGCCCTCCTGGAGACGGGGCACGGAGTCGTGGGTCCCGTCATCGTCGACCAGGAGGGCTTCGTGCAACGCGACTCCTGGGGCCCGATCCCGGCGGCGCCGTCCGGGCCGGACGGCCCGCCCCGATGGATCACGGGGGCCTGCATGCTCCTGCGCCGTGACGTGTTCACGTCGGTGGGCGGCTTCGACCAGCGCTTCTTCATGTACTGGGAGGATGTCGACCTGTGTCGGCGGCTGTGGCAGGAGCACCGCCTGACGGCCGCCGTGTGCCCGACGATGGTCGTGCGCCACCAGAGTGGCCACAGTCAGGGCTCTGAGGCTGACCGGTTCGCTCGCGCCGCCCGCTCCCGCGACCTCTACCTGGCCAAGTGGCAGGCACCGTGGACGCACCGGGTGCGGGCGCGGCTGCTGGGCGTCGGCAAGCGCGCCTACCTGCGAAGCACGCGGTCGTGAGCACCCGACGTCGTCAGGTGCCGCTGAGCGTCCTCGACCAGATGGCCGCGTCGGCGGTCAACGTCCTGCTGGCGCTGTTCATGGCTCACGAGCTCAGCCCCGGGGCGTTCGGAACCTTCTCGCTCGTGGCGATCGCCTATGCCTTGGTCGTCTCGTTCAACCGGGTGCTCTGCAGCGAGCCGGTGACCGTGATGTCCGGGAACGGGACCCTGAGCGGTCGTCAGGTCGGGCTCCTCTCCCTCGTGAGCGCGGGCACCGGAGCGCTGGCGGCCGTCCTCCTGGCGGTGTTCTTCGTGCTGGCCGGCCTGACCGTGGGACGGGAGTCCGTCGTCTTCGCCGCTGCACTTCCGCTGCTGAGCGTCCAGAGCTTCCTGAGGATGAAAGCGATCGCGTTCCTGCGCGCCGACCTCTCCGCTCTGGCGAACGGCC
Organism: uncultured Actinomycetota bacterium; assembly: GCA_963713255.1. Classification (GTDB taxonomy): domain Bacteria; phylum Actinomycetota; class Actinomycetes; order Propionibacteriales; family Nocardioidaceae; genus Nocardioides. Next base: position 92,300 of record CAVQLC010000002.1, read on the forward strand.
TGTGGCTCGTGGCCGTCGTCGTCGCCGTCCCGGTGGCGCTGACTTCCGACAGCCCGGCACCGGCGATGATGGTCGTCTGGAGCGTCGCGGGTGTGCTCAGCGCCCTGATGCTGGTGCGCACCCCCGGCGTCGACTCGGCGCGGCAGGACCCGAGCCAGGGTGTGTGGCACTTCTTGGCTCTGGGCAGCATCCCGGCCATCGACTACGTCGTCGTCGTCGGAGCGAGCCAGTCGGTGTTCTTCATCGCAGCCTCCCTGCTCGGACCCGCTGCCGTCAGTGGTCCTCGCCTGGCGCTGATGTTGCTCGGGCCGATCACCGTCGTGGCCGCGGGCGTCATGCAGGGACTGATGCCTCAGTTCGCCCGGCGTCCCGAGGCGATGCGACGCTCGGTGCCACGAGCCCAGCTCTCGCTCGCGCTCATGGCCGTCGCCTGCGGCGGACTGCTCCTGCTCATCCCCGACTCTCTCGCTCGGCTCCTCACCGGTCAGCAGTGGGAGGCCACCCGACAGGCGCTGCCGGCGATGACCCTGTACTGCGCCTGCGTGGTTGCGGGCATGCCCGCCATCGTCGAGATCCGGATCCGCCGGATGAACAAGATGCTGTTGCGGCTCCGTCTGCTGGCAGTGCCCGTGGGACCGCTCGCCGCGGTGGTGGCGAGCAAGAACCGCGGCGCCGACGCCGTGGCCTGGGTGGCGGTGCTGGCGGTCGCTGCCGACCTCGCGACCGTGCTGTGGGCAGTCCGCCGGGCCCGCGGCGAGGCAGGACGCTCCTGGGAGGAGCCCCGCGTCGTCACGGAGCCGCCGTCGGCCTGACACCGACGCGGCCCAGCCCTGGGTTGCGGGTCGGGACGAACTGCGCGTACTGGATGTTGCCGAGGAGCCGCCGCCCGGCCCCCAGCCCGCAGCCTACGTCGAGGACGGACTCGACGCCATCGGAACGAACGGCACCGGCTCGTGGCGCGGTTGGTCGGGAAAGGTCGCCTGCGGGGCGAGGTGGACACGCTGCGTTCTGAGCGCGGCCGTGGTCGGACAGCGGACGGTCTAGCTGCCGCTGTTGATCATCCCTGCGCCGACGGTGACCCCGGTGGCCTCGTCGATGAGGATGAAGGAGCCGGTCGTGCGGTTCTTGGAGTAGGGGTCGCACAGCAGCGGCACCGTGGTGCGCAGCGTGATGCGGCCGATCTCGTTGAGACCGAGCTCCTTGGTGTCCTGGTCGCGGTGCAGCGTGTTGACGTCGAGGCGGTACTGGATCTCCTTGACCAGGGCCCGCCCGTTGCGGGTGGTGTGCTTGATGGCGAGCTTCTGCCGCGGGCGGAGCGGCTCGTTCGTCATCCAGCAGACCATCGCGTCGATGTCCTGGCTCGGCTTCGGGGCGTTCTTGACGCGGGCGATCATGTCCCCGCGCGAGACGTCGACGTCGTCGGCCAGGCGGACGGTGACCGACATGGGCGGGAAGGCCTCGTCGACCTCCTTGTCGAACAGGTCGATGCCCTCGATCGTGGACGTCATGCCGGACGGGAGCACGATGACCTCGTCGCCCTTCTTCAGGACGCCCCCGGCCACCATGCCGGCGTACCCGCGGTAGTCGTGGTGGACGTCGCTCTTGGGGCGGACGACGTACTGGACCGGGAAGCGGGTGTCGACCAGGTCGCGGTCGGAGGCGACGTGGACGTGCTCGAGGTGGTGCATCAGCGTGGGGCCGTGGTACCACGGCGTGTTCTCCGACCGGGTCACCACGTTGTCGCCCTGGAGCGCCGAGATCGGGATGACCTCGAGGTCGGGGATGTTGAGCTTGGTGGCGAAGTTCGTGAACTCCTGGTGGATCTGCTCGTAGACCTCCTCGGACCAGTCGACGAGGTCCATCTTGTTGACCGCGAGCACCAGGTGCGGCACCCGGAGGAGGGAGAGCAGCACGGCGTGCCGGCGGGACTGCTCGGTGAGGCCCTGGCGGGCGTCGACGAGCACCAGGCCCAGGTCGGCGGTGGAGGCGCCGGTGACCATGTTGCGGGTGTACTGGATGTGGCCGGGGGTGTCGGCGATGATGAACTTGCGGTTGGGCGTGGCGAAGTAGCGGTAGGCCACGTCGATCGTGATGCCCTGCTCCCGCTCCGACCGCAGACCGTCGGTGAGCAGCGCCAGGTCGGTGTAGTCGTAGCCACGGGAGTGACTGGTCGCCTCCACGGCCTCGAGCTGGTCCTCGAAGATCGACTTGGAGTCGAGCAGCAGCCGCCCGATGAGGGTGGACTTGCCGTCATCGACGGAGCCGGCGGTCGCGAACCGGAGCAGGTCCATCGTGGGCAGGGCCTGCCCGAAGTCGGTGCCTGGCATCAGAAGTAGCCTTCCTTCTTCCGGTCCTCCATGGCGGCCTCGGAGAACCGGTCGTCGCCACGGGTGGCGCCACGCTCGGTGACCCGGGCGATGGCGACCTCGTCGATGATCTTGGGGATGGTGTCCGCCTCGGACTCGACGCAGCCGGTGAGGGTGAGGTCACCGACGGTGCGGAACCTGACGGTGCGCTCCTCGACGGTCTCGTTGCCCTTGGTCGGGTTGTGCTCGTGCTCGCTGAGCAGCATGCCGTCGCGCAGGAACACCCGGCGCTGGTGCGAGAAGTAGATCGACGGGATCTCGATCTCCTCGCGGCCGATGTAGTGCCAGATGTCGAGCTCGGTCCAGTTCGACAGCGGGAAGATCCGCATGTGCTCGCCGGCGTGGATGCGACCGTTGTAGAGGCTCCACAGCTCGGGGCGCTGCATCTTGGGGTCCCACTGGCCGAACTCGTCGCGGTGGGAGTAGACGCGCTCCTTGGCGCGGGCCTTCTCCTCGTCGCGGCGGCCGCCACCGAAGGCGGCGGTGAAGCCCTCCTCCTCGATGGCGTGCAGCAGGGTGCCGGTCTGCATCCGGTTGCGGCTGGTCTTGCCGTCGTCGACGACGACACCGGTGGCGATGGCCTCCTCGACCGACGCGACCACGAGCTTGGCGCCCAGGCGGTTGACCCAGTTGTCCCGGGTCTCGAGGACCTCGGGGAAGTCCAGCCCGGTGTCGACCTGGAGCAGCGGGAACGGGATCTTGGCCGGGAAGAAGGCCTTCTCCGCCAGCCGCAGCATGACGATGGAGTCCTTGCCGCCCGAGAACATCAAGACGGGCTTCTCGAACTCGGCCGCGACCTCGCGGAAGACGTGGATGGACTCCGCCTCCAGCTGGTCGAGCTGGCTCAGCTGGTAGTCGGCATGGGTGGGTGGGGCAGTCATCAGGTGGGGGTTGCCTCTCGTGGGGACAGCAACGGCCATCCTAACCAGATCAGTAGGGATTGGCTCAGTCCGCGCGCTCCGGTGGAGACGGCAGCGCGGAGTAGCGCGTGCGGACGTCGGCCGTGTCGTTGAGCGGCGTGCCGCCGTACTCCACCCAGGCATGGGCGTCGGCAGGACTCCGGCTACGGGCGGGGCGACGCCCATGACGAGCTCGACGTCGTGGCCGCGTCGCCGGGCCAGCCACCACAGGGTCAGCGAGCGGGCCAGGCAGCGGCCGCGCAGCGGGGGCAGCGCCGCGACCGCGGTGACGGCGGAGGACAGGACCAGGAGGTCGCTCGGCACCGGCGCCCCCGCGCCGGTGGGCGGCAGCAGGCTCCCGCGCGAGAGTGCGCGCGAGCAGGGCCTGCGTGCGGCCGGTACCCGCGAGCGAGGAGCAGCAGCTTGACCGTCGGGAGCAGCAGCGCCGACTCTGCCGACCGCCAGCCACCACGCGGGGCTGCTGCGCATCCGCCGGCGGGGGTCATCGCGTGGGCCCCTCGAAGGGGGTCGCCTGGAGCCGGAACAGCTCGGCGTAGCGGCCCGCGGTGGCGATCAGCTCGTCGTGGGTGCCGTGCTCGACGATCTCGCCCGTCGTCGAGGACGTAGATGTGGTCCGCGTCGACGACGTTGGCGAACCGATGCGAGATCACCAGCACGGCTGCGGTCGGCGAACAGCCGGGTGGAGCTGTCGATCAGCTCGCGCTCGGCCGACGGGTCGAGGGCGGCGGTCGGCTCGTCGAGCACGAGCAGGGGTGCGTCCCGGAACAGGGCGCGGGCCAGGGCCACGCGTTGCCACTGCCCGACCGAGAGATCGGTGCCTCCGTCGAACGACGGGCTGAGGACGGTGTCGTACCCCTCCGGGAGCGCGGAGAGGAACTCGTCGGCGTTGGCCGCCGAGCGCGCTCGCGACCACCCGGTCGACGTCGCTCGATGCACGCTCCGGGTCCTCAGTGCGACGTTGTCGTGGCCGGTGAGCTCGTAGTGCGTGAAGTCCTGGAAGATCGCGCTCACCCGCGGGTGCGCGTCGGTCCATGCCGTCCGAGTGGCGCGTCGCGCCAGGCGATGGAGCCGCTGGTCGGGCTGGTAGAGGTGGCACACAGCTTCGCGAGCGTGGTCTTGCCGGACCCGTTCGCGCCGACGAGGGCGACGACCCGGCCCGGCCGCATGGTGAGGCTCACGCCCGCGCAGCGCCGGCTGCGCGGCCCGGGGTAGGTGAACCAGACATCGGTGAGCTCGGACGAGCCCGGCCTCGTCGTCCAGCACCGCCGGTCGCGCCGGCGTGCGGAGTCCCGCGTTCGCTGCCCGGCGCAGGAAGTCGGCGTAGTCCTCGAGGAACAGGGAGGCTTCCTGGATGGAGCCGACCGCGGCGTTGGCGCCGCGCACCCGGACCGCGAGCTGCTGGACGGCGACCGCGCCGATGGCGGCATCGGCGAGGTCGACGTCGCCCTCGGACCGTCAGGGCCAGGAGACCCACGAGCACCGCGACCACGACCACGGTCGAGACCAGACCCGCCCAGGACGAGCGTCGGGTGCGCAGCCGGTGACACGTCGCGCAGGGCCGCCGATCTCGCGGTCGGTAGCGCTCGTCGTAGCGGCTGCGGAGGTAGCGGACCGACTCGAAGACGCGGATCTCCTTGGCCTCCTGCCGTCCGGTCAGCACCTCCTGGAGGTACTGCCGCTCCCGGCTGAGCGGGGTGAGCGCGTGGAGGCGTCGAAGAGCGCCTGGCTGTTGCGCGTCGTGGCCCAGGCGGCGGGCACGCCCGGCCAGCAGCAGTGCGGGCAGGAGGAGCGGCTCGACGGTCAGCAGCACGAGCAGCCCACGACCGCAGCGCCGAAGACCGCGCCGACGAGCTGGCTCAGGGACTGGGCGAGCTCCCACGGTCGGTGGACGGCCTGGCGCAGCGCGCGTTGCAGGTGGTCGTGGAAGTCCGGGGACTCGAACTCGGCGAGCGGGCACGGCGGCCGCCGCCTCGACGATCCCGCCCGGCCGTCTCCTGCTCGACGAGGTAGGCGAGCACCAGCTGCTGCTCGGTCTGCACGGTGACGGCCAGCGCGCCCGACCGCCGTGGCGACGGCCAGCAACGACGAGCAAGGGGGCAGAGTCGCGCGCAGGTTCTCGGGCGGGCGTGTCCGACGACAGGCGGGTGAGCAGCTCCCGCCCGGCCAGCAAGAGGACCAGGAGGGAAAACGCGGAGACGGCGGAGGCCGCGACGACCAGCGTGTACTCACGAGGTGCCGCTCGCCGCAGGGTCGAACCCGCCAGACGTGCGTGGGCAGGAAAGCTGCGCCAGGAGCGACCGGTCGTCACGGGAGCGCGGCCTCGACGGCCTCGACCAAGGCCATGACCTCAGGATAGATGTCCCAGGTCCTGGGGTAGTCGAGCCTGAGGCAGGGCACCTCCACAGCGACCGCCGTGGACCGCAGGAAGGCCTCCCGCACCAGCCCGTCCGGTGACGAGGCGAGGGAGAAGCTGTGACGGGTGAGTGCCGCGGTCGCCTCCGGGAGGGTCAGTCGCCGCAACGCTGCGGTGCCGCCTGCCGAGCCGAGCTCGACCACCATCCCGAGGGGCACCGGCTGCTGCACCGACGGGACTCGGGGACGAGACGGTGCTTGTCGGCGCCCTAGGACATCGGCGTCGACGCGACCGCGGGCGCGAGCGCCGCGCGACTGCGGGCGTTCAGGCGCACCCCGGGGTAGCTGGGCACCGCCCACCAGCGTCCGTCGCGGCGGACCACGCGGCACGCGTCGTCGCCCAGCAGCGGCCAACCCGCGCCGGCCAGCGCGGTCACGAGGCTCGACTTGCCCTGGCCGGTGGCGCCCAGGAACGCGGCCGCGCGCCCGGAGGGGAGCACGACCGCGCCGGCGTGCAGCACCAGGTCCCCGTGCAGGTAGAGCCACCGGGGCAGCACGTGGTCCAGGACGATGTGCGCGACGTAGCCGGCGTCGACGTCGTCGGCCGCCTCGACCGTGATGTGCCGTCCTCCGCCGTCCAGGCGGGCCGTGAGGTCCCAGAAGCTGAGCACCGTGCCGTCCGGGTCCCAGCCGCTGTCGAGCCACGGCTCGTCCCCGTCACCCGCCTCGGGCACGGGAGCCCAGGATGTCACCCGACCTGTGTCGACGAGCCCAGCGCTGATCTCGACGTCGACGTCCACGCCTTCGGGCAACGCGTGCCGGGCGAGAGGGAGGGGGACCTCGCTGGCGACCCGGAGCCCGTAGACCTCGTGGATCACCGGGACACTCGCGCCCACTTGCCGAGCTCGTCGCGCAGCACCGCCCGGCCCCGCCCCGGGTCGGGGAACGCCCGCGGATGCTCGGCCAGGACCTGGTCGATGATCGCGTCCGCCGTCGTGGCCCCGTCCACACGACCGAGGGCCGCGGCGACCGCGGCGCTCGGCGGGTGTCGGCTGCAGGGTGCCCTCGCCGGCGGCGAGCAGGTCCTCGGGCCCGAGGAACTGCCCGAGCACCGTGGATTGGCGCCCGTGGGCGAGGGTGTCGCGCCCGCGGCGCCACGTGGTCGTCCACGTCAGCATCCCCGGGTCGGGACGCAGGTCGATCCTCACCGCGAGGGTGTCACCGGCGACGACCGGGAACGACTCGGGCGTGGCGTAGAAGTTGCACCACCGGTCCATCCGTCCCGCTCGGTCCGGGGAGTTGCTGAGGTGCACACCCGGTGCGAGCTCGGCGTCGAACCACCCCAGGATCCCGTCGACGGTGCCCGGCGCGTCGAAGGTGAAGTCGACCTCGGCGGCGATCCGCTCCCGGGACCAGGAGCTGAGACGACCCAGGGAGGCGGCCTCTGTCAGGGGTGCGACGTCGGCGGCGTCGACCCGCCACTCCGTGTTGAGCGCGCGCTGGTGCGCAGGCTCGGCATCGATGCCCCAGGGCTCCTCGGCCCAGACGTCAACGTCGCCGCGGGGGCCGGGCGCCGAGACGGGAGCGCAGAACAGCTCGAAGCCGAGGGGCACCATCCGGCCGCCTGGTTTGAGCAACCTCGCGCGGGCGTCGGCGAAGTACTCGAGGACGCCCGCGTCATAGACGAGCCCGCCGATCTGGTCGCAGACGATGACGTCCGCGAGCTCGGGGAGCACGACCTCCTGGGAGTGCCCCCGCACCGGGACCATCACCTCGTCGAGCCCGTTGCGGGACGCGAGCTCGGTGGCGAGACCGAGGATCGGCCCGCTGTCGAGCATGTAGACCCGGGAGGCGCCGGCCCGGGCGGCGAGGAAGCCCAGCAGGCCGGTCCCCGCGCCGAGGTCGACGACGACGTCGCCCGGTCGGACGCTCGCCGTCAGGGCTCGCTCGTAAGCCTCGATCTTGGAGCGATCACGAAAGTAGCCCGCGTGCTCGAGGAGCTCGGATCGTGACACGACCCTTAGTGAGAGTAGCTGGTCACATGGCCATCTGCATGTGGCGCCGCCGCCGTCGGCGACGGAGCCGCCGGGGCCCTGCACCAGGGTGGTCAGGGCGCCGTAGTGGCGAAGCTCGGGCTGTGGTGTACACGAGACGAGCGTCGTTCGTCATTGGTTTCCTCCGCAGATGGCTGTTGGCCCCACGGGCCCCCACGCCACAAACGTAACACGATCCAGGCCCTGCGTTTCCGCCCAACCCGATTCTGTCCGCGTCAGCGACGCCATCAGGGCGGCCCCGGCGCTCAGGGCTGCCCAGAGGTCGGAAGCCCGCCGGGCCGTCCGGACCGGCGGGCGAACTCGCGCCCCGTCCGGCGTCGTAGGTCGCCAGCAGCGGCCCCGCGTCCACCCGAGCGCCCAGGGCGCCGAGCGCCGGGACGGCACGGTCGCGGTCGACCGCCGCGCAGCAGCTTGCGCATGTACGGGCCGGGAGAGGTCGGCCTTGTCCGTACCGGGCCACGACGGACGAGGGCAGCCGTGCTCCGAAGGCCGCGCGGTGCAGTCCCCGGTGCTCGCCGTCCCAGCGGACCTGTGTCTCCGGCAGACGCAGGACCAGCTCGACCAGCGTCGGTCCAGGAACGGATAGCGCACCTCGACGCCGCGGTCGGCGGCCACAGGTCGTTCATCTGGTAGCGCCGCGGGCCCCCAGACGGCGTCCACGTAGTAGCGAGCCCGGCTGGCCGTCGCGCGGTCCACACCGACGCGGTGCGCCCCGTGGACCGGGGGCAGGGGCGCGGAGACGTTCAGCCAGGGGTGGGCACGGTCCAGACGCCGCTGACGGGTGCCGAACCAGAGCGGTGTGGGCGTGGCCGCTGCCGTGCACCGGCGCGCTCGGCCGCGGTGACCGCCGCCTCGCGCGCCAGGCTCGTGGCGATCCACCGAGCCGGCCGTCCAGCGGCGCCAGGCCGCTGCTCCCGGCCGTGGTCAGGGCCTGTCGCAGCCGGCCGCAGGCCGCGAGGTCGACGACAGCGACGTCCTCGCCGTACAAGGCCTCGTCCCCGCCCACGCCGGTGAGCGACACCGAGCACCCGTGGCCGCGGCCCAGGCGTAGATGGCGTCCGTGTCGGCGGCGTCGGTGGCGTACAGCGGCTCGCCGTGCCGCCGGGCGAAGTCCACGGGTCGACGACGTCGAGGTCGTCGGCCTCGAGGAGCGTCGAGGGGGATCCCGAGGTGATCCGCGACGGCTTGCTGGTGGCTGATCTCGTCGGCCTCGGGGTCGCTGTCGGAACGCCAGGCCGACCGCACGGACGTCGCCGCCCAGAGCTGACGGCGGTGGCGGTCACGGTCGAGGAGTCGAAGCCGCCGCTGACGTCGCAGCTGACCCCGTCCGCGGGTCCGCAGGCGGCCGCGAACCGCTTCGTCGAAGGCCTCGCGCACCTGCTCAGCACGTCTCGCTCGACGCGCCTGGTCCACGGACGTCGAGCGACGGGCCGCCACCAGCGGCGCATCGTCGCTCCGCTCTTCGCCCAGCACCAGGGCGTGACCCGCGGGGAGCCGGTCGCACACCCGCTCCAGAGCGAGCGGTCGGCGGCGGCATGCCGGCGAGGTAGCCGGCGAGGTACTCCTCGTCCAGCGGCCGGCCGCCGGGGCAGGCCGGCCAGGACGGCGGCGACCGAGGACGCCACCACCACGCCGTCTGGCCGCCGACGCTGTAGCAGAGCGGCCGGACCCCGACGTGCGTCCCGAGCGGCGAACAGGGTCTGCCGGGCGCCGTCCCAGAGAGCGAACCGAAGTCGCCGACGAGGTGGTCGGGGCAGTCCGGGCCCCACCGCTCGTACGCCGCCAGGATCAGGTCGGCGTCGGTGTCCAGGGGTTGACGGGACGCGCCGCGCAGCAGCCCGCGCAGCTCGGCGCCGTTGTCGATCCGGGCGTCGGCGGTCAGCCAGAGGTCTCGCGTCGGGGTGGCGTTGCGGCAGCCGTTCGCGCTCCGCCTCGCGGGTGGTCCACCGCGCGGCGTGCAGCAGGGTGCACGGGCCCACGGTGGTCGGCTCCGAGCGGTCCCCGCCGCGCCGGGCGATCGTCTCGGCCACCGCGGCCGTCTGGGCTGCCACCTGCCGCGCGTCGGCGTGCGAGAAGGACGGCGAAGCCGCTCACCCCTCAGCCGGCGACGACGAGGAGGTCGCGCTGGAGCAGCTCACCGACGAGCGCCTGGAGGTCCGCGGCGAGCACGTCCCGCTCGACGGCGTACTCCGCGTGGATCGAGTCGACGACGGAGTCCAGGGTGCGCGGCTCCTCCAACAGCTCGAAGACGCGCGCTCCGACGCCGTCCAGCCCGTAGAACTGCTCGCTGTCCAGGTCGAGGATCACCGTCTCGGCGCCGGCGCTGCGACGGAGCACGCCGTCGGCCGCACGCAACACCGTTGCGCCCGGGACGTGCGGCAGGGACTGTGACATGGGCTCTCCGGCGGTGTGGAAGATTAGGCACCACACGGCGTGTGGGTCTCCTCATGCTAGGCGTTGTCCCCCGCGCGATCGAACCGTTGGTAGGTGAGCGAAGCTGATCCATCCTGACGTCGAGCGAGCCGCCCTGGCCCTCGGACTGGACGCCGCCACCGCCGAGGTCGTCTCCCCCTCGAGTCCCGGGGCGTGTCGACGGTCCTGCTCAAGGGGCCGGCGGTCGCGCTGTACCTCTACCCCGAGAACCCGTCCCTGCGCACCTACCGCGACATCGACCTGCTGGTGGACCCGCAGGTCTTCGACGCGGCCGAGGCACTGCTGGCCGGGCTCGGGTACTCGCTGCTCGACCGAGGACCTGAGCCACCGTGAGAAGTCCTGGCTGATGGAGACACCGTGGGAGCGACCGGGGTCACCGCCGACCATGGTCGACCTGCACCGGGCGTTCCACGGCGTGGACGACTGGGAGGCGTGGTGGACCCAGATGGACCGCCACACCCAGACCTGCCGGGTGGGTGGGTCGTCGGTGCGGATCCCGGACGCCGCGGGCTGCGCGTTGATCGTGGCGCCTGCACGAGACGGCGGTGGGCCGCAACGCGCAGTCCGCGGAGGACCTGGACCGAGCGCTGGCGACGTTCGACGAGGCCGTGTGGGCCGAGGCGGCGCGACGTGCCGACGACGTGGGACGCGCTCGGGATGGTTCACGCTCGGCCTGTCGCGGCACCCGCTGGGCCGGCTGCTGGCCGAGCGGCTCGACCTGCCGCGCCGGCTCCCGCTCGAGGTCGCCGCCCGCTCCAGTGACGGTGAGGGCACCGATCCCGCCGAGGTCCGCGCCTGGATCCTCCTGCACCGCCTGGGGCGGACCCGCTCCTGGCGCGAGCGCGGGCTCACGTTGTGGAGCCTCGCGTTCTCCGCCGGGTCGCTGCGCACGTCGAGACCCCTGGCCAGGCAAGGCTGGTGGGGGCTGACCTGGTGCGGCTGCAGCGGCCGTTCGAGCTGGCGGCCCGCGCTCCCGGCGTGGCGTACCGGCTGTGGGTCGGGAACCGCAGGGCGCGCTGGTCCCAGCGGCGCTCCTGACCCTCAGTCCGGCTCGACCCGTTTCATGCCGACCAGACCGGGCCGGTACGACGGGTCCTCGAGCTCCGCGACGGTCGGATGGCCGAACATCGGCAACCCCTGGGTGCGCCGGATCAGGCCCCAGACCAGCGGGACCAGCACGACCATCACCAGGCCGACGACGCCGATCAGCACCGGGTGCGTGTCGTCCTCGCCGGCGCCGAGCGGTCCCCAGCCGGCCTTGTCCAGCAGCGCGACCCCGGACATGGTCAGCACCACGACGATGCCGCGCCGGATGATCGACTGCGGCACCCGCGGGGCGATCAGGCTGCCGAGGATGGTGCCCGGGACCGAGCCGATGATGAGCGGGATCGTGACCGACCAGTCGAGGCCGTGGAGGGCGATGTTGGAGATGGCCGCGGCCAGCACCAGCGGCACCGCCTGCACCAGGTCCGTGCCGACCAGCTTCACCGCGGTCAGGCCCGGGTAGAGCATCAGCAGGGCGATCATGATCACCGAGCCGGAGCCCACGCTGGTGATGCCCACGAGCAGGCCGCCCAGGGCCCCGACCAGCAGGGTCGGGATCGGCCGGATCTTGGGGTTCTCGTCGCCCGGAGGTGCGCCGGACCGGACCCGGCGCAGGTTGATGTAGAGCCGCGCGGCGTACGTCGCGGCGGCGAGGAGCAGCGCGAAGCCGATGCACAGCTTGAGCACCCGGTCGAGGTCTCCGGGAGGAGCGATCGCGTTGATCAGGTGCGGGCCCAGCAGTGCCATCGGCACCGAGCCGATGATCAGCCACTTGGCCAGCGTCATGTTGGGCGAGCCCTCGCGCTTGTGCACGACCGCGCCGCCGGTCTTGTAGACGGCGGCCGCCGTGAGGTCCGCGGTGACGACGGTCGCGGCGTCGCCGACGCCGAGGAAGATCAGGGCCGGCGTCATCAGCGCGCCGCCGCCCATGCCGGTCAGGCCGACGACGGTGCCGACGAAGAAGCCGGCCGCCAGGATGGCGAAGAACGTCGTGGTGATCTGGTCAGCCATGGGTGCCTTCGGGGGTGCGGGGTGGGGGCATAGCCGCGGAAGTCTACTGACTCGCCTGAGTTGGTCGCAGCGCTGGGACGACGATACCGAGCAGGTCGTCGATCCGGGCCTTGCACGTCGCGGCGACCTCGGGACCGCGGCGGTACGGGTCGTCCACGTCGTGGCGGGGGTCCGCCTGGGACCGGTGCCGGCCGATCTCGGCGACCAGCGCGCGACCGCGGGGGGCGTCGGCGCCCAGCGTGGCCACCGCGTCCGCGAACTGACCGAGCGTGAACACCTTGCGGAACGCCCCCGGGGTCTCCTCGAGCAGGTAGGTGCGGTGCGCGGCCTCGGCGGTGAGCACCAGGTCGGCCGCCTCGACCAGGTCGACGGTGGCGCGCCGGCTGCGGAACCTGCGGGCGTCGGTCTCGAAGCCGCCGATCATCTCCTCGCTCATCGGACGGTCGGCGAACCCGTGGGTGCCCGCGCTGGACACCTCGATCCCGGAGGCCGGACCGAGCAGGCGCCGGGTCGCCAGCTCCATGTACGGCGAGCGGCAGATGTTCGCGGTGCAGACGAAGAGGACCTTGAGGGGCGGGTTGTCGGCGTGCCCGGGTCTCGAGGCTCGCTCCGCTCGCACCTCGACCACCGGGGTGGCCGCGTCCGTCAGGTCGAGGTAGCCGGCGTCGCGGAGTGCGACGAGGACGTCGTCGAGGGCGTCCTCGATGGACCGGCCGGTGGTGTCGACGCGCACGGCCGCGTCCTCCGGCACCTCGTAGGGCGAGGAGATGCCGGTGAACTCCGGGATCTCGCCGCGCCGGGCCTTCGCGTAGAGACCCTTGCGGTCGCGTCGCTCGCACTCCTCCAGCGGGGTGGCCACGTGCACGAGGAAGAACGCACCGCCGGCCTCCTCGACCATCGCCCGCACCTGTCGCCGGGTCTCGTCGAACGGCGCGATCGGGCTGCACACGGCGACGCCGCCGTGCCGGGCGATCTCGGCGGCGACCCAGCCGATCCGGCGGATGTTCGTCTCCCGGTCCTCCTTGGAGAACGTCAGCCCCGCCGAGAGGTGCCGGCGGACGACGTCACCGTCCAGGCTGGTCACGCTCCGGCCGCCGCGCTCCAGCAGGCGGTCCATCAGCGCCCGCGCGAGCGTGGACTTGCCGCTGCCGGAGAGCCCGGTGAAGAACAGCACCAGGCCCTGCTCCTCGGGAGCCGGCCGGTCCGCCGTCACGATCGCGGCCAGCTCGTCGGGCAGCTCGCCCCCGTCCACCAGCCCGTGCACGGGGTCGCCGTCGGCGTAGACGCCGACCACCTGGGCCCCGAGGGCGTGGTCCACGTCCGCGTCGCCGTGGCTCGCGAGCGGGACCACGACGACGTCGGCGGCCGGGAGCGTGGCCGCGGCGACCAGGGTCGCCCGCACCAGGGCGGTGGGGGAGAGCTCAGGGGTGCCGGTGCCGGCGAGCGCCAGCAGCACCAGCGGCCCACGGCCGCGCAGGTCGTCGAGCTGGGTGTCGGTGAGCGCGTCGACGACGGGCACGAAGGTGCGCCCGGCGTACCGCGCGCGGACCTCGGCAGGCGGGAGGTAGAGGCGGCGGAACGGGCCGTACTGCGCGTGGGTGAGAGGCTCGACGGCCGAGCCCGCGGTGACCCGCGCGAGCGGCAGGCCCTCGGGGTCGACCAGCTCGACGGACTCGGCCCCGTGCAGCTCCTCGGGCAGGTCGAGCGTGAGCGGGCTGCCGGGCTCGTTGAAGCCGGTGACCGGTGCGGCCGCCCCGGTGACGATCAGCTCGAGGTCGTCGAGCTCGGTCGGGCTCGGGTGGTGCTGGGGAGGCGTCGGCACGCGGATCATCCTGCCACCCGGCCGGGTCCCGCCGAGCCGCCCACCGGGGCCGACTAGCCTGCCCGGCATGTCTGCTCCAGTGCCGGTGGCCGAGATCGTCCGCTCGGGTTTCGTCGAGGGCCACCACTACGGCTCGGTCGTCGCCCTGGACCTCGACGGAGCGGTCGCCTGGTCGGTGGGCGTCGTCGACGAGCCGATGCTGCCCCGCTCCTGCAACAAGCCGGTCCAGGCGCTCGGCATGGTCCGCGCCGGGCTCGACCTGCCGCCCGACCTGCTCGCCCTGGCCTGCGCCTCGCACAGCGGGGAGCCCATCCACATCGAGGGGACGCGGCGCATCCTGGCCCTGGCGGGCCTCGACGAGGACGCCTTGCAGACCCCGGCGGACTACCCCTTGGACGAGCACGCCCGGGAGCTGGTCATCCGCGCCGGCGGCGGACGCGCGCCGATCCTGATGAACTGCTCGGGCAAGCACGCCGCGATGCTCGTCACCTGCGTGGTGAACGGGTGGGACACCACGACCTACCTCGACCCCGGGCACCCGTTGCAGCGGGCGCTGCGCGACACGTTCGGGGAGCTCACCGGCGAGCCGGTGGCCGTGGTCGCCGTGGACGGCTGCGGTGCGCCGCTCTTCTCCGCCTCGTTGGTCGGCCTGGCCACCGCGTTCCGCCGGATCGCCCTGGGCGTGGACGGCCGGGACGAACCCGACCCCGACGCCCGGCGCGTGGCCGAGGCCATCCGGGCCCACCCGGAGTACGCCTCCGGCACGGCCCGCGACGAGGCCGCGCTGCTGCGGGCCATCCCCGGCGCGGTCGGGAAGGCCGGGGCGGAGTCCTGCTACGCCGTGGCGCTGGCGGACGGCCGCGCGTTCGCGCTCAAGACCGACGACGGCGCCCCCCGGGTGCGGCCGGTGCTGATGGCGGCCGCGCTGGCGCGCAGCGGCGTCGACCTCGAGCCGGGGGTGGACACCGAGGCGGTCCACCGCACCGGCGTGCTCGACCTGCTCGGGGGCGGGGTGCGCGTGGGGGAGATCCGCGCCACGTTGTGATGGTGCAGGCTGCCCCCATGCACTACGTCGGGATCGACCTCGCGTGGGGGGAGAAGCAGCCCACCGGGGTGGCGGTGCTCGACGCGGACGCCCGGCTCGTCCACCTGGGCACGGTGCGCACCGACGACGAGATCGCGGCCGCGCTGGCGCCGTACGTCGAGGGCCGCTGCCTGGTCGGCATCGACGCCCCGCTGGTCGTGCGGAACGCGACCGGCTCCCGGCCGGCCGAGCAGGCGCTGAGCAAGGACTTCCGGGCGTTCGAGGCCGGCACCCACCCGTCCAACACGACCAAGGCGGAGTTCGCCGACGGTCACACCCGCGGCGCCCGGGTCGCCAAGCGGCTGGGCCTCGACATGGACCCCCGGTCGGGTCGCGAGCGCCGGGCGATCGAGGTCTACCCGCACCCGGCGATCGTGGTGCTCTTCCGCCTGGGCCGCACCCTGAAGTACAAGAACAAGCCCGGCCGCGACTTCGCCGAGCTGCGCAGCGAGCTGCTGGCGCTGATGGGCCACCTCGAGGGGGTCATCTCCCCCGACCAGGCGTGGCGGCGGCTGCGCGCCCAGGTCGAGACCGCGACCCGGAAGAGCGAGCTGCGGGTGGCCGAGGACCAGGTCGATGCCGTGGTCGCGGCGTACGTCGCCCTGTACGCCGACCGGCACCCCGAGCTCACCACCACCTACGGCGACTTCGAGACCGGCTACATCGTGACGCCCACGCTGCCCGACGGGCATACCGCGACCCCCCGGGCCCCGCGGGCGACGCGGCCGCCCGCCGACCCGGTGACGGCGTACGCCGCCCAGCACCCGGAGCTCACCCGGGCCGCGGAGCAGTGGACCGCGCTGGTCACCTCGATCCTGGACGACGCGGGCATCAACTACCTCACCGTCACGGGGCGCGCGAAGACGATCTCGTCCTTCGCCGCCAAGGCGGCGCGCGTCGAGAACGGCGAGCCGAGCTTCACCGACCCCCTGACGGAGATCACCGACCAGATCGGCGTGCGCGTCATCACCTACGTGCACAGCGACGTGGCGGCGGTCGTCGACCTGCTCGGCGACCAGGTCGTCATCCACGACGACCGGGACATGGGCCGGGAGACCGCCAGCGAGGGCCGCTTCGGCTACGCCAGCCGGCACCTGCTGGTCGGTCTGGACGCGCCCCGCGAGCACCTGCCGGCGTACGAAGCGCTGCGGGGGCGTCGGGCGCAGGTGCAGATCCGCACCGTCCTGCAGCACGCGTGGGCGGAGTTCGAGCACGACATCCGGTACAAGGGCACCATCCCCGACGAGCACGTGCCGGACTTCGACCGGCGCTTCACCCTGGCCGCCGGGCTGCTCGAGCTCGCGGACCGCGAGTTCTCGACGATCCGGGACCGGCTCCAGGCGGGCATGACCGACCAACCGACGGCGCCCGGCGACGACGACCCGCGGATCAGCCCGCGTGAGCTGGCGGCCTTCCTGGCCGGGCAGTACTCCGACGCCGGCTGGTCGCGCACCGACCACTACGCCTGGATCTCCGGGCTGCTGCTGGAGCTCGGCATCACGTCGCTGGACGAGCTGGGCGACGTGCTGCGGGCCCTGGACGGCGCCGACCTCACCGCCCGGATGGGCTACCGGTACCCGCCGGGCGCGGTGCGCCGCCTCGACGACGCCCTGCTCGCGGCGTACGGCGAGCGGTACGTCGGGCTGCGGGGCAACGCCCACCGGGAACCCGCGCTGCGGGCCCGGCTGGAGAAGCTGGTCGACGGAGCCTGACCGGTCAGTGCGGCCAGACGGCGCGGACCTGCGCGGCCACCTCGCGGGACTGGCGCAGGCCGGTGCGGGCCGCGTCGGCGCGCTTCTCGGGGTTGAGCACGTTGCGCCCGATGTCGAGGGCCGCCTGCTTGTCGGGCTTGACCACCACCGAGCGGACCGGGCCGATCCGGCGCAGCTGCGCGGCGATCGAGGTGGCCCGGCTGAAGGCCTGCGGCAGCGGCGCCAGCACCACCACGACGTCGGCGCCGCGGGCCACGTCGACGTTGGCCGTCGACCGCATGCCACCGTCCATGAAGTGCCGACCGTGGATCGTCACCGCGGGCCAGACCAGCGGGACCGCGCAGCTCGCGGCGACGGCGTCGACGAGGTCGACGCCGCTGTTCTTGTCGAAGGTGACGAACTCGCCGGAGTCGGTGTCGACCGAGGTGATGAGCAGCTCCCGGTCGGGCCAGTCGGTGACGTCGATCCGGGACCGGATCACCTCGATCCGCTCCGTCGCCCCCGGGCGTGTGCGCCTTGGTCGACAGGCGGCCGATCCGGCGGCGCTTGCGGGTGGGCGCGCCGGGCACCAGCAGCGGCGGCAGCAGGCGGGCCAGGTCGTTGCGGCCCATGGTGGAGCCGATCTCGTGGTCGGGGGGCTCGAGCTGGAGGTCGTAGAGGTCGGCGAGATCGAGGCCCGAGGTGATCTGGGCGCCGACGACGGAGCCGGCCGAGGTCCCGACGACCCGGTCGGCGTCGGTGAGCTTCAGGCCCTGCTCCGCCAGCCCCTGGAGGATGCCGAGCTCCCAGGCGATGCCGGTGATCCCGCCGCCGCCGAGCACGAGTGCCGTACGTGTCATGGCGCGACCCTAGGCGGTCGGAGCAAGCGCCGCGCACCCGTGTGAGCCGACTCACGGGGCCTCAGCTTGCAAATGCTTGCTCTTGCTAGCAGGGTGGAGGCATGGCCAGGAGCAAGGTCGGGCAGACCGTCGAGTCGCTCGGCGAGTACCTCAAGGAGCAGCGGGTCTCGGCCCGCCTCTCCCTGCGGCAGCTCTCCGAGCAGGCCGGCGTCTCGAACCCGTACCTCAGCCAGATCGAGCGTGGTCTGCGCAAGCCCTCGGCCGACGTCCTGCAGCAGATCGCCAAGGCGCTGCGCATCTCGGCGGAGCAGCTCTACATCCGCGCCGGCATCCTCAGCCCCGAGGACCTGCAGGCCGGCTCGGAGCGGTCCGTGGAGCTCGCGGTGCTCGCGGACTCGGGGCTCACCGAGCGGCAGAAGCAGTCCCTGCTCGACGTCTACGCGTCCTTTCTCGCCCTCAACGGGCCCGTCGAGGACGACGACCGCTGACCCGGGCACCCGGCACCCGCCGGACGCCCACCCCACCGATAGGAGAAGTCGTGGCTACCAAGTCCCGCACCAAGATCGACCTCAAGACCGTGCAGACCCCCTTCTACGCGACCGTCGGCGTGACCGACCTCGCCGTCGAGGCCGTGCGTGAGTACGTCGCCGACGTGCAGACCCGCGTCCGTGGCTACCAGAAGGACGTCCAGAAGACCGTCGCCAAGGTCGACCTCCAGCCCAAGGTGCTGCGCGACCAGGCCGTCACGGTCCTCTCGGCCCGCGTCGACGCCCTCACCGCGCTGTCCGGCGACGCCAAGGCCGTCCCGGCCAAGGTGCAGACGCTCGTCGACGAGAACGTCGCCGTGCTGAACGACACCTACGGTGACCTGGTCAAGCGCGGCGAGAGCCTCGTCGGCCGGATCCGCCGTCAGCAGTCGACCCAGCAGACCGTGAAGTCCGCCGAGACCACCGTGTCGAAGGCCAAGACCACGAAGACGCAGGCCACCAAGGCGACCAAGACCACGGCCAAGAAGGCCACCACCACGGCCAAGAAGCAGAGCGCCTCGTCCAAGAGCAGCGCCAAGGCCACCGTCACCGCGGCCAAGAAGACCGCGTCCTCGGCCACCCAGGCCGTCGCCGACGCGGCCGAGAAGGTCGGCGACTGACCGTCCCCGCGTCGAGACCCCCCGGACCCCCGTGGTCCGGGGGGTCTCGTGCGTCCGGGGCCGGCGTCGGACCCATCACCTACGATGTCTGCGTGACCACGTTCGCCGTCGAGGGCTGGATCTCCATCGCGATCCTGTTCGTGCTGCTCGCGGTGAAGGGCTTCGCCTTCGTCAGCTCGCTGACGTTCTCCGCCGAGGCCTACTCGGCCGGGGACAAGCTCTCCAAGACCGCCTGGGTGGCGATCCTGGGGCTCGGGCTGGCCGCTCAGCTGCTGCTGTTCACCTCGCCGCTGAGCCTGATCCACCTGGCCTTCACGATCGCCGCTTTCGTGTACCTCGCCGATGTCCGGCCTGCTCTCGCGGCGCTGACTCGTCGCTGACGGGCGGCGCGTCGCTCTCGTAGCCGTACCCGTAGCCGTAGCCCGTAGCCCTGGCCGGACTTCTTCGCCGGTGCCTGGTTGATCACGACGCCGAGCGTCTTGGCGTCGACGGCGGAGAGCCGCTCGAGGGAGTGCGTGAGCTGGTCGGACGTGGTCTGGCCGTGCCGGACCACCACGAGCGCGCCGTCGGCCTCGGCGCCAGGAGGGCGGCGTCGGTGACGGGCAGCAGGGGAGGAGCGTCGAGGACGACGACGTCGAAGCGCTCGCGCAGGTCCGACGAGCAGCTTCTCCATGGCGGTCGACTGGAGCAGCTCGGAGGGGTTCGGCGGCACGTGCCCGCAGACGAGCACGTTCAACCCGGTGCCTCCGTAGACCTGCAGGGCGTCATCGATGCTCAGCCGTGCCGATCAGGACGGACGTGGTGCCGATGCTGCCGTCGAGGCCGAGCCGCTTGCCGAGCTGGGGGCGGCGCAGGTCGCACTCGACGAGGACCACCCGCCGCTTGGCGAGCGCGAGCGCGAGCGCGAGATTGGCGGCGACGGTCGACTTGCCCTCCCCGGGAAGGGAGCTGCTGACCACGAAGACCAGCTTGTCGGTGTCGACCTCGACGTACTGCATGTTGGTGCGCAGCACCCGGAACGCCTCGGCCCAGGGACGCGTCCCGTTGAGGGCCTCCTGCGGCGAGGCTTCCGGGCCGCTTCGGCGTCGAAGAAGATGTTGCCGAGGATCGGCGCCGGGGTGATCTCGGCCGATGTCCTCGACTGGACGAGATCCGGGTGTCGAGCCGGTGCCGCAGGACGGCCAGGCCGAGACCCGAGGAGCAGGCCCGAGGATGCGCGGCCGAGAGCGAGGTTGCGACGGGTTGCGGCGAGACCGGCGTCGTCGACACCTGCGCGTCGTCGACGATGGTGGCCTTGATCGAGCGCGTCCCGATCACCGGCCGGGGGCTCGAGATCCACGACGAGCTCGCTCAGGCCCTCGGCGTAGGCCTGGGCCATGACGCGGGCCTGCTCGGGGTCCGGCGCCGTGGCGGTGATCTCGAGGATGACGGTGTCCGGGACCACGCTGGCCGTGACGCTGCCGCTCGGGTCGACACCGTCTGCTCTCCAGGGACTCAGATGACCCGCTCCCGCGAGCTGGGTGGACTGCGATCAGGTCGGCGTACGACGCCGCCCGCATGGAGGCGAAGAGCTCGCCGGTGTAGGCGGCGCTGCTGCCCGACGAGCTGGTCGAGATGAAGAGTCGAGCCGTCGACGAGTACAGCGGGGTCGCGGTCCAGGTGAGCGCCGCGGCGACAGCCACCACGACGGCGAGGCTCGCCACGATGATCCGCCAGCGTCGCCGCAGGACGATCCGCGTAATCCTTCAGCTCCACCCGACATCTGACTCCCGGGAGTCCGTCCGGAAGCGGCGTAACCCTAACCGCAGGTTCCTCGTCGGCTGCATCGTGGACACATTCGCTCGGGTGAAGCGGATCCGAGCTGCGGCACGTATGGTGTCGGCTCGCGGGGGAGTCCATCGCGGGCGCACGAACAGAGAGAAGATCTTGGGGTTCACGGACTTGTGCAGCGCGGGATCTCCACGCTGCGGCGACGCCGCACGCGCCTCCTCATCACGTTCGACGTGCTGGTGTGGATGGGTGGCGGGTGCTCGGTCGCGGCGCTGCTGCGTTATCCCGAGCTGAGGTCAGCCCTCCGTGGGGCTCGGTGCTCGTCATGGCCGCCTGGCATGGGCGTGCTCTACATCGGCCTCGGCATGCTGATCAGGCTGCACGAGGGCCGGGCTCGCACCGCCAGCTTCGACGAGATGCTGCTGCTCGGGTCGGTCGCCCGCGCTCGCGGTGCGTGGTCTTCGTCGTCCAACCTCTTCAGCACGTACGTGGCCCGCAGCCTGCCCGCCATCACGACCTTGTGCTTCGTCGTGCTGGCGCCTGTGGCGGGCGGGCTCTGTGGCGGCGGCTGGTGGAGCGAGACGCTCGCTGGCGGCCGTGCAGCCCGCTCGGACGCGTCGGACGTGCTCCTGGTCGGGGCCGGTGAGGCGGCCCGGGAGCTGATCAGCTCCATGCTGAGGGACCCGAGCACGACGTGGCGACCCGTCGGGCATGCTCGACGACGACCCGCGCAAGCAGCATCTCCGGGTGCGCGGCGTGCCGGTGCTCGGCCCGATCGCGCGACCTCGCGGCCCAGGTCGGGCGGACCGCAGGTCGACAGGGTCGTCCTCGCCATCCCGAGCGCCGGCAACGAGGTGGTCCGCGAGGTCACCCGCATGGCGGCCGCTGCCAAGGTCGACCTCAAGGTGCTGCCCGCGGTCGACCGAGCTCCTCACCGAGCACGTGGGCATCCGCGACATCCGCGACCTCAACCTCACGGACCTGCTCGGCCGCAACCAGCTCGACACCGACATCGAGGCCATCGCCGGCTACGTGACGGGCAAGCGGGTCCTGGTCACCGGCGCGGGGGGTCGATCGGGTCCGAGCTCTGCCGCAGATCGATCGGTTCGCGCCCGCCGAGCTCATCATGCTCGATCGCGACGAGTCCGCCCTGCACGCGGTGCAGCTGTCCTTCCGCGGCCGGGCGATGCTGGACTCGGACGACGTCGTCCTCTGCGACATCCGGGACGCGCAGCCCCTGACGCAGATCTTCCGGAGGCGTCGGCCCGACGTCGTCTTCCACGCTGCGGCCCTCAAGCACCTCCCGATGCTGGAGCAGTACCCCGCCGAGGCGGTCAAGACCAACGTCATCGGCACCCGCAACGTCCTCGACGCGGCTCGCGCCGCCGGCGTCCGCCGCTTCGTCAACATCTCCACCGACAAGGCCGCCAACCCGGAGAGCGTGCTCGGCTACTCCAAGCGCGTGGCTGAACGCATCACGGCGACCTACGCCGAAGACGCAGACGACGCGGTCTACGTCTCCGTGCGCTTCGGGAACGTCCTGGGCAGCCGCGGGTCGGTGTTGACGGCGTTCGCCGACCAGATCGCCCGCGGCGGGCCGGTGACGGTGACGCACCGATGTCACCCGCTACTTCATGACGATCGAGGAAGCGTGCCAGCTCGTGGTCCAGGCGGGAGCGATCGGCGAGCCCGGTCAGGCCCTGGTGCTCGACATGGGGGAGGCGGTGCGGATCGTGGACGTCGCGCACCAGCTGATCGACCTGGCCGGCCGCGAGATCGACGTCGAGTTCACCGGCCTTCGCGAGGGAGAGAAGCTGCACGAGGACCTGTTCGGTGACGGCGAGCCGCACGACATCAGGCCCGACCATCCCCTGATCTCGCACGTGCCAGTGCCACCGGTTCCACGGGCCGAGGTCTCGGCCCTGTCCACCCGGGCAGCAACCCGGAGATCATCGCCGGCCTGGCCGCCCTGTGCTTCGACGAAACCCAGCGGCGTGACCCGCGCGGGTTAGCGTGGTGGACGTGACTGGGGGAGACAACGCGCGTGCCGCCGACACCACGGGCGACCACGAGGAGCGTCCGTGGGGGTCCTGGCACGTCGTCGAGCAGGGCGACGGCTACAAGGTGAAGCGGATCGTCGTGACTCCGCACCACCGGCTGTCCTACCAGACCCACGAGCACCGTTCCGAGCACTGGGTCGTGGTGCGCGGCACCGCCACCTGCCTGATCGAGGGCGAGTCCGTGGTCGTGCGGGCGGGTGAGTCCGTCGACGTCGGGGTCAAGCACGCCCACCGGATCGCCAACGAGCACGACGACGAGCTGGTGATCATCGAGGTGCAGCGCGGGCCCTACCTGGGCGAGGACGACATCGTCCGGCTCCAGGACGACTACGGTCGCGAAGAGGCCGGCTCGGAGAGCCGTCGGCGCTAGTCGGCCGCGCAGTAGCGCTCGAGGGCCGTCCGCGCGTCCTCGGGCTCGAAGCCGGTGGCCTCGATCTTGGCCAGCGACATCATGCTCCGCCGCGGGCGGGGCGCCATCTCCTTGCCGGCGCCGTACGCCTCGGTCGTCGTCGGCGTGACGTCGTCCGGGTCGCGGCCCGACAGCGCGAAGACCGCCTTGGCCAGGTCGGCCCACGACGTCGCCGGCCCGCCGTTGCTGATGTTGTAGGTGCCGTACGCCGCTCCCGTGTCGACCAGGTGCCGGGTGGCCCGGGAGAGCTCGGAGGCGAACGTGAGCCGGCCGACCTGGTCGTCGACGACGCTCGGCGAGACCCCCTTCTCGGCCAGCGAGCGCATGGTGCGGACGAAGTTGTGGCCGTCCCCGATCACCCAGGAGGTGCGCAGCAGGTAGTGCCGGGGCGTGGTGCCGACGGCGATGTCGCCCGCGGCCTTGGACTGGGCGTAGACCCCGAGCGGCGACAGCGGCTCGTCCTCGGTGTGCTCGTCGGCGGTGCCGTCGAAGACGTACTCCGAGGAGTAGTGCACCAGCGTGAGGTGGTGGTCGCGCGCGACCCGGGCCAGCACGGCGGGCGCGGACGCGTTGGCCGCCCAGGAGGCGACCCGTCCCGGACCCGTCTCGGCGGCGTCCACCGCGGTGTAGGCGGCGGCGTTCAGGACGAGGGCGTACTCGTGCCACGGCCAGGCGGCCACCGCCGCGGGATCGGTGACGTCGAGCGCGGTCACGCCCTCGCCGGCGAACAGGTCGACGAGGTCGGCGCCGGGGAAGTCGCGCTGCAGCGCCCGACCGAGCTGGCCGAGGGCCCCGATGATCAGCGTCCTCTTCGGCGCCATCGGGGTGACGTCGGCCAGGCGCGGGGTGGCGAGGTCCTTCTCGGAGATCTCCGAGTCGGCCAGCGGGATCGGCCAGGCGATGGCCACGGTCTCGTCGGCGAGGTTCAGCGCCGGGTAGGCGACGCCGGGACGCCAGTGCTCGTTGACGAGGTAGGTGTAGGCCGTGCCGTCCTCGAGCGTCTGGTAGCTGTTGCCGACCCCGCGGGGCACGAAGACCGCGACCGACGGGTCGATCTCGATGGTGAACGTGGTGCCGAAGGAGTCGCCCTCACGCATGTCCACCCAGGCCCCGAACACCCGGCCGGTGGCCAGCGTGACGAACTTGTCCCACGGCTCGGTGTGGATGCCGCGGGTGGCGCCCCGGGCGGTGTTGAACGAGACGTTGTTCTGCACCGGGCCGAAGTCGGGCAGCCCGAGGGCGACCATCTTCTCCCGCTGCCAGTTCTCCTTGAACCAGCCCCGGGCGTCCTCGCGGACGTCGAGCCGCAGCACGACGAGGCCGGGGATCGGCGTGGTCTCCAGCGACGGTGCCGCCATCACTGGCCCTTGGCGGCGTACGTCGCCTCGGTGGCGTCCTTGTGCGGGCGCCACCAGTCCTCGTGGTCGCGGTACCACGCGATGGTGTTGGCCAGGCCCGACTCGAAGTCGCCGAACTGCGGGAGCCAGCCGAGCTCGTTGCGCAGCCGCCCCGAGTCGATCGCGTAGCGCAGGTCGTGGCCGGCGCGGTCGGTGACGTGGTCGAACGCGTCCTCGGGCTGGCCCATCAGCCGCAGGATCAGCCGGACCACCTCGAGGTTGTTCTTCTCCCCGTCGGCGCCGATCAGGTAGGTCTCGCCGATCGCCCCCTTCTCGAGGATCGTCAGGACCGCCGAGCTGTGGTCGTCGGCGTGGATCCAGTCGCGGACGTTCTCACCCGAGCCGTAGAGCTTCGGCCGGATCCCGTCGATCACGTTGGTGATCTGGCGCGGGATGAACTTCTCGATGTGCTGCCACGGACCGTAGTTGTTGGAGCAGTTCGAGATCGTCGCCCGCACCCCGAACGACCGCACCCAGGCGCGGACCAGCAGGTCGGAGCCGGCCTTGGTCGAGGAGTAGGGGCTGCTCGGGTTGTAGGGCGTGTCCTCGGTGAACCGCTTCGGGTCGTCGAGCTCGAGGTCGCCGTACACCTCGTCGGTGGAGATGTGGTGGTAGCGCACGTCGTGGCGGCGCACCGCCTCGAGCAGCGTGAACGTGCCGATCAGGTTGGTGCGCACGAACGGCGAGGGGTCGTCGAGCGAGTTGTCGTTGTGCGACTCCGCCGCGTAGTGGATGACCGCGTCGTGCTGCGAGACGAGGGTGTCGACCGCCTCGGGGTCGGCCACGTCGCCGACGACGAGCTCGACGCGGTCCGACGGGGAGCCCGGCCAGCGCCTCCCGGGACGCGGCGTACGTCATCTTGTCGAGCACCGTCACCCGGGCGTCGGTGTGTCCCACGACGTGGTGGACGAAGTTGGAGCCGATGAAGCCGGCCCCGCCGGTCACGAGAAGGCGATCCATGGCATCACCCTAAGGTGGGGCGCATGCGCGGCATCATCCTGGCAGGCGGCACGGGCTCCCGGCTGCACCCGATCACCCAGGGCATCAGCAAGCAGCTGATGCCCGTCTACGACAAGCCGATGATCTACTACCCGCTGTCCACGCTGATGCTGGCGGGGATCCGCGACATCCTGATCATCACCACCCCGCACGAGGCGGAGCCGTTCACGCGGCTGCTCGGTGACGGGTCGCGCTTCGGCGTCAACATCACCTACGCCCAGCAGCCCAGCCCCGACGGGCTCGCCCAGGCGTTCCTGATCGGCGAGGACCACATCGGCGCCGACGGCGCGGCGCTCGTCCTCGGGGACAACATCTTCTACGGCACCGGCCTGGGTCACCAGCTGCTGCAGTACGCCGACGTCGACGGGGCCGCGGTGTTCGGCTACCACGTGTCCGACCCGACGGCGTACGGCGTCGTGGAGTTCGACGACACCGGCCGCGCGTTGAGCCTGGAGGAGAAGCCCGAGGTGCCGAAGAGCTCCTACGCCGTGCCCGGCCTCTACTTCTACGGCAACGACGTGGTGGCCTACGCCAAGGAGCTCGAGCCGTCCGCGCGCGGCGAGCTGGAGATCACCGACCTCAACCGGCGCTACCTCGACGAGGGCCGGCTCCGGGTCGAGGTGCTCCCGCGCGGCACCGCCTGGCTCGACACCGGGACCTTCGACTCGCTCAACGACGCCAGCAACTTCGTGCGCACCATCGAGGGCCGGCAGGGCACCAAGATCGGCTCGCCGGAGGAGGTGGCCTGGCGGATGGGCTTCCTCACCGACGCCGAGCTCCTCGAGCGCGCCGACGCCCTGCTCAAGAGTGGCTACGGCGTCTACCTCCGCGGCCTCATCGAGGAAGAACGTCGCGCCAACCCGCCCCAGTGATCCCGTAGACCCGGACTATCCGAGCCGGGCGAGATCCGCGTCGACCATGCGGGCGACGAGGTCGGGGAAGGTGACGGTGGGGGACCAGGCGAGGTGGCGGCGGGCCTTGCCGGGGTCGCCGACGAGGTCGGTGGCGTCGGCGGGGCGGACGAAGGCGGGGTCGGTGTCGACCAGCGGCTCCCAGTCGGTGATGCCGACGTGGGCGAAGGCGGCGGCGACGAAGTCGCGCACGGAGTGGCCCTCGCCGGTCGCGATCACGTAGTCACCGGCCCGCTCGGCCCGGGCCGCGCGCACCATCGCGTCGGTGTAGTCGGGCGCCCACCCCCAGTCGCGACGGACGTCGAGGTTGCCCAGGGTCAGCCGGTCGGCCTGGCCGCGGGAGATCGCGGCGACCGTGGAGGTGATCTTGCGGGTCACGAAGCGGATCGGCCGCCGGGGTGACTCGTGGTTGTAGAGGACCAGCGACGAGGCGTGCAGGTCCCGGGTCCGGTACACGTCGACCATCAGGTGCGCGTAGGCCTTGGCGGCGCCGTACGGGTTGAGCGGGTGGATCCGGGTGTCCTCGTCCTGCGGCGTGCGGTCCGGCTCGCCGAACATCTCCGCGCTCGAGGCCTGCACCAGCCGCACCGGCCGGCCGGTGCGCTCCTGGACCCGGTGCGCGGTCTCCAGCAGCGCGACCGCCGCGGTGCCGTTGACCAGGCCCGAGAGGTCGGGCGACTCCCAGGACTGGGCGACCGAGCTGATCGCGGCCAGGTTGTAGATCTCGTCGGGCGCCAGGTCGAGCAGCAGCCGACGGGTGCCGTCGAGGTCCGCCAGGTCGCCGGGGTGCACCTCGACCCCGTCGGGGCAGAACGGGCCGGCGCCGTCGTCCACGTGCGCGAGCGCGTGCACCTCGGCCCCGCCGGCGACCAGCTGCTCGGCGAGGTAGCTCCCGTCCTGGCCGCCGATGCCGGTGACGAAGGCCCTCGTCAAGGGGAGGTCACCAGCCCGCCTGCTGGGCCGCGATGTCGGCGTCGACCATCATGGTGACCAGCTCGGGGAAGCTCACGGTGGGCTTCCAGCCCAGCCGCTCCCGGGCCTTGCTCGCGTCGCCGATGAGTACGTCGACCTCGGCCGGCCGCATGAACCGGGGGTCCTGCCGCACGTAGCGCGACCAGTCGTCGATGCCGACGTGGTGGAAGGCGATGTCCAGGAAGTCCCGCACCGAGTGCGTCTCGCCCGTGGCGATGACGTAGTCGTCGGCCTGGTCCTGCTGGAGCATCCGCCACATGGCGTCGACGTAGTCGCCCGCGAAGCCCCAGTCGCGCTGCGAGTCGAGGTTGCCCATCACGATCTCGTCCTGGAGGCCGAGCTTGATCCTGGCCACCGCCTGGCTGACCTTGCGGGTCACGAACTCGGGGCCGCGCCGCGGCGACTCGTGGTTGAAGAGGATGCCCGAGGAGGCGTGCATGCCGTACGACTCCCGGTAGTTGATGGTCATGTAGTGGCCGAACACCTTCGACACGCCGTACGGCGAGCGCGGCCACAGCAGGGTCGACTCGCGCTGCGGCGTCTCCTGCACCTTGCCGAACATCTCCGAGCTCGACGCCTGGTAGAAGCGCACCCGCCCGGGCTCGTCGCTGGCGTGCAGCCGGACCGACTCCAGCATGGTGAGCACGCCCTTGGCGGTCACGTCGGTGGTCAGCGTGGCGTTGTCCCACGAGTAGGCGACGAAGGACACCGCCCCGAGGTTGTAGACCTCGTCGGGGTCACTCTCGCGCAGCGCCCGGATCAGGCTGGACATGTCGGTGAGGTCACCGGCGTGGAGCCGTACGTCGGGCAGCAGGCTCCTCACCAGGTCGAGCTTCGGGTTGTTCTGGCCCCGGATCAGGCCGTGGACGTCGTACCCCTTGGCGAGCAGCAGCTCCGCGAGATAGAGCCCGTCCTGCCCGGTGATCCCGGTGATGAGTGCGCTCGGCATGCGGCTCAGTGTGCCAGCGACCCACGGTCGGCGGTCGCACCGGCCGAGACCTAGGGTGGGCGCCATGAAGGTTCTCGTCACCGGCGGCGCCGGATACCTCGGCTCGATCACCGCGAAGGCCCTCGAGGAGGCCGGGCACACCCCGGTGATCCTCGACTCGCTCCTCAACGGGCCGCTGGCGTTCGTGCGCGACCGGGTGTTCTACGAGGGCGACATCGCCGACCGGGACCTGCTGCGCCGGATCGTCGCCGACCACCCCGACCTCGACGCCACCATCCACATGGCCGCGCGGATCGTGGTGCCGGAGTCGGTCGAGAAGCCGTACGAGTACTACCGCGACAACGTCTCCAAGTCCCTGGAGCTCTTCGACGAGCTCGAGGCGCTGGGCAAGCACCGCGTGCTGTTCTCCTCCTCGGCCTCCCTCTACGCGACGAAGGACCCCGAGTCGGGGACCGTCCAGGACTTCGAGGTGACCGAGCAGGACGGCCTCGAGCCGCCGTCGCCGTACGCCCGCACCAAGCGGATGATGGAGCAGATGCTGGTCGACATGGCGGCGGCGACCGAGCTGCGCGCGATCATCCTGCGCTACTTCAACCCGATCGGCTCGGACCCCGACCTCGAGAGCGGCATCTACGCCAAGGAGCCCTCGCACGTGCTGGGCCAGCTGGTGATGGCCGCCCGCGGCCTCAAGGACCACTTCACGATCACCGGCACGGAGCACCCCACGCCCGACGGCACCGGCATCCGGGACTACGTGCACGTGTGGGACCTGGCCCGGGCGCACGTGCGCGCGATCGAGCGCTTCGACGAGGTGCTCGCCGAGGTCGGGGAGCCGAGCACCATCATCAACATCGGCACCGGTGCGGGCGTCTCGGTGCGGGAGCTCGTCGCGTCGTTCGAGCGGGTCTTCGGCCGCCCGGTGCCGGTGCAGGAGGCGCCGCCGCGCCCCGGCGACGCCGTCGGTGCCTACGCCAACGTCGACAAGTCGCGCACCCTCCTCGACTGGCAGGCCGAGCTCGGCCTCGACGAGGCCATCGCCTCGGCGCTCGCGTGGGGCGAGAAGCGCCAGGAGATCCTGGGCTACGAGTGAGGACCCGGGTCGCGCTGGGCCTGGCGCTCGCGGCGGTGCTGTTCCCGCTGCGGGCGGAGGCGGTGCCGGCTCCGGAGCGGCCGCCGCTCGCCGGGCGGACCGTCGTCATCGACCCCGGTCACCAGCTCGGCAACCACAACTTCCCGGCCGAGATCAACCGTCCGGTGCCGGCCGGCGGCTTCAGCAAGCCCTGCAACACGACCGGGACCGCGACCGGCGGCGGCTACCCGGAGGCGACGTTCGCCTGGCAGGTCTCCCTGGCGCTGCGGGACCGGCTGGAGGCGCTCGGTGCGCGGGTCGTGCTGACCCGGACCAGCAACCGGCAGGACCGGTGGGGCCCGTGCGTCGACGTGCGCGGCCGGGCCGGCAACCGGATCGGCGCCGACCTCAAGATCAGCGTGCACGGCGACGGGTCGTACGCCGCGGGCGCCCACGGCTTCCACGTGATCGCCCCCACCGACCGGGCGCCGTGGACGCACGACATCTTCGCGCCGTCGCGGCGGCTGGCGCTCGCGACCCGGGCGGCCCTCCTCGACGGCGGCTTCGCGACCGCGACGTACGTCGCCGGCGGTGACGGGCTCGACTTCCGCTCCGACCTCGGCACCCTCAACCTCTCCGACGTCCCGACGGTGATGGTCGAGCTCGGCAACATGCGCGACGCGGGCGATGCCGCCGTGATGACCAGCCCGCGGGGTCGGGCCCGGTACGCCGACGCGCTGGCCGCCGCCGCGCGGCGCTTCCTCGGCTGACGAGGTTCCGAGGCTCGCGTCGCTCCCCCTCGACCACGGGGGTAGGACGCTGACAGTGGTGCTGTCAGCGGGCAGTACAGTCGGGGCGTGACCGGGTCCGAGGAGCTGTTGGCCGGCAAGACGGTGGCGGTGCTCGGGGGGACCGGGCCCCAGGGTCGGGGGCTGGCTCGCCGGTGGGCGCGGGCCGGGGTGCCCGTCGTGATCGGCAGCCGCAGCGCCGAGCGGGCCGCGGAGACGGCGACCGTGCTGGCCGAGGCCACCGGTGGGGACGTGCGCGGCGCGGACAACGTGGCCGCGGCCCAGGCGGCCGACATCGTCCTCGTCGCGGTGCCCTGGGACGGCCACGCGGCACTGCTGGCCGAGCTCGCGGAGGCGCTGGCCGGCCGGGTCGTCGTCGACTGCGTGAACCCGCTCGGCTTCGACAAGCAGGGCGCGTTCGCGCTGAGCGTCGCCGAGGGCTCCGCGACCCAGCAGGCCGCCGCGCTGCTCCCGGGCTCGACCGTGGTCGGCGCGTTCCACAACGTCTCGGCGGTGCTGCTGGAGGACGACGAGGTGACCTCCGTCGACACCGACGTCCTGGTGCTGGGCGACGACCGCGACGCGACCGACCTGGTCCAGGCGCTCGCCTCGGTGGTCCCCGGCATGCGCGGCGTGTACGGCGGGCGGTTGCGCAACGCCCACCAGGTCGAGGCGCTGACCGCGAACCTGATCAGCGTGAACAGGCGCTACAAGGCGCACGCCGGAGTGAGGGTGACCGACATCTGATGTACCCCGCCTACCCCCCGCCGTCCGACCGCGCGATCGAGCTCGAGGCGCTGCTCACCGGGTTCCTCGCCGAGCACGTGTTCCCCGCGGAGGCGGCGTACGACGAGTACCGCGCCGCGGCCGGTCCCGACGACGCCACCCTGCCGCCGGTCGTCGAGGACCTGAAGCAGCGCGGCGAAGGAGCTCGGCCTCTGGAACCTCTTCCTCCCCGAGGAGTCCGGGCTCACCCAGCTCGAGTACGCCCCGCTCGCCGAGCTGACCGGGTGGAGCCTGCACCTCGCGCCCGAGGCCACCAACTGCGCCGCGCCGGACACCGGCAACATGGAGCTGCTGCACCTCATCGGCACCGACGCGCAGAAGGAGCGGTGGCTGCGTCCGCTGCTCGACGGGACGATCCGCTCCGGCTTCGCGATGACGGAGCCCGCCGTGGCGAGCTCCGACGCGACCAACATCGAGACCCGGATCGAGCGGGACGGCGACGAGTACGTCATCAACGGCCGCAAGTGGTTCACCTCCGGCGCCGCGGACCCGCGCTGCGAGGTGCTCGTGGTGATGGGCAAGACCGACCCGGACGCCGCCACCCACCGGCAGCAGTCGATGGTGATCGTTCCGCGCGACACCCCGGGCGTCACCGTCGGCCGCTCGGTGCCCGTCTTCGGGCAGGTCGACCAGCACGGCCACTGCGTCACGGAGTTCGTCGACGTCCGGGTGCCGGTGACCAACCTGCTCGGCGAGGAGGGCGGCGGCTTCGCGGCCGCGCAGGCCCGCCTCGGGCCCGGCCGGATCCACCACGTGATGCGGGCCCTCGGCGCCGGCGAGCGGGCGTTGGCGATGACCGTCGCGCGCACCAAGGAGCGGGTCGCCTTCGGCAAGACGCTCGCCGAGCAGGGCGCCGTGCGGGAGCGGATCGCGGAGTCCCGGATCGCCCTCGACCAGGCCCGCGACCTGTGCCACCACGCGGCGTACGTCATCGACAGCCAGGGCAACAAGGCCGCGCGGCACCTGGTGGCCGAGGCCAAGGTGGCGGTGCCGCGCGCCGTGCTCGAGGTGATCGACCGGGCGATCCAGGTGCACGGCGGCCTGGGGGTCACCAACGACGTCCCGCTGGCGATGATGTGGGGATGGCACCGGGCGATGCGGCTGTTCGACGGACCCGACGAGGTGCACCTGACCACGCTGGCCCGGGCCGAGCTCACCCGCGCGCCGAAGTTCGACCTCTGACCCACCCGACGATGGAGGCCCCGTGGACCTGAACCTCACCGACGAGGAGCGCGAGATCCGTGACTGGGTCCGGACCTTCGTCACCAAGGAGATCATGCCGCTCGAGGCGGGCGTGCTGGAGCGCGAGCGCCGCCACGAGCGCGGCCTGACGCTCGAGGAGTTCCGCGGCCTGCAGGACAAGGCGAAGCAGTCCGGCTTCTTCGGCGTCACCACGCCCGAGGAGTACGGCGGGATGGGTCTCGGGTCGGTGATGGCGGCGCTGATCGAGATCGAGCTCGGCCGGTCCTTCGTGCAGTTCAGGTTCGGCGGCGACGCGGACAACATCTTGTTCTTCGCCAACGACGAGCAGAAGAAGGCCTACCTCGAGCCGACCATCAGCGGCGAGCGCTACAGCTGCTTCGCGATCACCGAGCCCGGCGCCGGGTCGGACGCCCGCAACATCCGCACGTCCGCGGTCCGCGACGGCGACGAGTGGGTGATCAACGGGGAGAAGACGTTCATCACCGGCGGCGACATCGCCGACTTCTGCATGGTGTTCGCGGTGACGGACAAGGACAAGGGAGCCAACGGTGGGGTGACCTGCTTCCTGGTCGACCGGGAGCGGGGCTGGACCTCGGCCGAGATCCCGACCATGGGGCAGTGGGGCCCGGCCTCCCTGAGCTTCCAGGACGTGCGGGTGCCGCACTCGGCGATCCTGGGCGAGGAGGGCCGCGGCTTCGAGCTGGCGATGCGCTGGATCGGCCAGGGCCGGGTGATGCTGCCGGCGCGGGCCCTCGGTGCCTGTGAGCGCCTGGTCGAGATGGGCATGGACTACGCCCGGACCCGCGAGACCTTCGGGGAGCCGATCGCCAACCGGCAGGCGATCCAGTGGATGATCGCCGACTCGGCCGTCGAGATCGAGGCGCTCCGCTGGCTGGTGCTCACCGCCGCCTGGCAGATCGACCACGACCTCGACTCCCGCCAGTCGCAGTCGATGGCCAAGCTCTTCGGCGGCGTCAAGGCCAACGAGATCGTCGACCGGATGCTGCAGGTGCACGGCGGGATGGGCTACACCCGCGAGCTGCCGATCGAGCGCTGGTACCGCGAGCTGCGGCTGCTCCGCATCTACGAGGGCACCGACGAGATCCAGCGCCGGACCATCGCGCGCAACCTGCTGGCCGGCCACGCCTCGGTGCGCGGCCACCTGGGATGAGCGCCTGGTGATCGCCACCCACCACTGGGACGACTGGACCCTCGACGCGCTGATCGCCGCCCGGGGGGACCAGCGGGTGAGCCTGGTCGTGCCCGCGCGCAACGAGGCCGCCACCGTGGGCGACGTCGTGTCCCGGGTGCGCGAGGCGCTCGTCGACACCGCGGCGCTGCTCGACGAGATCGTGGTCATCGACAGCGACTCGACGGACGCGACGTACGACGTGGCCACGGACGCCGGCGCGGTCGTGCACCGCTCGGCGGAGATCCGGCCCGACCTCGGGTCCTTCCCCGGCAAGGGTGAGGCGATGTGGAAGTCGCTCTTCGTGACCCGGGGCGACCTGATCGTCTTCATGGACGCCGACCTCACCGACTGGGACACCCACTTCGTGCCGGGCCTGCTGGGCCCGCTGCTGACGGACCCCGGGACGCTGCTGGTCAAGGGCTTCTACGAACGGCCCGGCGAGCGCGGGGCGCTCGACGGCGGCCGGGTCACCGAGCTCGTCGCGCGGCCGCTGGTCGCGCTGGAGTACCCCGACCTGGTGGGCGTCGTGCAGCCGCTCGCCGGGGAGTGGGCGGTGCGCCGGTCCCTGTTCGAGACGCTGTCGGTGCCCACCGGCTACGCCGTCGAGCTGGCGGCGCTCATCGACACCGCCGCCGCCCACGGCGCCCGGGCGCTGGCCCAGGTCGACCTCGGGCGTCGCGCGCACGGTCACCAGCCGCTGCTCGACCTCGGGGCGATGGCCACCCAGATCCTGGCCGCCGTCGAGCGCCGGCCCGCGGGCCCGAAGGGCTCGCACCGCCACGACCCGGACGAGGTCGTGCTGACGCAGTACGAGTCGCGCGACGGGCTGCTCACCCTGCTGCCGCGGACGGTGCCGACCCGGGAGCGACCGCCGGCGGTGTCCGCATGACGCTGCGCCTGGGCCGGCAGGAGTTCGCCGACGACGCGACCCTGATGATGGCCATCGTCAACCGCACCCCGGACTCGTTCTACGACAAGGGCGCCACCTGGGCGGAGGACAAGGCGTTCGACCGGGTCGCGCGCGTGGTCGACGAGGGGGCCGAGATCGTCGACATCGGCGGCATCAAGGCCGCGCCCGGCGCCGAGATCGACGCCACGGAGGAGATCGCCAGGGTCGGGTCGTTCGTCGGCCGGGTCCGGGCGGCGTACCCCGACCTCGTGATCTCCGTCGACACCTGGCGGGCCGAGGTCGCCCGGGCCGTCTGCGCCGAGGGCGCCGACGTGCTCAACGACGCCTGGGGTGGCGCCGACCCGGCGCTCGTCGACGTCGCGGCCGAGCACGGCGCCGCCCTCGTCTGCACCCACACCGGGGGCGTGCAGGTCCGCACCCGCCCGCACCGGATCGAGTACGACGACGTGGTGGCCGCCGCGATCTCCGACACCGTCGCCTACGCCGACCGGGCCGTCGCGGCCGGGGTCGCGCGGGAGAGCATCGTGATCGACCCGGCCCACGACTTCGGCAAGAACACCTTCCACTCCCTGGAGGTCACCCGCCGGATCGGGGAGATGGTGGAGACCGGGTGGCCGGTCCTCGTCTCCCTCTCCAACAAGGACTTCGTCGGGGAGACGCTCGACCTGCCGGTGGGGGAGCGCCTGACCGGCACCCTCGCCGCGACCGCCGTGTGTGCCCTGGCCGGGGCCCGGATCTACCGCGTCCACGAGGTCGTCGAGACCCGGCAGGTGGTCGACATGGTGTGGACGATCGCCGGCCGCCGGCCACCGGCCCGGGCGATCCGGGGGCTCGCGTGACTCCCGTCGCCCTGGTCCCGGGCGTGCCCGCCCTGCTGCCGGAGCACGCGTCGCTGACCGACCCGGTGGCCGACCTGCGCGCGGCCTGCCGGACCGCGGTGGGCCGGATCGCCGGCCCCGGGAGCGCGGTGCGGGTGGTGGCCGGCCCGCTGGGGCTCCGGGTCGCCGAGCACCTGCTGGAGGAGGTCGCCGCCCGCGCGACCGGCGACGCGTCGTACGACGCCGTGCTGGTGGTCGGGAACGGCAGCGCCCGCCGGACCGAGAAGGCCCCCGGTCACCTCGACGAGCGCGCGGCGGCCTTCGACGACGCCGTGGACCGGGCCCTGCGGGAGACCGACCGGGCGGCCCTGCGGGCCGTCGACCGCGACCTCGCCGGAGACCTGCTCGCCGAGGTCGACGGCCTCCCCGACCTCGCCGCCGCGGTCCCGGCCGGGGTCGCCGCCGACGTGCTCTACGCCGACGACCCGTTCGGCGTGCAGTACTGGGTGGTCGTCTGGGACGCGGTCCCATGAGGGTGCTGCTGGGGCCGGAGACCGAGGACCTGCGGACGCTCTACGCGGTGCCGCGCACGCCGTGGTTCCGGCTGAACTTCGTCAGCACCGTGGACGGCGCGGCCCAGGGGAAGGACGGGAAGAGCGGCGGGATCAACAACGCGGCCGACAAGGCGGTGTTCGACACCCTGCGCGGCCTCGCCGACGCGGTGGTGGTCGGAGCGGGGACGGCGCGCGCCGAGGGCTACCGGCCTGCGGCCGTGCCGATCGTCGTGGTCACCCGGTCCGGTGACGTGCCCCGGCTGCTGCGCGGGGCCGACCCCGGCCGCGTCCTGGCGGTGACCTGCGCCGCGTCCCCCGGCCTCGACGAGGCCCGGGCGGTCCTCGGGGACGCGCACGTGATCGTGCTCGGCGACGACGCCGTCGACCTCGGCGCGCTGCCCGGCGCGCTGGCCGGGCGCGGTCTGCCCCACGTGCTGTGCGAGGGCGGCCCGCACCTGGCCCGGGACCTGCTCGCGGCGGGCGTGGTGGACGAGCTGTGCGCGACGACGGTGCCGCGCCTGCTCGCGGGCGCCGCGCTCGGGATCACCGACGGGGACGGCATCGACGTCCCGCTCCGGCTGCACGTCCTCCTCGAGGACGACGGCACCCTGCTCGCACGCTGGCTCGTCGCGCGGCCCTAGAGGCGGACGACGAGACCCGAGCCGACCAGCGCGTCCACGGCGTCCTGCACGATCCGCGGCGCGTCCGGGTGCTCCCCGTGCCGCAGCACCGAGGCCGCCACGAGCGTGTCGAGGTCCTCGGGCTGTTCGAGGGCCAGCCACACGGTCGCCCCCAGCTGTTGGAGGCGGTAGCTCATGCCTGCCACGAGAACGGTGACGGAGTCACCGACCTCCACCGCGTCGTGCCAGGGGACCCGGGCGAACAGTCCGCCAGGACCCTCGGGCGCGTCGGCTCTCCCCGGGTGGTGGCGAAACGACTCACCCTGGCCCGGCTCCGCGGCCATCAGCGCGGCGAGGTCGTCCACGTGGTCGGCGATCTCGGTGTAGCGCAGCAGCCACGGCCCCCCACCGGCCTGCAGGATCCGGGTCAGCTCGAGCAGGGGCGCGTCGAACGAGGTGACGAAGGAGACCTGGGGAAGGACGAGCTCGAGCGCCTCGTCGAGCGGGAGCAGCTCCAACCCGGTGGTGGTGTGGTCGGCGTTGCGGTCGAGGAGGACGAGCCCGCGCAGGGTGGCTTCGGGAGGCGCCACCAGGAGTCCGAGCTCGTCCGGCCCGTGCTGCGACTTGTGGCGCGGCTGGTCGCCGTCGATGACGACGGACAACGGCTTGGGGTAGGCGAGCACGCTCAGGTCGGCACCGACCGACACCGTCTCGTCGCTGAGGTAGCCCAGCCGTGCTCCGAGGACCCGGGCCGCGGTCGTCTTGCCGGTCCCCGAAGCCGCCACGAGCGCGAGGGCCCGGCCGTGGGGGTCGGTCACGCCGGCGGCGTGCAGGCTCATCCGCACGCCCTCGCGCTGCTGGAGGGCGGCGAGGGTGACCCGCGAGGCGAGCGTGTAGTCGGTCCGGTCCGCATCGGCGTCCGGCGCGGTCACCCGAGCGTCGACGACGGCCTCGGCGGTGCGCGGAGTCGTGCTCGGTGAGGGTCCGGGACCACTGCTCGAGCCATCGGCCCCGCGTGGGCTCGTCGGGTGGGAGCACGGCGACGCGCACGCCGAAGGCGTCCAGCACCAAGGGCTGGACGCGATCGTGGTCCCGGTGCTCCGAGTCGGCGCTGGTGGTGATGGGCGCGAGTCTAGGGCGACCGCACCGGGCCTCGGCGCGGTTTCGGACCGGTCCGGGCGTACGACGCCCGCGCGGCCCGTCCGGCTAGGCCGAGGGCGTGGGGACGACCAGTCCGCGGGCGACCAACGTCTCGACGAACCGGGCCACGTCGTCGGCGATGGCGTCGCGCTCCGCACCGGACAGGTCCGCGGCATGGCCGACGATGTCGTCCACGGTCCCTCCCTGGGCGACGCCGTGCCAGATGGCCCACGCTCCGTCCTGGAGCAGCAGCGGCTCCCCGTCCGGGAGCCGGGCGACGTACACCTCCGCACGCGCCTCCCCGACGTGCTCGGCGTCGACCCACGCGACGTCGGCGGCCACGGCGTACCGATCCGGGCCCGTCACGGTGCCGGGCGCTTCCGGAGGTGCGCCCGCGCCATCCGGGCGCTCTCGCGGACGAGCTTCCCGATCCTGCCGAGCTGGGCGGTCAGGACATCGGCCCGGGTGGGCGTGCGGCCGAGCTCGATCCGCAGGTGGTCGCGGTTGACGCGGGCGGCGGAGACGACGACCCGCCAGCGCCCGCTCGGGGAGGGGGCCGCCCGGTAGCGCGCCCGCCACTCGTCGAGCCGGCCGCCACCGTCGCGGTAGAAGTGCCAGAGGGCGTAGCTCGGGTCGCCGCGGTGCTCCTCGAGGTGACCGAGGGCGGCGGCGAGAGCGACCTGTCCACCGATCCGACCCGCGAGGTCGATCACGGCAGCGCGCTGCTGCGGGCTCTGCTCGTTCCAGGTCAGCTCGACGTCGCGGTAGCCGGGCGACCTGGCCGAGTGGAGGAGCAGGACGAGGAGCTGGGCGGTGCGCCCGGGCACCGGACAGGGGTAGTGGGCGATGGGCTGGAGGAACGACTCCTCGCTCAGGGCGCTGAACGTGTCGGCGGGGCTGGCCGTGGCCCCCGGCCAGCGGGCATGGAGGTCGGCGTAGCCCCAGTGCGGATGCCACCAGTTGGCGGCGTGCTCGAAGGCCGAGCCCGAGCTCACGTGCGAGTACCGCTCCCAGCCGTGGTCGCGGAGGGCGCCCTCCATGGTGGAGAACTGGTCGGGCTGCACCAGCACGTCGACGTCCGAGCTGAGCCTGCCGGGCGCGCGCAGCCCGGCCAGGAGGGCCGGCCCCTTGAGGTGCAGCAACGAGACCCCGACCTCCTCGGCGATCCGTTGCACGACGGGGTGGGCGAGCTGCACCCGGGCGAAGGTGGGGATCTCCACGGGCGACGAGGACACCTGGCCCCGAGGGGGGTCGGTGACGGGCTCCTCGCGCATGCGGCAATCCTGCCACTGAGCAGCCCGTGCTCACGTAGACTCGGGCGTCGTGACCTTCCTCGACTTCCTGCGGCTGACGCGCGCCAACTTCTTGGTGATCTTCGGCTGCGTGACGCTGGGAGTCCTGGCGATGTTCGCGTACACGTTGCGCCAGCCGGTCGTCTACACCGCCACCTCCCAGGGGTACGTCGTGGTCGGCACCGCCGACACGTCCGGTGAGCTGCTCACCAACATGACCCTCCAGGAGCGGGCGGCAGGGACCTACGCCAACCTGGTGACCGACCGCCGGGTGGGCGAGCAGGTCGCGGAGCTGCTCGGTCTCGACCTGTCGCCGGAGGCGATCGCGGGCAGCCTGAGCGCCTCGGCGGGCGAGGACAGCAGCCAGATCACCGTGTCCGCCAGCGCCGGCACCCCGACGGAGGCACGGGACCTGGCCAACGCGGCCGTCTACGCACTCGGCGAGGTCATCCACGACGTTGAGGGGTCTGACCTGATCAGGCTGGAGTCCAGCGCGAAGGCGGTGCTCCCGGGGGCTCCCTCGTCGCCCGACTACCAGCGCAACCTCCTGATGGGTGCGCTGGCGGGGCTGGTGCTGGGCTACGCCGTCGCGCTGCTGCGCCGGACGGTCGACCGCAAGGTCCGCACGGTGGCACAAGTGGAGCAGGCGGGGATCGCGTCGGTGGTCGGCATCGTGCCGGTCGCTGACCCGTTGTCCCGCCGGAGCCGCGGGGTCCGAGAGGACCTGGGAGTCGTGGCGGAGGCCTTCCGGCAGCTCCGCACCAACCTTCGCTTCGTCGACGTCGACCACCCGCCTCGGAGCATCGTGGTGACCAGCGCGAACGCCGCACGAGGGCAAGTCGACGGTCTCCTCCAACCTGGCTCGGATGATGGCCGCGGCCGGGCAGCCCACGCTGCTCATCGACGCCGACCTGCGGCGACCCAGCCTGGCCACGACCTTCGACCTCGATCCCGCCGTCGGGCTGACGCAGGTGCTGGTCGGAGACCTGCGGTCGTCCGACGTCCTGCAGGAGACCCGGACGCCCAACCTGCAGGTGATCACCGCGGGGCGCATCCCACCCAACCCCAGTGAGCTGCTGGGCTCCCAGCGCATGCACGCCCTCGTGGACGAGCTGAGCAAGGAGTTCATGGTCATCCTGGACGCGCCGCCCCTCCTGCCGGTGACCGATGCCGGGCTGCTGACCGTCACGAGCGACGGTGCGCTCCTGGTGATCGCCGTCGGCAAGACCGCCGTGGACGAGGTCGTGCTGTGCCGCAAGGTGCTGGACCAGGTCGGCGGCCGGCTGCTCGGCGGCGTGCTGAACATGGCCCCGAGCCGCGGGCTCGGCGCCGTGGTCTACGGCTACGGCGGGGGGAGCTTCACCCAGGGATACGGAGAGCCGGCCGGCCGGCAGCGCGGCCGGCGCGGAGCGAAGGCCCACCGGGACAACAACGACGAGGTGTCCGAAGAGGTTCTGGTGGCCGGAGCGAAGAAGGCGGAGGTGGCGACCGAGCCGCCGGGGTCCGGCAAGTCGCGCTCGTCCAAGCCCGTCGGCTAGCACCCACGCGGTAGGTTGCGGGTCGTGAGCCACGACCCGCCGACCGGAGCAGACGAGCGGACGGACGCCTAGTGCGCAGCCGGTACGTCGTGGTCTGGGTCGTGCTGCTCGTCGCCCTGAACGCTGCCATGGTGTGGTACCTGCGGGACCGCTTCGCCCATCCGCCCGAGCCCTCGGCGTCCGTCGGCCCCGCCCTGGTCCCCGCCCCGGTCCGCCGACGCCGCCACCAAGGTCGACGGCCCGGTGCTGATGGCGGGCGCGACCGACGGGAGCGTGATCCAGGTGGCGCGCGGTGACTGCGAGGGTCGCGAGCCGGCGAGGACCTGGGTGGCGCGGGGGACGGAGCCGGCCGGGCAGGTGACCGTGCCCGGCCTGTCCGAGGCGCTCGCCGTCGGGCTCACCGAGGCCGGGTGGTGGGTGATCGGCACCGACGGGACCTGTGCAGTGACCGCCTGGTCGAGCGACTCGCGGGCCGGGATCGAGTGGCGCAACGCGAAGCTTCCGGTCGACGCCTGGTACCTGGATCCGGTCTCGCCCGGTCGGGTCATGTCGCCGCGGGGATCGGTCCGAGTGGCATCCGGCTGTGAGGCCACCTGGGTGCAGGCCGTGGGACAGCAGGTCTACGCCCTGTGCGCGGACGGGCGCGCCCTGAGCACGGACCGCACCGACGCGGCGGTTCGTCCCGATCGACGGGGCCGAGTCCGTCGTCGCCATGGCCGCCGCCCCGGGCGGCACGCTGGCGCTGTTGACGACGACATCCGAGTGCGGCGCGGGGCTCCTGGTCACCGTCGATGGTGCGGCCACCGACGAGTCGTGCATCAGCCGCACCAAGGAGCCCCTCGGCGTCGCGTGGACCGGAGACACCCTGGTCGCCCAGGTCGACACCGACCTGCGTCGACCAGTCACAGGGCTGGCAGCCCCGACTCTGACCTCAGTACGCGCCGCGAGCGGCGACGACCGCGCTGACCGTCTTGAGGAGGATGACCAGGTCCTGGACCATCGACCAGTTGTCGACGTAGTAGAGGTCGAGCCGGACGGTGTCCTCCCAGGTCAGGTCCGAGCGACCCGAGATCTGCCACAAGCCCGTGAGGCCCGGGCGGACGTGCAGGCGGCGGGTGGCGTCGGTCTCGTAGCGGAGCACCTCGGACGGCAGCGGTGGGCGCGGGCCGACCAGGCTCATCTCGCCCCGCAGGACGTTGACCAGCTGGGGCAGCTCGTCGATCGAGTAGCGCCGCAGCCAGCGGCCCGGACCGGTCACCCGCGGGTCCACCCGCATCTTGAAGAGCACGTCCTGCCCGTCGGCCCCGAGGGACGGCAGGATCTGCTCGG
This sequence comes from uncultured Actinomycetota bacterium, assembly GCA_963713255.1. GTDB lineage: Bacteria > Actinomycetota > Actinomycetes > Propionibacteriales > Nocardioidaceae > Nocardioides. The sequence continues at coordinate 133,790 of CAVQLC010000002.1, forward strand.
CCTCCAGCACCATGGTGCGCAGCTTGAGGCACTCGAAGCTCTTGCCGTCGCGACCCACGCGGGTCTGCCGGAAGAGCACCGGTCCGCCGTCGTGCAGCTTGATCCGCAGCGCCGACCAGAGCCACAGCGGCGCGGTGAGCACCAGCAGGGCCAGGGAGCCGACGATGTCGAAGACCCGCTTGGCCCAGTGGGCGGCGTCCTGGGCCCGTCCGTGGCCGATGTAGACGAGCGGCAGGCCGGCGACCGGACGCATCTCCACGCGACCGGCGGCGACGTCGGTGAGGCTGGGCGCGACCGCGATCTGCAGGTCCCGCTGCCCCTCGAGCGCCCACGCCGTCTGGCGCAGCGAGCTGCCGGGAGCGAAGGCACCCTCGGCGATCAGGAGGGTGTCGACCTGGCGACCCGCGAGGACCTCGGCGACGTCCGCGGTGCGCCCCAGGATCGGGATGCCCGTGCGGGTCTCGGGGTACGGGTGGTCGTTGGCCGTGACGCAGCCGATGATCGAGTAGCCGAGCCACGACTCGCGCTGGAGCACGTCGGCGAGCGCCTCGACGTGCCGCGGCGCCCCGGCGATCAGGATCCGCCGGGACAGCCGACCCCGGGACCGGAGCCGCTGGATGACCCGGCGGCCGGCGCACCGGCTGAGCAGCAGCAGCGGGATCCCGAGCGCGAACAGCAGCACGTAGAAGCCGCGCGACAGCGGGAACCGGGCCAGGTAGCAGCCGATCCCGACGAGGCCGGCGGCGGCCAGCGACGCGGTGAAGACGCGGCGGTACTCCTCGGCCCCGGCCGCGAAGTGCGAGTCGTCGTAGGCGCCGCTGATGACGAGAGCGGCCAGCCAGCCGACGACGATGAAGAGGCCGGCAGCGCTGACGTTCTCAGGGATGTCACCGACCGTCTCGAACATCGGCAGCGTGTTGCGACCGACGGCCGCGATCAGGGTGACCCCCACGATCACCAGCAGGTCGGCCGCGGCCGTCGTGAGTGCGAGTGGCGAGCGCGCGCGAGATCGACGAACTCCTTGGTCGACGCGCGCGGACGCAAACGTTTTCGACATTGAACCCCCCCGGATTCCCCATGCGAAAAACCCCCCCGGTTCCTCCCCATGAGCTGTCCCGATGGTAACTCGGGTCCCGCGAGTTGCGCCCGGATGAATCCAGATTTTGCTATAGGTCTGGTCCAGTGAGCAGCGTCACCTCGTCGCGCAGGCGCGCGGCGAACGGAGCCGCGGTGAACCGCGCCGCGTGGTCGGTCAGCGCCGTCGTCGACCACGACGTCCGGGCCGCCTCGTCCAACGCCCGCCTGATCGCGCCGGGCTCGCTGCGGTCGAAGAAGAGTCCCGTGCGTCCCTCCACGATGGTGTCGAGGTAGCCCCCGGCGCGGAGCGCCAGCGTGGGACGTCCGAACGCCGCCGCCTCCAGCGGGGTGAGCCCGAAGTCCTCGAGGCTGGGCGCCACCAGCTGGACGGCGTGCGCGTAGACCCAGCGGAGCTGCGCGTCGGTGAGGCTGGAGACCAGGCGCATCCGCGGGCCGAGCCGCGCCCGGAGCCGCTGCTCCTCCGGCCCGTGGCCGACGATGACGAGCCGGTCGGGGAGGTCGGCGAACGCCTCGACCACCTTGTCGACGTTCTTGTACGGCAGCAGGCGGGAGACCACGAGGCTGTACCCGAGGTCCTCCCACGGCACCAGCTCGGGCACCGGCTCCTGCTCAGCCGAGGCGTCCACGCCGTGCGGCGGGGGCACCACGTCGGCGTCGATGCCGTAGGCGGCCTTGATCCGGTCGCGGACCGTCGTCGAGTTCGCCAGGTAGCGGTCCGCGCGCACCGCAGCCCGGCGGTCCCAGCGCCGCAGCGGCGGCGCCCCGAGCGCCAGCGCGAGCCGGCCGGTCCGGGCGCGCGAGCTGCTGCCGCCGAGGTAGTCGTCGGCCTGGTAGAGCCAGCGCGCGGGGTTGTGGCAGTAGACGAGGCGCCGACCGCTGATGTCGAAACCGTGCGCCCAGCCGCTCGAGGACACGACCGTCACGTCGGCGTCGACCCGGAGCCGGCTCGAGGCCGCCGCGAGGAGCGGGAGCGCGGCCCGGTGGTGCCGGCGCAGCGGGCCGAACCGGTCGAGGGCGGACGTGACGATCCGGGCGTCGCGGAACTCGGGGTAGGTGCTCTCGGGGTCGTAGAGAGTCGTGTAGAGGGTGGCGTCGGGGAACGCCTCGAGCATGGTGAGGACCACGCGCTCGGCCCCGCCGCGCTGGGTGAGGTAGTCGTGGGCGATGGCGACGGTCGGTCCCATGGCTAGATCCGCCCCTCGGTGCGGTCGGCGCCGTGGCCCGCGAGCGCGGCCCCCTCGACCAGGACCGCCACCAGCTTCTCGGCGACGGGCACCGGGACGAACGGCACCACGCGGTCGACCGCGCGGCCCAGCCCGGCCAGGCGATCCTCGGTCGCGAGCCGCGCGCTCCCGGCCACCGCGGCGCCCCACCACCCGTGACCGGCCGAGGGCGACGGCATCAGTGCCTCGACCCCGTCGTCCGCGTGCTGCTCGACGAAGTGCTGCCGGGCCGCCCCCGAGTAGTAGGCGCGCAGGGCGCGGTCGCCCGTCGTCGCCGCCGCACCGTGGTGCAGGGCCTCGACGTCGGGCTCGACGGAGATCGGGACGCCGGCCCGGTGCAGCCGGTACCCCCAGTCCACGTCCTCCCAGCCGTAGGCGCGGTAGCTCACGTCGTACTCCCCGACCCGGCGCCACGTGTCGGCGGTGACCGAGACGTTGGCGGCCCAGTAGCGCCACGCCTGGTCCGGGGGGGAGGCGTACGCCGCCCGGCGGAAGCGGCGGTCGGCGCGCTCGCCGTACGCCCGCGCGTAGGGGCCCGGCGCGAAGACGTTGCGGCACAGCCCCACCACCCCGATCGGCCCGTCGGCGGCGTCGTGGTGGGCGGCGTGCCGGGCGAGGTGCGCGTCGGCGAGCTCGAGGTCGTCGTCGGAGCGGAGGAGCACGTCGCCGGTGGCCGCGCCGAAGCCGGCGTTGAGGGCCGCGGAGCGCCCCTGGTTCTCGGGGAGCACGAGCGTGCGGACCGGGAGGTCGCCCGCCAGGCGCGCCACGACCTGCTCCGACCCGTCGATGTCGCCGTCGACGACCACGACGGCCTCCCAGCTCGGATGCGTCTGGCGGCGCAGCGACGCGAGCAGCAGCGGCAGCCGGCTGCGCGCCGCCGCGGGTCGGCACCACCACGGACACGGTCGTCACGACGCCGCCCGGTCGAGGCTGAGCCCGAGGTCCTCGAGGAGGGCGCGCACCGCGGCCCGCCCGGCGGCGGGGGAGTAGAGGTGCTGCCAGCGGTCCCGGGCGGCCGCGACGACCGGAGCCGGGTCGGCGTCGAGGGCAGCGGCCAGCGCGCGGGCGAGATCCTCGGCGTCGCCGGCGCTGGACACCCACGGGTGGGCCGGGCCGACGACCTCGGTGAGCGCACCGGCGTCGCTGACGACGACCGGCACGCCCGCCGCCATCGCCTCGGCGGCCGCCAGGCCGAACGACTCGGGCGCGGTGCTCGGGACGACGGCGACGTCGACGGCGTCGAAGAACCTGTCCCGCCGCATCCAGTCGCGCTGCTGGGCGCCCACCGTCATCAGGGCCATGGTCACCAGCCGACGCTGGTCGTCGGGGACGAAGCGGAAGTCTCCCGCGACCAGCAGCCGAAGTCGGCCGGCCCCTCTCGGCGAGCGCCGCGACGGCCTCGGCGAGGACGTCGACGCCCTTGTCGTGGGAGAGCCGGCCCAGGTAGCCGACGACCGGTGTGTCGCGGCGCCTGCGGTGGGTGGGCCGGGTGTCCTCGGTCCAGTTGGGCAGCACCCGGCTCCCGGGCAGCCGCGCGGCCGAGGAACGCCGAGGGCACGACCACGGCCAGGGCGCCGGCGACGGGCCAGAGCTGGGCGCTGAGCCGCTGGCCGAGCCCGGTGGGGAGCTGGTGGAGGTGCACGATCCGGTCGGGGTGCCCCGCCGTCGCCAACGCCGGGAGCAGCCCGTGGCACCACAGGATGCCCGGCCGGTCGGCGTCCCAGCGCCGGAGCCGGCGCGCGTAGTCGGCGCGGCCGCGCCCGGGGACCGGCACCGTCGCGAGGCCGAGGTCGGCGGCCGAGCGCAGCGTCTGGTCGGGCTGGGCCGGCGCGACCACGGTCACGTCGAGGCCGAGGTCGCGCGCCGTGGTGGCGCAGCGCAGCAGCATCACCTCGCCCCCGCCGACCTGCCCCTGGTTCGCGGCCAGGTGGAGTGCGGTCGCCCCGCTCACGTCGGTCCCGACCCGTCGTACGCCGCGGCCAGGCGGGCGCACATCTGCGCCACGTCGGGCCAGTGCTCGAGCCGGGGGCGGTCGGCGGGCTCGAGACCCTGGCGCACCAGCGCCGCCGCCACCTCCTCCGGCCGCCCGGGGTCGACCAGGCACCGCTCGGGCAGGATCTCCGGGTTGCCCCCGACCGCCGAGGCGACCACGCCGAGCCCGGCGACGGCGGCGTCGAGGAGGGTGTAGGAGCAGTTCTCCCAGACCGACAGCATCGCCACGACGTCCGCGTCGGCCAGCGCCTTGTCGGCGTCGACGAAGCCGGGGAAGTCCACGCGGTCGGCGAGGCCGAGCGCCCGAGCGTCGGCTCGCAGGGTGGCCTCGAGCTCGCCCACCCCGGCCACGGTCAGGCGGGCGTCGGGGTGGTCGCGGGCCACCAGCGCGAAGGCGCGCAGCAGCTCCGGCAGCCGCTTCTCGGGGGCCAACCGGGCGAGGGAGAGCACGCGCAGCCCGGGGCGGACCGGCGGCTCGGTGCCGGGCCGGTCCACGCCGTTGGGGATCACCCGGATGGGAGCAGCGACCTGCCACTTCTCCCGCATCACCCGCGCCGTCGCGTCGGACACCGCGATCGCGGCGTCCACGCGGCGGAAGCGCTGCCGGTGCACGGCTGCCATCGCCGCGGACCGGTGCGACGAGTGGTGGTAGACGAGGTCGTCGTCGGCGATGCCGTGCTCGGTGGTGACCAGGCGGACGCCGTGACGCGGCTTCGCGGCCGCCGCGAGGAGGTCGGCGTACGACAGGTGGGCGTGCAGCACCGCCGGGCGCACGTCGGCGAGCGTGCGTCGCAGGCTGCGCAGCGACGCGACCATCCCGTGCTGCGGCCCGAAGGGCGCCTCGACCACCCGGCCCCCGCGGGCGCGGAGCTCACCGGGCAGGTCGCCGGGCGGGCAGAGGAACGTCAGCTCCCAGCCGGGGATGCCGTGCTCGGCGACGTCGAGCGTGTGCCGGGCGACCCCGGCCAGGGCGCTGACCGGCACGGCCCACAGGGCGCGGGGCGTCCCGCGGCCCTGCTGGTCGGGTCTCAGAACCACTGCTCCAGCCGTTCGAGCGCGATCCAGAACCCCTCGCCGTCGTTGACGTGGCCCTGCCAGATCTCGGGGATGAAGCCGGCGTCCGGGCAGTGCAGGTCGAGCTGCTGGGCGAGCAGCGCCCAGTCGACCTCGCCGTCGCCGACCTGGACGCCCTCCCCGTCGACACCGGTGGCGTCGACGAGGTGCAGGTGGTCGGCGTGCGGTGCCAGGTGGTCGACGGCCTCGGAGAACGGCACCTGGCCGAAGGTGGCGGCGAGCTTGGAGTGGGAGACGTCGAGGCACAGCCGGCGGTCGTACTTCTCGGCCCAGGCCGCGGTGTCGGCGGCGCCGACGAACAGGTTGCAGAACAGCTGGCCGCCCATGTACCACGGGAACGGCGGCAGGGTCTGCGCGCACAGGCGCACGCCGTCGTCGTCGATCCGGTCCAGCCCGGCGGCGACGCGGGCGTACATCGCGGGCAGCAGGTCGGGCGTCACGTGGGCGGAGGAGGTGAAGCCGCCCAGGCTGGCGATCACGACCGGGTCGGGGGCGTCCGCCGAGAAGCAGCGGTCGCATCGACCGGGTCAGGTCGATGACCCGCTGCAGCTCCTTGACGGAGCGCTCCCAGTGGTCGTCGTCGTCGCTGGCCAGGTTGAGCAGGAAGTCGCCGGTGAAGAGGTCCGGGCTGTGGCAGGCGTAGCCCATCGCCAGCGGCAGGCCGCGGTCGGCGAGCACCTCGGCCGGGTCCAGCTCGAGGTCCTTGTAGGAGAAGTGGAACTCCAGGAAGTCCGGCGTGCAGTCCCGGGTCATCGCCGCGACGTCGTGGTAGCGGACGGGCAGGCCCCACGGACGGCGGAACGAGTACGGGCGCCCCTGCGGCGCCGCGTCGCCGAGGTCGGTGGCGTAGAAGAAGTCGCCGGGGTCCAGCGCGCGCTGGGCGGTGCGCCCGACCAGCCGGCCGTGGGCGTTGGGCTGGAGCCCGCGTCCCGGGCTCTTGATGTCGACCGCGTCCGCGGTGATGAGCTCGCCGGCCTCGATGCGCCGGGCGGCGACCAGGCTCTTGGCGAGGTTGACCCGGTTCATCATCTCGCCGGTCGACACCGCCCGGGGTGCGGCCGAGCCCAGGGCCGCCTCGACCTCGCGGATCCGGGCGACCATCTCGGCGAACTCGCCGGGCAGCAGGCTGACCTTGTGGTCGTTGCCCTCCATCTCACGGTCGATCGTGAAGTGCTTCTCGATCACCTTGGCGCCGAGGCCGACCGCCGCGATCGGCACGTGGTAGCCGCGCTCGTGGCCGGAGTAGCCCACCGGGCAACGCCCGATCTCGGCCAGCCGCTGGAGGTAGCGCAGGTTCACGTCCTTGAAGGGCGCGGGGTACGTCGACTGGCAGTGCAGCAGCGCGAAGGCGGCGCCGTGGCCGCGGAGCAGGTCGACGCTCTCGCGGATCTCGCCCTCGGTGGACATCCCGGTCGAGACGACCATCGGGATGCCGGTGCGGGCCATGTGCGTCAGCAGGGCGTGGTTGGTCAGGTCGGCGGAGGCGACCTTGAGCGCCGGGACGCCGTACGCCGCGAGCTGGTCGACGCTGGGCTGGTCCCAGGCCGTGCACATCACCTCGATGCCGACGTCGCGACAGTGGTCGAAGACCTCGAACAGCTGGTCGGCCCTCAGGTTGAAGCGGGAGAGCAGGTCGAGGGTGTACTGCGGGCCGAGGTCCTCACCGGCGCTCGAGCCGGACGACTGGCGGTACAGCGCGTCCATGTCGCGGAGCTGGAACTTCACCACGTCGGCGCCCGCCCCGACCGAGAGGTCCACCAGCTGCTTGGCCAGGTCGACCGAGCCGTTGTGGTTGATGCCGATCTCGCTGATCACCAGGGCCGGCGAGTCCTCGTCGACGACGTGCCGCCCGACCCGCAGCTCGTCGCGGCGGTTGATGGCGACGGCGACCAGGTGGTGCCGCTCGTCGACCAGCGGGATGTGGTCGATGCCCGGTCCGAAGTGCGTCTCGATCTGCGCGGGCGGCGTGGAGACGGGGAGGCTGGTGACGTTCCGGTTGGCGACCTCCAGGGCCGGGACCTGCACGTCGAGGTCGGCCCGGCTGCTCACCCAGCGCCGGAAGTCCCCGTCCGACAGCGCGGCGTCGAGGTGCCCGGAGGAGTCGACGCAGAAGATCACCCGGGCCTTGTTGGCCGTGATCTTCTCCAGGGCACGGATCACCGGGTCCTCGGAGTAGACGACGTACGCCGTCAGGTTCCGCTCGATGATCATGGGTGGACCTCCCCTCCAGCGCCCAACGCTACGGGGTCGTCAGGTGCTGCGCTGCCACTTCGAGATCGAGAGGGGTGTCGATGTCCACACCCTCGACCTCGTCCATGACGAACAGGTGCACCCGGCCGCCGAGCCGGTTGTGCTGCTCGAGGTAGACCTCGGTGCGGGTGACGTAGAGCGAGCCGGTCTCGCGGTAGCGCAGCCGGTCGGGGGTCAGGTCCTGGCGCCGGGGTCGCCGGGTGACGTCGTAGTCGGCGGTCGGCGGGTCGGTCGCCCACCAGAGGAAGGGCGCCTGCGCCACCACGCCGACCAGCGAGTCCGCGCCCGCGTCGTCGAGCTCGGCGAGGGCCCGGGCCAGGGTGCCCGGGAGCCGCACGGGGGAGGTGGCCTGGAGCAGCATCACCCGGTCGGGGCGCTCGGCCCGGGACGCGATCGCGTGCAGGACGACCGGCTCCGTCGCGGTGGTGTCCTGCGCCAGCTCGGCGGGCCGGACCAGGACCTCCGCGCCGTACGACGCGGCGACCTCGGCGATCTCGGCGTCCTCGGTGGACACCACGACCTCGAGCCCGTCGACGGCCAGCGCCTGCTCGATCGTCCACGCGATCAGGGGCTTGCCGGCACAGTCCGCGAGGTTCTTGCGGGGGATGCCCTTGGACCCGCCGCGGGCGGGGATGACGCACAAGGTGGTCATGCGCCGGCCAGGATCCGGGCCACGGCGAGCGCGGGCTCGGTGGCGGGGCGCGGCGGCGCCGGCGTGGGTGGCCCGCCGTAGGTCCTCATGCCGTAACGGTCCCAGAACTCCCGGAGCCATGCGGGCGGGTCGGGGAAGTCGACCCACGCCGGCAGGCCACGCGCGGCAGCCTCGAGGACGCCGGTCGAGAACACCGAGACCACCGGCGCCGCGAGGTCCCGCAGGGGGACGGCGCCGTCGTCGACGCGGATGCCCTGGCGACGCCACTGCGCGTGCAGCAGCCGGGAGATGCGGTCCCGCTCGCTGGGGTGGGGCCGGTACGTCGCGTCGTGGGTGCGGCAGAACCGCGCGGCCGCCCGCGCCAGGTCGCGCCGGCCGAGCTCGGCGGCGTGCAGCTGGCCCAGGTAGACCGGTCGGTCCGTGACGACGTCGCCGACCGGGTCGACGCGGGCGAGGAGCTGCGACCCGACCACCGTGGTCCGCACGTCGGCGCGGTCCGTGGTCCAGAACGCGGCGTCGGCCTCGGTCCAGGCGAGCAGGTGGGCGCCCGGCGGGAGCGGCGGCGCCAGGGGAGTCAGCAACCCGTGCTGGGAGACGAGGAAGGGTGCTCCGGTGGCGGCCGCGTGCGCGTGGGCGGCGGCGCCGATCGCGGTGTAGTGCCCGGCCGCCAGCACGCGGGACACCGGCCCCACGTGCGCGCCGAGCGACCCCAGCGGGACCCGGGTCGCGGGCAGGTCGACCGGCAGTGCGGCTCCGGGTGGGCTGACGACCACGACGCGGGCCGGGTCGAGGTGCTGGAGCACCTCCGTGACCGCGGCGGCGACGCTGGCGTGGGTGGCCTCCACGGCCACGAGGAGGTCCGCGTCGGGGCTCCCGCGGCGCACGTCGACGAGCGGGGGCGCGCCGTCGGGGAGCAGCGCCCGGATCCGGGTCTTGACCAGCCGCCCGGGGTGGCGCCGCTCGTGCCACCGGCGCCAGGCCTCGAGGTCCTCGGGATACCTCAGGCCCACAGCGACTCCAGGATCCGGACCCGGTGGTCGAAGGTGTGCTCGGCCAGCGTCCGCCGGCGGCCGGCGGCGCGCAGCCCGTCCGCCCACTGCGGCTCCCGCAGGGCCCGCCGGCACAGGTCGAGCAGCTCGGCGGCGGAGGCGAACGTGGCGAGCTCCGCGCCCGGCGCGTAGAGGTCGCCCACGTCGGTCCGGTCGATGAGCTGGACCGCACCCACCCCGCACGCCTCGAAGGTGCGCATCGTGAAGCCGTCCTGGTCGCCGTGCAGGTTGAGGGTCGCGGACGCCTCGGCCATCCGCCGGTAGGCGTGGGCCCGGGCGAGGTCGCGGCCGGCGGGCACGGCGGGGCGGCGCGGCGCCCAGGTGCGCAGCCGGTCGACGGGGTGGCCCGACCAGTCCCGACCGAAGGCGCGGACGGGGACGCCGGCGGCGGCCAGCCCGACCAGGGTCGCCTCGCGGTTGGGGTAGCGGGCGCCGACGAACACGATCTCGTCGCGGGCCCGGCCGGGCGGCTGCGGGACGGCGCGGTGGTCGTAGGCCAGCGGCAGGTGGGTCGCGGCGAGCCCGTGGCCGTGCAGCGTCTCGGCGTCGCGCGGCGAGTAGGTCGCGACCGGGCCCACCCGGCGCAGGGTCTCGAGGTCGTAGGTCGTGCGCCGCAGCTCGTCGTACAGCCAGAGCACCCGGGGCAGCCGGGCGTCGTCGAGGGCCTGCCAGAAGTCCGTCGTGAGCTGGTCGCCCTTCACGACGACCACGACCTCCGGACGGGCGTCGCGCACGGCGGCGATGGCCGCCGCGGTGCGGTCCTCGTGGAGGCCCTGGGAGTGCGCCCGGCCCAGCCGCCGGGGCAGCTCGTGCCGCAGCTGGTAGCGGACCCGGGACCCCAGCCCCGGGAGGTGGTCGTAGCGGTGCGTGTGGACCTGGTGGCCCGCGGCGTCGAGGGCGGCGGCGACGGCGGCGTCGTACCCGTGGAAGGCCGGGCTCACGAGGAGCACCCGGCGAGGAGTCACTCCGCGCCCTCGGTGAGGCCCCGGCTGCTGAGCTCGGCCAGCGCGTCGTCCCAGGCCTGCGAGCTGGCCCCGGGTCGGTCCCAGCCCCAGCGCACGAAGGCGACGACGGCGTCGCGGCTCGACCACTGCGGGGGCGGGGCCCCGACGGCGTGGAGCCGGGTGAGGTCGGCGCAGGCGTGCTCGATGTCACCGGCGCGGGTGACGGCGAGGTGCTCGACGGCGACGTCGTCGTGCGGCGAGCCCTCGACGGCGTACGCCGCCAGCTCGAGCAGGGTGGTGCGGGTGCCGGTGCCGGCGTTGAGGATCCGCGGCCCGTCCGTCGGGGGGTGGGTCACGGCCCACTCGACCAGGGCGGCGAGGTCGTCGACGTGCATGAAGTCGCGGGTCTGGCTGCCGTCGCCGTAGACCACCAGCGCGCGTCCCTCGCGGAGCCGGGCCACGAACGCGGCCAGCACGCCGGTGTACGGGTTGTGGAGGGCCTGACCGGGGCCGACCACGTTCTGCGGGCGGATCACGGTCACCGGGACCGCGAGACCGGCGAGCGCGGCCTCGCCGAGGGACTTGGTCTCGCCGTAGACCGAGACCGGGCGGTGCGGGTCGTCCTCGTGCGACGCGCGGTCCGGGGGCCCGTCGCCGTAGACGGCGCGCGAGCTGAGCGCGACCAGCGGGACGCCGTGCCGCTCCGCGAACCCGCCCGCCAGCCGGGTGCCCTCGACGTTGACCCGGTGGTAGCGCTCGACCTCGTACATCGACTGGCCGGTCCCGGTCTCGGCGGCGAGGTGGACGACGCTGTCGAAGCCGTCCGCCCGGCGGTCGAGATCCGTCCAGGACTCGGCGTCCGCGACGTCGCCGAGCACCACGTCGCCCGGGAAGGCCCGCCGGCTCGCGTCCGGGTCGAGGTGCACCTGGGCCGCCAGGTTGTCGAGCGCGACGACCGTGTGGCCGGCGGCGACCAGGCGCCGCGCGACGTACTGCCCGATGAAGCCGCAGCCACCGGTGACGAGGACCCTCATGCGTCGTCGCCGATCGGTCGCGCCGGCACTCCCGCCACGACGGTGCCGGGCGCCACGTCCCGGGTGACCACGGCGTGGGCGGCGACCGTGGCGCCGTCGCCGATCGTCACGCCGCCCAGCACGACGGCGCGCTGGCCGAGGAACACGTCGTCGCCGATCGTGACGGCGCCGGTGCCGTGGGTGCGGTGCCGGTCGGTCCGGTCGTGGTCGGTGGAGGTGACGTAGACGCCGTCCGCGAGCACGCAGCGCGACCCGATCCGGACCGGGTCGATGGCGTGCAGGTGCACCGCGTGGCCGAGGTAGGTGTGGTCGCCGATCGTGAGCGGGCCGCCGCCCTCCTCGACGGCCAGCCAGGCCCCTTCGTAGACCGCGCAGTCGCGGCCCGAGGGTGATCCGGTCGACCCCGCGCAGCTGGTGGGGCCGCACGATCACGGTCCCGGCACCGAGACCGGCGAACGCGGGTCGGTACAACGCGGCGGTGCGGGCGCGGGCGAGCTGCCACCGCAGGGAGCGGGGCGCTTCGACCAGCCGGCGCGCGAGGTTCACACCCCCAGCCTGTCAAAGATCAGGTCGAGTTCGTGGCGAGCCGTGCGAATCGGCTGCACCGGGCGGCCGGCCAGCCGTCGCCCGGTGTTCCAGGCCAGGTTGACCGCGGTCGCCCCGGTCAGGGCGGCCTGGAGCCGGCGGCGGCCGCCCCACTTCTCGGCGTACCGCAGGCGTGAGGTGACCAGCCAGCGCCGCCGGCGCTCCGGGTCGCTGGACCCGCCGCCCTCGTGGACGACGACGGGCGCGTCGAGGGCCACGGCCCTGAGCCCGCGCTGCTGCAGCCGCCGCTGGAGGTCGACCTCCTCGGCGTTCATGAAGAACTGCTCGTCGAAGCCGCCCACCGCGCGGAAGTCCGCGGTGGGGAGCAGCAGGGCCGCCCCGATGACCCAGTCGACGACGGCGGTCGCGTTCGCCGCCTCGGTGTCGTGGCCGACGGCCTCGTGCAGCCGGGGGCGGTCCCGCAGTCGCGCCAGCGGGGTCAGCCACTCGACGGTCTGGTGGCGCGTGGTGGGGAAGTGCCGGCCGGTCCAGGCCGGTCGGCCCTCGCGGTCCACGACCCGGGGCGAGACGACGGCGGGCAGCCAGGGCGCCGCGGCCGCGAGCAGGTCGGTGAGGAACGTCGGCCCCACCTCGAGGTCGCTGTTGAGGACGAGCAGGAGCGGGTGCCGGGCCGCGGCCGCACCGGTGTTGACGGCGGAGCCGAAGCCGCCGTTCGACGTACGGCGCACCACCTCCACGCCGTCGACCTCGGGGAACGGCGGCTCCGACGCGTCGTCGGCGACGATCAGCTGGAGGTCGTCCCGACCGCCCTGCGCGAGGAGGGCGTCGAGCAGCGCACGCGTCGGGGCGGGATCTCCGTAGTGCGGAACCACCACCGACACTTCGTGTGGCATCGTGCTCGTCTCCCTCGGCCGGAAGTCGAAGTCTGACACGGGGCCACCGTGGGAAAGTGGTCGCGTGTCCGGCACCGAGCCCCTGTGCAGCGTGGTGATTCCCACCTACAACGCCGCGGCCACCCTGGACGCCACGCTCGCCGCCCTGGCGGCCCAGGAGGGCGTCGCGCCGTTCGAGGTGGTGGTCGCCGACAACGGCTCGGTCGACGACTCCGCGGAGGTGGCCCGCCGCTGGGCCGACCGCCTGCCGCTGCTCCGGGTCGTGGACGCGTCGCGCGCCCGGGGCGTCGCCGCGGCCCGCAACGACGGCATCCGGGCCGCGCGCGGTGACGTCGTGCTGCTGTGCGACGCCGACGACGTGACCGACCCGGGGTGGGTGGCCGCGATGCTGGGCGCCCTCGAGGAGGCCGACTTCGTGGGGGGCGCCCTCGACACGCGCACCATCAGCGGCCGCGGCCGCGGGTGGGCGCCCTTCCCCGACCTGACCACGGAGCTGCCCACGATCTGGGGCGACCGCGCGTACCCGTTCGGCGGCAACCTCGGGATGCGCCGCCGCGTGTTCGAGGCGGTCGGTGGCTTCGACGAGACGTACGGCGCCGGGGCCGAGGAGATCGACTTCGCCTGGCGGGCCCTGGACGCCGGTTACCCGGCCCACTACGCGCCGGGCGCCCTGATCCACTACCGGATCCGCGACGACCTCCGCGGCGTCCTGCGCCAGCAGTACAACTCGGGCCTGGGGACCGCCCAGCTCTACGCGACCTTCCGACCGCCGGAGGTGCGCACCCGGTCGTGGCACCGTCGGGTGCGGCACGAGGTGGCGCTGCTGCGGACCTTCCCCTGGCGCGGCGACAACGTGGCCCGCGGCGCCTGGCTGTCCGTGGTCGCCTTCGAGGCCGGCATGGTCCGCGGCGCCCTCCGCCATCGCTGCCGCGTCCCGTGACCTCGCCGGCGGCCCGGGCGTCGGGCCGCTCCGGGGCGACCTCGCCTACCGCGTGCGCTACCCGCTCGAGGAGCCGGGACCCGCTCCGGCGGGCTCCAGCGACCCGAGCTCCACGAGGTGGGCGAACTCCGCGTTGGCGGCCCGCACCTCCTCGAACGTGCCCTGCGCGACCACGCGTCCGGCGCTCATGAAGACCAGCTGGTCGCAGTGCCGCACCGTCGAGAGCCGGTGGGCCACGATGATCATGGTGACCGAGCCCTTGAGGCTCTCGATGGTCTCGGTCAGCCGCCGCTCGGTCTCGTTGTCGAGCGCCGAGGTGGCCTCGTCGAGCACCAGCAGCTCGGGGTTGCGGTACAAGCGCCCGGGCGATGCCGATCCGCTGCCGCTGGCCACCGGAGAGGCGGACGCCGCGCTCGCCGACCTCGCTGTCGAGGCCCTCGGGCATCGCCGCCACCAGGTCGGTGAGCTGGGCGCGGCTCAGGGCGTCGGCCAGCCGGGCGTCGTCCTGCTGCTGGTCGAAGATGATGTTGACCCGCAGGGTGGCGTCGAGGAGGTAGACGTCCTGGGGCACCACGGCCAGCCGCGCCTGCCACGCCGGCAGGTTGTCGAAGATCGAGATGCCCCCCGCGGTGACCGTCCCCTCGCGGGGCTCGTGCAGACCGAGGACCAGGTCGACGAGGGTGGTCTTGCCGGCCCCGCTCGAGCCCACGACGGCGACCGAGCGCCCGACGGGGATCCGGGCGTCGACCCCCTTGAGCACCAGCGCGTCCGGCTGGTCGGCGTACGCGAACGTGACGTGGTCGACCGCGATGTCTCCGCGCGGTACCTCGGTGGTGCGCTGACGGTCGAGCTGTTCGCGCTCGGCCTCCACCTGCATGCGGTTCTCGCGGATCAGGTGCTCGAGCGGCGGGCGGCTGAAGCGCACCCCTCCGAGCGCGGCGATGAGGCGGACCGTGCTGGGCAGGATCCGGCTCCCGGCCGCCACGAACAGGCCGAGGATGACGATGCCCTGCTGGGGGTCCCCGACGGTCGTCACCACGAACGCCAGGAGCGCGATCCCGAAGACGAAGACGATCTCGAGGAGGTACTTCGGCAGCTCGTTCAGCAGGATCGCCGATGCCCGGGCGTGCGCCGCCTCGTGGCGGGCCCGCCGGTAGCGCACCACGAACTGGTCCTCGGCCCGCCGCAGCTTGATCTCCTTGAACGCGCCCGAGCGCCTGCAGGCTCGCCGTCGACGTCACCCGGGAGGCGGCCTGGTTGCGCTCGGCGGCGCTGCGGACCCGCTGCCGGATCATCCGCTGGAGCACCAGCCCGGAGATGCCGAAGTAGACCAGGGCCACCATCGCCGCGAACGGCGTGGCGATGAGCAGGCCCACGAAGATCAGCACGATGGTGAAGACCTCGGTCGCCAGCGCGAGGGCCGACCCGATGCCGGTGGCGAACCCCATCGCGACCGCCCCGTCGACGGTCCACAGCTTGTCGCCGGTGTTGCGGGCCAGGTGCCAGGCGTACGGGCCGACGAGGTAGCCGCGCAGGATCCGCGTCGACGTGGCGACCTCCTGGTCGGCCATGAAGCGCAGCTGCCAGATCCGGAAGAAGATCGAGACGACGTCCTTGACGATGAAGGCGCCGACGATGAAGCAGGCCAGCGCGATCACCAGGGTCCGCTCGGTCGGGTCGCCGCCGAGGAGGTCGCCGACCTGGCCCAGGGCTCCCGCGTCGACGGGGGCGCCGGCGATCAGCTGCATCATCGGCAGCATGGCCAGCACGCCGAGCATGTCGAGGAGCGAGATGAGCACCGAGCCGACCAACGAGAGCGCCAGCCTGCGCCGGGTCTCGGGCGCGATGAGCTCACCCATGCCGTCAGGGAAGCCGATCACGCCACTACCCTGACAGACTCGGTGCAGGCCGGAGGCGACTTCACGCCTGGTCGAGGCGGTACGCCGCGCGAACCGTCTCCGTGAACGCGTCGAGCCCGTAGGTCGCGCGGGTCAGGTCGCAGGGCCCTGGCGGAGCGCTCGCACAGGTCGTGCGGCGCCTGCAGGGCGTGGACCAGGGCGGCCGCGATCCCGTGAGGGTCGTCGGTGAGCCCGGCGAAGAGGTCCGCACCGCCGACCCCCTCGGCGCCCACGCTGGTCGTCACCGTCGGGACGCCGTGGAGCAGGGCCTCGATGGTCTTGAACTTCACGCCGGCACCCTGGAGCAGCGGCACCACCACGGCCCACGCCGCGGCGTACTCGGGTTCGAGGTCGGCGACGTAGCCGGCCAGCGTCACCTCGTCGGACCCGGCCGCCAGGGTCCTGAGCGTCGACGAGGCCCCGACGCCGACGATCCGCAACCGGGCATCCGGACACTGCCGGCGCACCGCCGGCCAGATGTCGGTCAGCAGCCACCGCGCCCCGGCGTCGTTCTCCGCGCGAGCGAGGTTGGCCACGAACAGCACCGTGGGCGGGGGTCGGGGGGGCATCGGCGCGCGGCTGCTCGATCCCGGTCGCCAGCGGTGGCGGGACGACCACGATGTGGCCGGCCCCGCCCAGCAGCGCTGCGTCCTTCTCGCTG
This sequence comes from uncultured Actinomycetota bacterium, assembly GCA_963713255.1. Lineage (GTDB taxonomy): Bacteria > Actinomycetota > Actinomycetes > Propionibacteriales > Nocardioidaceae > Nocardioides. The sequence goes on from CAVQLC010000002.1 coordinate 150,044, forward strand.
AAGACCCACGCCTCGTCGAGCGCGGCGACCCCCTTCCGCTCGTGCCGTCGGGCGACCCGGGCCGCCCAGCGCCAGAAGAGCCTGTCGACGAGCCTGGGGGCCGGCTCCCGGGAGAAGAGCTGGGACTGGACGTCGTGGAACGTCCCGAGCAGTCGGGCGTCCGGGTTCAGCCGCCGCACCCAGACCCGCGAGCCGGATGGACTCGGACCACTCGAGGTCGATCGTGTCGGCCGCCCGCAGGGCATCGAGGGCCGGCCCGGGCCGGCGGAGCGCCGCGGCGAAGGGAAGCGACGGCAGGCCCGGGCTGCCACCGGCGCCAGCGACGGTCGAGCACGTCGAGCGCGCGGGCGCCCGCGCGGCGGCGCCACGTCCGGGGGCCGCCCCCGCCGACCACCTGGTGACGCGTGGCGCGCCGGGCTCGGCGACGCCGGCGCGGTTCGTGGGGGTGTTGGGGACCAGGACGGTGAGGTCGGCCTCGTCCTCGAGGATCCGGGTGAGCCGGAGGAGGTACTGGCCGCCGGCGTGCGGGACGGCGTCGAAGGGGACCGACGGCGCGACCACGACCACTCGCTGCCGGCTCACGTGGCCGATTGTCGCAGCCGCCCGTCCCGGAGACCGTAGGTTGAGCGGGTGATCCGGTTCATGGCGCCCGATCTGCCGCACCCCAGCGGGGGGATCAAGGTGATCTACACCTACGTCGAGCACCTGGTTGCCCTGGGGCACGACGCGTCGGTCTGGCACGGCACCCCCGGCTTCGCCTACCCGTCCTGGTCGTCGAGGGCACCCGTCGAGGCGGCACCCGAGCTGACCTTCGCGCCCGGCGACGTCCTGGTGATGCCCGAGACCGGTGGCTCGAAGTGGAGCTTCCTCTCGCAGGGCAACCCCGTGGTGATGCTCTGCCAGGGCATGGACTTCGTGTTCTCCGACGCCGACTTCCTCACCGACGTCCCCGGCGACTACCCGGGCTGGCCCCAGGCGACCTCGGTGCTCGCCGTGTCCGACGCGATCGCCACCTTCCTCGAGCGCGCCTGCGTCCCCGGCTTCCCGATCCACCGGGTGCCCGTCGAGATCGAGGAGTACTTCCGGCCGCTGCCCAAGGAGCGTCGGCTCGCGCTGATGCCTCGGCGCCGCCGCGAGGACCTGCTCGGGGCCGTTCAGCTGGTGCGCAGGTCCGGCCGCCTGGACGGGTGGGAGATCGTCCTCATCGACGCGATGACCCAGGCCCAGGTCGCCGAGGAGCTCGGCCGGGCCGCGATCTTCCTGTTCGGGGCGGAGCGCGAGGGGCTCGGCCTTCCGGGCGCGGAGGCGATGGCCGCCGGCTGCTACGTCGTCGGCTTCACCGGCGACGGCGCGAAGGAGTACCTCACGCCCGACTGCGCCGGCGTGGTCCTCGACTCCGACGTCGTCGGGATGGCGGACCTGACGCTGGAGGCCATGCACGCGTTCGACCACGACCGACCCGCGCTCCAGGCCCGGATCGACCTCGGTCGCGACCGCGTCCTGGCTCGCCACTCCGGCCCACGGGTGCGCGCGGCGCTGGCCGCCGCGTTCGACCAGATCACCGCGGAGGGCTCGCCGGCGCGGATCCGCCGGTCGGTCACGCTGCAGCACTACCAGGCGCACGCCCCCAGGTCCGGCGTGCTCTGGGGTGGCTACTACGCCGCCCGCCGAGGGGCGCGCACCGTGCTGGGCTCCCGGCCGGGCCGTCGATGAAGGAGCGGGCGCTGTCGGTCGTGGCGGCGAGCGCCGGCTGACCCTCGGGTCACTCGCTGAGCGAGATGATCTCCATCGGGTCGTCGTAGTCCATCAGCACGGTGACCACCGAGTCGCCGGTGGTCTTGTGGTGGTTCGACCAGACCAGGTCGATGCCCAGGTCCCGGAACTTCTGCTCGGCCTCCGCGTCGATGTAGCCGCGCGCCCCGGTTCCCGACAGGTACGACGTCGCGCCGGCGACCTGGAGCTGCTCGAGGACCCGGTCGATGCCGGCGGCCACGGGCGGCTCGGTGACCACGATCTCGGTCCGGATGTCGAGGATCTCGCGGACCACGCCCATCAGCTTGAGGTTGATGTCGGCGAGGTGGTCGCCCTCGACGGCCAGGATCCGGTCCACCAGGTCGGGGCCGCGGTCCTTCCAGTGCCGCGCGCCGACGTACCGACCCCGGATGGAGTCGGCCAGGTGCTGCTGCCACCCGTCCTTGACCAGCACCGACGTGATCGGGATCAGCTGCGGCTTGCCGACCAGCGGCATGGTGACCCAGGTGTCCCGCATGGTCACCCGGCGCTGCACCCAGTGCTTCTGGAGCTGGTCGTGCACGGCGACGACGAACCGGTCGCAGTTGATCATCTTGAACCAGAAGCCCGACCAGGGCAGCAGGTCGGGCTGGTGGATCGCGACCCTCACCGGCGGACCTGGCGGACCAGGGCGTACTGCTCGGCGAACTCCAGCAACCGCACGTGACCCACGGCGGCCGCGATCTGACGCACGCTGTTGATCGGGTGCACCTCGGTGGGGATCTCGGACTGGTAGGCCTGGCAGGCCGCGGTCTTCCGGTCGATGTGGCCCTGGTCGAGGGACTCGAAGACGTTCCACCGGAGGTCGGACGGGTAGAGGTTCACGTCGTAGACCGCGATGTCGTAGACGAAGACGCTCGGCGGGAACCAGTGGGCCGACGACATCGACACCCGGCTGGACCGCATGCCGGCCTCGTAGACCGCGATGTGGTCCTGGTGCAGCGACGGGTACGGCAGGTAGACCTCGTCCGGACGGAGCTCGGCCATCACCTCGTCGAGGGCTCGGACCAGGTCGCTCATGTGCTGGGCGGTCTGGCCGTCCTCGAAGCCGAGGTGGCGCGACTCGGAGACGCCGAGGATCTCCATCGCCCGGGTGTGCTCGCCGGCGCGCACGGACCCGCTGTCGGTGACCGTCACCACCGCGCACTCGTCGGGGTACTTCGCCATCAGGCCGCCACAACCCATGGACTCGTCGTCCATGTGCGGCGCGATCACCAGTCGCTTCACCCGGGTGCTCCCCTCACTCCGCGGGAATGATTCCACGCGCACGGAGCACGCGGGCGAGTTCGGTCCACATGTGGTCCGCGTTGAAGCGGTCGACGACGTTGGCGCGGGCTCCGGCGCCGAGGCGCGCCGACTGCGCGGGGTCGTCGCGCAGCTCGCCGAGCACCGAGCGCCAGCCGTCGACGTCGCCCTCGTCGACGAGCCGGGCGTTCACGCCGTCGACGAAGTAGTCGGCCATCGCCCGGGTGCCGGTGACGACGACCGCGGCGCCGCTGGACGCGGACTCGAGGGCGACGCTCGACCCCGTCGGGTACGCGAGGTCCCGGGTCGGTACCGCGACGACCTTGGCCCGCCGGAGCAGGGCGCGGTACTCGGTCAGGGGCACCGGGCCGTGCACCCGCACGTTGTCGGGGACGTCGAGGCCCGCGAGGTTCTCGGGCCGGCACACCACGTCCAGCGTCAGCGAGGTGCCTCGGACCGCCTCGACCAGGGTGGCGTAGTCGCGGCCGCGGTCCTGGCCGACGGCCAGCAGGTCGAGGTCGCGGGGGTCGTCACCGGGGGTGTAGTAGCGGTGCGAGACGCCGTACGTCACCGGGAAGAGCCGGTCCTCCGCGAGCCCGGCGTCGACCAGGATCTCGGTCTCGTGCCGGCTCAGGTGGGTGACCAGGTCGGCCGACCGCACCCGGTTCACCAGGCGGCGCCGCTCGTCGGGGCCGGCGGTGCGCAGGTCGTCGGCGAGCCAGCAGGACCAGATCACCAGGGGCGTTCGGGAGTACGGCGGGACGTGGGCGCGCTTGAGCAGGCCCGGCAGCATGCCCTGACGCTCGAGCAGCGCCAGGACCAGGTCGGCGCGCCGGGCGGCCGGGGCACCCAGGACGGTGCGGGCCACCGGGAGACCGGCCCGGTGCTCCACCACGTCGCGGATCTTGTCGGCGACCCGCCCGCGCGGGACCCCGACGCCGGTGAGCGCGATCCCGCAGTCCTCGAGCACGTCCACGCCGTAGGGCAGCCGGGACGGGACCTCCCCGGCGGCGTAGCGGGCGGCCCAGTCGCCGAGGTCGTGCTCGGCGAGGGCCAGGGCGCGGGTCACGCTAGGCACCCGCGGGGAAGGCCCAGATGTCGACGTAGGGCACGGTCAGGTGCCCCTCGCGCTGCGCGAAGAGCCACGCCGTGAGGCTGCGCAGTCCGGTGCCCGTCGCGCTGCCGGGCTCGAGGTCCACCATCGGTCGGCCCAGGTTGTCGTAGACGCTCAGCCGTCGTCCGGAGCCCTCCAGCAGCCCGACCAGCCGCTCGATGTCGTCGCGGTCCCCCAGGGTCGCCACCGGGTCGTACTCGAACCACAGCACCTGGCAGCGACCGTCGATGACCGTCCAGTGGTCCACCAGCAGGTGGATGTCGAACCCGTCGATGTCGCTCTTCCACACGACGACGTCGTAGGCGTCGGACCCCTCGAGCAGGTCGGCGGGCGCGACCCACGACGTCACGCCGTACGACTCGTCCGCCGCGCCGCCCTGGAACCCGCCGGTCGACCCGTGGCGGGCGAAGGTCGTCGCGCTCCCCACGGGTCCCACGAAGCCGTCCACGATCGTGGCCCGGTCGCCGAAGTCGCCGAGGTTGCGCCGGAGGTACGTCACGAACCGCGGGTCGCCCTCGACGGCGGTGACGTCGATGAGGGGCGACGCGGCGAGCGCCGCCAGCGCGGTGTCGCCGACGTTGGCGCCGAGGTCGACGACCAGCGTCCGGCCCGCCGCCCCGGCGATCCCGGCCAGGACGTCGACCGCGTAGGCGTCGTACGTCGGGTCCCGGCGCTGGTAGAACGGCAGGTCGTGCTCCGGTGGGAGCACCAGGGTGTGGTCGCCGATGACGAGGGTCTGCTCCCGCCCGAGGGCGCGCCGGGAGCGGCGCGCCACGGGGTTGGCGGCGTAGCCGGCCAGCCGTGCCAGGTAGCGCTTCTTGCGCACGGACAGGGCCATGCGGGCGACAATAGGCCAGCGCGCGGGTCCCTCGGACCGGGACGCGTGGAATGGCCGGGCGTCCGCCTAGTGCTGGTGGTCGTGCTCGTGGTCGTGACCGGGCTGGGCGTCCGCGAGCTGGTCGAGGATGTCCTGGACCATGGTCTCCATCGGGGTCCTCGCCGGAGACGGGTCCGCCGGCGAGGTAGCCGTCCGCCCCGAGCAGCACGGCCGACGGGCGTGCCGAAGCCCCCGAAGACGCGGGTGACGTTCATGTCGGGCTCGAAGAGCGTGGTCTCGGTGCCGTGCACCAGCTTCGGCAGCCCGGCGTGCGGCACGAAGTAGACCGCGTGGACGGCCACGACGTCGTCCAGCTCCGATGCCCACCGGTCCAACCGGGAGCCGACGCGCTCGCACGGACCGCAGCCCGGGCTGAGGAACACCAGCAACCGGGCGCGGGTGCTCGACAGCTCGCGCAGGGTCCAGCGCCGGCCGTCTGCGTTCTCGAGGACGCCGTACGGGATCGGCTCGCGGTCGTAGTCCAGGGCATCGCCGTCCCCGTCCGGACGCACGTGGTCCGGGACCGCGGAGGAGCGTGCGACGAGCCAGGTGAGCACGACCGCGATCGACGACGACGCAGAGCCAGGCCACGTCGGTCGACGTGAAGTCGGCGAGCCCGCCGATCACGTCCACCCCGCGGGCGGCGGACACCAGCGCGACCACGGACAGCCCGACGAGGAGGGTGTTGCGGGCCAGGGTCCACCCGTCGACCAGGTGGCCGCCCAGCTTGCCGAAGCAGGCGCACGACACCGGCGGGTCGAACGTCAGGGCGCGCGCGATGAGCAGCCAGTACGTCGTGAAGAGCAGCAGCGTCACGCCGGACGCCACCACGAGCAGCGGGCCGCGGGCCAGCAGCAGCGCGAGGCCCAGCACGATCTCGACGTACGGCAGCGCCGCGGCCCCGACGGCAGGGGACACGAACGGCACCCGCAGCGCGGTGAACATGTCGGCCGTGGCCACCCGGTCGGACACCTTGGCGGCGCCGCTGACGAGGAGGACCCCGGCCAGCAGGAGGAAGGGGACCACGAGCGGCGCGGTCACGGAGCCTCCGCGAGGCCGATGCGCCCGGCATCTCCCTTGGCGAGCGAGCGGGCGATCACCATCCGCTGGATCTGGTTGGTGCCCTCGAAGATCTGCATCACCTTGGCCTCGCGCATGAAGCGCTCGACCGGGAAGTCGCTGCGTGTAGCCGTAGCCCCCGAAGCACCTGGACGGCGTCGGTGGTGACCTTCATGGCGTTGTCGGTGGCCACCATCTTGGCCACCGACGCCTCGCGGGAGTACGGCAGCCCGCGGTCCTTGAGGCGGGCGGCGTGCAGCGTCGCCGCCCGGGCCGACTGCACGGCCGCCTCCATGTCGGCGAGCACGAACGCCAGGCCCTGGTGCTCGAGGATCGGCCGGCCGAAGGTCTCCCGCTCGCGGGCGTAGGCGAGCGCGTGGTCCAGGGCACCCTGCGCGAGTCCGGTGGCCACCGCCGCGATGCCGAGCCGCCCGCTGTCGAGACCGGCCAGCGCGATCCGGAGCCCGTCGCCCTCCTCGCCCAACCGGCGCTCCACGGGGATCCGGACGTCGTCGAAGCGCATCGTCGCCGTGGCCGAGCCGGTGAGCCCCATCTTGCGCTCGGGCGGCGTCGGCGGCTCAGCCCGTCGGCGCTCGGCCGGGACGAGGAAGCAGGAGATCCCGTTGCGGCTGTCGCTGGTGCGGGCCATCACCTTGTAGAAGTCGGCGTGCCCTCCGTGGGTGGTCCAGGCCTTCGCGCCGTTGAGGACGTAGGAGTCGCCGTCGCGGCGGGCCGTCGTGCGCATGGCCGCCGGGTCGGATCCCGCGTGCGCCTCGGAGAGGCAGTAGGCGCCCAGCAGCTCACCGCCGAGCATGTCGGGCAGCCACCGCTGTCGTTGCTCGTCGGTGCCCGCGGTCACCAGCCCGAAGCAGGACAGTGCGTGCACGCTGACACCCACCCCGACGCTCGCCCAGACGGAGGCGATCTCCTCGAGCACCTGGAGGTAGACCTCGTAGGGCTGACCACCGCCGCCGTGCTCCTCGTCGTAGGGCAGGCCGAGCAGGCCCGGTGCGACCGAGCAGCCGGAACACCTCGCGGGGGAAGCGCTCCTCCGCCTCGGCGCTCGCGGCGAGCGGCAGCAGCTCGTTGGTCGCCAGGTCGCGGACCAGCCGGAGCAGGTCGACGGCCTCCTCGGTCGGCAGGTGGCGGCTGGCGGGCACAGGTTTCCTCTCGTGACGTGGAAGGTCAGCCTATGACCTGGCCGTCGTGGGTGCCCGGGTCCGGTGGCATCGGCAGAGATGGCCCGCGCGCGCGTGGTTCGCCCGTACCCTCAGGAGGTGCCGTCGCTGTCTCGCGGCGGCAGTCAGGGACAGGGGGCGCAGGTGGGCCGGGCGACCGAGAACGCGTGGGGCATCTCCCTCGACGACGCGACCCTGCCCGACAGCGAGACCCGGATCACCGACTTCGCGGCGTTCTTCGCGATCTCCTTCCCGGGCTTCTTGCTGCCCCTCGTCGGAGTGCCGGCGGGCGAGGTGGCCGCTCTCGGGCTGGGCCTCATCGCGCTGTTCCGCACCTCTGACCGGCTCAACGGGCAGCCCGTGTGGTTCACCTGGGCGATGGTGGCGGTCCCGCTGTGGCTCCTCGGCTCGGGGTTGCTCAACGACGACCTGAACCTCAAGCGACTGGCCCACATGGCGTCGTACGCGTTGCTGGCCCTGGCTCTGGCCAGCGGCCGCATCGCCATCCCGTCCGCCGTGCGCGGGCTGATGTGGGGCCTGCCGCTGTCCGTCGCGGTGAGCGTCGCGGGGGCGGGGAACGGGTACGTCGGTCGTCTGGACGGACTCATCGGCGACCCCAACGCCGCGGCGTACTACCTGCTCGCGCTGGGCCTGGTCGTGATGGCCTACTGCTCCCGGACGTCGGTGGCGGTGCTCTTCGGCCTCTTCACCGCGGTCTCCGTGGTGCTCACCTTCTCGCGCACCGGCCTGACCGTGCTGATCGTCGCCGTCGTGTGGCTGAGCTACGGTCGGCGGCTCAGGCTCCTCGCCGCCGCGGTGTCGCTGGCCGTGACGGGGTGGCTGGTCCAGAACGTCTCGGAGGACCTCAGGTTGTGGGGTCCGTTCGCGGACCGGGAGGGATCCGACGCGCTGCGGCTGCGCATCATCGCGTCGGAGCAGGCCCAGGTCGCCGATGCACCGCTGTGGGGCAACGGTCCGGGCACCTCGACGGTGGACCTGGGTGGACAGACCTTCTTCTTCCACTCCAGCTACTACGGCGTGCTGAACGAGGGTGGCTGGCCCCTGCTGGTGGTGCTGCTCGCGGTGCTGGCCGGCGTCTTCGCGGCCCTCACCAACGGCACCGGGCGGGGAACCCGTCGCACCGCCTGTCTCCAGATGGCCATGATCGCCTCGCTGATGATGGCGTTCACCCTCGGCGAGGTCCTCCTCGACCTGCCGATGGCCATCGTGCTCGGCGTGGGCATCCGGCACGCCATGCTCACCCGTCCCCGACCCGCGGAGGCCGACGAGCCCGAGACCCGGCTGCTCGCCGATCGGGACCGCGCCAGGTGACGCGTCGGCTCCTGACGTGGGCGACCACGGCGCCGCTCGGCCGTGCGTTGGTGGCGTCGGCGCTGGCGCTCGAGCTCGTCGTCGTCGTCGTCGCGATCGCCGGTGACGTGGGTCCGTTCGCCGACAACGACGCCGACATCTACGTCGCCGCGACCCGAGGCTGGTGGGCCGGGGGCTCGCTCTACGACTACCGCAACCTCGGGGGGTTCGGTTTCACCTACCCGCCGTTCGCCGCGCTCGTGGTCAGCCTGCTCGCCTGGCTACCCGGTCGCGTCGCGGGGGACGCCTTCCAGGTCGCCGCCGTCGGGTCGGCCCTGCTCTGCGTCGCCGTGGTGCTGCGGGCCGACCGGGAGCGACCGCTGCCGGTCCGCTGGCTGTGGTGCGTGCTGAGTGCGACGCTGCTGCTCGCGTACCCCGTCTTCCGTGGCTACTCGTCGGGCCAGATCGACCTGGTGCTGATCCTGGCGGTGACGGTGGACGTGCTGCTGCTCGCCCGCACCCGGTGGGCCGGCGTGCTGATCGGCGTCGCCATCGCGGTGAAGCTGACACCGGCCGTCTTCCTGCTGCTCTTCCTGGCCACCGGCCGCTGGCGGGCCCTCGGTACGGCGCTCGCGACGGCGCTGGCCTGCACGGGCCTCGGCTGGCTGGCCAACCCCGCGGGCTCGCGGGAGTTCTGGACCGAGCGGCTGTGGGACACCTCGAACGTCGGCGCCCAGACCGCGGCGCTCAACCAGAGCCTGGCCGCCGTCGTCGCCCGCTTCACGAGCCCCGTGGACGGCCAGGTCGCGGGGGCCGGACTCGTGGCCTGGCTCGTGCTCGTGGTGGTGCTGGTCGCGGCCGCCTGGGTCGCCCTCCGGCACGCGGACCTCGACGTGAGGGGCACCGAGGCACTGGTGCTGACCGCGGTCCTCGGGTTGCTCGTCTCGCCGATCTCCTGGCTCCACCACTGGGCGTGGCTCTGCGTGTTCGTGCCGTTCCTCTGCCTGCGGTGGCTCGCCTCGGGGTCGGGCTGGGCGTGGGTGCTCGGGCTCTCGGCCTTCGTCGCGTCGATCCCCCCGTGGTGGCTGCTGGGTGGGTACTTCGAGTCGCTCCAGGTGTGGCGGAGCTGGGGCAACCTGGTGGGCAGCGTGATGGTGTGGTGGGGCCTCGCGCTCTTCGCGTTCGTCTGGCTCGGTCTGCGACCGCGCGAGCCGCTCGCGCGTCTCGCCGGCACCCGGTGCCGCGGCGCGCCCCGGGTAGCGAGGCCGACGGGCCTGCCGCAGGGTCTCGACTTCGCCGGGGCGCCCCTCTAGGTTGGCGTGACTCATCACCAGCGACTCTTCTCGGGAGCCCCACGATGTCGATCCCCCCGTCGCGACGTCCGCGTCGCAGCCTCTACGCCCTCGTCAGCGCCGGACTCGTCGCCGTGCTGGCGGCCGCCGGCCTCCAGGGCTTCTCCGGCGCGGCCGACGCCGCGCCCGGCCCCGCCACCGGCCGGGGGCGGCTACTGGACGGCGACGGCGGAACAGCCGCGGGCGGCGAAGGGCGGACACGCGGCCCGGGTCTCCCCACGCTCCTTCGAGGGCTACACGCTGGACCGGGAGGCGCTGGCCGACCGGCTCGCCGACGCGCCGCGCGAGGGATCGGGCGCGACGCCGGTGACGATCCGGGTGCCCGCGCCCAACGGCGAGCTGGTGGCGTTCGCGGTCACCGAGTCGCCGATCATGCAGCCGCGGCTGGCGGCGGCCCACCCCGAGATCACGACGTACGCCGGTCGCGGCGTGGCCGACCCGACCGCCTCGATCCGCCTCGACCTGGCGCCGACCGGCTTCCACGCGTCCGTGCGCGGGTCCGGCGCGCAGGGGGCGTGGTACGTCGACCCGGCGTACAACGGCGACGACAGCCTCTACCTGTCCTACCTCGGCAGCGCGGTGCCCGCACCGCAGCGCGGCCTCGTGGAGCCCGAGCTCGACGAGTCCACCCTCCGGGACGCCACGGCCGACGCGGGCGAGGCGCCCGGCACCGAGGTGAGCCTGCGCACCTACCGGCTCGCGCTGGTCACCGACCCGTCGTACGCGACCTACTTCGGCACCGCCAACGTGCTCGCCGAGAAGGTCACCCTGATGAACCGGGTCAACCACATCTACAACGACGACCTGGCGATCCGGATGGTGCTCATCGACCAGACCGACCAGCTCAACCTCGACACCGCCGCCAAGGCCACCGAGCCCAACGGACCGTGCGGGGCGGCTGCGTGCTTCACCACCGCGAACCTCACCAGCTGCGGCAGCGCCGCCCTGAACCGGAACCGGATCGTCCTCGGCCAGCTCGTGGGCGCGTCGCAGGTACGACATCGGCCACCTCGCCCTCGGCGTGAACGGCGGCGGCATCGCCCAGCTCAACGCGGTCGGCGGCGACGGCAAGGCACGTGGCTGCACCGGGTTGCCGACGCCCGAGGGCGACTTCTTCGCCATCGACTACGTCGCCCACGAGATGGGCCACCAGTTCGGCGGCCCCCACACCTTCAACGGCACCGAGGTCAACTGCGCGGGCAACCGCAGCGGATCCCCGATCGAGCCCGGCTCCGGCACCTCGGTGATGGCCTACGCCGGCATCTGCGGGCAGGACAACCTCCAGCCGCACACCGATCCCTACTTCGGCCAGCGCAGCATCACCGACCTGACGAGCTACGTCACCTCGGTCCGTCCCGCCATCAACGAGGTGCAGACGGTGTCATTGCGCGGCTTCGACACCGACGGCGAGTCGTTCACGCTCACCTACGACGACGCAGACGACCCCCACCTTCACCCGGGGCAGCACCTACACCACAGCCGACATCGACGCCGCGCTCGAGGCCATCCTCGGTGCCGGGACCGTCACGGTCGCGGCGTGGGGCGGGACCGGCACCCTGAACGACACCGGCTTCCAGGTCACCTTCTCCGGGGGTGCCGTCGCCGCCACGAACCTCCCGGCCCTGACGCTGACCACCGCCAACGGCGACGTCACCGGCTTCGTCGGCGAGACCGCCAAGGGCGGCCCCATCGACAACGCCGGCTGGCAGGTGACGCCCGAGCGGCAACCGCTCGCCGGTCGCCGCGGCGCCCGCGGCGCGGACCATCCCGATCCGCACCCCGTTCGCACTGACCGGGACCGCCACCGACCCCGACGGCGACACCCTCGTCTACCTCTGGGAGCAGAACGACCGCGGCGGCGCGGCCGGGGTGCGCCTGGGCAGCCAGGTGAAGCCCGACGGGGCGCTGTTCCGGATCTTCGGCTCCTACGCGCCGGTCACCCCGGCCGGGACGCTGGAGATCGAGTCGCCGGGGGAGAACCTCGCGGGCTCGAACCCGACGCGGGTGTTCCCGGACATGGCGCAGATCGCGGACGGCAACACCAACGCCGCGACCGGCACCTGCCCCGACATGCCGCCGTCACCGGCGACGGTGCCCGTGCCCGTGATCGAGTGCTTCGCCGAGTGGCTGCCGACCGCGGACTACGTCGGGTCGGCGCTGGCGCCGAACACCGAGCCCTCACTGAACTTCCGGTTCACCGCGCGCGACCTCGACCCGGCGGCGGGCGGCTACTCCTACGGCGACGTCAAGCTCACCCTGGACAAGACCGCCGGCCCGTTCGTGGTCAACTCCAAGAACGGGGCGGGTGCCGCCGCCGTCGGCGGGCGCACCGAGACGGTCACCTGGGCGGTGGCGAACACGGCCGCGCTGGCACCCGACGTGCGGATCAGCCTGAGCACGGACCGGGGTGCGACGTTCCCCTACGTGCTGCAGGAGAGCACGCCCAACGACGGCAGCGCGGCGGTCGTCTGGCCCAACGTCGAGACGAGCACGGCCCGTCTCAAGATCGAGGCGGTGGACAACTACTTCTTCGACATCAACAACTCCGACCTGTCGATCGGGTCGAGCCTGACCGTCGACGGTCCGACGGCCACGACCACGACGGCGCCGTACGGACTGGGCGTGAGTCCCGCCGTGGAGTTCGGCGCAGTGTCCGGCGCGGTCGACGGGGACCAGATCGCGACGACCGTGCAGGGCCTGCCGGCGGGGCTCACCATCGAGCGCTGGCAGGCCTCCGCCGATGGCGTCCGGCCCGGCACGGCCGAGTTCCGGGTCGCCGGCAGGACCACCGCGGCGGCCGGGACCTACCCGGTCACGGTCACGGTGGCGGACGGGGTGAACGACCCGGTTCCGGTGTCGTTCACGGTCGTGGTCACCGGCGGTCCTGGAGACACGGCCGCTCCGCAGACCAGCCTCACCTCGGGTCCGGAGGACGGGTCGGTGCTGCGCAAGCGCAAGGCCACCTTCGGCTTCACCTCCTCGGAGGGGGGATCCACGTTCCGGTGCCGGCTCGACGGCGCCCCGCGGACGTGCGGCGGCGGTTCCGTGACCCTTGCGGACCTGGCACCGGGGACCCACGAGCTCGCGGTGCAGGCGGTCGACGCGGCCGGCAACGTCGACGCGACGCCGGACACCACGACGTTCACGGTGCCGCTGGACGACGGCGTCCTCGCGCGGAAGGGCGACTGGAGGCGGGTCCGGGACGCGTCGGCCTTCGGCGGGGACTACCAGGCCTCCGACGACAAGGGCGCGCGTCTCTCGTACCGGATCGAGGACGCGGTCGGCGTGACCCTGGTCGTGAGCACCGGCCCGCGGTTCGGTCCGGTCAAGGTCTTCCTCGGCAACACGCTGCTGAAGAAGATCCCGCTGCAGGGCGGGGCAGGAACCACGCGGCTGAAGAACGTCGCGACGTTCGACGCGCCCCGGTCCGGCAGGCTCCGGATCGTGGTGGCCAAGAACAAGCAGGTCCGGATCGAGGGCCTGGCGGTCGTCACCGAGCCCTGACCGCCTCGGCCGGTCAGGCGCTCGCGCGCCGGACCAGCCGGGGCGGGATGATCAGCCGCGCCGGAGCGGCCGGCACGCCCAGGTCGATCAGCTCCAGGAGCAGGCGGGTGGCCCGCGCCGCCATCTCGGTGATGGGTTGCCGGACCGTGGTGAGGGTCGGCGTGGTGCGCTCGGCCACGCCGAGGTCGTCGAAGCCGACCACCGCGATGTCGTCGGGCACCCGGCGGCCCGCCGCGGCGAGCACCCGCAGCGCGCCGGAGGCCATCAGGTCGGAGGCGACGGCCAGGCCGTCGAGGTCGCCGTGCGCGGCGAGCAGCTCGGTGGCCGCTCGCTCGCCGCTGGCCTCGGTGAAGTCCCCGAAGGCGACGGCGTCGTCGGGCAACCCGGCCGCCGTCATCGCCTCGCGCCAGCCCTGGAGCCGGTCGACCGCCGCGGTCATGTCCTGCGGACCGGCGATCACGCCGATGCGCCGGCAGCCGCGCTCGACGAGCACCTGGGTGACCTCGCGGGATCCGGCGACGTTGTCGACGTCGACGTACGTCGCCTGGTCGGCACCGGTCCACGGCCGGCCCCCGAAGACGCACGGCAGCCCCAGCTGCGCGAGGTGCAGCGGCAGCCCGTCGTCGCGGTGGTGGGACACCACCACGGCCCCGTCGACGTGGCGCTGGGCGAGGTAGCGCAGGGTGCGCGACTTCTCGGCTCCCGGCTTCGCCAGCAGGAGCACCAGCTGGAGGTCGCGCTCGGCGAGCACCTCGTTGACCCCGCGCAGCGTGCCGGCGAAGAACGGGTCGTTGAAGACCCGCTCGTCGGGCTCGGGCACCACGACGGCCACCGAGTCCGTGCGCCGGGTGACGAGGCTGCGGGCGGCCCGGTTGGGCGTGTAGCGCAGCCGCCGGACCGCGGCGTCGACGGCGGCCTGGGCGTGCGGGCTGACCCGGTTGCCCCCGTTGATGGCCCGCGAGGCGGTGGCCCGGGAGACGCCCGCGAGCCCCGCGACCTCGTCCAGGGTCGGGGAGCCACCATTGCGCCGGTCCCGGCCCTCGTCCATCCGGGTCACGCTAGCGATCCCGGCTCGGGCGGTGGCGCGAGCGCCCCGGTGTCCGCGATGCGGGCGAAGTAGTGGGCGCTGGACTTGGGGGTGCGGGCCTGCGTCTCGTAGTCGACGTGCACGATGCCGAACCGCTTGCCGTAGCCGTAGGCCCACTCGAAGTTGTCCAGGAAGGACCACCAGAAGACGCCGCGCACGTCGACGCCGTCCAGGATCGCGCCGTGGACCGCCCGGAGGTACCCCTCCATGAAGGCGACCCGCTCCGGGTCGTGCACCTCGCCGTCCGCGAGCACGTCGACGTAGGCCGCGCCGGTCTCGGTGACGTAGATGGGCGGCGGGGCGTAGTCGTCGCGGAGCCGGACGAGGAGCCGGTGCAGACCCTCGGCCTGCACCTCCCAGCCCATGTCGGTCAGCGGCAGCCCACGCCGGGGGAAGGACACGTGCTCGGCCGACGGGAACGCCGAGGCACCGAGCCGGGGTGCGGCCCCGTGGTGGTCGGTCGGCGCCGCGCTCGGCCGGCCGCTGACCGCGTCCCCGTGGTAGTAGTTCACGCCGAGGACGTCGAGCGGGGTGGAGATCAGGGCCAGGTCGCCGTCGGCGATGACGTCCTGCCAGCCGAGGTGCTCGGTGTCCGCGAGCAGGTCCGCCGGGTAGCGTGCCGCGCAGCACCGGGTCGAGGAAGAACCGGTTGTGCAGCCCGTCGATCCGGCGCGCGGCGTCGACGTCCACGGGGTCGTCCGAGACCGGGTCGGCCACGGTGAGGTTGAGGCTGAGCCCCCAGCGCACGTCGTCCCGTCCGCGCAGGGCGTCGACGACCAGGCCGTGCCCGAGGAGCAGGTGATGGGCGGCCACCAGTCCGGCGGCACCCTCCTGCCGACCCGGCGCGTGCACGCCCGCCGAGTAGCCGAGGAACGACGAGCACCAGGGCTCGTTGAGGGTCGTCCACACGGGGACCCGGTCGCCGAGGGCGTCGTACACGCTCGTGGCGTAGTCGGCGAACCGGTAGGCGGTGTCCCGGTCGGTCCAGCCGCCACGGTCCTCGAGCGCCTGGGGGAGGTCCCAGTGGTAGAGCGTCAGCCACGGCGCGACGTCGTGCGCGAGCAGCTCGTCGACGAGCCGGTCGTAGAACGCCAGCCCCCGGGCGTCGACCGGGCCGGCGTCCGGGCGCACCCGCGGCCAGGCCACCGAGAAGCGGTACGACGTCAGCCCGAGCCGCGCCATCAGGGCGACGTCCTCGGGCATCCGGTGGTAGTGGTCGCAGGCCACGTCGCCGGTGTCGCCGGCGGCGATCGCTCCCGGCACCCGCGCGAAGGTGTCCCAGATCGACGGGGTCCGGCCGTCCTCGGCCACCGCGCCCTCGATCTGGTACGACGCCGTCGCGGCGCCCCACAAGAAGCCGGTCGGGAAGGTGACCGTGGCCTGCCGGGCGGGCTGGGGTTGCCCCTGGAGAGTGGTCATCCCTTGACTGCTCCTTGCATGATGCCGGACACGAACTGCCGGCCGGTGACGACGAACAGGATGAGCAGGGGGATGGTCGCCAGCGTGGTGCCGGCGAGGACGAGCGCGTAGTCCTTGTAGTAGCCGCTCTGCAGCTGGTTGAGCGCGATCTGGACCGTCGGGTTCTCGGTCGGCAGCACGATCAGGGGCCAGAAGAAGTCGGTCCACACCTGCATGAAGGTGAAGAGCCAGAGGATCGCGGCCGCCGGCCGGGCCGCCGGGCACGCCGACGGTGAGGAAGATCCGGATCTGGCTGCAGCCGTCGACCCGGGCGGCCTCGATCAGCTCGTCGGGCACCGCGTCCACGAGGAACTGCCGCATGAAGAAGACACCGAACGCGGTGACGATCCACGGGATGATCGCCGCCCAGACACTCCCGGTCCAGCCGAGCTTGGCCATCAGGATGAAGAGGGGGACCACCCCGAGCTGGGTGGGCACGGCCAGGGTGACGATCACGAACACCAGGAGCGCGGTGCTGCCGCGGAAGCGGAGCTTGGCGAACGCGAAGCCGGCGAGCGTGCAGAAGAACACCACGGACGTGGCCGTCACCGTCGAGACGAGCAGGCTGTTCCCGAGCGCCTTCCAGAACGGGACGGAGTCGAAGACCCGGCTGGCGTTCTCGAGGAAGTGGCCGCCGGGCAGCAGCGGTGGCGTCTGCCGCGTCATCACCTCCTTGGTGTGCGAGCCCACCAGGAACGACCAGTAGAGCGGCAGGGCGGAGCCCACCAGGAACGCGGCCAGCAGGCCGTAGACCAAGAAGCCGGGCCGGCGGTTCATCGCTTGCCCCTGTGCGCGCCGGCCCGCCGGACCAGGGCGAAGTTCACCAGGGCGATCACGATGATCACGAGGAAGAGCAGCCAGGCGGTGGCCGACGCCCGGCCCAGGTCGCGCAGGTGCCAGCCGAAGTCGTAGATGAGCATCGTCATGGTCCCGAACTGGCGGTCGCTCCCGCCGTTCTGGGCCAGGGTGTTGTCGAAGAGGCGAGGCTCGGCGAAGATCTGCAGTCCGCCGATCGTCGAGGTGATGATCACGAAGACGACCGACGGCCGGATCATCGGGATGGTGATCGAGACGAACTGCCGCACCCGGCCGGCGCCGTCGAGCGAGGCCGACTCGTAGAGGTCGCGCGGCACGGTCTGCATGGCCGCCAGCAGGATCAGCGCGTTGTAGCCCGTCCAGCGCCAGTTGACCATGGTGGCGATGGCGATGTGGCTGCTCAGCCGGTCGACGTGCCACTGCACCGGACCGAGACCGACCCAGCCGATCGCCTCGTTGATCAGCCCGTAGCGGTCGCCGAACAGGCTGCCGAAGATGATCGCGACCGCCGCCGGGGCCACCACGAACGGCAGCAGCACCCCCATCCGCCACAGGGCGCGGCCCCGCAGCTGGGTGTCGAGCAGCCCGGCGAGGCACATCGAGATCAGGATCTGCGGCACCGAGGAGAGCAGGAAGATGCTGACGGTGTTGACCAGCGACTTGAAGAAGTACGGGTTGGCCAGCACGTCGCGGTAGTTCTGCAGGCCGATGAACTCACCCTTGCCGCCGAGCAGGTTCCAGTCGAAGACCGAGACGTAGGCGGTGTAGACGAGCGGGAACATCCCGACGATCAGGAACAGGATGAAGAACGGCGAGATGTACAGGTAGGGCGAGAGCTTGACGTCCAGGTGGTGGAGCCGCTGCCGCCAGGGAGCCCGGGGCGCGGGGCGAGGCCGCGCTGCCGGCGGCTCGGTGGGGAGGCCCCCGGCCGGGGACGCCGCGGTGGCGGCGTCCCCGACGGGGGCGTTGACGTCCTGGCTCATCGAGGTGCGATCAGGACAGCGCGTTCACGTCGGCGAGGAAGGTGTCCCAGGACTCCTCCGGCGTGTTCGTCCCGTCGTCCACCCGCAGCAGCGCGGCCTGGAAGGCCTGCAGGATGTCGGAGTACTTCGGACCCTTGTACGGCTGCACGGTGATCGCGGCCGCCCGGTTCGAGAGGATCTCGCCGGTGGGGGCGTCGTTGAAGAACTCGTTGGTCATGCCGACGACCTCGGGAGCGTCGAGTGCCTCCACCTGGCTGGGGAAGGCGCCGATCGCCTCGAAGGCCTTGGCCTGCTGCTCCGGTGCGGTGATCCACGCCGCGAACTCCTTGGCCTCCTCGGGGTGCTCGGACTGCGTGGGCACGGTCAGGAACGAGCCGCCCCAGTTGCCGCCGCCGCCGGGGAACACGTCGGCGAAGTCCCAGCCCTCGACGCCGTCGGCGTTGCCGGAGACCACACCGAGCATCCAGCCCGGGCAGGCCATCGTCGCGAACCCGTCGTTCTGGAACGCTGCCGTCCAGTCCTCGCTCCACTGGGGAAGTGTGGTGGACAGGCCCTTCTCGACGTTGCCGGTGATCGAGGCGTAGACCGCCTCGAGCTCCGGGTTCTCGACGTTGATGGTGTTGTCGTCGGCCTCGAACGGGTTCTCGACCTGGTTGAGCATGGCCTGGGCCGTGCCACCCGACGAGTCGTACCACGCGGTTCCCGGCACGGCCTTGACGAACTCCTCGCCGGTGGCGAAGTAGTCCTCCCACGTGCCCATCAGGTCCACGACGTCCTCGCGGGCGGTCGGCAGGCCGGCCTTCTTGAACAGGTCGGCGCGGTAGCAGATGCCCTCCGGTCCGGCGTCCGTGCCGTAGCCGATCATCTTGCCGTCGGCGTCGGTGCCCGCCGCGGCCTTCCAGTCCAGCCAGCGGCCCTCGAGCTCGGGGTCGGTGAGGTCGACGAAGGCCCCGGACTCGGCGAGGATCGCGGGCATCGCGTCGCCCTCGATCGCCTCGATGTCGGAGAGCCCGGACCCGGCGGCGAGCTTGGTGTAGAGGTTCTCCTTCGCGTCGTCCCAGGTGCCGACCTTCTTCTGCTCGACCACGACGTCGTCCTGCATCGAGTTGTACTCCTCGATCAGGTCCTCGTAGCCGAACTCGTTGAAGGTGGCGATGGTCAGCGTGACCGGCCCGTCGGCCGTCGCGTCGTCAGAGCCGTCGTCGCCGCACCCGGCGGCGACCAGGCTGATCGTGAGCGCCATGAAGGCGCCCGTGGCGAGCCGTGCTCGCCGATTCCGTCTGCGTTGCACCGTTGACTCCTGCGTGGCTGCGCGCCGGAACCGGATGTTCCAGCTGGATGGACCGGGAAGGTGA
Source organism: uncultured Actinomycetota bacterium (assembly GCA_963713255.1). Taxonomy (GTDB): domain Bacteria; phylum Actinomycetota; class Actinomycetes; order Propionibacteriales; family Nocardioidaceae; genus Nocardioides. Next base: position 169,174 of record CAVQLC010000002.1, read on the forward strand.
GACATTGTGAGAGCGCTTCCACACCGTCCGCGGCCTACCGTGACAGTCGTCACAAGCAGTGTCAAGACCCCGCCTGGTGAAACCATGTAACAATATGGGAGCGCTTCCACGAAACCGGTACGGCGAGGCCCTCGACGTTCGGCATTCGGCTGTGCCGGAGGCGGCGCGGCCCTACCTTTCTCGCGTGGAGATCCGGTGGGTGGCGTACTCCGCCGCGTCCCTGGCGACCGGAGCGCTGGCGCTGCTGCTCGGCGCGCTCATCACGCCCACCGGCAACGCGGCCGAGTCGCTGACCCTGGTCGAGATGCAACGACGGGCGGTGGCTCGGGGCCGCGGTGCTGTTCCTCGTCGCGTCCATCACGCTGACCCTGGGCCTGCCGTCGATCGGCACGCTGCTGCGCGGGACCCCGCGGCTCGGGCTGGCTGGCGCTGGGGGTCTTCGCGATCGGCACCATCGCGACCGCGGGCTACGCGATGCTGCTCGTCTTCTACCGGGCGCTGGTCCTCACCGACTCGCTGAAGGGCCCCATCGCGGACGTCACGTCGGACCCGGGCATCGCCGGCTTCCTGGTGGTCTTCGTGGCCGCGTTCTACCTCGGCGAGCTGCTGCTGGCGATCGCCCTGTACCGCGCCGGCACGGTCGCGCGCTGGATCCCCGCCGTGCTCGTGGCCCACGTGCTCTGGCTGGCGGTCGGACGCTTCCTGCCCGACGACCTGGTGGACCTCGGCACGCTGCTGCTCACCGCCGGGCTGTGCGGCATCGCGATCACCGCCAACGAGCGGGACTCCCAGCTGCTGCCTGCGCTGACGTGGGTTGCGTGGGCGTGCCCGGAGGCGTAGAGATTCAGGTGCGGCCTATCGGGCCTGCCTGATTCTCGAGGAGTCACCATGGCAACGAACACCGTCGACCCGCCCGCCGCCACGTCGGGCCGCGGTCCCCGCATGACCACTCGGTCGGTCCTGATCTGGAGCGCGGTCGCCGTCGTCGGGGCCGTCTGCTGGGCGGTTCTCGCCCTGTACCGCGGGGAGGACGTCTCCGCGCTCTGGATCCTGTTCGCGGCGCTCGCGTCGTACGCGATCGCCTACCGTTTCTACGCCCGTTTCATCGCCTACCGGGTGCTCGATGTCGACGACACCCGCGCGACGCCGTCGGAACGCCTCGAGAACGGCCGCGACTTCGACGTCACCGACCGACGGGTCCTCTTCGGCCATCACTTCGCGGCGATCGCCGGCGCCGGACCGCTGGTAGGGCCCGTTCTCGCCGCTCAGATGGGCTACCTGCCCGGCACGATCTGGATCATCGTCGGCGTCATCTTCGCCGGCGCGGTCCAGGACATGATCGTGCTCTTCTTCTCGATGCGACGCGACGGCAAGAGCCTCGGCCAGATGGTCCGCGAGGAGATCGGCGTGATCGGCGGCGTCGCCGCCCTGATCGCGGTCTTCGCGATCATGATCATCATCCTGGCGGTGCTGGCTCTCGTGGTCGTGAACGCGCTGGCCGAGTCGCCGTGGGGTGTGTTCTCGATCGGCCTCACGATCCCGATCGCGCTCTTCATGGGCTTCTACCTCCGGACGCTGCGGCCCGGCCGGGTCTCCGAGGTGACCGTGATCGGCGTGTCGCTCCTGCTCCTGGCCATCATCGGTGGCGGCTACGTCGACGCGATGGGCATCGAAGAGGCCCTGACCCTCTCCAAGGAGCAGCTGACCCTGGCCATGGTCGTCTACGGCTTCGTCGCCTCGATCCTGCCGGTGTGGATGCTGCTGACGCCGCGCGACTACCTGTCGACGTTCATGAAGATCGGCGTGATCGTGCTGCTCGCGGTCGGTCTGCTGCTCGCGAACCCCATGCTCCAGAACGAGGCGGTCACCGACTTCGCGATCGAGGGCACGGGGCCGGTGTTCGCGGGCAAGCTCTTCCCGTTCGTCTTCATCACCATCGCGTGCGGGGCCTTGTCCGGGTTCCACTCGCTCATCGCCTCGGGCACGACCCCCAAGATGGTGGCCAAGGAGAGCCAGGTCCGGATGATCGGGTACGGCGCGATGCTGATGGAGTCCTTCGTGGCCATCAGCGCGCTGATCGCGGCGTCGGTGATCGACCCCGGCCTCTACTTCGCCATGAACAGCCCGGGCGGGGCGACTGGCCTCGACCCGACGACCGCGGCAGAGTTCGTGAACGGGCTCGGCTTCGCCATCACCCCCGCCGACCTCACCGCTGCCGCCGCCGCGGTGGAGGAGGAGACCCTGATCTCCCGCACCGGCGGCGCACCCACCCTGGCGTTCGGCATGTCGGTGGTGTTCACGGAGGCCTTCGGGGGCGGGCTCGCTGCGTTCTGGTACCACTTCGCGATCATGTTCGAGGCGCTGTTCATCCTCACCGCCGTCGACGCCGGCACCCGCGTCGGCCGCTTCATGCTGCAGGACACGGTCGGCAACTTCTGGCCGAAGTACGGCGACCTCGCCTGGAAGCCCGCCTCCTGGTCCGCCAGCGCGATCGTGGTCGGGCTCTGGGGCTACATGCTCTACGTCGGGGTGACCGACCCCCTCGGCGGCATCAACCAGCTCTTCCCGCTGTTCGGGATCTCCAACCAGCTGCTCGCGGCGATCGCCCTGACCCTGTGCGTCACCCTGCTCATCAAGCACGGCAAGGTGAAGTGGGTGTGGGTGCCCGGGATCGGACTGGTCTGGGACCTGATCATCACGATGACGGCCGCCTACCAGAAGGTCTTCTCCGACGACCCCAAGATCGGCTACTTCACCCAGCGGTCGACGTACCAGGACGCGATCGACGCGGGCGAGCTGCTCGCTCCCGCGACCGACATGGACCAGATGCAGCAGGTCGTCACCAACTCCACCCTGAACGGCACGCTGCAGGCGCTGTTCGCGCTGCTCGTCATCGTGGTCGTCCTCAACGCCATGTACATCTGGTTCAAGGCCCTGCGCGCCGGCAGCCTGCCCACGACCGAGGTGCCCAAGCAGGAGTCCCACCTCGTCGCGCCCTCGGACTTCTTCGCCACCGCGGAGGAGAAGCAGGCCGTGCGCGAGTGGGAGGCGTCCCGGCGCGAGCTGACCGGAACCGGGGGTCAGCGATGAGCGGTTTGCTCGAGGCCGGGCGCTCCCTGCGCTGGTACGTCCGTGAGTTCACCGGCGAGGGCAAGTGGGACCGCTACGTCGACCGCTGTCGAGCGCGCGGCGACGAGCCGATGACGCGTCGCGAGTTCGAGCGGCACCGGTCCGATCACCAGGAGGCGTCTCCCCAGGCCCGCTGCTGCTGACCCGCCGCCCGGGCTACTTGCCCTTGCGGGCCCGCGACGCGGTCTTGGCGCGCTCGTTGGCGTCGAGCACGAGCTTGCGGATGCGCACCGTCTCGGGCGTCACCTCGACGCACTCGTCCTCGCGGCAGAACTCCAGGCACTGCTCGAGGGACAGCCGGCGCGGCGGCACGAGCTTCTCGAAGTTGTCGGAGGTGGCGGACCGGATGTTGGTCTGCTGCTTCTCCTTGGTGATGTTGACGTCCATGTCGTCGGCGCGGGAGTTCTCGCCGATGATCATGCCCTCGTAGACCTCGGTCGCGGGCTCGACGAACATCGTGCCGCGCTCCTGCAGGTTCGTCATGGCGTACGCCGTGGCCGCGCCCGCGCGGTCGGCCACCAGCGAGCCGTTGCTGCGCGAGCGGATCTCCCCGGCCCAGGGCTCGTACCCCTCGGAGATGTGGTGGGCGATGCCGGTCCCGCGGGTGTCGGTGAGGAACTCGGTGCGGAAGCCGATCAGGCCGCGCGCCGGCACCAGGAACTCCATCCGGACCCAGCCGGTGCCGTGGTTGGTCATCTGCTCCATCCGGCCCTTGCGGGCGGCGAGCAGCTCGGTGATCGTGCCGAGGTACTCCTCGGGCGCGTCGATGGTGAGCCGCTCGACCGGCTCGTGCACCTTGCCGTCGATCTCCTTGGTGACCACCTGCGGCTTGCCCACGGTCAGCTCGAAGCCCTCGCGGCGCATCTGCTCGACCAGGATGGCCAGCGCCAGCTCGCCTCGGCCCTGGACCTCCCAGGCGTCGGGGCGCTCGGTCGGGAGGATGCGCAGCGACACGTTGCCGACCAGCTCGGAGTCGAGGCGGTCCTTGACCAGGCGGGCGGTGACCTTGGCGCCCTTGACCCGGCCGACGAGCGGCGAGGTGTTGGTGCCGATGGTCATCGAGATCGCGGGCTCGTCGACGTGGATGAGCGGCAGCGCGACCGGGTTCTCCGGGTCGGCCAGCGTCTCGCCGATGGTGATGTCGGGGATGCCCGCGATCGCCGCGATGTCCCCCGGGCCGGCGACCTCGCCGGGCTTGCGCTCGAGGCCCTCGGTGACGAGGAGCTCGGTGACCTTGACGTTCTTGACCGTGCCGTCGCGCTTGATCCACGCGACCTGCTGACCCTTCCGGAGGTAGCCCTCGTGCACCCGCACCAGCGCGAGCCGGCCGAGGAACGGGGAGGCGTCGAGGTTGGTGACGTGCGCCTGCAGCGGCGCGTCCTCGGTGTACGTCGGGGCCGGGATCGACTCGAGGATCGTGCGGAACAACGGCTCGAGGTCGGGGGAGTCGGGGAACCCGCCGTTCTCCGGCACCTCCAGGGAGGCCCGGCCGGCCTTGGCGGAGGCGTAGACCACCGGGAAGTCCAGGGCGTCCTGGGAGTGCGACTCGTCGAGGAGGTCCATGAACAGCTCGTAGGTCTCGTCGACGACCTCGGCGATGCGGGCGTCGGAGCGGTCCACCTTGTTGACCACCAGGACCACGGGCATGTCGGCGTTGAGCGCCTTGCGCAGCACGAAGCGGGTCTGCGGGAGCGGACCCTCCGAGGCGTCGACCAGCAGCACGATGCCGTCGACCATCGACAGGCCGCGCTCGACCTCGCCACCGAAGTCGGCGTGGCCGGGGGTGTCGATGATGTTGATCGTCATCGGCTGGCCGCCGCCGGCGGGACCGGCGTAGTGGACCGCGGTGTTCTTCGCGAGGATCGTGATGCCCTTCTCCCGCTCCAGGTCACCGGAGTCCATCACCCGGTCGGCGACGCTCTCGGCCTGGTGCGCGGTGAAGGCGCCCGCCTGGCGGAGCATCGCGTCGACCAGCGTGGTCTTGCCGTGGTCGACGTGCGCGACGATCGCGACGTTGCGCAGGTCGCTCCGGGTCAGGGTGCGGCCCTCGTGGCTGGTGGTGGACATGCGTCAGCGCTCTGCTTCCGGTGGAGGTCAGGGGAGCCCGAACGGGCGTCCTCCAGTCTAGTGGGGGTGGGCCTCCGGACCCCGATTCGCCAGCCGGGCCGGCTGCGGCTCGGGGCGTAGGCTCGAGACATGGCTCGCTACCAGGTCGACGCGCACGTCGGGGCGACATCACCGCCCCCGGCCCTGCGTCGGAGCCTCGACGGCCCGGCATGACCTGCGCGTTCGTCCCGCCCTACCTGCTCCGGCGGATCGCGGCCACGAGCCAGGACCCCGCCGCGGTGGAGACGCTCGAGGAGGACCTGGGGGTGCGCGCCGCCCGGGGCACCGCGACGGCCGGGCAGGCCGCCGTCACCGCCGCGGCCGGGCCGGCCTGGAGCGTGCACACCGCCGAGAACCGCACGACGCTGCCGGGGCGACGGGTGCGCATCGCCGGCGAGCCGGCCGTCGGTGACGTCGCCGTGGACGAGGCGGCCCACGGCGTCCAGGCCTCGCTCGATCTTGCGGCGGCCTACGGCCGGGCGTCCTTCGACGGCGACGGCGCGACCGTCGTCGCGACCGTCCACTACGGGCAGCGCTACGACAACGCCTTCTGGAACGGCACGCAGCTGGTCTTCGGCGACGGGGACGGCCGCGTGTTCGAGCGGTTCACCAAGCCCGTCGACGTCCTGGGCCACGAGTTCGCGCACGCCGTGACCGAGCACACGGCCGGGCTGGTCTACCAGGACCAGCCGGGCGCCCTCAACGAGTCGTTCTCCGATGTCTTCGCCGCCTGTCTCAAGCAACGGCTGCTCGGGCAGCAGGCCAGGGAGGGGGACTGGCTGATCGGCGCCGGGTTGTTCGTGCCGGGGATCGAGGCGCGCGCCCTGCGCGACATGGCCGCGCCCGGCACGGCGTACGACGACCCGGTGCTCGGCCGGGACCCCCAGGTCGGCCACCTCGACGACTTCGTCGTCACCGAGGACGACAACGGGGGCGTGCACCTCAACTCCGGCATCCCCAACCGGGCCTTCCACCTCGCGGCCACCGCGGTCGGCGGGACCTCGTGGGAGGGCGCCGGCCGCATCTGGTGGGCCGCGCTGACGGGTGGCGCGGCCGGGCCGCGCACCGACTTCGCGGGCTTCGCGGCGATCACCGTCGACGAGGCCGGCGACCATCGGTCGGCGGTCGAGGACGCCTGGGCCGAGGTGGGCGTGGTGCCCGGGTCCGCACCCGCGCGCGCCCGCGACCGGGCCGGCCGCCCCCGGCAGTGTCCGACAGGTGGTGGTCCGTCGCTCCGGAGGTTTCACGGGTCGCAGCGTGGAGGCCCGGCGCGACCTCACCGCCGACGACCCGGTGGTCCACGAGGCCCGCGCCCTGCTCGACCGGATCGACTTCACCGCGGCCGGCGCGGGTCAGCCGATGCCCGACATGTTCGTCTACACCTTCGAGGTGCCCGGCCGGTCGCCGGTGAGCGTGCCGGAGCAGCACCTCACGGCCGACCTGCGACGGCTGGCCGACCTGGTGCTGCGCGACGACACCGCCGAGGCGTGAGCGACGCGCTCAGGCGAGCGCGCGGTCCAGGGCGGCCGCCACGTGCAGGGTGGTGCACGGGAACACGGGCAGCTCCACGTCGGCCTGCGTGACCAGCAGCTCGAGCTCGGTGCAGCCCACGAGCACGCCCCCCGCGCCGGCGTCCCAGAGCTCCTCGATGATCGAGACCACCCGGGCCCGGGTCCGCGGCAGGACGTGGCCGTGCACGAGCTCCTCGTAGATCGCGGCGTTCAGCCAGTCGTGGTGCTCGTCGGCGGGCACCAGGACCTCGAGGCCGTGGTCGCCCAGCCGGTCGGTGAAGAAGGGCTCGGACATCGCCACCTTGGTGCCGATCAACCCGACCCGGGACATCCCCTGCGCCCGGCAGGCCTCGGCCACCACGTCGGCGAGGTGGAGCAGCGGGATGTCGACGGCGGCCTCGACCTGGTCGGCGACCTTGTGGAACGTCGTGGTGCACAGCAGCAGGAACTCGGCACCCGCGCGCTCCACGCCGCGGGCCGCCTCGGCGAGCAGGTTGCCCACCTGGTCCCAGCGCTCGCCCTCCTCCAGGTCGGTCAGCTCGGCGAAGTCGACGGTGCTGAGCACCAGCCGGGGCGACGAGAGCCCGCCGAGCCGCTCCTGGACCCCGAGGTTGAGGTCGCGGTAGTAGACCGCGCTGCTCTCCCAGCTCATCCCGCCGATGAGTCCGATCGTCTGCACGGCCGTAGTCTCGCAGGTCCGTGGCACACTGTGGCGTCTCGACGGCCCTGCTCGGTCAACGCCCCCACGTCCGGGATGGAGAGATGAACCTGCGCACCGTGTCCTGTCTCGCCGGCATCGCCGGCGGTCTCGTGTGGGTCGCTCGCGCGTTCGTCGGCGAGGAGCCGACGATCCTCTACTGGATCGGCGTCGCGCTGCTCGCGGTGTGGCTCGCCGCCGCGGGCGCCTCGCTGGTCAAGAAGGGCACCTGGTGGCTGCGCCTCATCGTGGCCGTCGCCCTGCCGCTGCTGGCCTGGTCGATCTACGCCGCCGTCCGCCCGGCCACCGACCCGCTGCTGCTGGACGCCGTCGTCGGGGGGCTCGCGATCGTGGTGGCCGTGCTGGTGCTGGTGCTCGCCCCGAGACCTGGCCAGGAGCCACGGGTCGCACGCCCGCTGACTACCGACCGACGCGGTCGAGGAGGGCGCCTGCGTCGTGCGGGGCGAACCCCTTCGCGTCGTTGTCGAAGTAGACGCGGACGTCCAGGCCGGCCGCCGCCCACTCCCGGCACCGAGCTGCCCACCGGTCGAGGGAGGCAGCGTCGTACCCGCTCGTGTAGAGCTCCCGCTCCCCGTGGAGCCGGACGTAGACGTGGTCGCTCGTGACCTGGTCGAGCGCCGGCCAGCGCCCGGCAGAGTCGGCCACGACGAGCGCGACGTCGTGCTCGCGCAGCAGGTCGACGGCCTCGGACGAGGCGAAGCTGGCGTGGCGCACCTCGAGCGCGTGCCGCAGCGGGAGATCCACCGGCGCGGTGACGAGGGCCCGGTCGACCGGCACCTTGTCGTCGTGGGCCGCGGCGATCGCGGCCGCCTCGCTGGGTGGTCCGGGGCAGCAGGTCGAAGAACGCCCCGAGGCGGGCGGCGTCGAACCCGAGCATCGGCGGCAGCTGCCAGAGGAACGGCCCCGTCTTGGCCCCCAGGGCCAGCACGCCGGACGCGAAGAAGTTGGCGAGGGCCGTCTCGACGCCCGCGAGCTTCTTCAGGTGGGTGATGAAGCGGCCGCCCTTCACGGCGAGCTCGAAGTCGTCGGGCGTGGCGTCCCGCCATGCGGCGTACGCCGTGGGGCGCTGGAGGGCGTAGAACGACCCGTTGATCTCGATGCCCGTCATCCGCTCCGAGGCATAGGTCAGCTCGTCCCGCTGGCGCAGTCCCGTCGGGTAGAAGTCGCCCCGCCACGACGGATAGGTCCAGCCCGAGATCCCGATGCGGATGCGCCCGATCACCCTGTCGAGGCTAGCTGCGCCGACGGTGACACCCACAGGGGGAATCCCAGCGGGCCCGCGGTGGTTGAACATTGGTTGGACCACTGGACGACGAAAGGCCCGCCGTGCCGCGCATCGCCATGATCAGCCTGCACACGTCTCCGCTGGACCAGCCGGGGACCGGCGACGCGGGCGGCATGAACGTCTACGTGATCGAGCTGTCCAAGCGGCTGGCCCAGCGGGGGATCGATGTCGACATCTTCACCCGGGCCACTGCCTCGACCCAGCCGCCGGTGATGGAGACGACCGAGGGCGTGACCGTCCGGCACATCACGTCCGGTCCGTTCGAGGGCCTGTCGAAGGCCGAGCTCCCCGGGCAGCTGTGCACGTTCGCCCGCGAGGTGCTCCGCTCGGAGGCCGGACAGGACCAGGGCCACTACGACGCCGTCCACTCGCACTACTGGCTCTCCGGCCAGGTCGGGGCGCTGGCTCGCGACCGCTGGGGGGTGCCGCTCGTGCACTCCATGCACACCATGGCGAAGGTCAAGAACGACGCGCTCGCGGAGGGCGACACCCCGGAGCCGATGGCCCGGGTGATCGGCGAGGAGCAGGTGGTCAACGCCGCCGACATGCTGATCGCCAACACCGACGCCGAGGCCAAGCAGCTCATCAACCTGTACGACGCGGACGCGGGACGGGTCGAGGTGGTCCACCCCGGCGTGGACCTCGACGTGTTCCGGCCGACGCCCAAGGCGGAGGCGCGCGCGGCCCTCGGGTTGCCGTCCGACGCGCACGTGCTGCTCTTCGCCGGTCGCATCCAGCCGCTCAAGGCCCCGGACGTGCTGCTGCGCGCGGTCGCGGACCTGCTCGACCAGGTCACCGGAGCTGCGCTCCGAGATGGTGGTGCCCGTCGTCGGCGGTCCCTCGGGCAGCGGGCTGGAGCATCCCGAGTCCCTGGCCGACCTCGCCACGGCGCTCGGCCTCGACGACGTCGTCAGGTTCGTGCCGCCGGTGGCCCAGGACGAGCTCGCCCGGTGGTACGCCGCGGCCACGCTCGTCGCCGTCCCGTCCTACAACGAGTCGTTCGGGTTGGTGGCGGTCGAGGCGCAGGCGGTCGGCACCCCGGTCGTCGCGGCCGCGGTCGGGGGCCTCACCACCGTCGTCGCCGACGGTGGCAGCGGCCTGCTGGTCGAGGGCCACGACCCGCGCGCCTGGGCCGACGCGCTGCGCCGGATCGTCACCGACGACGACCTCCGCGCCCGGCTCGAGGCCGGCGCGGTCGCGCAGGCGGCCGAGTTCTCCTGGGAACGCACCACCGACCGGACCCTCGAGGTCTACCGTCGCGCCCGCGCGCTGATGCGCGCCGAGGTCGGCGCGTGACCGCGGAGCCCACTCGCCGCGGACGTCGTCCGGGCCTACCTCGCGGCCAACGACCTCGACTTCGAGGAGCCGACCGAGGGCGTCTTCTCGTTCGCGCTGCCCGGGGAGAAGAAGCTGCAGACGCCGGTCCGGCTCGACCTCGGCCCGCACTCCGTGGCCATCCACGCCTTCGTCTGCCGCAACCCCGACGAGCACCACGAGCGGGTCTACCGCTGGCTGCTCGAGCGCAACCTGAAGATCTTCGGGATCGCGTTCGCCGTCGACCGGCTCGGGGACATCTACCTCGACGGGCGGCTCCCGCTCAGCGTGGTCACCCCGGACGAGCTCGACCGGCTGCTCGGCGCGGTCCTCGCCACCGCGGACGACTCGTTCAACGCGATCCTCGAGCTCGGCTTCGCCGGCTCGATCCGCAAGGAGTGGGAGTGGCGCCGGCTGCGCGGCGAGTCCACCGCCAACCTCGAGGCCTTCCGCGGCTGGCTCGAGGCCGGCGAGGACCCGCCACCCTCCTAGAGTCGGGCCATGGAGTGGCCCCTCTTCGACCTGCGCCTGCGCCTGGGCCCCGTGCTGCTCCGTCCGGTCACCGACGCGGACCTGGCAGCGCTCGCCGCGCTGCTGCCCGACGACGTGGAGCTGGACCCGCGCGCCGAGCAGTTTCCCGGCCTGGAGGACTCCCGCGACCGGCAGCGCCGCTTCGTCCAGGGGGCCTGGCACTCCCGCGGCAGCTGGTCGCCGCGGTCGTGGTGCCTGGACCTGGGGGTCGAGGCCGAGGGTGAGCTGGTGGGCCTGCAGTCGCTCGAGGGCGACGACTTCGGCGCGTTGCGCACCGTCGACTCCGCCTCCTGGCTGGTGGTCGCGGCCCGCGGCCGCGGCATCGGTACGGCGATGCGCGCGGCGGCGCTCGGCCTGGCCTTCGACCACCTCGGCGCGGTGGCCGCGGTCACCTCGGCCGTCCTCGACAACCACGCCAGCCTCGGGGTCTCGCGCCGCCTCGGCTACGTCGACAACGGCCGGAGCCGCATCTCGACCGGGACCGGCGTCGCCGAGCTCCAGCACCTGCGGCTCACGGCGGACACGTGGCGGGCCGCCGGTCACCGCGTGGAGGTCACCGGCGTCGAGCCGTGCCTGCGGTGGTTCGGGGTGTGAGCGTCAGCGGGCGGCCAGCACGGCGAGGAACGCGAGCAGCCCCGGCAGCGCCTGGACGAACAGGATCCGCCGGTTCACCGTGGCGGCGCCGTAGACCCCGGCGACGACCACGCACCCGGTGAAGAACAGCAGCACCGTCGGTGTCGTCGGCGACCAGACCCCAGACGAGCCCGGCCACGAGGAAGCCGTTGTAGAGGCCCTGGTTGGCGGCGAGCGCCTTGGACTGCTCGGCGAACGCGGCGTCGGTGCCGAAGACGCCGCGTCCGGTCGGCGTGGTCCACAGGAACATCTCGAGCACCAGGAAGCCGAGGTGCAGGGCCGCGACCAGGGCGACGAGGGCGATCGAGAGCGCGTTCACCGGGTCAGCATGGCAGCCTCGGGCGGGCTGTCGTCCGCCGTCGGCCGCGGCCGCGGCTTGCGCCGCGCCACGGCGACGCCGACCAGGGCGAGCGCCCCGCCGGCGTACGCCATCGTGGGCGGCGCCTCGCCGAGGAGGACCACCCCCAGCACGATGGTGATCGGCGGGACCAGGTAGGTCGTCACGCCGAGACTGCTGGCGCTCATGTGCTTCAGGGCGTAGGCGTAGGTCGTGAAGGCGATCGCCGTCGGGAACACCCCGAGGTAGACCAGCCACCACAGCGACGACGCCGGTGCCTCGCCCGCCTCACGGACGAGCTGGCCGGCGAACGGCAGGCACGCGACCGCGCCGACGGTGCAGGCGAGCCAGGTGACGTGCACGGCCGCCAGCCGACCGACCAGCGGCTTCTGCAGCACCAGGCTGATCGAGTAGACGACCGCCGCCAGCAGGCAGAGCAGCACCCCGACGACGTCGCTGTTGCCGCCGGGCGAGGTCGAGAAGGCGATCACGGCGACGCCGCTGAACGCCAGGGCCAGGCCGAGCCCGAGGTAGACGGTGAACCGCTCGCCGAGGAAGAGCGCGGCCAGCAGGGCGATGAGGACCGGGGAGACCTGGATCAGCATCGCCGCGGTGCCGGCGTCGACGCGTTGCTCGCCCTCGTTGAGCGCCACGTTGTAGACGCCGAACCACAGCACCCCGATCACCACGATGATCAGCAGGTCGGCGCGCGAGGGACGGGGGAAGCCCCGGCTCAGCGCCACCACGGCCAGACAGGCGGCACCCACGAGCAGCCGCCCCAGCGACAGCGCGCCGGGGGAGAAGTCCTCGCCGAGGTGCCGGATCGCCACGAACGCGGACGCCCAGAGCACCAGCGTCACCGTCACGGCGGCGAGCGGGAGCCAGGAGCGGGAGGGCGGCGTCGTCACGGGTCGAGCCTAGGGAGTGGCACCGACGACGGACACGCGGTTATCGGACGTCGCTGCGCGACATCCCGCCAGTCCGACGCATCAGAGGTCGAGCTTGTAGCCGAGCCCGCGCACGGTGACGAAGTAGCGCGGCTCGGTGGGGTCCGGCTCGAGCTTCGCGCGCAGCCGCTTCACGTGCACGTCGAGGGTCTTGGTGTCCCCGACGTAGTCCGAGCCCCAGACGCGGTCGATGAGCTGCCCGCGCGTGAGCACCCGCCCGGGGTTGCGCAGGAACATCTCGAGCAGCTCGAACTCCTTGAGCGGCAGCTTCTGCTCCGAGCCGTTGACGGTGACCACGTGCCGCTCGACGTCCATCCGCACGGGCCCGGCCTCGAGGGTCGGCGGCGCCAGGTCGACGTCGTGTCCCCGGCGGAGGACGGCCCGGATGCGGGCGACCAGCTCACGCGGGGAGTACGGCTTGGTGACGTAGTCGTCGGCGCCGAGCTCGAGGCCGACCACCTTGTCGACCTCGTCGTCCTTGGCGCTGACCATGATCACCGGCACGTTGGACGTCGCCCGGATCTGCCGGCACACCTCGGTGCCGGGCAGTCCCGGCAGCATCAGGTCGAGCAGCACGATGTCCGCGCCGTTGCGGTCGAACTCCGTGAGCGCGTCGGGGCCGGTCGCCGCGATCGCGACGTCGTACCCCTCCTTGCGGAGCATGTAGGCGAGGGCGTCGCTGTAGCTCTCCTCGTCCTCGACGACGAGCACCCGGGTCACCGGCGTACCTCCTGGTTGGCGGGCAGCACGTCGGCGGGGTCGTCGGTGCGTTCCCGCAGCGACGCGGCGCTGCGGGGCAGGGACAGGGTGAACGTCGAGCCCTGCCCCTCGACGGACCACACCTTCACCTCGCCGCCGTGGACGGCGGCGACGTGCTTGACGATGGACAGGCCGAGCCCGGTCCCGCCCGGTGGACCGGTGCCGGGCGGGGTCGACGCGGTAGAAGCGCTCGAAGATCCGGTCGATCTCCTGGGCGGGGATGCCGATGCCCTGGTCGACCACGGAGAGCTCGACGGTGCTCGGGGTGGACTTGGTGTTCACCACGACCGCGGACCCGGCCCCGGAGTAGGCGACCGCGTTGGCGACCAGGTTGGTGACGGCGGCCATCAGCTGCTCCCGGTTGCCGAACACCTCGAGGCCGTGCTCGCCGCCGGTGACCAGGGAGATGTGCTTGGTCGACGCGTCGATGGCGCTGGTGTCGACGGCCGTGGCGACGATCTCGTCGACCGGCACCGCGCGCGGCGACTCGAGCGGGTCGTCGCCCTGGAGCCGCGACAGCTCGATGATCTGCTGCACCAGCCGCGAGAGCCGGTCGCTCTCGGTGATCATCCGCTCGGAGAACCGCTTCACGGCCTCCGGGTCGTCCGCGGCGTCCGCGACCGCCTCCGACAGCAGCCGGATGGCGCCGACCGGGGTCTTCAGCTCGTGGCTGACGTTGGCGACGAAGTCGCGGCGGATCGCCTCGACCCGGCGCTCCCGGGTGCGGTCCTCCACCAGCGCGAGGACCATCCGCGAGCCCAGCGGCGCCACCCGGGCCGTGACCGTCCGCGACGGCAGGTCCGGACGGGTCATCACGAACTCGCTCTCGCGGATCTGGCCGTCACGGCGGACCTGGCGCACCAGGTCGGCGAGCTCCTCCGACAGCAGTCCGGTGCCCCGCACCAGCCCGAGCGCGTACGCCGGCGCCGACGCCTTGAGCACCACCTCGTCCTCGTCGACCAGCACCGCGGAGCTGCGCAGCACCGACAGCACGGCGGCGGCACCGGGCGGGACCGGGCTCTCCACGACCGGGACGTCGTGCTGCTGGCGGTCGCTGATCGCCCAGGCCAGCACCGCCCCTCCGGCGACGACGGCCCCCACGATCGCCGCCAGTGCGGCCTGGGTGGTCGGATCCACGCTCCTGATCGTACGCAGCCGGTCGTCTGGGGTTTGCTTCGCGAGAGCCGACGTAGCGAGAGTTCATCCCTCGTTCACCGCCTGCCCCCGGCTGGTCACATGTCGCGCCTAGGCTCCCGCACTATGCGCGAGGCCTTCCATGACCAGCTCGACTCCCTCTTCGACGACCTGGCGGCGATCGCCGAACAGGTCCGGCTGGCCGTCCACGACGCCAGCCGAGCCCTGCTGACCAGCGACGCCGAGGTGGCCGAGGCGGTCATCTCCGCGGACCACGAGATCGACCGGGCCACCGAGAAGGTCGAGGACTCGGCGTTCCTCCTGCTGTCCCTGCAGCAGCCCGTCGCCGGCGACCTGCGCACCGTCGTCGCGGCGCTGCGGATGGTCAGCGAGCTGGAGCGGATGGGCGACCTGTCGGTGCACGTCGCCAAGATCGCCCGGCTGCGGGTCCCCGAGATCGCCGTGCCCGCCCCGGCGCGGCCGACGGTGCTGCGGATGGCCACCGTGGCCGAGGAGATGGTCCTGCGGGTCACCCGGATCATCGGCGATCGCGACGTCAGCGCCGCCGAGGAGCTCGAGCTCATGGACGACGAGATGGACCAGCTCCGGGTCACGACGTTCTCCCAGCTGCTGGCCGGCGAGTGGAACCACGGCATCGAGTCGGCCGTGGACATCGCGCTCCTGGGCCGCTACTACGAGCGGATCGCCGACCACGCCGTGTCGGTGGCCAACCGCGTGGTCTTCGTGGTCACCGGCCAGCACCCGGTCGGCGCCGCGCACTCCTAGCCGCGTCCGGCCGGGGTCGCGCTCAGCGGCCCTGGTTGGCGACGGCCGCGGCGGCCTCGGCGGCCGCCTCGGGGTCGAGGTACTCCCCGCCCGCCACGGTCGGGCGCAGGTCCGGGCCGAGCCGGTAGACCAACGGCATGCCCGTGGGGATGTTGAGCCCGGCGATGTCCTCGTCGCTGATGCCGTCGAGGTGCTTCACGATGCCGCGCAGGCTGTTGCCGTGCGCCGCGACCAGCACCGTGCGGCCGGCGCGCAGGTCGGGCACGATGCCGGCCTCCCAGTGCGGGAGCATCCGGGCGATGACGTCCTTGAGGCACTCGGTGCGGGGCATCTCGTCGCCGAGGTCGGCGTACCGCGGGTCGCCGACCTGGGAGAACTCGTCGTCGTCGGCCAGCGGAGGCGGGGGCACGTCGAAGCTGCGGCGCCAGAGCATGAACTGCTCCTCGCCGTACTCCGCGAGCGTCTGCTTCTTGTCCTTGCCCTGGAGGGCGCCGTAGTGCCGCTCGTTGAGGCGCCAGGAGCGGCGCACCGGGATCCAGTGCCGGTCGGCCGCGTCGAGGGCGAGGTTGGCGCGTGGTGATGGCACGCCGCTGCAGCGAGGTGTGGACGACGTCGGGCAGCAGCCCCGCCTCGCGGACCTGCTCACCGCCCCGGACCGCCTCGGCGCGGCCCTTCTCCGTGAGGTCGACGTCGACCCACCCGGTGAAGAGGTTCTTGGCGTTCCACTCGCTCTCGCCGTGGCGGAGCAGGACCAGGGTCATCGAGGGGTCGGGCATGTCACTCCGTGGTCTCGTCGGCGGTCTCGAGGTCGCTCGGCAGGGCGGACGGCTCTCCGTCGAGGCCTTCGTAGGTGCCGGAGTTGGGGACCACCGGCACCTGCATCGACACCCGCTCGCCGGAGTCGAAGCCGATCTCGAGGGAGACGAAGTTCCCGGCGGCGAAGTCCCCGCTGAGCTGGACGCCCCCGTCGTCGGCGAGGTCGACCGCACCGCCCCGCGGGATCTCGATCGGGTCGAACTCGCTCACGGTCAGCCCGGTGCCGGTCAGCGTCGAGAACGTCTGGGACTCCTGCTGGTCGTTGTTGGCGAGCGTCGCCACGAAGGTGCCCGAGCCCGACGCACTCGACACCACGACCGCGCCGAGCACGTCGACGACCCCGCTGACGTCGTTGGCGCCCGCAGCGGGCGTGTAGGGGCGCTCGGTCGCGGCGTCGAACCCGCAGCCGGTCAGGCCGGGCGCGGCCAGGGCGACGGTGGCCAGGACGAACGCGAGGGAGCGGCGGGTGGGCCGGATCGACATGGTGGAACCTTCGCGGTAGGACCGTGGGTCGGACGGTGATACGCCGCCCACCCTAGTGGCTGCCGAGGGCTGTCGGTCAGCGCCTCAGCCCGACGGTGAGCGCGGTGGCGGCCAGGCCGACGACCACGAGCGCGACGTACGCGCACCCGAGGACCAGCAGCCGGGTGGCGCCCGTGCGCAGGGCGATCCGCAGCGGCAGGTGGCGGTAGCCCACCTTGTTGTCCGCGACCAGGTCCGGCAGCGCCGACAGCACGTGCACCCCGACGCCCAGCAGCGCGGCCAGCGCCACCATCGCCGGCACCGGCGCCGACCCGGCGGGAGCGCCGCCCCAGCCGCCGTACGAGAGGAACGCGGGGTAGAGCGCGAACGCGACGGCCCAGGGCACGAAGGAGAGCACGCTGCGGCGGAGCACCAGGTTGCCCACCAGCCCGACCGCCACGCTGACGAGGTAGTAGCAGCCGGCGGTGATGCTGTTGCTCAGCGCGAGCGGCACGACCAGCAGGACTGCGCACGCGATCGCGAACCACGCGTTGCCGGCCGCCACCTGGCCGGTGGCCAGCGGCTTGCCGTCGACGCCGGCCTCGCGGTCCCGGACCCGGTCGGTCAGGTCGTTGTGCCAGCCGAGGACCGCCTGGCCCACCACGACCGTGACCAGGACCAGGCCGACCTCGCGGGCGGGGCGGCCGCTGAGGGCCGCGGCCGCCGCCAGGCCGGCGGCGGTGAGGACCGCTCGTCGCGGGTGGCTCGCCCGGGTCACCAGCAGCCCCGCCTGGCGGCCGGCGGGCTCCTCGGGTGGCATGGCCGCAGTATCGACCACACCCGCTGCCGGTCCCGGCCCGCCACGGCGGCCCGACAGCGGCCTGCGGTCGGACCGGTCGTCGGCGTAAGGGTCACGGCGGGGGCAGCGGGTGGCACACGATCCGCCCGTCTGTCAAGCCCGGATAGTGCCTCTGACCTGCACAAACGCGGAAGGGGCAGTTCCGGGGCCGTGTTAGACTGGTCACCTAGGAAGGGGCTCATCACATATGACTTTCACCGTAGGCGAAACGGTCGTTTACCCGAACCACGGCGCCGCGATCATCGAGGACATCGAGATGCGGACCATCAAGGGGGAGGACCGGGAGTACCTCGTCCTTCGGATCGTCGCTCAACAGGATCTCGTGGTCCGCGTGCCGGCGTGCAACCTCGATCTCGTCGGGGTCCGCGACGTCGTCGACAAGGAGGGCCTCGACCGCGTCTTCGACGTGCTGCGGGCCGCGCACGTGGAGGAGCCGACCAACTGGTCGCGCCGCTACAAGGCCAACCTGGAGAAGCTGCACAGCGGCGACGTCATGAAGGTCTCGGAGGTCGTCCGCGACCTCTGGCGCCGGGAGCGGGACCGCGGCCTGTCCGCGGGCGAGAAGCGGATGCTCGCCAAGGCCCGGCAGATCCTGGTCTCCGAGCTCGCGCTCGCCGAGCACACCAACGAGGACAAGGCCGAGGCGATCCTCGACGAGGTGCTCGCCTCCTGATCGGCCACTGACCATCCACGAAGGCCCCGCCGGACCACGTCCGGCGGGGCCTTCGTCCGTCCGGACGTCATACGGTGGGGCGCCATGACACACCTGCTGGATGACGGAGCCGAGGTGCGTGCCCTCGGCGTGGTCGTCGAGGCCGGGCGCGGCTCGCTGCCCTTCGCCCTGGTCGGCGACGAGTCCCTGGTGGCCTGCGCGGCCTGGGGCCTGGGCGACGCGGGGATCACCGCCGTCGACGCGTCGGTGCCGTGGGTCGGCATCCAGGAGGCGGGCGAGCCGTTCGTGCTGCACGACGCGCTCTGTCCGCTGGTGCCGGCCGCCTTCCTCGCCGCCTGCGTGCGGCTGGCGGTCGAGGAGGAGGTCGTCGTGGTCGGCGTGCGCGAGGTGACCGACACCGTGAAGCGCCTGGAGGGTGACCGGGTCGGCGCCACGCTCGACCGGGCGGGGCTGCTGGAGGTCTGGTCCCCGATCGTGCTGCCGGCCTCGGTCTGCGCGCGCCTCGACGAGCCGGACACCACCAGCTTCGCCGCCCTGGTCGCCGACCTGCGCTCGCACACCGAGGTGCAGCTCGTCACGGCGCCGCCCGAGGCCCGGCGGGTGTCGTCGCCGGCCGACCTGCGCCTGCTCGAGGCGCTGTCGCGATGACGCCCGACGGCTATCGCCTGGTCGAGGGGCCACCGGCGGTCGAGGACTACCTCGCGCTCCGGGCGCTCTCGGGACTCTCACCCCGGACCGAGGACCAGGCCGTCGCCGCGCTGCCGGGCAGCTGGTGGGCGTGTCACGTCGTGCACGAGGAGTCCGGGCGGTCCGTGGGCATGGGCCGGCTCCTCGGGGACGGCGGGTGGTACTTCCACGTCGTCGACATGGCCGTGCTGCCCGACCACCAGCGCCGGGGGCTCGGCGACCTGGTGCTGGGCGCGCTGCTCGACCGGATCCGCACCCGCGCACCCGCGGGCGCCTACGTCAACCTGCTGGCCGACGGTCCGGGACGCGGGCTCTACGCCCGGCACGGCTTCGTCGAGACCGCACCGACGTCGGTCGGCATGGCCCGCACGATCTGAGCGTCGAGGGTGGCTAGCCGAGCAGCGCCGTCGCCGTCGCCAGGTCCCCGGCAAAGGTGATCTTGAGGTTGGTGGGCGAGCCCGGCACCGCGGCGACGCGCACGTCGGCGTCGGCGTACCGCTCCAGGCAGGACGCGGTGTCGGTGCCCTCGAAGCCGTCCTCGGCGGCCCGGGTGTACGCCGCCAGCAGGGCCTCCGCGCGAAACGCCTGCGGGGTCTGCACCCCGGCGAGCCGGCCCTCCGGGACGGCGCCGCCGGTGGTCAGCGGCTCGGCCAGCGGGACGACCGGCAGCGCACCCCCGTGGCTGCGGGCCGCCACGATCGTGTCCTCGAAGAGGGCGACACCGGCGAGCGGCCGGGCGCCGTCATGGATCGCCACCACGTCCACCTCGCCGGCCCGCACCGCCGGCGCGAGCACCCGCAGCGCCGCCCACTCCGAGGCGTGCCGGGTGGCCCCGCCGTCCACCACCAGCACCTCGCGCTCGCCCAGGTGCGGCGACACCGCGGCCTCGACGGCCTCCCGGTCCTCGGGCCGGACCACGACCAGGACCCGGGCCACGTCGGACACGGCCAACGCGGTGCGCACGGAGTGGACCAGCACCGGCGCGTCCCCGAGCGGCAGCAGCACCTTGTTGACCTCGGCCCCGACCCGGCTGCCGGACCCGGCGCCGAGGATGACGATCGCCGCGGCCATGGGCGCACGCTAGCGAACCCGCGCGCCGGGTCGTTTTCCTGGCTGTTACACGACGAAACCGGGGGTCAACACGCCCCGCCTAACGTCGGGGGCATGGAGGCAGGCCGTGATCCCCGCAAGGACGGGTGGCAGGCGGTGTGCCCGGCGGACGACCTCGAGTTCGAGCGCGGGGTGGCCGCGCTGGTGCACGGGCAGGCGGTGGCGCTCTTCCGCACGCCCGGCGGGGAGATCTACGCCCTGGGCAACCACGACCCCTTCTCGCGGGCGTCGACGCTGGCGCGCGGCATCGTCGGCCGGCGGTCCGGGGTGCCGTTCGTGGGCAGCCCGGTGCACCGGCACGCCTTCGACCTGCGCACCGGCCAGTGCCTCGACGACGAGCACGTCAGCGTCCCGGCGTTCGAGGTCAAGGTCGTCGACGGCACGGTGTACGTCGGCGGGCGGCGCCGGGCGGTGGCCTGAGCCTCAACCGGTGACGGGCAGGATCAGCGCGGTCGCGACGGCCGCGATGCCCTCACCCCGGCCGGTGAGGCCGAGCCCGTCGGTGGTGGTCGCGGAGACCGACACGGGCGCGCCGGCCGCGTCCCCCAGCGCGGCCTCCGCCTCGGCGCGGCGCGGGCCGAGCCGGGGGCGGTTGCCGATGACCTGGACGGCCACGTTGCCGATCTCGAAGCCCGCCGCGCGCACCCGCCGGGCGGTCTCGGCGAGCAGGGTGACGCCCGACGCGCCCGCCCACGCGGGCTCGCTGGTGCCGAAGTTGCTCCCCAGGTCACCCAGGGCGGCCGCGGACAGGAGGGCGTCGCACGCGGCGTGGGCGGCGACGTCGCCGTCGGAGTGACCCTCGAGCCCCTGGGGCTCGTCCGGCCAGCTCAGGCCGGCCAGGTGCAGGGGTACCCCCTCGACCAGCCGGTGCACGTCCGTGCCGATGCCCACGCGCGGGGAACCGTAAGGGTTTGGAAGCACGGGAATGATCATGCCTGAGGGAGACTTGCCCCATGCCCCAGTCCCGTGAACCGCGCCTGTTGTGGGGTCTCGCCGGCCTCGTGGCCGGGTTCGCCGGACTGGCCGTGAGCTACGCCGTCGCGCTCGCGCTCACGATCCGGGAGTCACCGGTCGTCGCGGTCGCCGAGGCGGTCATCCGGATCACGCCCGGGCCGATGGCGGAGGCCGCCATCCAGGCCGTCGGCCACTGGGACAAGCCGTTGCTCGTCACCGTCATCCTGGTCCTGCTCGCCGTGATCTTCGTGGTGGCCGGGCTCCTGGCCCGGCGCGCGTGGGCCCTGGCGGTGCTGGTGTTCCTGGCCCTGGCCGGGCTGGGCACCGCAGCGGTGCTGAGCCGACCCAACGCCTCGGCGTGGGACCTGGTGCCGCTGGCGGTCGGGTTCGCGACCTGGCTGGTCTCCCTCAACCTCCTCACCGAGCCGCTGGTCCGCGCGGCGCGCACGCCGGCCGACGCGGAGGGCGGCCAGCAGGTCCGCACCGAGGCCCGCCGTACCTTCCTGATCCGCGCCGGCGTGCTCGGCGTGGTCGCGGTGGGCAGCGGCATCGTGGGCCGCTACCTCGGTCGCGGCCAGCGGCACGTCGAGCAGACCCGCCGGCTGCTCCGTCTCGACGGGGTCAGCGCCCCCCAGGTGCCGTCCGCCAGCAGCATCGGGCTGGAGGGGATCGCACCGTGGCAGACGCCGGCCGACGACTTCTACCTGATCCACACCGCGATCGCGATCCCCGCCATCGACCCCAACGAGTGGAAGCTGCGCATCCACGGTCTCGTGGACCAGGAGATCGTGCTGACGTACGCCGACCTGATGGACCGTGAGGTCACCGAGGCCTGGACGACGCTCAACTGCGTGTCCAACCCGGTCGGCGGCACGCTGGTCGGCAACGCGTGGTGGAGTGGCGTCCGGCTCGCCGACATCCTGGCCGAGGCCGGCCTCGACCCGAGCGCGGACGCGGTGCTGCAGACCTCGGACGACGGCTGGAACTGCGGCACGCCCCTGGCCGCGCTGACCGACGACCGCAACGCGATGCTCGCCGTCGCGATGAACGGAAAGCCGCTGCCGCTGGAGCACGGCTTCCCGGTCCGGACGATCGTCCCCGGCCTCTACGGCTACGTGTCGGCGTGCAAGTGGGTCGTCGACATGGAGGTGACCCGCTTCGAGGACATCTCGGCGTACTGGACCCAGCGCGGCTGGGGCGAGATGGGCCCGGTCAAGGTCGCGTCCCGCATCGACGTCCCGGGCTCGGGCGACGAGGTGCCCGCCGGCTCCGTGAACGTCGGCGGCGTGGCCTGGCGCCAGCACACCGGCATCGAGGCCGTCGAGGTCTCGCTCGACGGTGGTGCCTGGCAGCCGGCCGAGCTGGGCTACGTGCCGAGCAACGACACGTGGGTGCAGTGGGCGGCCACCCTCGACGTCCCCGCCGGCGACCACGTGCTCAGGGTCCGGGCCCAGGAGCGGGGTGGCGACTGGCAGACCGGGGTCGAGCGCGACGTGCTGCCCGACGGCGCGACCGGCTGGCACGAGGTGGACTTCAGCGCGACCTGACTCGTCAAGGTTGTCGTGGCACCCTGGTGGAGAAGGGTCCTGGCGTCCGATCGAGCACACTGATCGCCGTGGAGACCCTTGCCAGCCGACAGGTGTACGCCAACCCGTGGATGACGGTCCGGGAGGACACGATCCGACGTCCGGACGGATCGTCCGGCATCTACGGCGTGGTGGAGAGCCCCGACATCGCCCTGGTCATCCCGGCCGAGGGGGAGCGGCTGCATCTCGTCGAGCAGTACCGCCACCCGGTCGCCGGGCGACGCTGGGAGTTCCCCTCCGGGAGCAGCGACCAGCGGCTCGACGTCGATGCGGCGGCGCTGGCCGCCCGCGAGCTGCGCGAGGAGACCGGGTTGTCGGCCGCGAGGCTGACCCTGCTCGGCACTCTCGACGTGACGCCCAGCATGTTCAGCCAACGGTGCGCGGTCTTCCTGGCCACCGACCTGACGCACGGCAGCCCTCAGCGGGAGCCCGAGGAGCAGGACATGCGGTCGGCGTGGTTCACCCGGACCGACGTCGAGCGGATGATCGTCGACGGCACCGTGACCGACGCGAAGTCGACCGCGGCGTACACCCTGCTGCTCCTGCACGGCCCGCACGAGCCGGGTCAGTGAGCCGGGTCGGCTGGTAGCGGCTCGCCGCCTACGCAGTTCGACGCACGCACCGGCCCCGGCGGATGGGCACTTCTCCCGATGTGGTGCCGCTGGCTCGGGCCTAGCGTGGGGCCACGAGGAGGAAAGGGGACGAGATGTCTACTTCTCTGGAGCCGTTCGCCGTGCAGCCCGGCGGGGGGACCCGGCTGGAGACTCCCACCGGTGACTCGGTCCTGGTCAAGACGAGCACGAGGAGCACCCGTGGCTCGCTGACGGTGCTGGAGTTCGTCATCTCACCGAAGAACGGCCCGGCGCTCCACACGCACGTCCGGGAGGACGAGGTGTGGTACGTCCTCGAGGGCGACTTCCGCTTCAAGGCGGGTGCGGAGATGTTCTGGGTGTCGACGGGTGGTCTGGCGTTCGGCCCGCGCGGCACGCCGCACAACTTCCAGAACGTCGGCGACGAGCCCGGGCGGCTGCTGGTGATCACGGCGCCCTCGGGGGCGGAGCGGTTGTTCGAGGACTACGCGGCGCTCCTGCCGGGCCCCGTGGGTCCCGAGATGCTCGAGGCCGTCGCGCGGGCCAACTGGGTCGACTTCGTCGGTCCCCCGCTCGAGGTCTCGGACCCTCTCTAGGAGACCGCTGCCTTCACCAGCGCGACAACCCTCTTCTCCACCGCCGGGCTCCACTTCACCAGCGCGTACGACGCCGGCCACATGTCGCCGTCGTCGATGTTCGCGGCGTCCTGGAAGCCGAGCGTGGAGTACCGGTAGCCGAACTTGCCGGCGTCCTGGAAGAAGACGACGACCTTGCCGTCCTCGTTCGCGTAGGCGGGCATGCCGTACCAGGTCTTGGGCGCCAGCCCGGGGGCGTTCGAGGTCACGGCCACGTGCACCCGCTCGGCGAGCTCACGGTCCTGCGGCGCCATCTTCGCGATCCCGTCCAGGACCGCCTGCAGTCCGTCGGCCTTCTTGGCGCCCTTCTTGCCCTCGGCGCGCAGCTCGGCGGCGCGCTCCTTCATCGCGGCACGCTCCTCGGCGCTGAAGCCGTCGGACTCGGTCTTGGCATTCTTCGCGGGCATCGCTCAGGCTTCCTTCCGACTGTCGGGGCTCGGCGTGGTGCCGGCCTCCGGCAGAAAGGCTAGGCCCGGCGACCGCGTGGCGCTTCTCGAATCCTGATCGGATCGGCGGCCACACCCGGGCAGGCAAATAGAAGAACCGCCCACGGTCTCGGGTCCATGGGCGGTTCTCGACCATCGTAGCAACGATTCACCCCTAGGGGTGGGATTTTCGCCGGAATTGTCGGGGGTGACCTGCCGTCTCCTACCAGTTGCCGGGGCTGGGCGGCAGCGGGTGCGCGGCATCGTGCACGACGTACACGAGGCCGCCCGAGGCGGAGAGCCAGGCCCGCTCGAGCTGGCCGCGCGCGTAGGTGCGACGGACGGTGGCGTCGGTCGGGGCCGCCGGATCGTTGACGACGACGTCGCCGGTCGCGGTGAAGCCGGCGATCACCAGCAGGTGGCCGTCGCTGGCCGAGATCGGGGCGCCGGCGAGCTCGCCACGGCCGAAGGCGATCGAGGCCACCAGCGGGACACCGGCGGCGATGAACTGCTCGGCCTCCGCGAGGCTGCGCAGCCGGGTGACGAAGGCGCTGCCCGCGCGCGACGCGGCGTACGCGGTGTTGAACGGCCAGTTGCCGGTGCCGCGGTAGGCGTGGTCGTAGGTCCCGCGCGCGACCGCGTCCACCCACGGGTCGGCATGCCCGCTCGGCACCCAGGCGTAGGCGGGCGCCGGTGGCAGGGCGCCGAAGTAGCCCAGCACCATCGCGATCGACGTGGGCGAGCACCACGCCTCGCCACCGCCGCCCCACTGGGGGAAGTGGCCGCGGTGGATCATCTGGGAGTACGCCGGCACGGCGAGCGTGACCCCGGCCGCCGGGCCGGGCGCGGACGTCGGAGCGGTGCCGGCCGGCACCCGCGACGTCATCGCGCCGAGGGAGTCGACGACGACGGGGGCCTTCGTGCCCGCCTTGCGGGCCAGGGTCACCCGGAGCTGCCAGGAGGTGAGCCCGGCGCCGCTCGCCCGCCAGGTGTCGACCGCGACCGCGGCGAGGTCGTCGGCCTGCCCGGAGAAGGAGGTACGCCGGACCCGCTTGTCGCCGCTCGCCCAGCGGGCGAGCGTGTCCCAGCTCGACCGGCCGTTGGCGCCGCGGCCCCGGACCTCGACCTCGACGAACGAGCGCTTCGTGGTGGTGGCCTCCCAGGAGGCGACCAGCTCGGCGAACGAGAACGTCCCGGTCACCCACGGCGAGCGCCACCGACCGGTCTCGTAGGCGGTGCCGGCGAGGGTGCGCCGGCCCGGGGCGGGCGTGGCCAGCACGATCTGGTCGCCCGACCGCGGTGGTGCCGCGGGCCTTCCCGCCGGCCAGCTCGGCCGCGGTGTCCCAGGCGGTGTAGGAGATCTGGCTCGCCTCGCGCACCGGGGTCGCGGCCCGCGCGCCCGCGGGGGCGAGCGCCGGATGAGGGGCAGGGCGAGGACCAGGGCGAGAGCGAGGCGGCGCACCGTCAGACGATACCCCGCCTCATCACTCCAGTCCCATGCGTCACAGGCATCGACGCCGCGCGCGGGTAATCGCGTTGCGGGAGGCGCTCGCGTTCTGGTGCTCTGGGGTCCCACCGGTCGAAGGAGTCATCGTGCGAGCAGCGTTCGAGCCCACCCCGCCATCCGCGCACCGAGAGGCCCGAACGCTTGTCCACGCTGAACCTAGGAATCCTGGCGCACGTCGACGCCGGTAAGACCACGCTCACCGAGCGGCTGCTCTTCGCCGCCGGGGTGACCGACACGCTCGGGAGCGTCGACGACGGCACCACCCAGACCGACTCGCTCGAGCTGGAGCGACGCCGCGGCATCACCATCCGTGCCGCCGTCGTCGCCTTCACGCTCGGCGACCTCGCGGTCAACCTCATCGACACCCCCGGCCACCCGGACTTCATCGCCGAGGTCGACCGCTCGCTCGCGGTGCTCGACGGCGCCGTGCTCGTGGTGTCCGCCGTCGAAGGCGTGCAGGCCCAGACCGTGGTCCTGCTGCGGGCCCTGCAACGGCTGCGGGTACCGACGCTGCTCTTCGTCAACAAGATCGACCGCGGCGGTGCCGACCCGGACCGGGTGCTGGCGATGATCCGGGACCGGCTGACCGACGCGGTCGTGCCCCTCGCCGACCGGGACGCGGTCCTGGAGGCGCTGGCGGAGCGCGACGACGCGGTGCTGACCCACCTCGTGGACGACGGCTTCGCGGCCACGGCCGCGAGCGTGGACCTGACGTCCCTCCTGGCGGGCGAGGTGGCCCGCGGCGGTCTCCACCCCGTGCTGTTCGGCTCCGCCCGGACCGGCGCCGGGATCCCCGAGCTGATGACCGCGGTGCGGACCCTGCTGCCCGCCGCGCGGGGCGACCACGACGGGCCGGCCTCGGGACTCGTGTTCAAGGTCGAGCGCGGGCCCGGCGGGGACCGGGTGGCCTACGTGCGGCTGCGCGCGGGCTCCGTCCGGGTCCGGGACCGGGTCCATCTCGGTCCGGACCGCGACGCCACGGTCACCGGGGTCGAGGTCCTCCAGCCGCGCGGGGCGGCCGCCCGCGAGGTGGTCGTCGACGGGGAGATCGCCCGGCTCTCGGGCCTGCGCGACGTGCGGGTCGGCGACCGGCTCGGCACCGAGCGCCCGCCGCCTGCGGCGAACTTCGCGCCGCCCACCCTGGAGACGGCGGTCGTGCCTCGCGACCCCGCGCAGAAGGGTGCGTTGCACCACGCGCTCGCCGAGATCGCCGAGCAGGACCCGTTGATCGGGCTGCGCGTCGACGAGACCAGCCAGGACCTCTACGTCTCGCTCTACGGCGAGGTGCAGAAGGAGGTGCTGGAGCAGACGCTCGCCCTCGAGCACGACGTCGCCGTGGACTTCCGCGCCTCCACCACCCTGTGCATCGAGCGCCCCGCCGGGGTCGGCCGCGCCGTCACCCTGCTCGGGGAGGAGGGCAACCGGCACCTCGCCACGGTCGGCCTGCGCGTCGAGCCGGGACCACCCGGGTCCGGCCTGCGCTTCCACCTGGCCGCCGAGCTCAACACCCTGCCGCTCTACGTCTTCCACCGGGTGGACGACTTCCGCGCGTCGATGGCGGAGTACGTCGCCACCGCGCTCCGG
This sequence comes from uncultured Actinomycetota bacterium, assembly GCA_963713255.1. GTDB lineage: Bacteria > Actinomycetota > Actinomycetes > Propionibacteriales > Nocardioidaceae > Nocardioides. Next base: position 196,252 of record CAVQLC010000002.1, read on the forward strand.
CGCGGGCCGGCCGGCTGGGCGGTCCACGACGCGGTGGTCACCATGACCCACTCCGGCTACTCGGCCCCCCTCACCGGGGCCGGCGACTTCCGCAAGCTGACCCAGACGGTGCTCCGGACCGCCCTCGAGCGGGCGGGCACCGTGGTCTGCGAGCCCATCCACCGCTTCCGCCTCGAGGCGCCGGCCGACGTGCTGTCCGCGGTGCTCGGACTCCTGGCCGAGCACGAGGCGGTGCCCGGTGCCCCCGAGGTCACCGGGTCGTGGCTGGCGGTGGAGGGCGACATCCCCGCTGCCGAGCTGCACCGGCTCCGCCAGCGGCTGGCCGGTCGGACGCACGGGGAGGGTCTGGTCGAGGCGTCGTTCGACCGGTACGAGCCCGCGCGACCGAGGATGCGGGCGGTGGCCGCGCGGCTCAATACACTGCCCGGGTGACGCTCCGCCTCTACGACACCGCGACCCGCGACGTGCGCGACTTCGTGCCGTTGGAGCCGGGCCGGGCGGGCATCTACGTCTGCGGCCTCACGGTGCAGTCGGAGCCGCACGTCGGGCACGTCCGCTCGGCGGTCAACTTCGACGTGCTGCGGCGCTGGCTCACCCACGAGGGCTACCAGGTCACCTTCATCCGCAACGTCACCGACATCGACGACAAGATCCTGGCCAAGGCCGTCGACCAGGGACGTCCGTGGTTCGAGATCGCCTACCTGATGGGGCGCGAGCTGGAGAAGGCGCTGGACGCGATCAACGTGCTGCCGCCGACGTACCAGCCCGGCGCCACCGGTCACGTCCCCGAGATCCTCGACCTGATCGACCAGCTCGTCACCCGCGGGCACGCCTACGCTGCCGAGGACGGCTCGGGCGACGTCTACTTCGACGTCCGGTCGTGGCCGTCGTACGGCGAGCTGACCCGGCAGCGCATCGACGACATGGAGCCGGCCGGCGACGCCGACCCGCGCGGCAAGCGCGACCCGCGCGACTTCGCGCTGTGGAAGGGCTGGAAGAAGGAGACGGAGCCGGAGACCGCGGCCTGGCCCTCCCCCTACGGCCCCGGCCGGCCCGGCTGGCACATCGAGTGCTCGGCGATGGCGGGCAAGTACCTCGGCCCGGCCTTCGACATCCACGGCGGCGGCGTCGACCTGCGCTTCCCCCACCACGAGAACGAGCAGGCGCAGTCGCGTGCGGCCGGCCACCCGTTCGCGTCGTACTGGCTGCACAACGCGTGGATCACCACCGCCGGCGAGAAGATGAGCAAGTCGCTCGGCAACTCGCTGCTCGTGCCCGAGGTGCTCAAGCGGGTCCGCGGCATCGAGCTGCGGTTCTACATGGTCTCGGCGCACTACCGCTCGCACGTGGAGTTCAGCTTCGAGGCTCTCGACGAGGCGGCCCAGGGCTTCCGGCGGATCGAGGGCTTCCTGGAGCGCGCGGCCGACACCGCCGGTGGCGCGCCGAGCGCGGAGTTCGTGGCGGCGATGGACGACGACCTCGGGACGCCGGCCGCGATCGCGGCGATCCACGACGCCGTGCGGGAGGGCAACCGCCTGCTCGCCGACGGCGACGCGGAGGGCGCGGCGGGAGCCGCGGCCTCGGTCCGCGCGATGCTCGCGATCCTCGGGCTCGACCCCGCCGACCCCGCCTGGGGCCCGGCGGCCGGTGGCGACGAGAAGCTCACCGCCGCCGTCGACCGGCTCGTGGCCGGCCTCCTCGACGAGCGGGCCGCGGCCCGGGCGGCCAAGGACTTCGCGCGCGCGGACGCGATCCGCGACCAGATCAGGGCTGCCGGCATCGAGATCGAGGACACCCCCGCCGGACCGAAGTGGAGCTTGTGCCGGGGTCACTCGACGTGGCTGCGCAACTCTCAGCGCAAGGGCGCGATCCGCAAGACCAGCAAGAAGCCGGCCGTCGGCTCCGGCGGGCAGGTCCGGCGCGGGCTCGAGGGCAAGGGCCCCACGCCCAAGGCGAAGGACCGGCCGTACCACAAGGCCCACAAGCAGGCGGCGCGCGCCGAGCGCGAGGAGGCGAAGAAGCCCCGTCGCCGGACCACCAAGTCGACGGACGCCGAGTGGGTGGCCGGCCGCAACTCCGTGCTCGAGGTGCTGCGCGCCGGGGTCCCGGTCAACGGCGTGTACGTCGCCGAGGGTGCCGAGCGCGACGGCCGTCTCCGGGACGCCTTCGCGCTCGCGGCCGAGTCCGGGATCTCGCTGCTCGAGGTGACCCGCGCGGAGCTGGACCGGATGACCGGCGGGGCCGTCCACCAGGGCCTGGCCGCCCGGATCCCGGCGTACGAGTACTCCCACGCCGACGACCTCCTCGGCCTCGCCTCGGCGTCCGGGTCCCGGCCGCTGATCGTCGCCCTCGACTCGGTGACCGACCCGCGCAACCTCGGTGCGGTGATCCGCTCGGCGGCCGGCTTCGGCGCGCACGGCGTGCTGATCCCCGAGCGTCGGGCCGCCGGCATGACGGCCTCGGCCTGGAAGACCTCGGCCGGCGCCGCGGCCCGGATCCCGGTCGCCCAGACCGTCAACCTGGTCCGCCAGCTCAAGGCCTACCAGGCCGCGGGCTGCATGGTGGTCGGCCTGGCCTCCGACGGTGACGTGAGCCTGCCCGACCTCGACCTCGCCGACGGACCGCTCGTCCTCGTCGTCGGCTCGGAGGGCAAGGGCCTGTCCCGCCTGGTGGCCGAGACCTGCGACCAGCTGGTGTCGATCCCGATGTCCAACTCGCTGGAGTCCCTCAACGCCGGCGTCGCGGCCTCCATCGCGCTCTACGCCGTTTCCCGGGCGCGCGCCTGACGCGTGGCTACCGTGGAGAGGTGTCCCGCCTCCGCCGCCTGCTGACCCCGCGGGTCGTCGCCCAGGTGCTGGCGTGGACGGCCGTCTGGCTGGTCCTGACGGTGCTCGTGGGCACCGCGATCTTCCTCCAGAGCAGCCGCACGATCGTGCTGGCGAGCCACGATGCGGTGCTGCGTCCGACGCTGTCGGGCTACGTCGAGGTGCGCACCGGTCCGGTGCTGCCCGACGTGCGGGTCCCGTCGGGTCAACGCGTCGGCGTCGACGTCTACCTCGGCAAGACCGAGGCGGAGTCGACCGAGGCGCTGATCGAGCGGTACGCCGTGATCGCCAGCCAGCCCGACGGCCAGCGGGCCAAGGCCGAGGACGCCCTGCGGGAGATGGCGGTGAGCGCCCTCCTCCGCGGCGCCGTCGTCGCGCTGATCCCGATGGGGCTGTGGTTCCTGCTCGGGAAGCGCCGCCGCGCCGAGCTCGGCCACCGGCTCCGGAACCCGGTGATCGCGAGCGTCACCGGCCTGCTGGTGGTGGGCGTGCTGGTGGTCTGGGAGCCGTGGGAGGGCGAGGACCGGACGGTGGAGGCGGACCGCGACTGGCAGTCGCTGGAGGACTTCCTGGGCGGGGTCAGCGTGCCCGCCGAGGTCGAGGACCTCGAGCTCCGCGGCGACGTGACCACCCAGGAGACGCGTCGGCTGGTCGAGAGCGCCATCGACACCTACGACAAGAGCCTGGAGTTCTACCAGACCGCCGCCGAGCAGGCCGCCGCCCTCGACCTGCGGGTGCCCGAGGAGGGCGACACCGTCGTCGCTCTCATCTCCGACCGGCACGACAACGTCGGCATGGACGCGGTCGCCCGGGCGATCGCGGACCGCGGCGCGGCGACCGCGGTCTTCGACGCCGGCGACGACACCTCGGTCGGGCAGCCCTGGGAGGCCTTCAGCCTGGACTCGGTCAACGAGGCGTTCGACGACCTCGACCGCTTCGGCGTCGCGGGCAACCACGACCACGGCACCTTCGTGGCGTCGTACCTGTCGGACCTGGGCTGGACGATGCTGGACGGCGAGCCGATCGAGGGTCCGGGCGGCATCGTGCTGCTCGGCGTCGACGACCCGCGGTCGAGCGGTCTGGGCAGCTGGCGCGACGAGACCGGGCTGTCCTACGCCGAGGTCGGCTCGCGGCTGGCCGACGCCGTCGTGCGACGCACCGGACCGGGTCACCACGCTGCTGGTCCACGACCCGACCCTGGGCCGCGAGGCGCTCGAGCGCGGCTGCGCCGACCTGGTCGTGGGCGGCCACCTGCACGTCCCGCGCGGCCCGGAGCAGTACGTCGGACCCGACGGCGAGATCGGCTACAGCTACACCAACGGCACCACCGGCGGCGCGGCGTACGCGATCGCGCTCGGCAGCAAGCCGCGGCGCTCCGCCGACGTGGCGCTGGTGACCTACCGCGACGGCGTGCCGCTGGGCATCCAGGACGTCACCCTGCAGACTGACGGCGTGTTCGTCGTGGGGGAGTTCGTCGTCCTCGACTACGACACTCCTGTGGTTCCCGACTCGGGCGGTTGACGGAGGACGGACCAGCTAGTCGACGTCGTAGGTCGGCCGGATCGCCGGGGCCGAGGTGAGGACCTCGTCGGGCTTCTTGGAGAGCACCGTGTCGATGTAGTGGCTCGCGGTCTCGAAGATGTCGACCTCGAGGCCCTCGTTCTCCGAGAGGTACCACCGGTGCACGAGGATCTCGTGGTAGAGCTCGGCCGGCTCGAGCTTGCCGCGCGCCTCGGCGGGCACCATGGTGATGATCGGCTCGTAGATCTCGGTCATCCACTTGCTCGCGGCGAGCTGGCGGTCCTCCCGGTCGAGGTCGAAGTGCGCGATGTACCGGTTGACGTCGTTGAGCATCCAGCGGGCCTGGTTGTCCTCGACGACCATGCCGGTGAGCGACTGGAGCTCGCGCTGGTGGTGGCCGAGCTCGACGACCCGGGGCTGGATGCGCACCTTGTCGCCGTCGAAGTCGGTGACGATGTCGAGCTCCTCGACGTCGAAGCCGAGGTCGTTGAGGCGCTCGATGCGCTTCTGGATGCGCCACATCTCCTCGACCGGGAACTCCTCCTCGTCGGTCAGCTCCGCCCACAACGTGTCGTACCGCTGGGTGAGGAGGTCGATGATCTCGTGGGCCTGGACCTCGGCGTCGAGGGAGTCGCTGGCCTGGAGGTCGAGCAGCTCCGCGAAGATGTTCTCGGTGCCGACCGTGACGTCGTTCAGCCGCATCAGGTCGGAGAGGTGGGGCCGGAGCTCACCGGTCTCCGCGTCGACGAGGTACGCCGCGAACGCGCCGGCGTCGCGGCGGAAGAGCACGTTCGACAGGGACACGTCACCCCAGTAGAAGCCGGTGAGGTGCAGCCGCACCAGCAGCACCACGATCGCGTCGACCAGCGAGGGCAGGTTGGCGGCCGTCATCCCGTGGGCGAACAGGCTGCGGTAGGGCAGCGAGAACCGCAGGTGCTGGGTGATGAGGGCGGTCGGCAGCTCCTCGCCGTCCGCGTCGGTGCGGCCGGTGACCACGGCCTGGGGGACGACCGCCGGGAGGCCGAGCCGCTGGAGGTCGCGCAGCATCCGGTACTCGCGGAAGGCGATCGGCTCCTGGGTCTCCTTGATCGCGTACGTCGCGGTCCCGAGGCGCACGATCCGCACGACGTGCCGCGACAGCCCGCGGGGGAGCGGCACGACGTACTGGTCGCTCCAGTCCTCCAGCGGCACCGACCACGGCAGCGACACGATCGCCGGGTCCGGCCGGTTCGCCACGAATCGCAGGGCCATGCCGACGAGGTTAGTGGTCGGGCGAGCGACGACCCGTGGGCTCCAGGAAGACCGCGCCCGGACCGCGGGGGGCGACCTCGTCCCCGGGGTTGTTCAGGGCGCAGGTCTTCAGGCTCAGGCAGCCGCAGCCGATGCAGCCGTCGAGCCGGTCCCGCAGCCGCTCGATCCGCTCGATCTGCTCGTCCAGGCGGCTGCGCCAGCCCTGGGACAGGCGCGCCCAGTCCGCCTTCGTCGGCGTCCGGCCCTCGGGCAGCGTCGCGAGCGCCTCGGCGATCTCCTCGAGGCTCAGCCCGACCCGCTGGGCGGCGCGCACGAACGCGACCCGGCGCAGGGTCGCCTGCGCGTAGCGCCGCTGGTTGCCCGCGCTCCGGGACGACGTGATGAGACCGATCGACTCGTAGAAGCGGAGCGCCGACGGAGCGACGCCGGAGCGGGCGGACAGGTCCCCGATGCTCAGCGTCACTCCACCATCCTCCGTTATCTCTCAAGAACGCTTCAAGTCGGACCCGGCGGTGCGATGCTGACCCCGTGCACACGGTTGGGGTCGACGTCCGGGCGCTCGACCCCCTGGATCTGGACTGGGTCGTCGAGGTCACCCGCGCGCGCCGCGAGGCGCTGACGCCCCATGCCCCACGCTTCTGGCGGCCCGCGGTCGACGCCACGGAGCGGCACCGTGACCACCTCGGACACCTGATCGAGGATCCCGCCACCCTGGGCGTGCGCACCGAGCACGGCTACCTGCTGGCGCTCGATCGTGGCGACCACCTCCTCGTGGACGACTTCGTGGTGACCGCCGACGAGCACTGGCCCACCGAGGGGGTCGCCCTGCTGGAGCACGTCCGTCTCCGCCCCGGTCGGCTGCGCGTCGTGGTGCCCGCGGCGGAGCGGGCCCGTCTCGAGGCGGTGCAGGACGTCGGCCTCACGCGCGTCGAGACCTGGTGGCACCGCGACCTCGACGGCGTCGAGGTGCTGCCGTCCGCGGACGGTGACGAGGGAGCCGAGGTCGAGGTGGACGGTGCCCGGGGAGTGCTCCGGCCGGCGCCGCCGGTCTACGACCCCGGTGGTCCCGTGCTGCTGGTGACCGAGCTCGAGTCGACCGACGCGCTCGCCCGGATCGAGGAGGTCGCGGCCGCGCGCGGCGCCCGCGTGTCGGTCGTGTCCACCGTCCGCTCCGCCGACCGGGACGTCGCCACCCTGCTCCAGTGCGCGGGCTACGTGGTGACCACGCACTTCTGCGAGTGATCGACGTCTGCCTGACGCCTGCTGGACTGGAGCCGGTGACAGGGATCGAACCTGCGACATCCTCTTTACAAGAGAGGTGCTCTACCAACTGAGCTACACCGGCGAGGGCGCGCTCATGCTAGTCAGCGCACCTGCCTGACCTCGAACTCGCAGGCGGGGTCGGCGATGGAGGCCTGGGCGGCGATGAGGCGCAGCTCGCGCTCCCCGGACTCCAGGGTCGCCTTCAGCACCGCGAACACCGAGGACGCGGTGCGGGCCAGCGCGTCGGCGGGAGACCCGGTGGTGTGCAGGTGGGCGGTGAAGAGGGCGGCGGTGATGTCGCCCGAGCCGTTGGCCTTCATCGGGAGCCGGGGCGTCTGCACGATCCAGGCGCCGGCACCGGTGACGGCGAGCATCTCGATGGTGTCCGCGGGTCGGTCCGGCCGCTCCACGGAGGTGACCAGGATCGTCTCCGGGCCCATGGCGCGGGCGAGGTCCGCGGACGCGAGGGTCTCCTCCAGGGTCGACGGCTCGGTGCCGGTGAGGAAGCCGAGCTCGAACTGGTTGGGCGTGATGAGGTCGGCGACCGGCACCACCCGCTCGCGGATGATCGGCGGGATGGCCGGGTCGACGAAGCAGCCCGACGTCGCGTTCCCCATCACCGGGTCGCAGGTGTAGGTCGCGTCGGGGTTGGCGGCCTTCACCCGGGCGACCGCGTCCACGATCACGTCGGCGATCCCCGCGCCGCCCTGGTAGCCCGACAGCACCGCGTCGCAGGTGCCCAGCACGCCGCGCTCCTCGATCCCGGTGATCACGTCGCGCACGTCGTCGGGCGGCAGCAACGGACCGCGCCAGGCGCCGTACCCGGTGTGGTTGGAGAACACCACCGTGGACACCGGCCACACCTCGTGGCCCAGCCGCTGGAGCGGGAAGACCGCCGCGGAGTTGCCGACGTGGCCGTAGGCGACCGAGGACTGGATGGACAGGATCCGCATCCCGTCATGCTCCCATCCGCCGTCGGTGGCCGGGGCTAGGGTCCCGTGCCATGGAGACCTTCCGGGATCGGGACCTGACGGGGGCGGAGTTCCGCGAGTGCGGGCTCGACCGGGTGCGGATGGTCGGGGTGGTGATGCGCGACGCCACCATCGACGGCGAGGTGGTGAACCTGGTCGTCAACGGCGTCGAGGTGGGGGCGTACGTCGAGGCCGAGCTCGACCGCCGGCACCCCGAGCGGGCCCTCCTGCGCTCGACGGACCCGGCCGACCTGCGCGAGGGCTGGCGTCGGCTGCAGGCCGACTGGGACGCGACGATCGCCCGGGTGCGGGCGATGCCGGCGGGCAGCGAGCGGATCCGGGTGCACGGCGAGTGGTCGACCATCGAGACGCTGCGGCACCTGGTCTTCGCCGTCGACGCGTGGTTCCGCCGCGGGGTGCTCGGCGTCGAGTCGCCGTACACCCCGCTCGGGACCGCCGGGCCCTGGCTCGGGGACGACGAGCTGCCGCTGGTGCACGCCGCCCTCGACGAGTCCGCCGACCCGACCTTCGAGGAGGTGCTCGCCGTGCGCGCGGAGCGCGTCGCCGAGCTGACGGTCTACCTCGAGGCCGTCGACGCCGCGGCGCTCGCCCGGCCCCGCCCGGCGCTGGAGACCGAGGGCTGGCCGCCCCACCAGCCGGACCGCACGGTCGTGGAGGCGCTGCACGTCGCCCTCAACGAGGAGTGGTGGCACCACCGCTACACCCTCCGCGACCTCGACGCGATCGAGGCCGGCGACGCCTCGTAGTGTGCAGGGCATGACGATGGACTACCGCCCGCTGGGCGACTCGGGCCTGATGGTGAGTGCGGTCGGCATCGGCTGCAACGCGTTCTCCCGCCGCGTCGACGCGGCCGGCGTGGCCGACGTCCTGGCCGCGGCCCGGGACACCGGCGTCACCCTCCTCGACACCGCCGACGCCTACGGCGACCCGTTCGGCGGCTCGGAGACGCTGCTCGGCGAGGCGCTCAAGGGGCAGCGCGACGCGTTCGTCCTCGCCACCAAGTTCGGCGGCGGCGGCACCGGTCCCGACCACGGCGCCCGCGGGTCCCGGCGCTACGTCATGCAGGCCGTCGAGGGCAGCCTCCGCCGCCTGCAGACCGACCACCTCGACCTCTACCAGCTGCACGTCCCCTGCGACTTCACGCCGATCGAGGAGACCCTCTCGGCCCTCACCGACCTGGTCCACCAGGGCAAGGTCCGCTACCTCGGCTGCTCGAACTTCGCGGCCTGGCAGGTCGCCGACGCCGACTGGACCGCGCGCAGCGCCGGGCTCGAGCGCTTCGTCTCGGTGCAGAACCGCTACTCCCTGCTCGACCGGGACCTCGAGGACGAGGTGGTCCCGGCCTGCGAGGCGTTCGGTCTCGGCGTGCTGCCGTACTTCCCGCTGGAGTACGGCCTCCTCACGGGCAAGTACGCCCGCGGCGAGGCGGCGCCGACCGGGTCGCGCGCGGACCTCGACCGCGACCGGGCCCAGTGGCTCGTCGGGGCCGACTGGGACCGGATCGAGGCCTTGACGGCGTACGCCGAGGCGCGCGACCTGACGATCCTCGACGTCGCGATCGCGGGACTGGCGGCGCAGCCCGCGGTCGCGTCGGTGATCGCGGGGGCCACCTCGGGCGACCAGGTGCGGGCCAACGCCGCCGCCCTGCGCTGGGACCCCACCGAGGCCGACCTCGTCGAGCTCGACGAGATCACGGCGTAGGCGTCTCCCGGGTCAGGCGACCTGGAGGGACCGCTTGGAGAGCCCCATCCAGAAGCCGTCGATCACCTGGAGGCCGGGCTCGTCGGGCGTCGTGGCCGCGCCGAGAGTGACGAAGAGCGGGGTGTAGTGCTCGACGGTCGGGTGCGCGTAGGGCATGCCCGGTGCCTTCGAGGCGTACGCCGCCAGCGTGTCGACGTCACCGCGCGCCAGTGCGTCGGCGGCCCAGGCGTCGAAGTCCGTCGACCAACCGGGCGCGGCCGCCTCGATGCGGAACTCCGTGAGGAACGGCAGGCCGTGGGTCAGGAAGCCGGAGCCGATGATCAGCACCCCCTCGTCGCGCAGCGGCCGCAGCCGCTCGCCGAGCGCCATCAGCCGCACCGGGTCGTGGGTCGGCAGCGACATCTGCAGGACCGGGATGTCGGCCTCGGGGTACATGATCTTCAGCGGCACCCAGGCGCCGTGGTCGAGGCCGCGCGACGCGTGCTGGTGCACCGGCTCACCGGCCGGCATCATCGCGGCGATGCGCTGGGCGAGCGCGGTGGCGTCCGGCGTCTGGTAGGTCATCTTGTAGTACCGCGCCTCGAACCCGCCGAAGTCGTAGACCAGCGGCGCACCGTTGGCCGAGAGGCTGACCGGGGCGGACTCCCAGTGCGCGCTGACGATCAGGATGGCCTTGGGGCGCGGCAGGTCCGCGGCCCACGCGGCGAGCTGACCCGACCAGATCGGGTCGTCGAGGAGCGGCGGCGCGCCGTGGCCGAGGTAGAGAGCAGGCATCCGATCGTTCATGTCCACCATAATACTTCAATCTTCAACTTAATTCCGCATGCGGGACGGCGACCTCATGACAACGACCAGTCGACGGGGTCGGCGCCCTGCTCGACGAGCATCCGGTTGACCCGGGTGAACGGGCGGGACCCGAAGAAGCCGCGGTGCGCGGAGAGCGGGGAGGGGTGCACCGACTCGACCCACGGGACCGGGCCGAGCATGCCCTTGAGCGACTGCGCGTCCCGGCCCCAGAGGATCGCGGCCAGCGGGCCGTCGCGCGCGGCCAGCACCGCGATGGCGCGCTCGGTGACCTCCTCCCAGCCCTTGCCGCGGTGCGAGGCGGGCGCGCCCGGCCGCACCGTGAGGACCCGGTTGAGCAGCATCACCCCCTGGTCGCTCCAGGCGGTCAGGTCGCCGTGGTCCGGCGGCTCGATCCCGACGTCGGTGCGCAGCTCGGCGTAGATGTTGCGCAGGCTCGCCGGCAGCGGCCGCACGTCCCGGGCGACCGCGAAGCTCAGCCCGATCGGGTGGCCGGGCGTCGGGTACGGGTCCTGGCCCACCACGAGCACCCGCACGTCGGCGAGCGGCCGGGCGAAGGCGCGCAGGATGTGGTCGCCGGCGGGGAGGTAGGCCCGCCCCGCCGCGATCTCCTCGCGCAGGAACCGTCCCAGCGTCGCGATCCGCTCGTCGACGGGCGCCAGCGCCGCGGCCCAGTCCGGCGCCACCAGACCTCGGTCGACCAGTCCGGCGAGGGCGCTCATGGGGCGACGCTAGCGTCATCGGTCGTCGTACTCTCGGAGCATGGCAGCCGAGCAGCCCGCACGCGCCACGGTCCACGAGCTGCACGCGCTGGCCCGCTCGATGCCGGGCTCGACGATCGCGCCGGGCGGCGCCACCGTCTACCAGGTCAGCGGCAGGAGCTTCGTCTTCTTCCGCAACCCGCGCCCGGACGCGGTCGACCCGGAGACCGGGGAGCGGTACGACGACGTCATCGTCTTCTGGGTCGAGAGCGAGGAGGAGAAGCAGCAGATCCTCGCCGACCCGGCGCTGCCGTTCTTCACCACCCCGCACTTCGACGGGCATCCGTCGGTGCTGCTGCGGGGCAGCCGGATCGGGGAGCTCGACGTCGACCAGCTCGCCGAGACCGTGTACGACGCGTGGCTGGCGCGGGCGCCAAGCGGGCGGCCGCGCGGTGGCTGGCCGAGCGGGGCCTCGAGGCCTGAGACCGACCCGACCACCCGACGAGGCGCCCCGCACGTCCGCGACGGCCAGGCGCCGGTGGTCATTACGCTGCTGGCATGGAGGTCGGCCTGCTGGGCCCGGTGACGATCCCCGTCGCCGACGGGCAGGTCGCCCCCGGCAAGCGCGCCCGTGCCCTGCTCGCCGTGCTGGCGCTGGCGGGGCCCGAGCCGCTCCCGACCGACGAGCTGGCGCAGCGGTTGTGGGCCGGGACCCGGCCACCCGATCCGGAGAGCGCCCTGGACACCCTGCTCGGCCAGCTCGCCACGACCCTTCCCGACGGCGCGGTGCTGCGGACCGACACCGGCCGCGCCCTCGACCGTCGCCTGGTGACCACGGACGCCGACCGTTCGCCGGGCTCGTCGCCGAGGCCGCGACGGCGCGCGCGGCCGGTGAGGCGGCGCGGGCGCGGGACCGACTGACCGAGGCGCTGGCGGTCTGGCGCGGCCCGGCCCTCGCCGAGGTCCGGGTGACGCCGTACCTCGAGGCGGAGGCCGCGCGGCTCGACGAGTCCCGGTTGGCCGCGGTCGAGGACCGCTGCGACCTGGTGCTCCAGGACGGCAGCCCGGCCGACCTCGTCGACCACGTGCGGCGCCTGGTCGACGAGCACCCCACCCGGGAGCGGCTGTGGGGGCTGCTGATGACCGCGCTCTACCGGAGCGGTCGGGCCGACGAGGCGATCGGGGTGTACGCGGAGGCCCGGGAGCGCCTCGCCGACGAGCTCGGGATCGCGCCCGGCGAGGCCCTCCAGCAGCTCGAGGCCGGGATCCTGCGCAACGACCCCGCCCTCGGCGGCGCGGCGGGCACGGCGCCGGTGACGCCGCGGCGCCGCGCGCGGATCCCGTTGCTCACCTCGACCACCTACGGCCGCGACCACCTGGTGGCCGAGGTCAGCGAGCTGCTCGGCCGCGCCCGACGTCCGGCTGCGTGACGCTGACGGGCATCGGGGGAGCGGGCAAGTCGCGGGTGGCGACCCTGGTCGCGACGGCAGCGGAGGACGCCTTCACCGACGTCGCCTACCTGCAGGTCACCGAGGCCACCCCGGCGGCCCAGCTGGCCGTCGACGTGGCGCTGTCGCTGGGACGCACCGCCGGCGGCGACCTGCGCGACTCCCTGGCCGAGCTCGGACCGGAGCGTCGCGCGCTGGTCGTGCTCGACAACCTGGAGGCGCTCGCGGACGGCGCGGGCCTCGTGCGCAGCCTGCTCGGCGCGTCCGAGGCGCTGACCCTCCTGGTGACGAGCCGGCTGCCGCTCTCCGCGGCCGGTGAGCGCGTGCTGCCGGTGCCGCCGCTCGAGGTGCCCGAGCCGACCGCGGCCCCGGCGACGATCGGTGCCGCCGCGTCCGTGCTGCTGTTCGTCGGACCGGGCCACCTCGGCCGAGTCGTCGTTCGTCCTCGAGGGCCAGGAGCACGCCGTCGCCGAGGTGTGCGGGCTGCTCGACGGGCTGCCGCTCGCGATCGAGCTGGCCGCCGCCCGGGTGGGGCTGCGCAGCCTGGACCGCATCATCGACGAGTTGCGAGCCGGGCTCGACCTGTTGTCGAGCGGCCCCATGGCCACCGCGATCCGGTGGAGCTACGACCGCCTGGACGCCGAGGCGCGCCTGGTGTGCGACCGTCTCGCGCTGTTCGAGCGCGGCTTCACCATCGAGGCGGTCGAGGCCGTCTGTCTCGACGTGCCCGTCGGTGGTCGAGCGGCTCGCCGCCATCGTCGATGCGCGGCTGGTGCGGCCGATGGAGAGTCGCGTCGAGGTGAGGTTCGTGGTGCTCGGCACCGTCCGGGCCTTCGCGCGGGCGCAGCTGCTGGCGCACCCCGACCTGGTCCGCAGCCGCGAGCTGCTGGCCGGCCACCTCACGTCGCGGGTGGAGTCGTCGGCGGACCGGCTCTACGGACCCGACGCCGACCTCACCCTCGCGCGGTTCGACGACGACGCGGCGGACATCGCCGCCACGATCGAGTGGGCCCTGGACGCGGGCCGCCGCGGGATCGCCGTGGAGCTGACCCTGGCCAGCCTGGACTGCTGGATCTCCGCGGGCCGGCACAACGAGGCCCTGGCGCGCACCCGCGCGGTGCTCGAGCACGTGCCCCAGCAGGGACCCGACGCAGCGCGGCTGCACGCCGCGGTCGGGCTGCTGGCCTACCACCTCACCGACTTCGACGCGGCCCAGGAGCACAGCCGGCTGGCTCTCGAGCTCGCCGAGCGGCACGACGACCGCCGGTCCGCCGCGTTCGCCCGGACCTTCCTCGGCGCCACCCTGGTGTTCCGCGGCGAGCTCGCTGAGGGGAGCGCCCTCGCGGAGGACGCGCTGGCGGAGGCCGAGGCGCTCGACCTCTACCCGCTCTCGGCCCAGGCCCTGCAGGTGCTCGCGATGGCGATGGCCATGAGCGGCGACGCCGACGGCGAGCGGCAGACCTACGAGGCGCTCCTCGGGGTGGTGCGGGCCAAGGGCGACCTGGCCCGCACCGCCGACACGATGAACACCCTGGCGGAGATCGCCCTCGACGAGGCCGACGGCGAGACGGCCCGGGCCTTCGCCGCCGAGTCGCTGGCGATCGCCGACGCGCGGCTGCCGATGGAGAGTCGGGACGCGGCGATCACCCTGGCGCGGGCGGCGCTGGTGCTCGGCGACCCGGTCGAGGCGGCCGAGCGGCTGGCGCATGCCCTGGAGCTGAGCGACCGGCTCGGCCAGAGCTTCGCCGTGGCGCAGTGCCTGCGCGTCGGAGGCTGCCTGGCCGCCGCCCGTGGCGACGACGACACCGCGGTCCGGCTCTTCGCCGCCGCACACGTGGTCGCGCCACCGCCGGGAGGCGCGGACCAGCCGCCCGAGCAGGACCTCGCGGCGGGACTGGCCGAGGCCCGGCTCGCCCTGGGCGACAAGGCCGCGGGGCGCGCCTGGACCATCGGCGGCGGCCTGCCGCTCGCGGCCGTGCGCACCCTGCTGGCCGCGGTGCTCGACGCCTCGCCCGATCGCGTCGCCCGCTGACCCGGCGGTGTTCACCGGCCCCGGGTGAGGGCCTCGGTGGCATGCGTCAGGTCCTTGGTCCACTCCGCACCGAAGAGCTCGCGCCCGGAGGAGTCCGCGGCCCACTCGAGGGCGCCCGGGGTCGCGTCCAGCGGCGCGAAGCCGTCCAGCACCTCCGGGCGCATCGGGACCGCCCCGCTCTTGAGCTCGAGGAAGTACGCCAGCAGCCGCGCCCGGGCGCGCAGGCTCACCAGGAGGGGTTGCGCCACGGATGGGTTCTTCGCGAGCGCGGCGTCGAGCTCCACGAGGTCCTTGCGCAGCTCCGCGAGCGCGACCAGGACCCGGGTGCCGTTGCGCGAGGTGGTGATGATCGGCGCCCAGTCGCGGATCGCGACCAGCAGCCGCCGGATGCACTGGTCGACGAGCAGGTGCCGCCAGTCGGCACCCGGCTCGAGGGCGGGGAGGGCGACCGGCCAGGTCCGCGGGTCCGTGTCCCGCGGCTCGCGGTCGCGGGAGAGGCGGTCGCGGTGCCGGCGCAGCCACTCGAGCGGCCGGCCCGTGCCCCAGTCCGGCCAGCCGTGCTGGTCGGGCGACGTCGCGGAGGACAGCAGCGCGAGGCCGACCTCGACGTCGACGAGGTGGTCCACGATGCCGCCGAGGCCGGCGGCCGTCACGCTCTCGTCGAGCCGCTCCTGGGCGCGCAGCTGCCCGGCCTCGTAGGACAGCAGCCCGACCCCGAACAGCAAGATGCTGTGCAAGGTGCCGCTCACGACCCCGTGCTCGTCCCAGAAGCTGTTCACCGCCGGGGTCGGCCAGTCCGTCAGCGGCCAGTCCGTGGCGATCTGGAACATCAGCAGCACCGCGCACACGACCGCGAAGAAGGTCGCCATCCCCGGCGTCAGCTTCTGCTTGCGGGCCCGGTCGGCGAGCCACCAGACGGTGACCGCGGCCAGGACCTCGACCAGGACCAGGACCGCGGTGCTCACGGCGTCGGCTCCAGAGCCGCGGCGACCTCGGCGCACTCGCGGCGCAGGGCGTCGCCTGCGTCGGGCGCGGTCACCGCACGGCGCGTCAGGTAGTCCTCGGCCAGAGCCAGCCGCAGCAGCAGGTCGGCGACGTACGCCGTGTTGGCCCACGGACGTCCGGCCCGCACGGCCCGCGCGACCTCCGGGCCGCGGGTGGCCCACTCGCCGGCCAGGGCGGTCGCGTCGTCGGCGGACCTGGCGCCCAGCTCCTCGAGGACCGAGCGGAGCACCGCGAACCAGGCCGCGTCGCCGCCCGTCTCCTCGTCACCGACCACGCTCGCGGCCCAGGCCCGGACGGCGGTCGCGTCGAACCCGCCCACGTCGGCGTCGTCGAGCATCCCCGCGGCGTCACCGTGGGCGAGCCGGACCGCCATGAACTCCTGGTCGGCCAGCTCCAGCAGTCCGGCGAGCGCGATCAGTCGACGACGCACGTGGCTGGTCGGCTGCCGCTCGCCCTTGTACATCAGGTCGTGCTGGAGGGCCGCCCAGGCATGCTGGAGGATCGAGCGCACCTGCACCTCGACGGGGACGTCGGGTGCGTCGGTCAGGCCGAGGGCCTCCCGGTCCTCGTCACGGAACCGGAGCAGGAAGTGCAGGCTCTGGTAGCCGGGGACGTCGGCGAGCTGGTCGACCCGCTGGTCGGACATCTCCTCGACGACGTACCGGCGCTGGACCAGCCGGGCGACCGGCGCGACGTCGGCACTGAGCGGCACCAGCACTCGGGCGCCCACGAAGTCGGTCAGCTGGGTCCGCGGGTCGGCGTACTTGAACCCGCCGCGACCGTCGGACCGGGTGGCCTTGTCCAGGAAGCTCTCCAGGGACTTGGTCCGGGTCTCCAGCCGGGCGTCGTCGAGGCGCGCGGAGCGCAGCGCATCACCGAGGTGGGCGCCCAGCGCCGACTCGATCGCCTCGAAGCCCGGGCGCTCGCGCTCGAACCAGGCCGTCAGCTCGACCCGACGGGCGGTCCGCGCGGGGCTCGTCATCACGCCCCTCCGAGGTCGTCCGTGCTGCCGGCACGCCGCAGCAGGTCGAGGTCGGCGAAGCGCTGGAACAGCGTCCAGGCCGCGTCCCCGTCGTGCCGCAAAGGCTCGATCGTCGCGGTGTCGGACTCCTGCGCACCCGAGAGCAGCACCACCTGCACCCGGTCGGCCCGGGTCCCGTCGTGGAGGGCCGCCGCCAGGGCGCCGCCGACCCGGCGCTGGGCCGGGTCGCCGCTGAGGGCGAGCGCCGCGGCCGCCTCGCCCGTCAGGTCCACGGACGGGACGACGTGCTGGATGCGCGGGACCAGCCCCTGGATCTGGCGCCCGGAGTAGAAGCCGAGGCGGGTCGCGCCCCCGAAGCGCCGGTTCTCCTGGCCGACCCACGCCGACGTGGCGAGGTAGAAGGGCCAGGCGCCCGCGCCCGCCACCACGCACACACGCTCGGGGTCGGGCATCGACCGTCCTCTCCGTCGGAGGTCACGCTAGTGCGCCGAGGGCCCGCGGCTCGATGGTGCACAAGGCACACCGCCGCCTGAGGGAGCACCCGATGAAACCTGGTCGTCTCACGGCTGTCCTGCTGCCGGCCCTGCTGGCCCTCGGGTCCGCGGGGGTGTCGACCGCCGTCGCTCCCGCGGCCGCCGGCCCGAGCTGTGTGCTGGCCGGCACCGGCATGGTCGACAACATCTGGCGGAACGGCGACGGCAGCTGGTCCGACCCCTCCCACTGGTCGCGCGGGGTTGTCCCGGGGACGACGCGGGCCGACGACTACGTGTGCATCCGGGCCGGCGTCGACGTCACGCTGGATGCGGGCACGCGCGTCGACCTGACGGCCTTCGAGCTCGGCCGCGACGCGTCCCTGACGATGAAGCCGGGCAGCGGGCTCTTCGTCTGGGGCGACCAGAGCACCCAGGCGTCCGTGACCCGGCTGGGGTCGACGGTCGACGCCCGGGGCGCGACGCTGGGCGGCAGCGGACTGATCCACGCCAGGGGTGACGTCGCGCTGAGCAGCCGGCCCGGGGGATCGGCCCGGCTGGGCACCGACACCGGGAGCGGCGCCGCCGGTCCCGGCGGGCGGCTCGTGGTCGGCGACGACGGCAACCTGGACCTCTCGGGGAGCAGCGACGTCTACCTCAGCGGGGGCTACACCATCGAGGTCCACGGCCGGGTCCGGCTGCTCGACGACGCGGGGCTGGTGGCCGGTCACGGCACCGCGCTGGAGCTGCTGCCCCACCTCGACGGCGGCGCGGGAGCGGGTCGCTTCGTCATCAAGAACAACCGCGGCTACTTCGAGCAGCCCGCCGAGGACGGCCTCCCGCTGAGCCGGTTCGTGAACGAGGGGCGGCTCATCAAGCGCGCGAGCCGCGGAAACAGCGTGGTGACGGCCGACTACACCGGAGACGGCGAGGTGCGCATCAACACCGGCTACCTCGTGCTCCCCGGCGACACCGACAGCCCGGCGTTCGTCGCGACGCAGTCGAGCGTCGGCGCGGGCACCTGCACCGGGCGGCAGTGCGGCTCCGACACCACCCGCACGAACCCGCAGTTCGCCTCGCTGACGGTGCCCACCTCCGACCCGAACGGTGCGATGGTCGACGTCGACGTCCCAGCACCCGCGGGCGCCCGGGCGCTGGCCGCGGTCGGCGTGCCGATCGAGGTCGACACGTCGGGCCTGGAAGTCACGGCCGAGAACCCGGCCGTCCTCAAGCTCCGCTACGACAAGAGCCTCTTCGGGGCGGGCGACCCGTCCGCCGACCCCGCCGTCCTCAAGGTGGCCCGCGCGGAGGATGCGGCCGATCCCTACGTCGTGCTGCCGGACTGCCTCGGCATGGTCGTGCCGGCCGGCGCCGCGGCGTGCGTCGACCGGGGCGCGAGCCGTCGCGAGGACGGAGACGTGATCATGGTGGTGCGGACGACCGCCACCAGCCGATGGATCGTGCGCTGACCCGTCTCAGCGACGCACCGGCCGGGCCAGCCGGTCCAGGAACGCCACCAGGAGGGCTTCGCGCATCCGGGGTGACGCGACGTCCAGGAGCGCGTTGACACCGGCCATCCGCTCGGGCAGCGCGAGGCCTCCGGAGGCGTCCGCGCCCACCAGGCCGGAGGCCGCCAGCAGCCCGTCGAAGTCGGTGTCCGACAGGGCGGCGGGGTCGAGGGCCTCGATGAAGGCGACCACGTCGGCGTCCACCGCCTCCGGTCCGGCCGCCACCGCCGCGTCGACCGCGGCGGCGAGCGCGCCGAGCAGCTCGTCGACGTGGGCGCCGGTGGCCGCGCTCACGGACAGGTGGAGGGTCGGCGGGGTGCCGGCGTAGGACATCTGGGGCTGCACGAACCAGCCCCGCGTGAGCATCTCGTCGGTCAGCGTGAAGACGTCGCACGTGCCGTCGGTCGCCAGGGTCACCAGCGTCGAGTCCGGCGGGTCGAGCACCCGCAGCGGACCGATCGCGCCCACGCCCGCGACGATCCGGTCCACGGCCTCGAAGGTGGTCCGCGCGAGCGCGAGGTAGCCCTCGTCGCCCAGCGACTCCACCACCACCCAGGCGCCGGCCAGCGGCCCGCCCGACTTGGTCGACTGCATCGTGGAGTTGAGCATCGTGTAGCCCGGCCAGTCGGCGAACGCGAAGAACGCCGGGCGTCGCAGCGCCGGGGTCCGGTGCAGCAGCAGCGAGGTGCCCTTGGGCGCGTAGGCGTACTTGTGGGTGTCGACGGAGATCGACGTGACGCCCTCGACCGCGAACGTCCACGGCGGGACGTCGCGGCCCAGCCGGGCGGCGTACGGCAGCACCCAGCCGCCGATGCAGGCGTCGACGTGGCAGCGCACGCCGCGCGCCGCGGCGCCGGCGGCGAGCGCGGTGATCGGGTCGACCACGCCGTGCGCGTAGGACGGCGCGGACCCGACGACGAGCACGGTCCGCTCGTCGACGGCGGCGAGCATCCCGTCCGCGTCGGCCCGGTGGTCGGCGACCGGCCGGCACCACCACCGCCTCGACCCCGAAGTAGTGGGCGGCCTTGTGGAAGGCCGCGTGCACGGTGTCGGCGACCACGATCGTCGGCCGCTCGATGTCCGGCCGGGCGTCGCGCGCGGTCTGCACGGCGAGCAGGCACGACTCCGTCCCCCCGGAGGTGACCGTCCCGACCGCGGTGTCCGGGGCGTCGAGCAGGTCGCAGGCGAAGCCGACGAGGTCGTTCTCCATCGCCAGCAGGCTCGGGAAGGCGGTCGGGTCGAGTCCGTTGGTGCCGGCGTACGCCGCCACGGCCTCGCGCCCGACCCGGTCGATCTCGGGCAGCCCGGAGTCGTAGACGTAGGCCAACGTCCGGCCGCCGTGGACCGGCAGGTCGCCGGCCTGCAGGGCGCGCAGCCTGGTCAGGATGTCGTCGGTCATGCGTCCACCTCCGTGGCGTCGAGTGAGTAGCGGCGCAGCCACAGCAGGCTGACCAGGGTGAGCGCCGCGGGCAGCAGCGAGAAGCCGAGCACGATCGCGGTGAGCGCGGAGTCCGGCTGCGTGACGTCGCCGTCGGTCGACGACCGGTAGCCGCCGGCCGCGAGCACCAGCGCGAAGAGCCCCGGCCCGAGCGCCAGGCCGAGCGTCTCGCCCGCGGTCCAGACGCCGGTGTAGACGCCGGCCCGGTTGGAGCCGGTGCGGCGGGCGTCCACCGCCGCGGCGTCCGGCAGCATCGCCAGCGGGAACACCTGGCAGCCGGCGTAGCCCACGCCGACGAGGGCGGTCGCGCCGAACGCGACCGCGGCGGTGCCGCCACCGGCGAGGACCGCCAGCGCCGCACCGGTGGCCAGCACCAGCGACGAGAGCACGTAGCCGCGCTGCTTGCCGACCCGCGCACCGACGCGGGCCCAGACCGGGGTCAGCACGAGCGCCGGGCCGACGAAGCAGACGAACAGGACCGTCGAGGCCGCCGAGCTCTCGAGCACGTCGGTGGCGAGGTAGTCGACGCCGGCGAGCATGCACCCGGTCGCCAGGGCCTGCAGGACGTAGGTCGTGAGCAGCCAGCGGAAGTCACGGGCCTGCCCGACGATCCGCAGCTGTTCGCGCAGGGACCCGGCGCCCGCGCTCACCGCGCCGATCGGGGCGTTCCGGGTGCCGCGGTAGACGCCCACGACCCCGACCAGGATCACCAGCGCCATCACCACGCCCATGACCCGGTAGCCGTCGCGGCCGCCGACCTGGTTGCGGATCACCGGCGCCGTCGCCCCGGCCAGCATGATCGTGAACGCCAGGATCGCCACCCGCCAGGTCATCAGGCGGGTGCGCTCGTCGTAGGACGAGGTGAGCTCGGCGGGCATCGCGACGTACGGCACCTGGAAGAACGCGTACGCCGTCGCCGCGGCCAGGAAGAACACCAGCACCCACCCGGCCTCGAGCGCGGTCGAGGCGACGTCCGGCCCGGCGAAGATCAGGGCGAACGCGACCGCCAGGAGCAGCCCGGCGCGCAGCAGCCAGGGCCGCCGGGGCCCGCGCGGGTCGACGGTCCGGTCGGAGATGCGGCCCGCGATCGGGTTCAGCACCACGTCCCAGGCCTTCGGCAGGAACACGATCAGCCCGGCCCAGAGCGCCGCGATCCCGAGGCTGTCGGTGAGGAAGGGCAGCAGCATCAGGCCGGGCACCGTCCCGAACGCCCCGGTCGCGACCGATCCGGAGCCGTACCCGATGCGGACACCGCGGCTCAGGGTGTCGGTCGCGGGCACCCGGGCAATCTAGCGGTGCCGCGATCCGGTGAGCTCAGCGCGACAGGGAGCGGGAGCTGGCGGAGCCGTAGCGGCGCTCCGGGTTGGTGCCGATCGTGTCGACGGCGGGCTCCTCGACGGGCGCCTTGCGGGGCGGGGCCTTCGTGGCCGGCGTCTTCTTGTGGCCGGCGCCTTCCTCGCGGTGCGCTTGCGCGGCGCCGGGGTCGCGGCGGACCACTCGTCCAGCCACTCGTCGAGCACCCGCCAGGTCGACGTCCGCGCCGCGCGGCCGGTGAGCATCCCGAGGTGACCGCCGGGCACGACCTCGAAGCGGGCGTCTCGCGAGCCCGTCAGGAGCGGCATCACCGCCTGCACCGACGGCAGCGGGGCGATCCCGTCCGTCGCGCCGGCGAAGACGAGCACCGGGACCTCGACGGCCGCCAGGGAGACGGTCCGCTCCCCGAGGTCGATCGAGCCGTCGACGAGGACGTTCGCCTTCACGAACCGGTGGTAGAGCTGCCCGAAGGTGCGGCCGGGGTAGGCCATCATCCCGGCCGAGAAGCGGTCCACGGCCTCCAGCTGGGCGAG
Source organism: uncultured Actinomycetota bacterium (assembly GCA_963713255.1). GTDB lineage: Bacteria > Actinomycetota > Actinomycetes > Propionibacteriales > Nocardioidaceae > Nocardioides. The sequence goes on from CAVQLC010000002.1 coordinate 218,040, forward strand.
GAACTCGGTGTCGTCGAGGTTCAGCCCGATGGCCAGCGGCTTGGTGACCAGCTTCTGCACCGAGGCGAGCTGGAAGGCCCAGCCGACCAGCGGCTTCGGCACGCCGCCGAACGCCTGGTAGCCGCGCGTCACCAGCCCGCGTCCCTGGGTCAGGTTGAGCAGCGGCCGGAGCGGAGCGACCAGCGGCACGAGCGTGACGTCGACGGGCGACCCCAGCGCCGTGACCGAGGCGATCGGCAGGTCCGACCGGTCCGCGGCGGTGAGCAGGGCGAACAGCCCACCGAGCGACCAGCCGACCAGGTGGACGGGACGGCCGCCGGCGTGCTCGGAGACCTCGCGGATCGCGGCGGGCAGCACGTCGTCGATCCAGTGCTCCATGCCGAGAGACCGGTCCTTGAACGAGATCTCGCCGTACTCGACGAGGTACGTCGGCCGCCCGCCGAGCACCAGGTGCTCGACCAGGGAGCAGTCCCGGCGCAGGTCGAAGCAGGTCGCGGGCGCCGCCAGGGGGGTGACCAGCAGCACCGGGTCGCCGGTCGCCGCGACCCCACGGGCCGGCTTGTAGTGGTAGACCTCGCGCAACGTCCCGTCGTCGATCAGGGTCCGCGGCATCGGCCGGAGATCGGCCAGCCCGCCGAAGAAGAGGATGTGGGCGACGTTGGCGACCGCCGAGACCACCTGATCGGGCTTGGGGATCAGGTCCATGAGGAGAAGTTACCCCCCGCCTCGCCGCCGCCCGCGAGGCGTCCTCGACAACCCCGTCGGGCAGGTCTAGACACAGACCATGAAATGGACCCGGGTGGCCGGCGCGAGCGCCGCCGCCGTCGGCGCGGTCGTCGCCCACGACCTGACCCAGAAGCGCCACGCGATCCTGCGGAACTTCCCGGTGGTCGGGCACGCCCGGTTCTTCCTCGAGCGGTTCGGGCCCGAGCTGCGGCAGTACATCGTCACGAGCAACGACGAGGAGCGGCCGTTCAGCCGCGACCAGCGGCGCTGGGTGTACGCGTCGGCGAAGCTGGAGAACAACTACTTCGGCTTCGGGACCGACAACGACCTCGAGGCCGGCACCGGCTACGCGGTGATCAAGCACCGCACCTTCGCCGGCCCGGGTGCCGCGACGGCCAAGCACGCCGGCGAGGAGGTGGCGCTGCCGTCGGCCAAGGTGCTCGGCGGGCCGCGCGGCCGGACCCACGCGTTCCGTCCGGCCTCGGTCGTCAACGTCTCGGGGATGAGCTTCGGGGCCCTGAGCAAGAACGCGATCGAGGCGCTCAACCGGGGGGCCGCGCTGGCCGGCTGCCTCCAGAACACCGGCGAGGGCGCGGTCTCGCCGTACCACCGCAGCGGGGGCGACCTGGTCTTCCAGATCGGGACGTCGTACTTCGGCTGCCGGGACGCGTCCGGCGCCTTCGACCTCGCGCGGCTCACCGACCTGGTCGCCGGGGCGCCCATCAGGGCGATCGAGATCAAGCTGTCGCAGGGCGCCAAGCCGGGCCTCGGCGGGATGCTGCCGGGAGCCAAGGTCAGCCAGGAGATCGCCGAGATCCGCGGCATCGAGCCGGGGGTCGACTGCGCCTCGCCCAGTCGGCACACGGCCTTCCACGACGTCGACTCGATGCTCGACTTCGTGGAGCTGGTGGCCACCGAGACCGGGCTCCCGGTGGGCATCAAGTCGGCCGTGGGCAACCTGGAGTTCTGGGACCACCTGGTCGAGGCGATGGCCGGCGGTCAGCGCGGGGTCGACTTCGTCAATGTCGACGGCGGGGAGGGCGGCACCGGCGCGGCGCCGATGATCTTCGCCGACGCGGTGGCCTACCCGTTCCGGGTCGGCTTCGCCGAGGTGTACCGCCGCTTCGCGCGGGCCGGCCTGACCGACGACGTCACCTTCATCGGCGCCGGCAAGCTCGGCATCCCCGAGAACGCGGTCGTCGCCTTCGCCCTCGGCGTCGACCTCGTCAGCGTCGGCCGGGAGGCGATGCTGGCCATCGGCTGCATCCAGGCCCAGAAGTGCCACACGGACCACTGCCCGGTCGGCGTGGCGACGCAGAACCCGCGCTACGTCCGCGGCCTGGACCCCACCCTGAAGAGCGTGCGGCTGCACAACTACGTGAAGTCGCTGCGCCGCGACCTGCTCAAGGTGTCCGAGGCGGTCGGGGTCGTGCACCCCGGCCTGATCTCCCCCGACGACGTCGACCTCATGGACGGCCTCGCCGGCGGGCGGTCGTTGCGCGAGGTCTATGGCGTACGACGAGGGCTGGGGCGTGCCCGGCCCGGCCCTGCAGGCGCAGGTCACCGACCTGATGCTCGCCGAGCTGAGCCACTCCGACGCGACGGGCGCGCACTGACCTCGCGGGTCACGTGTGGCGCGGCGCCTCCGAGAGCTCGGTGAGGAACGACGCCGCCCAGTGCGCGACGTCGTTCTCCATGACCTGCTTGCGCATCGCCCGCATCCGCCGGGTCCGCTCCCGCGGCTCTGCGTCGCTCGCGGCGAGCAGTGCGGTCTTCATCCCGTTGAGGTCGTAGGGGTTGACCAGCCACGCCTGCCGCAGCTCGTCGGCGGCGCCCGCGAACTCCGAGAGCACCAGCGCGCCGTCGTCGTCGTAGCGGCAGGCGACGTACTCCTTGGCGACCAGGTTCATCCCGTCGCGGTAGGGCGTCACCACCATCACGTCGGCGGCGCGGTAGAGCGCCGCCATCTCCTCGCGGGGGAAGGAGGAGTGCATGTAGGAGATGGCCGGCTTGCCGATCCGGCCGAGGTCGCCGTTGAGACGGCCGACGAGGCGGTCGATCTCGTCGCGCAGCAGGCGGTACTGCTCCACCCGCTCCCGCGAGGGGGTCGCCACCTGCACGAAGACGGCCTGGCCGACGTCGAGCTTGCCGTCGGAGACGAGCTCGCCGAAGGCGCGCAGCCGGGCGTGGATGCCCTTGGTGTAGTCGAGCCGGTCGATGCCGAGGAACACCGTCTCCGGGTCGCCGAGGGCGGAGCGGATGTCGGCGGCCCGCCGCCCGACCGACTCCGAGCGGGCCAGCTCCTCGAAGCCCGACGCGTCGATCGAGATGGGGAAGTTGCTGGCCCGGACCCGACGGCCGTCCGGCAGGTCGATGGTGTCGCGAAGGGTGCGGTGCCCGACCCGCTGCCGGACCAGGCGCACGAAGTTCGGCGGCGCCACCGGCGAGCTGGAAGCCGATCAGGTCGGCGCCGAGGAGGCCTTCGAGGATCTGCCGGCGCCACGGCAGCTGCTGGAACAGCTCGGTCGGCGGGAACGGGATGTGCAGGTAGAACCCGATCCGCAGGTCGGGCCGCAGGTCCCGCAGGAGCTGCGGCACGAGCTGGAGCTGGTAGTCCTGGACCCAGACCGTGGCGCCCTCGGCGGCGACCTCCGCGGCCGCCGCGGCGAAGCGCTGGTTGACCTCGACGTAGGCCTCCCACCACGGGCGGTGGAACTCCGGCTTGGCGACCAGGTCGTGGTACAGCGGCCACAGGGTGCCGTTGGAGAAGCCCTCGTAGAAGTTCTCGATCTCCTCCGCGGAGAGCGCGACCGGGATGAGCTTCAGCCCGTCCTCCGTGAACGGCTCCAGCCCCTCCTCGGTGCCGCCCGGCCACCCGATCCAGGCGCCGTCGTTGCTGCGCAGCACCGGCTCGAGAGCGGACACCAGGCCGCCGGGCGACCGGCGCCAGCCGGGGGTGCCGTCCTCCTCGTAGACCCGGTCCACGGGCAGCCGGTTGGCGACGATGACGAGATCAGCCGAACCGGTGGGAGCCACACCGCCACCCTAGGTGGCGCGCCCCGGAGCGTCCTCACCCGGATAGCTGACCCCGATCTGGGCGCGGAGCTCGTCCATCTGGCGCATCAGCGTCAGCGTCTGCGCGTGCGGCACCAGCGGGCTCTCGGTGAGGCCCTCGGCCAGGCACCGCTGCACCTCCGCCGCCTCGGTGCCGAGGCCCGACCCGATCAGCCGTTCGGCGCCGTCGATCCGCTGGGGCTCCCCGTCGGTGGGCGTGAACACGACGTACGACGGGTGGTGGAACGGGGCGGGCACCTCGACGAGGCCGGTGGTGGTGGCGATGGTGGCGGCGCGCGGGGAGGTCGAGGTCATCGACGCGGTGAGCGCGGCGACCGCGCCGCCGGCGTAGCGCCCGGCGATCGCCACGTCGAGGTCGACCCCGGCGGGGGACAGGACCGCGGTGCCGGCCAGCGCCTCGGCCTCGCCCAGCATCAGGTGCGCGAAGGTCAGCGGGTAGATGCCCATGTCGAGCAGCGCGCCCCCGCCGAGGGCCGGGTCCAGGAGCCGGTCGTCGGCCGGCCGGTCCACGACGAAGCCGAGGTCGGCGTGCAGCTGGCGGGGCTCGCCGAAGCGCCCCGCGGCGAGGCCCTCGCGCAGCGCGCGGATGACCGGGTTGCAGGCCATCCACATGGCCTCCATGAGGAACACCCCGTGCTCGCGGGCCAGGCCCACCATCGTCTCGGCGTCGGCCAGGTTGAGGGTGAGCGCCTTCTCGCACAGCACCGCCTTGCCGGCCTCCAGGGCCGGTCGGGCGTGGGTGAGGTGCAGGGCGTGCGGCGAGGCGACGTACACGACGTCGATGTCGGGGTCGGCGGCCAGCTCGTCGGCCGACGCGTAGGCCCGGGCGCCGCCGAACTCGTCGGCGAAGGCGGCGGCCCGCTCGACGGACCGGGAGGCGACGGCGGCGAGCTCGGCGCCGGGGACCAGGGCCAGGTCGCGGGCGAAGCTGTGGGCGATCCCGCCGGTGGCGACGATGCCCCAGCGAGTGGCCCGGCTTTGGGTGGTCGGCATGCTGGCACCCTAGGGGTGGCGACTCGCGGTGGAGCGAATGACACAGGTGTAGTTCGTCGCCTACAGTGGGCGCATGGACGCCGTCAACGCGCTCCCCGAACCGCACGGGGACAAGCCGACCCTGAGCGAGCGCGACCGCGACATCCTCGAGTTCGAGCGCCAGTGGTGGAAGTACGCCGGCGCCAAGGAGACCGCCGTCCGCGACAAGTTCGACATGTCGTCGACGCGCTACTACCAGGTCCTCAACGCGCTGATCGACAAGCCGGAGGCCCTCGAGGCCGACCCGCTCCTCGTGCGGCGGCTGCGCCGGCTCCGTGCCTCGCGCCAGCGGCAGCGCTCCGCGCGGCGCCTGGGCTTCGAGCTCTGAGGCACGCCGTGCTCGTCCGCAACCGGGCCCGCAACGAGCGGGGGGTGGCCTACCCCTCGCCGCTGGTGATGCTCAGCATCATCGCCGTCGCGATGGCCGGGATCGCCTTCGTCGCCACCCGGGACCAGGCGCCGACCGAGCGGGAGATCACGCCGGCGGCCGCGCCGCCCTCGGCGTCGCCCTCGGCGACCCCCGTCGCGCCGACCCCCGAAGCCGACCAGGACCAAGCCGGTGGTCGACCGCGGCAAGGTCTACGTCGAGGTCTACAACAACTCCGGCATCACCGGTCTCGCCGGCCGCGTCGGCGACCGGGCGACCGGCGCGGGGTGGCAGGTCGTCGGGTCCGACAACTGGGTCGGCACCATCCCGGCCTCCACGGTCTACTTCCCCCAGCGACTCAAGGCCGCGGGCCGGCTCCTCGCCCTCGACCTCGGCATCCAGCGCGTCCAGCCGGCCGTCGACTCGATGAAGCTCGACCGGCTCACGGTCGTGCTCACCGGCGAGCTCGGCTGACCCTCCCCGTCCGGCCGCTGCCGCGGCGTGGTTGGCTTGGCTCCGTGGAGCTCACCTCGACGGCGGCCCGTGAGCGGTACGACGCGCTGGCGGCCCACCTGTCGCGCACCGTCGTCGGCCTCGACTTCGACGGGGTGCTCTCGCCGATCGTCGACGACCCGGCCGAGGCCCACATCCACCCCGACGCGGCGGAGGTCCTCCTCGCGCTGGCCCACGAGGCGCTCGCGATCGCCGTGATCACCGGCCGGCCCGCCCGGCAGGCGCTCGCGCTCGGCGGCCTGGACGACATCGGCAACTCCTTCGCCGAGGCCGGCAGCGACCTCTACCTCTTCGGCCAGTACGGCAACGAGCGCTGGTCGTCCACCAACCGCCGGATCATCTCCCCGCTGCCGCCGCACGGCCTGTCGACGTTCATGCGCGAGCTGCCCCGCCTGCTGCGCAGCGCCGACGCCGCCGGGGCTCACGTCGAGGAGAAGGGCCTGGCCGTCGCCGTCCACACCCGCCAGCTGGACGACCCCGGGGAGGCGCAGAAGCGGCTGATCCCCGTCCTCACCGAGGCCGCCGGGCGGCACGACCTGGTGCTCGAGCCGGGCCGGGCGGTGGTCGAGGTGCGCTCGGCCGGCATGCACAAGGGCCGGGTCGTGGACACGCTGGTCGACGAGCTCGACGCGGGCGGGTTCCTGTTCGCGGGCGACGACCTGGGCGACATCGAGGCCTTCCGTGCCGTGGCCGACCTGCGCGAGTCCGGGATGGACACGCTGCTGGTCTGCTCGGCCTCCGACGAGCAGTCCGCGCTGGTCGAGCTCGCCGACGTGGTGGTCGACGGCCCGGACGGCGTCCTCGACCTGCTGCGCCGGCTCACGGACGACGCGCGCGGCTGACCGCAGGGCTCCGCTCGCCCGCATCCACATGGCGGACGCGGAGTACGCATCGTGAGACGGCGTGACCTAGGCTGGGTCCTGCTCATCGAGAGGGACTGAGGGAACGGCCCGTTGACGTCCCGGCAACCGCCGCGAACCTCCTGCGTCACGAACCGACGCAGTCCGCGGAAACGGTGCTAATTCCGGCCCGGGGCGAGGTCCGCCTTCCGGGGAAGATGAGAAGGAGGACAGCACGTGAGCACCGTCATTTGCCGAACAGCCCACCACCCGCACCCTGCGCGAGCGTGCCTTCGGCAACGCCCGGGAGCTCTCCTGCCGGGAGTGCGGCCACACGGTCGCCCTCGGCCCGCACTACGCGTGCCCCGAGTGCTTCGGCCCGCTGGAGGTCGCCTACGACTTCCCGGCCGTCACCCGCGAGGAGATCGCCGCCGGGCCCGCGAACATCTGGCGCTACAAGGCGCTGCTGCCGGTGCCCGAGGACATCGAGCAGAGCCCCAACATGGAGCCCGGCTTCACCCGGCTGCTCGAGGCCCGCAACCTGGGCCGGACGCTCGGCATCGACAACCTCTGGGTCAAGGACGACTCGACCAACCCGACGCACTCCTTCAAGGACCGGGTGGTGGCCTGCGCGCTGAGCGCGGCGCGCGAGCTCGGCGCCACGACCTTCGCCTGTCCCTCGACCGGCAACCTCGCCAACGCGGTGGCCGCGGCCGGCGCCCGGGCCGGGATCCGGACCGTGGTGTTCATCCCCTCCGACCTCGAGCGGCCCAAGCAGGTCAACTCGGCCGTCTACACCGAGCGGCTGGTCGCGGTGAACGGCAACTACGACGACGTCAACCGGCTCGCCTCCGAGATCGCCGGGGAGCAGGAGGGCTGGGCGTTCGTCAACGTCAACGTCCGCCCGTTCTACGCCGAGGGCTCCAAGACCCTGGGCTACGAGATCGCCGAGCAGCTCGGCTGGCGGCTCCCCGACCAGGTCGTGATCCCGGTCGCGTCCGGCTCCCAGCTCACCAAGGTCGACAAGGCCTTCCGCGAGCTGATCGCGCTCGGGCTCGTCGAGGACAAGCCCTACAAGGTGTACGGCGCCCAGGCGACCGGCTGCGCGCCCGTGTCCACGGCGTACAAGAACGACGTGGACGCGATCCGCCCGGTCAAGCCCGACACCATCGCCAAGTCACTGGCGATCGGCAACCCGGCCGACGGCATCTACGTGCTGGACATCTGCCGGCGCAGCGGCGGTGCGGTCGAGGACATCTCCGACGACGAGGTGCGCGCGGGCATCATCCTGCTGGCCCGCACCGAGGGCATCTTCACCGAGACCGCGGGCGGGACCACGGTGGGCGTGCTGAAGAAGCTCGTCGAGACCGGGCAGCTCGACCCCACGCTCGAGACCGTCATCATCAACACCGGCATGGGCCTGAAGACCATCGACGCGATCGCCGACCAGGTGGGACCCGCCGCGACGATCGACCCGTCGTACGCTGCCTTCGCCGCCACCGACCTCTGAGGAGCCAGCCGACGATGAGCGTGTCCGTCCGCATCCCGACGATCCTGCGCACCTACACCGGCGGCGACTCCGAGGTGAGCGCCGAGGGCGCCAACCTCGGCGAGGTCCTCGACCACCTCGACACGAGCTACGCCGGCATCAAGGGCCGGATCCTCGACGAGCAGGGCCAGCTGCGCCGCTTCGTCAACGTGTACGTCGGCAACGACGACGTCCGCTTCCTCGACAACCTCGCGACCCCGACCCCCGACGGCACCCAGATCTCGGTCATCCCCGCGGTCGCGGGAGGCTGCTGACACCGTCCGGGAGCGCCCACCAGTTCTCCATGCGCCGGACGGCGGGCGCTGTCCGGGCCCTGCTCCAGCAGCCGGCCGAGCCGGACGAGCACCGCGGCGATGCCGGCGGTCCCCTGGAGCCAGCCCACGCCGGGCGGGAGCAGCGGATCGTCCGCGCGGTGCTCCACGAACCGCCAGCAGGCGAGGTCGCCCGTCACGATCGCGCGCTCCACGAGGGCGTCGCCGAGCACGAGGGCGAAGGCCAGGTCCTCGTCGTGCCCGTGGTGCTGCCAGCTGTCAAGGAAGGTGTCGGCCACGCCGGCGGTGCCGCAACAGCGACCGTCGTTGTCCCAGAAGCCCGGGTACCGCCGCGCCGGGATTCCCGAGCCCCGGATCGCACGGAGGCACTCCCGGCGCCAGGCCGCCGGCGGTCGGCCGGCGACCTGTTCCGCGCCCGCGAGGTCGAGCGCGGCGAAGAGGAGCGAGGTCCCGGCCGGCCCGTGGCACCAGCTCCAGGTCAGCTCGTCCTCGTCGGAGTCCCCGTGCGGGACGTAGTGGGGCACGGCGAGCCCCGCGACGCCCGGAGCCGCAAGCGACACGACGTACTCCGCTCCACGCCGGGCCGCCTCGGTGACCGTGGGCCGTTGCAGGACGTGGCCGGCGACGGCCAGCGCGGCGGCGACGCCGGCCGTCCCGTGCGAGAAGTTCGGCATCTCCGCCCGCCGCGGCACCAGCCGGTCGGCGTCGGCGTCCATGGTCCAGGCCAGGCCGGCCGGGCGCTCGCTCGCCCGCTGCAGCAGCACGTCGGCGGCGCGATGTGCCAAGGCGTGGTCGCCGCCCCAGAGACCTGCCAGCAGCACGCCCGCGGCCCCGAGCGTCACGTCGTTGAGCGGCGCCCCGGTCCTTCAGGTTCGGCTCTCCGACGAGGTGCTGCGGCCAGCCGTCGTCGTCGCCGAGCCCGCGGAGCCGGTCGGTGGCCTCGGAGGCCTCCAGGCCGAGCGCCCGCAGTCCCCCGAGGGCGCTGGGCAGCCCGACGAAGAAGGTGGGGTCGGTCTCGGTCGGGATGCCCCGGCGCAGCCGCACGGCGATCCCGTCCGCGAGCTCCTGCTCGGCCTCGGTCCAGGGCCTCGCCAGGCGCAGCTCGGCGAGCGTGTGAGCGAGACCGGCGACACCGCTGTGCATCTCGTCGCGGAGCTCCGGCACCTGATCCTCGTCGCCGTGGACCGGGATCCACGGCCCGTCGTCCCAGCGGACCTGGCTCAGCACCCATCGCCAGGCCGCCTCACCGAGGTCGCGATAGACCGAGCCGTCCCCTCGCACCCTCGCCATGATGTCAGGTCGGGACACGGCCCCTCAAGTCACTTGCCCGTGCGCACCGCCCGGTGGACGATGAGTCGATGGAACTCACGGCCCCGCACCGTTGACGCACCTCAACGCCCCCGACGACCCGGCTGGTCGCGTTCGCGGCGCTGGGCGACTTCATCCCGATCTACCCCGTCTACGCCCTGCTCTTCGTCGAGCACGGACTCTCCGCCGCCGACGTGTCGGTGCTGTTCATGGTCTGGTCGGCGACGACGTTCCTCCTCGAGGTGCCCTCGGGTGCCTGGGCGGACGTGGTCTCGCGGCGGCTGCTGCTGGCGCTGAGCGCCGCGGTCAACGGGGTCGGCTACGCCCTGTGGGTGGCGGTGCCGGGGTATGCCGGCTTCCTGGCCGGGTTCGTGCTCTGGGGGCTGTCGTCGGCGCTGGCGTCGGGCACCTTCGAGGCGTTCACCTACGACGAGCTGGACGCGGCCGGATGCGGCGCACCGCTACCCGGCGGTGATCGGCTGGGCGACGTCCGCGGCGCTCGTCGGCTCCATGCTCGCGACCCTGGCCGCAGCGCCGCTGGTCCTGCTCGGCGGCATCGAGCTGACCGGCTGGGTCAGCGTCGGGGTGTGCGCGGCGCAGCTGCTGGTCGCGCTGAGCCTCCCCCGGGTGGCGCGCCGCCGGGCCGCGGGCGAGGAGCCACCGCGGCGCTACCTCGCGATGCTGCGCTCCGGCGCCACCGAGGCGACCCGGCACCCGACGGTGCGCCGGGCGGTGCTGCTCACCGCCCTGCTCTACGGCTTCCTGGCGTTCGACGAGTACTTCGGACTGGTCTTCGACGAGCTGGGTGCCTCGACGGCCGAGGTGGCGTTGTTCTTCGCGGTGACGGCGGCGGCGCAGGCCGTCGGGAGCGCCCTGGCCGGCCGGGCCGCCCGGTGGTCGGCGCGCCGGGTGGCGGTTGCTGACCGGGTGCGCCGCCGTCCTGATCGGCGCCGGCGCGGCGCTCGCGCTGGTGCCGGCGGTGGTCGGCATCTCCGCCGGCTACGGCGTGCTCCAGCTCGTGCTGATCGTCACCGAGGCGCGGATGCAGGACGCCATCACCGGGCCCGCGCGGGCGACGGTGACCTCGGTGGCCGGGCTCGGCTCGGAGGTGCTGGCGATGCTGCTCTACCTCGGCTTCGCGGTCGGCTCCCTCTGGTGGGGGTACGCCGCCCTGGTGACGCTGTTCGCCGGTGCACCGCTGGCGGTCGCGGCGCTGGTGCCGCGGTGGCTGCCGGAGCCTCAGTCGAGCTGAGCGCGCCGACGGCGCAGGTGCGCGCGCTCGGCCTCGTTGTCGCACAGGGCGACGGCCCGGTCGAGCTCGGCCCGCGCCTCGTCGGTCCGACCCGCGCGGAGCAGCAGCTCCCCGCGGGCGCCGGGCAGCCGGTGGCCGGGCAGGTCGAGACCGTCGAGCAGCGCCAGCCCCGCCAGCGGGCCGTCGGCCTCGGCGACCGCGACCGCGCGGTTCAGCCGCACCACCGGCGAGCCGGTGAGCTCCTCGAGCTCGCGGTAGCGCGCGGAGATCCGCGACCAGTCGGTCTCCCCGGCCGTCGCGGCCAGGGCGTGCTCGGCGGCGATCAGCGCCTGGAGGAGGTACGGCGCCGGCGCGGCGTCGACGTACGGCGTCAGCAGCGCGATCGCCTCGTCGATCTCCTCGCGGACCCACAGCGAGCGGTCCTGGTCGGGCATCAGCACCAGCCGCCCGTGGTCGTCGACCCGGGCCGCGCGTCGCGAGTGCTGGAGCAGCATCAGCGCCAGCAGGGCGTCGAGCTCGGCCCGCCCCGGCGCCACCTCGCGCAGCACCCGGGCCAGCCGGATCGCCTCGGCCGACACGTCGCTGCGCAGCACGTCCGCGCCGGATCCGGGTGCGTAGCCGGCGGTGAACGCGAGGTAGGCGACCTGCGCCGCGGTGTCGACGCGGCCGTCCAGGTCACGGCCCACGGGGAGCGCGAAGGTCTCGCCCGCGACCCGCCGGCGGGCCCGGGTCAGGCGGGCCGCCATGGTCGGCGTGCTGACCAGGAACAGCCGGGCGATGTCGGCGGTCGAGACGCCGAGCACCAGCCGCAGGGTGAGGGCGGCGGCGGACTCGGGCGGCAGCACCGGGTGGGCGCACAGCAGGACGAGGCGGAGCCGCTCGTCGCGGACCACCTCACCGGCATCGGCCATGACGTGCTGTGCCTCCTCCTGGAGCTCGGCCTCGACGACGAGCCGGGGCAGCGTGCGGGCGGCGACCGCCTCCGCGCGGAGCCGGTCGATGATGCGGCGGCGGGCGGCGGTGAGCAGCCACGCGGCCGGGTTGGCGGGCGACGCCGTCGCGCGGCCAGGTGCGCGCGGCCGCCTCGAAGGCGTCGGCGAGCCCGTCCTCGGCGAGGTCGAGGCGTCGGTACTGCGCGACGAGCAGGGCCAGCAGGCGTCCCCACTCGTCGCGCAGCGCCCGGTCGAGCGCGAGGTGCGCGGCGGTCACACGTCCACGTCGAGGACGGGCCGGACCTCGATGGCGTACTCCCGCGGCAGCAGCGCGGCCAGGGCGGCGGCGTCCACGTCCTCGGGCAGGTCGACGAGGTAGAAGCCGCCGAGCTGCTCCACCGTCTCCGCGAACGGCCCGTCGGTCACCGACCGGTCCGACCCCGGCCGGACCGTGCGCGCGGTGGCCGGGTGGCCGAGGGCCTCGCCGGCGACCACCGCGCCCCGCTCCCGCACCGCCGCGGTGAACGCGCGGAAGTCCGCGAAGACGCGCTCGCGGTGCTGGTCGTCGGCCCCGTCCCACTTCGCGAAGTGGTCCGGCTCGGTCATCAGCACGAGGTACCTCACGCAGAGTCGCCCGAGTGGTCGACGCACGGGCGCACCTCGAGCGCTCCCTCGCCCTCGGCGAGGATGCCCACGACCTGGAGCAGGTCGTCGAGGTCGTCGGACTCGATGACGTAGAAGCCGCTCAGCTGCTCGGCGGACTCGGCGTACGGGCCCTGCGTGATGGACAGCCCGGTCTCGTCCCGACGCACGACGTGGCCCTCCTTCGCCCGGGTGAGCTCGGCGCCACCGGTCATCTTGTGGCCGCGGTCGGCGAGCGCCTGCGCGAACTCACCGTGCTTGGCGTAGACCGCCTGCTTGCTGGCCTCGTCGGCCATGGCCCAGGTGTCCTCGTTGTCGGGGATCAAGACGATGTACTCGGTCATGGTGCACGTCCTCTCGGAGTCTTGTTCTGAGTCTGTCACCGAGATGACGGGCGGGCGCCGGGAGAATCGACAGCAGCCGCGAAATCCGCACGGGCTATCGTCGGCGCCCGTGACCGTGCTCCTCGTGACCTCCTCGAACTGGCCCACCGGTGAACCCGGGGCGGAGGTGCTGGACCGGGCCCTGGCCGGGCGCGGCCTCGAGGCGCGCTGGGTGTGCTGGGACGACGCGAGCGTGGACTGGGCGGCGGCGGACCTGGTCGCGGTGCGCTCGCCGTGGGACTACATGGGCCGCCCCGAGGAGTTCCTCGCCTGGGCGCGCGAGGTCGACCGCACGGCCCCGCTGCTCAACGGAGCGGACGTGTTCACGTGGAACCTCGACAAGATCTACCTCACCGGGCTCGGTGACGTGCCGGTCGTCCCGACCAGGGACGCGGTGGACCTCGCCCAGCTGCGGGCGGGCGTCGCGGAGTTCGGTACGGCGGTCGTCAAGCCGCGCGTCGGCGCGGGCGGCGCCGGCGTGCTGGTCGTCGACGACCCGGAGGACCCGCGGCTCGGCCAGGAGATCCAGGACCACCCCGAGCTGCCGGCGGCCCGGGGGCCCTGGATCGTGCAGCCGCTCGTGGAGTCGGTGCGCAGCGAGGGCGAGACCTCGGTGTTCGTGCTGGGCGGGCGGGCCATCTCCCAGGTGGACAAGCTGCCGGGCGGGGGCGAGGTCCGGGTGCACGAGCACTTCGGCGGCGCGAGCGCGGCGGTGCCGCTGCGCGAGGAGGCCGCGGGGCTCGCGGTCCGTGCGATGGCGGCGGTGGGCGACCTGCTCGGCCACCCCCTCGACTACGGCCGGGTCGACGCGATGCGGCTGGCCGACGGGACGCTGGTGGTGAGCGAGCTCGAGGTGACCGAGCCCGGGCTGTACCTCGACGTGCTGCCGGACAACGCGGAGCGCGTTCACCGACCTCGTCGAGGCCCGGCTCGCGCGCTCCTAGCGGATCGACGCCGTGGCCAGCCGGGCCTCGCGCCGGGCGTCGTGGGCCAGTCGGCGGGTCTCGCGACGGACGTCCTTGGCCGCGCGCTGGGCGCGCCAGGCGACCCCGGGCTTGCCGTCGGTGTCGCCCGCGGCGATCAGCAGGCCACCGAGCATCGAGACGTTCTTGAAGAAGTGGATCCGCTGGGCGCCCCGCTTGGCCGGGTCCTGCTCCTGCCAGAACGGGTGGCCGGCCGCGGTCGTCGGCACCAGGCTGAGCGCCAGCACGGCCGCCGACAACCGGGGCGCCCGGCCGGTCGCCAGGGCGAGGCCGGCCAGGATCTGGACCGCGCCGTTGACCCGGACCAGGGTCGTCGGGTCGGAGGGGATCGGCACCTGGGGGGCGACCTTGCGGACGAACGCGACCACGTGGTCGGTCACCGGCTCGGCCGCGTCGGCCTTCCCGGACGCCGCCTTGAGCGAGTTGGCACCGCCGACGACGAACATCGAGGCGAGCATCGGACGCGCGATCAGGCGGGAGAGGGTCATGCCCCCTTCCTACCCGATCGGCCGCGCCGGCAATCCTCGGCGCCCGGGTAGCGTGCGGAGCATGAGCCCGCAGATCGCCTCGACCGACCGGGTCGACCGCGCGGCCCTGGAGGAGTTCGTCCGGCCCCGCCACCGGGGCACCCTGGTGACCTTCCGGCGCGACGGCACGCCGCAGATGTCGCCGGTCAGCTGCGGGCTCGACGAGGCCGGCCGGGTCGTGGTGTCGACGTACCCCGAGCGGGCCAAGGTGCACAACCTGCGCCGCGACCCCCGCGCCTCGATCCTGGTGCACTCCGACGACTGGAACGACCCGTACGTCCAGCTCGACGGCACCGCCGAGGTGATCGACCTGCCCGACTCCGTCGAGCCGCTCGTCGACTACTACCGCGCGATCGCGGGGGAGCACCCCGACTGGGACGAGTACCGCGCGGCGATGCGTCGGCAGGGCAAGAGCCTGATCCGGCTCACGGTGGAGCGCTGGGGTCCGATCGCCGCGGGCGGCTTCCCGCCCGGCCGCGCGCCCTCCTGAGCGTTTGCACTCGACCCCGTCGAGTGCTAAACATGACGCTGGCACTCTCCTCATGAGAGTGACAACCAACAGGACCGGGCAGCTGAGGTCCGTAGCGCCGGCGGGAAGGGTCCGCCGGGTCGGCCGGACCGTCCGTCGCGGGCAGTGGGCCGGTCCTCCACGACTGATGAACGCGTGAGGAATCACCCGGATATGAGCAAGCTGATTGCTTTCAACGAGGAGGCCCGGCGCGGTCTCGAGCGTGGCATGAACACGCTCGCGGACGCCGTCAAGGTGACGCTCGGCCCCAAGGGCCGCAACGTCGTCCTCGAGAAGAAGTGGGGCGCGCCCACCATCACCAACGATGGTGTGTCGATCGCCAAGGAGATCGAGCTCGAGGACCCGTACGAGAAGATCGGGGCCGAGCTCGTCAAGGAGGTCGCCAAGAAGACCGACGACGTGGCCGGTGACGGCACCACGACGGCGACGGTCCTCGCCCAGGCGATGGTCCGCGAGGGTCTGCGCAACGTGGCCGCGGGTGCGAACCCGATGAGCCTCAAGCGGGGCATCGAGGCGGCCGTCGCCGCCCTGTCCGCCCAGCTGCTGAGCATGGCCAAGGACGTCGAGACCAAGGAGCAGATCGCGTCCACCGCGTCCATCTCCGCGGCCGACGAGACCGTCGGCGAGATCATCGCCGAGGCCATGGACAAGGTCGGCAAGGAAGGCGTCATCACCGTCGAGGAGTCCAACACCTTCGGGCTGGACCTCGAGCTGACCGAGGGCATGCGCTTCGACAAGGGCTACATCTCGGCGTACTTCGTCACCGACCCCGAGCGCATGGAGACCGTCCTCGAGGACGCCTACGTGCTGATCGCCAACTCCAAGATCTCCTCGGTCAAGGACCTGCTGCCGCTGCTGGAGAAGGTCATGCAGTCCGGCAAGCCGCTGGTCATCATCGCCGAGGACGTCGACGGCGAGGCCCTGTCCACGCTGGTGGTCAACAAGATCCGTGGCACCTTCAAGTCCGTGGCCGTCAAGGCCCCGGGCTTCGGTGACCGCCGCAAGGCCATGCTGCAGGACATCGCGATCCTGACCGGCGGCCAGGTCATCTCCGAGGAGGTCGGTCTCAAGCTCGAGTCGACCGGCGTGGAGATGCTCGGCCAGGCCCGCAAGGTCGTCATCACCAAGGACGAGACCACCATCGTCGAGGGTGCCGGCGACAGCGACCAGATCGCCGGCCGGGTCAACCAGATCCGCGCCGAGATCGAGAAGTCGGACTCCGACTACGACCGCGAGAAGCTGCAGGAGCGCCTGGCCAAGCTGGCCGGCGGTGTTGCGGTGATCAAGGTCGGCGCGGCCACCGAGGTCGAGCTCAAGGAGCGCAAGCACCGCATCGAGGACGCCGTCCGCAACGCGAAGGCTGCCGTCGAGGAGGGCATCGTCGCCGGTGGCGGCGTGGCGCTCGTCCAGGCCGCCGTCGAGGCGTTCGTCAAGCTGGACCTCGAGGGTGACGAGGCGACCGGTGCCAACATCGTGAAGGTCGCGATCGAGGCCCCGCTGAAGCAGATCGCCATCAACGCCGGCCTCGAGGGCGGCGTCGTGGCCGAGAAGGTGCGCGGCCTGAAGGCCGGTCACGGTCTCAACGCGGCCACCGGTGAGTACGTCGACATGATCGCCGTCGGCATCATCGACCCGGCCAAGGTCACCCGCTCGGCGCTGCAGAACGCCGCGTCGATCGCCGCGCTGTTCCTCACCACCGAGGCCGTCGTGGCCGACAAGCCCGAGAAGGCCGCGCCCATGGGCGGCGACCCCTCGGGTGGCATGGGCGGCATGGACTTCTGATCGGAGCACGGGGCGGTCGGTGAGCCGAATGCCGACCGTTCCTTTCCGTGCGGAGTGAAGAAGTCCCATTCAAAGGGACTTTTGATCGCGTAGGGCGATCAAGGTCGAGCAGGGCTCGGCGTACATCCGTGCGAAGCACGGAGGTACGCGACCCGTGTCGAGACCCAGTCCCGAGCAGAACCGATCGACAGCAGGGCCCCCGCTCCGGCGGGGGCCCTGCTGCTTTCTCTGCTGCTTCCCTGCTGCTCCGCCCCAGGTGCCCTTCGCCCTACCGGGTCGGGCACAAAGACCCTCCTCTCCCGTCCGCGCGGTCCCGAGCATGGACACGCGCGTGCGCACGCGCCAAGGTGGAGACGGAAGGGTCACGGATGACAGAGGTCGTGTCGACGCAGGATCGGGTCCAGCAGGGCGGCCGCTCGCCCGTGCTGATGCTGG
The DNA here is from genome assembly GCA_963713255.1 of uncultured Actinomycetota bacterium. Taxonomy (GTDB): domain Bacteria; phylum Actinomycetota; class Actinomycetes; order Propionibacteriales; family Nocardioidaceae; genus Nocardioides. The sequence goes on from CAVQLC010000002.1 coordinate 235,186, forward strand.
TGATGGCCACGATCGGCTTCGCCGTCAACTTCTGGGCCTGGGCGCTGATCAGCCCGCTCGGCCCGATGTTCCGGGACACCGGCACGCTGGGGGACCTCACGGAGTCCGACGTCGCGCTCCTGGTCGCGGTGCCGGTGCTGGTGGGCTCGCTCGGCCGGATCGTCGTGGGCGCCCTCACCGACCGCTACGGCGGCCGGCTGATGTTCCCCTTGGTGTCGGCGGCCACGATCGTGCCCGTCCTCTTCATCGCCTTCGTGGCGCTCGACTCGTACGCCCTGCTGATCGTCGGCGGGTTCTTCCTCGGCATCGCCGGGACGACCTTCGCGGTCGGGGTGCCGTTCGTGAACGCCTGGTTCCCGCCCGAGCACCGCGGCCTGGCGATCGGGGTGTTCGGCGCCGGCATGGGCGGCACGGCGATCAGTGCGCTGACCACCGTCAAGCTCTACACGAACGTCGGGGAGAAGGCCCCCTTCCTCCTCACCGCGGGGGCCCTCGCCGTCTACGCCGTGGTCGCCTGGCTGGTGATGCGGGACGCGCCGGGCCGGGTCGTCCCGACGACCTCGCTCGGCAGCCGGCTGGTCGCGAACGCGAAGCTGCCGATCACCTGGCAGGCCTGCGTGCTCTACGCCGTCGCCTTCGGCGGCTACGTCGCCTTCTCGGTCTACCTGCCGGCGTACCTGAAGACGGCGCACGGCCTCGAGCCCGCGGACGCCGCGAACCGGATGGCCGGCTTCGTCGTGGTCGCGGTGGTCATGCGGCCGGTGGGCGGCTGGCTCTCCGACCGGCTGGGACCGATCCCGGTCCTGTCCGGGGTCTTCGCCGTGGTCACCGTCTGCGCGGCGATCTCGGCGGGAACGCCGCCCCTCGACGGCATCGGGACCGTCGCCTTCCTGGTGATGGCCGCCGCGCTCGGCGCCGGCAGCGGCGCGACGTTCGCCCTCATCGCCCGGGCCACCGAGCCGAGCCGCGTGGGCGGCGTCACCGGGCTCGTGGGAGCCGCCGGCGGACTGGGTGGGTTCGTCCCGCCGCTGCTGATGGGCTACGTCTACGGGCGGACCGACTCCTACGCCATCGGCCTCTGGTTGCTGTCGATCACCGCCGCGCTGACCCTGGTGCTGACGCTGACCGTCGTCCGTCGTACCGCCGAGGAGAGGACCACCGCATGACGGAGCGAGCCGGCCTCGACGGCGGACTGACCGACGCCCTGGTCGGCACCCGGCGCTACTTCACCAAGGGCACCGTGTCCGACGACCGGCGCACGCTGAGCAAGGTCGGTGGCCGGGGTGCGGACGACTTCTACCGGGACCGCTGGAGCCACGACAAGGTCGTGCGCTCCACGCACGGGGTGAACTGCACGGGGTCGTGCTCGTGGAAGGTGTACGTCAAGGACGGGATCATCACCTGGGAGACGCAGCAGACCGACTATCCCTCGGTCGGGCCGGACTCCCCGGAGTACGAGCCGCGCGGCTGCCCGCGGGGCGCCGCCTTCTCCTGGTACACCTACTCGCCCACGCGGATCCGCTACCCCTACGTCCGCGGCGTGCTGCTCCAGATGTACCGCGAGGCGAAGGCCCAGCACGACGGCGACCCGGTCAAGGCGTGGGCGCACGTCGTCGACCACCCGCAGCGCGCCCGGGCCTACAAGTCGGCCCGCGGGAAGGGCGGCCTGGTCCGGGCGAGCTGGGAGGAGGCCACCGAGATGGTGGCCGCGGCGTACGTCCACACCATCGCGAAGTGGGGACCGGACCGGGTGGCGGGCTTCTCGCCGATCCCGGCGATGTCGATGGTGTCGCACGCCTCGGGCGCCCGCTTCACCTCGCTCGTGGGCGGCTCGATGCTGTCCTTCTACGACTGGTACGCCGACCTGCCGGTCGCCTCGCCCCAGGTGTTCGGCGACCAGACCGACGTCCCGGAGTCCGGCGACTGGTGGGACGCGGGCTACCTGATCATGTGGGGGTCCAACGTCCCCGTGACCCGCACGCCCGACGCGCACTGGATGGCCGAGGCCCGCTACCGCGGCCAGAAGGTGGTCGTGGTCGCCCCCGACTACGCCGACAACGTGAAGTTCGCCGACGAGTGGCTGGCCATCGCGCCCGGCACCGACGGCGCCCTCGCCATGGCCATGGGCCACGTGATCCTGCGGGAGTTCTTCGTCGACCGGCAGACGCCGTACTTCACCGAGTACACGAAGAAGTACACCGACCTGCCCTACCTCGTCGCCCTGGACGAGGTCGCGACCAGCGAAGGGACGGGCGGTCCGGTCTTCCGGGCCGGCAAGTTCCTCACCGCCGCCGACCTGCCCGAGCATGCACACGAGGAGAACGCCCACTTCAAGACCGTCCTCGTGGACGCCCGGACCGACGCCCTGGTGGTGCCGAACGGCGCGCTCGGGCACCGGTTCGGGGACGACGGCGTCGGCCGGTGGAACCTCGACCTCGGTGACGTCGACCCGCGGCTGAGCCTGCTCGAGCCGGGGGCCGAGACCGTCTCGGTCGAGCTCCCGCGCTTCGACAACGTCGACGGCACGCCCGGCTCGCTGCCGCGCGGCGTGCCGGTCCGCCGGGTCGGGGACCGGCTGGTCACCACCGTCTTCGACCTGATGCTCGCGCAGTACGGCGTGGGCCGCGAGGGCCTGACCGGCGACTACGCCACGGGGTACGACGACGCGACCGCGCCGTACACCCCGGCCTGGCAGGAGGCCATCACCGGCGTCCCCGGGACCGCGGCCGCGCGCATCGCCCGGGAGTTCGCCCAGAACGCGGAGGACTCGGGCGGCCGGTCGATGATCCTGATGGGCGCCGGCACCAACCACTGGTTCCACTCCGACACGATCTACCGCGGCTTCCTGGGGCTGACCACGCTCACCGGCTGCCAGGGGGTCAACGGCGGCGGCTGGGCGCACTACGTCGGCCAGGAGAAGTGCCGTCCGGTGACCGGGTGGGCCCAGCTCGCGTTCGGGCTGGACTGGAAGCGCCCTCCGCGCCAGATGATCCACACGGCGTACTGGTACCTGCACACCGACCAGTTCCGCTACGACACGTTCGCCGCCGACGCCGTCGCCGCCACGACCGGCAGCGGCAAGCTGGCCGGGCTGAGCACCGCCGACGTGATCGCCAAGAGCGCGCGGATGGGGTGGATGCCGTCGTACCCGACGTTCGACCGCAACCCGCTCGACCTGGCCGACGAGGCGGCCGAGGCCGGCCGTCCCGGTCGCCGAGCACGTGGTGGACGAGCTCACGTCGGGCCGGCTGCGGTTCGCCGCCGAGGACCCGGACGCCCCGGAGAACTTCCCGCGGGTGCTGGCCATCTGGCGGGCCAACCTGCTCGGCTCCTCGGGCAAGGGCAACGAGTACTTCCTCAAGCACCTGCTCGGCACCGACAGCTCGCTGCGTGCCGGCGAGGCGGCCGAGAGCCAGCGCCCGCGCGACGTGGAGTGGCACCCGGACGCGCCCGAGGGCAAGCTCGACCTGCTGCTGACCCTGGACTTCCGGCAGACCAGCACCACGATCTTCTCCGACGTCGTGCTGCCGGCGGCGACGTGGTACGAGAAGCACGACCTCAACACCACGGACATGCATCCGTTCATCCACTCGTTCAACCCGGCGATCGCCCCGCCGTGGCAGACCCGCACCGACTGGGACGCCTGGCAGACCATCGCGACCAGGTTCAGCGAGCTGGCCGTCGGGCGGCTCGACACCCGCCGGGACGTCGTCGCCGTCCCCCTGCTGCACGACACCCCGGACGCGATGGCCAACCCGCACGGCGTGGTCCGCGACTGGAAGCTCGGCGAGTGCGACCCGGTCCCGGGGGTGACGATGCCCAAGCTCGTCGAGGTCGAGCGCGACTACACCGCCGTGGGCGCGCAGGTCCAGGCGCTGGGGCCCCTGCTCGAGACGCTCGGGACGACCACCAAGGGCGTCACCTACGACGTCCGGAGCGCCGTCGACTACCTGCGGCAGAAGAACGGCGCCGTCCGGGGCGGCGCGGCCGACGGGCGCCCGTCGCTGGTGCGCGACGTGCACGCCTGCGAGGCGATCCTGGCCCTCTCGGGCACGACCAACGGGCACCTGGCGACCCAGGGTTTCAAGACCCTGGAGAAGCGCACCGGCACCCCGCTGCACGACCTCGCCGCCGAGCACGAGGGCAAGCAGATCACCTTCGCCGACACCGTCGCCGCGCCCGTGCCGGTGATCACCTCGCCGGAGTGGTCCGGGTCGGAGACGGGCGGCCGGCGCTACTCGCCGTTCACCATCAACGTCGAGCGGCTCAAGCCGTGGCACACGCTCACCGGCCGCCAGCACTTCTACCTCGACCACGACTGGATGACCGAGCTCGGTGAGGGGCTGCCGGTCTACCGACCACCCCTGAACATGGGCGCGATGTTCGGCGAGCCCGAGCTCGGGTCGACCGGCGAGCTGGGGGTGACCGTGCGCTACCTCACCCCCCACAACAAGTGGTCGATCCACTCGGAGTACCAGGACAACCTGTTCATGCTGTCCCTCTCGCGAGGCGGGCAGACGATCTGGATGAGCGACCGGGACGCCGCCAAGGTCGGGGTCGAGGACAACGACTGGATCGAGGCGGTCAACCGCAACGGCGTCGTCGTGGCCCGCGCGATCGTCTCCCACCGGATGCCCGAGGGCACGGTGTACATGCACCACGCCCAGGACCGGCTCATCGACGTCCCCCTCGCCGAGACCTCGGGGAAGCGCGGCGGCATCCACAACTCGCTGACCCGGATCCTGGTGAAGCCGAGCCACGTCATCGGCGGCTACGCCCAGCTCGCCTTCGCCTTCAACTACCTCGGGCCCACGGGCAACCAGCGCGACGAGGTCACCGTCATCCGCAAGCGGTCGCAGGAGGTGACCTACTGATGAAGGTCATGGCCCAGATGGCGATGGTGATGAACCTCGACAAGTGCATCGGCTGCCACACCTGCTCGGTCACCTGCAAGCAGGCGTGGACCAACCGGACCGGGACGGAGTACGTCTGGTTCAACAACGTCGAGACCCGGCCCGGGCAGGGCTACCCGCGCCGCTACGAGGACCAGGAGGAGTGGCAGGGAGGCTGGACGCTGAACAAGCGCGGCCGGCTGTCCCTCAAGGCCGGCGGCCGGTTCCGCAAGCTGCTCACGATCTTCTCCAACCCGAAGATGCCCACCATCGCGGACTACTACGAGCCGTGGACCTACGACTACGCCACGCTCACCGACGCCCCGGCCCAGGAGCACACGCCGGTCGCCCGCCCGAAGTCCCTGCTCACCGGCCGGGACATGAAGATCACCTGGTCGTCCAACTGGGACGACAACCTCGGCGGGTCCGCCGCCACCCTCGCGCACGACCCGATGCTGAAGAAGATCGGGGACAAGGTGCGCTTCGAGTTCGAGCAGACCTTCATGTTCTACCTGCCCCGGATCTGCGAGCACTGCCTCAACCCGTCCTGCGCCGCGTCGTGCCCCAGCGGGGCGATCTACAAGCGCGCCGAGGACGGCATCGTGCTCGTCGACCAGGACCGGTGCCGCGGCTGGCGGATGTGCATCTCGGGCTGCCCCTACAAGAAGGTCTACTTCAACCACAAGACCGGCAAGGCCGAGAAGTGCACGTTCTGCTTCCCCCGGATCGAGGTCGGGCTGCCGACGGTCTGCGCCGAGACCTGCGTCGGGCGGCTGCGCTACATCGGCCTGGTGCTGTACGACGCCGACCAGGTGCTGGCGGCCGCCGCCACGCCCGACGAGCACGGGCTGTACGAGGCGCAGCGCGAGGTGTTCCTCGACCCCCACGACCCCGACGTCCAGCGGGAGGCGGAGCGGGCCGGGATCCCGCACGACTGGGTGACCGCCGCGCAGCGCTCGCCGATCCACGCGCTCATCAACCGGTTCAAGGTGGCCCTGCCCCTGCACCCGGAGTACCGCACGATGCCGATGGTCTGGTACATCCCGCCGCTCTCGCCGGTCGTCGACGTGGTCAGGGACACCGGCTACGACGCCGAGGACCGGGGCAACCTGTTCGCCGCCATCGACGCCCTCCGGATCCCCGTCGAGTACCTCGCCGAGCTGTTCACCGCCGGCGACGTCGCGCCCGTCGACCGGGTCCTGAAGAAGCTGGCGGCGATGCGGTCCTACATGCGGGACCTCAACCTCGGCGCCGAGCCGGATCCCTCGATCCCCGCGGCCGTCGGGATGACCGAGGAGGACATGTATGACATGTACCGCCTCCTCGCCCTCGCGAAGTACGACGAGCGCTACGTGATCCCGCCCGCGCACGCCGAGCAGGCGCACGCGCTCGAGGAGCTCGGCACCGAGTGCTCGGTCTCGGAGTACGGCGGCGGGCAGCAGGGCCTGTTCGGTGAGGGATCGGGGGTGCCGACGCCGCTCGCCGTGGAGAACTTCCGGATGCTCCAGGACCGGCAGACCTCCGACAGCGTGGCCGGGCCGCCCGACAAGGCGGGGCGGGTGAACCTCCTCAACTGGGACGGCAAGGGCGCACCCACGGGGCTCTTCCCGCCGCGCCCCGACGAGGAGACGACACCGTGAGCCGCACCGCGACGCGTCGACGACCCGCGCCGCTCACCGACGGCCAGCTGAGCCTGGCCTGGCAGGCGGCCTCGCTGCTGCTCGGCTATCCCGACGAGGAGCTGCGCGGCCGGCTCGACCTGATCCGGGACGCGGCCGACCGGCTGCCCGGCCACGTGGGCGGACCGCTGCGGACGTGCGTCTCCCGCCTCGCGGAGGCGTCGTTGACCGAGCTCGAGCAGGACTACGTCGAGACCTTCGACACCCGCCGTCGGCACACCCTGTTCCTCACCTACTTCGCCCACGGCGACACGCGCAAGCGGGGGATGGCGCTGCTCCGGTTCAAGCAGACCTACCTCGCCTCCGGCTTCGAGCTCACCGACGCCGAGCTGCCGGACCACCTCTGCGTGGTCCTCGAGTACGCCGCCACCATCGACCGCGCCCGCGGTCGCGCCCTGCTCCTGGACCACCGGGCCGGGCTCGAGCTGCTCCGGATCGCGCTCGTCGAGTCGGGCTCGCGCTGGTCCGGGGCGGTCGAGGCCGTGACCGGCACCCTGCCGGCGCTGCACGGGGACCAGTGGGAGGCGATCCGCCGGCTGGCGGCCGCCGGGCCGCCCGAGGAGGAGGTGGGCCTGACGCCGTACGCGACCCCCGCCTTCGACCCCGGCCCGGCCCTGCCGGACGGACCCACGCCCCTGCCGATGCCGTCGTTCCCGGGGGCCCGCTGATGGACACCTTCCTCTGGGTGATCGTCCCCTACCTGTGCCTGGCCACGTTCGTCGTCGGGCACTTCTGGCGCTACCGCTACGACAAGTTCGGCTGGACCACCCGCTCCTCCCAGCTCTACGAGGACCGGCTGCTGCGGATCGGCAGCCCGCTGTTCCACTTCGGCATGCTCGGCGTGGTGGGCGGGCACGTGATCGGCCTGCTGGTGCCGGAGTCGTGGACCGACGCGCTCGGGGTGTCCACGGAGACCTACCACGCGGTGGCGGTCGTGGGCGGTCTGATCGCCGGGGCGATGGCCCTGGCCGGCCTGGCCATCCTGATCTACCGGCGACGCACCGTGGGACCGGTGTTCTCGGCGACCACGTCGATGGACAAGGTCATGTACGCCTTCCTGGCGGTCGTGATCGCCCTCGGCATGTGGAACACCGTGGCCGGGTCGGTCCTCTCCGTCGGCGGCCACTACGACTACCGCGAGGGCGTGTCGGTCTGGTACCGCTCGTTCCTCGCCTTCCAGCCGCAGCCCGAGCTGATGGCCGAGGCCCCGCTGGGCTTCCAGCTGCACGCGTTGGTCGCGTTCGGTCTCTTCGCGCTCTGGCCGTTCACCCGGCTGGTGCACGTGTTCAGCGCGCCGGTCGGCTACCTCACCCGGCCCTACATCGTCTACCGCAGCCGGGACGTCCAGCTCGGCAGCCACACCCCGCGCCGAGGATGGGAGAGGACCCCATGACCGACTCCACGCACGCACCGATCGACCTGAACGCGCTGACGGCGTCCCTGGTCGCGGAGGCGCGCGCGCACTCGTCCGACCGCGCCGCCAAGGCGGTGATGTCCGGCAGCCACCTGCGGGCCGTCGTCATCGCGCTGCAGGCCGGCGCCGAGCTGGCCGAGCACGACGCCCCTGCGGCGGCGACGCTCCAGGTGCTCGTCGGCGCGGTGACGCTGGTCGCGGGCGAGGAGCGCTGGGACCTCGGCGCAGGGCAGCTGGTGGCGATCCCGCCGCGGCGGCACTCCGTGGAGGCGCACGAGGACTCCGCGGTCCTGCTGAGCGTCGCACTGCACTGACCCTGACGCCCGGTGTGGCACGGTGGTGGGCATGAACCGTCTGCTCGGAGCGGTGCTGGCGGGGGCGCTGCTGGCCCTGGCCGGGTGCTCCTCGTCCGACGACGGTGGCGGGGAGCCGGTGGTCGTCGACTCCCTGGACGAGCAGCACGACCCCAGACCCTGACCCTGCCGGGACGGGGCCGCGGGCCGGTGCATGGCGCCGTCGGCGGAGGTGCTGGGCGGGGCGACCATCGCGTTCGACGGGTGAGGTGACCTCCGTCGCGGACGGCACGGCGACCCTGACCGTCGACACGTGGTACGCCGGCGGCCCGACCGACGTCGTCGAGGTGGACGCGCCCTCGCAGTCGCTCCAGGACCTGATCGGCGCGGCGTCCTTCGAGGAGGGCGAGCGGTTCCTGGTCGCCGCGGACGAGCGCGGTGACGCTCCTCGTCTGTGGCTACACGGCTCCGTACGACGAGACCCTCGCGGCGCTGTACGCCGAGGCCTTCGGTGGCTGACGGGGTCCCTGGCCTGCTCCTGGCGGCCGGAGAGGGCCGGCGGATGGGGATGCCCAAGGCGCTGGTCCGCGACGACGACGGCACGTCCTGGCTGCGCCGCTCGCTCGCGGTCCTGCGCGACGGCGGCTGCGCCGAGATCACCGTCGTGCTGGGCGCGGGCGCGGCCGAGGCCCGGCTGCTGCTGGACGGCTCGGTGCACACGGTGATCGCCGGCGACTGGGCCGAGGGCATGGGCGCCTCCCTGCGCACGGGCCTGCGCGCCCTCGGCCCGGCCGAGGCCGTGGTGGTCTCCCTGGTCGACCTGCCCGACGTCGGGGCCGACGTCGTGGAGCGGCTGCTCGGCCTGGCCACCGACCCGGCGGTGCTGGCCCGGGCGACGTACGACGGGGACCCCGGCCACCCGGTGGTGCTGGGCCACGACCACTGGGCCGGTGTGGTGGCGACCGCGCAGGGGGACCGGGGGGCGCGCGACTACCTGGCCGACCACGACGTGCTGCTGGTGGAGTGCGGCGACCTGGCCACCGGCCACGACCGGGACGAGCCCTGAGCGGTCCCGTGCGGCTCCAGCCCCTCACCCGGGCGAAGGTCGCGTCGCTCGGGGACGAGGGAGCGGCCTGGACCGAGCGCCTGCCGGACCTCGTCGCCGCCCTGGAGGAGCGCTGGTCGGTGACCGTGCTCGGAGCCCTGCCGGGCGGCAGCGAGTCCTACGTCGCCCGCGCCCGCACCGCCGATGGCGAGGACCGGGTGGTCAAGGTCGGCATCCCGCGGAACGACCTCACCGCCGAGGCGGCCGTGCTCGCCGCCGCGCGATGGCCGGGGGTACGCCGTCCTGCACGCGCACGACGTCGCGGCCAACGCGTTGCTGATCGAGCTGCTGGGCACCTCGCTGCACCGGCTCGGGTGGTCGCCGCAACGCACCCTGGGCGTGCTGGCGGACACCCTGGCCGAGGCCTGGCGGGTGCCTCTCGCGACGGCCGCGGAGGTGACGGCCGGGGTGGACGACAAGGCGACGCTCCTGCACCGGATGGTGGTCGAGCTCTGGGAGCGGCTGGACCGCCCGTGCCCGGCGCGGGTGGTCGACCAGGCGCTCCGCTACGCCGACCGCCGCGCAGCCGGGTTCGACCCGGACCGGTGCGTCGTCGTGCACGGGGACCCGCACCCCGGCAACACGCTCCAGGTGACCGCGCCGCGCTACGGGCGCCGGCTCGGGCTTCGTCCTCGTCGACCCCGACGGCTTCCGCTGCGACCCGGCGTACGACCTCGGCGTGGTCGTGCGCGACTGGGTCGACCGGGTCGTCGCCCCCGGCGGGCGGGGCGAGCTCGAGGGCTACTGCGCCTTCCTCGCCGGGCGCACCGGTGTCGAGGCGCAGGACATCTGGGAGTGGGGCTACCTGGAGCGCGTGTCGACCGGGCTCTACGTGCTGGGCTTCGGAGCCGAGAGGATCGGCCGAGGGTTCCTGGAGTCCGCGGAGCGGCTGGTCGGGTGAGCGCCGGTGCCGGGCCCCGGACCCGGGCGGCGCGCTCAGTCCGCCTGCGGGGGATAGGCCCGCTCGGCGAGGAGGCCGGACAGGTGGACGGCGTTGAGCACCGCTGCCTGCGTCGCCGACGTGGTGGCCTTCGGGCTCGGGTCCAGGTCCTGGTAGTCGGTCGACTGCATCGCCTCGCCGACCCAGTAGGTGCCCGCGTTCGCCGCGACGGAGAAGCCGGTGTCGTTGAGGGCCTGGAGGCACTCCGCAATGGTGTGGTGGGCGCCGTCCTCGTTGCCGACCGCCCCGACGAGCGCCACCTTGCCGTAGGTCAGCAGCCGGCCGTCGTCGTCGGTCTCGCTGAGCTCGGCGTCCAGCCGCTCGAGCACCATCTTCGTCACCGAGGACGGCTGGCCCATCCAGATCGGGGTGACGATCGCCAGGATCTGTGCGTCGAGCATCTTCGCGCGGATCGCCGGCCAGCCGTCCCCGTCGCCCTCGTCGGTGCTGACTCCGAAGCGGACGTCGTGGTCGACCACCCGCACGAGCTCGCCGACGAAGCCGTGCCTCTCGAGCTCGTCCCGGATCTGCCGGCCGAGGAGAGCGGAGCTCGACTCCTTCGGCGAGCGCTTCAGCGTGCACACCAGGACCAGGGCCTTCTTCGTCTGCGCCATGGCCGGGACGTACCCCGCCGACGTCGCGGCGATGCCCCTCCCGCCGGGCCAACCGCGGACCAACACCCCGCTGCGTAACCTTGAGGGCATGGACTCGGTGGAGGAGGTCTCCGCGCGCCTCGGTGCGACCGGCTACCTGACCGACGAGGCGCTGGCCACCGTGGTGTTCCTCGCCCAGCGCATGGAGCGGCCGCTGCTGCTGGAGGGCGAGCCCGGCACCGGCAAGACGGCGCTGGCCGAGGCGCTCGCGGAGTCCCTGAGCCTCCCGCTGATCCGGCTCCAGTGCTACGAGGGCATCGACGCCACCCAGGCGCTCTACGACTGGGACTTCCCGCGCCAGATCCTGCACCTGCGGGCCCTGGAGGCCGTGGCGGCCGGCAGGCCCGGCGGGGGAGACGTCGAGGAGGCCGAGAAGAGCCTGTACGACGCGCGGTTCCTGCTGGCCCGCCCGGTGCTGGCCGCGCTCCAGCAGAGCCCGGTCGTGCTGCTCGTCGACGAGGTGGACCGGGCCGACGACGAGTTCGAGGCGTTCCTGCTCGAGGTGCTCTCGACCTACCAGGTGACGATCCCCGAGCTCGGCACGGTCCGCGCCGCCCACCCGCCGATCGTGGTGCTGACCTCCAACCGCACCCGTGAGCTGCACGACGCCCTCAAGCGACGCTGCCTCTACCACTGGATCGACCACCCCGGGCTGCAGCGGGAGATCGAGATCGTCCGGTCCCGCGCGCCCGAGGTGTCGGCGCGGCTGGCCGAGCAGGTGGTCGGCGTCGTCCAGCAGCTGCGCGACCGCGACGACCTGCTCAAGCCGCCCGGCGTGGCCGAGACGCTGGACTGGGCCCGGGCGCTGCACCACCTCGGCACCGCCGAGATCGACCTGGCCACGGCGTCGGCGACCCTCGGGGCGTTGGTGAAGTACCGGGAGGACAGCGACCGCGTGAAGCAGGCCCTCGACCGGATGTTGACCAGATGACCGCCGTCCGCGAGGCCGACGAGGTGCTGCTCGGCTTCACCCGGGCGTTGCGGGCCGCGGGGGTCGCGGTCACCCACGACCGCTCCTCGGGCTTCCTGGAGGCGGTGTCCGTGGTCGGCCTCGACGACCGGCGGGCGACCTACTGGGCCGGGCGGGCCACCCTGTGCGGCGGGCCGTCCGACCTGGCCCGCTACGACCAGGTCTTCGAGGCCTACTTCAACGCGAGGGACGGGTTGCCCCGACCCCGTCCCGCGACCCACGCGGAGTCCACCGCGCTCGGGCTCGCGGCGTCGGAGAAGGAGGGCGGCCAGGGCGACCCCGACGACGTCGAGGTGCTGCGGGTCGCGGCCAGCGAGGCCGAGGTGCTCCGGCACCGGGACGTCGCGGCCATGAGCGCGGGGGACAAGCAGCGGCTCGCCCAGATGTTCGCCACCCTGCACCTGCGGCCGCCCACGCGTCGTACCGCCCGGCACCAGGCCTGGCACCGCGGCGACCTCGATGCCTCCCGCACCCTGCGCGCGAGCCTGCGCCGGATGGGGGAGCCGGGCGAGATCGCCTGGCGACGGCGCGGCGTGCGGCCGCGGCGGGTGGTGCTCCTCGTGGACGTGTCGGGCTCGATGAGCGCCTACGCCGACGCGCTGCTGCGGCTCGCGCACCGCTTCACGGTCTCCACCGCCGCGAACCCGGGCATCGGGGTCGAGACGTTCACCGTCGGCACCCGGCTCACCCACATCACCCGCGCGATGCGGCTGCGGGACGCGGACCGGGCCATCGTCGCGGCCGGCGAGACCGTGCCCGACTGGTCCGGGGGCACCCGGCTCGGCGAGACGCTGCGGATCTTCCTGGACCGGTGGGGCCAGCGCGGGATGGCCCGCGGTGCGGTGGTGGTGATCTTCAGCGACGGCTGGGAGCGCGGCGACCCGACGCTGCTCGCCGAGCAGATGCGCCGCCTGCACCGGATCGCGCACCGGGTGGTGTGGGTCAACCCGCACCGCGGCAAGACCGGCTACGAGCCGGTGCAGCAGGGCGTCGTCGCCGCGCTGCCGTACTGCCAGGACTTCGTCGCGGGTCACTCGCTCGCGACGTTCGAGGAGGTCGCGGAGGTGATCGGACGTGCGTGAGGTGCTCCCCGAGCTGATGGAGTGGTGGCGGGCCGGCGAGACGATCGGGGTCGGCACCGTGGTGGCGACCTTCCAGTCCGCGCCGCGTCCGGCGGGCGCCTCGATGCTGGTCGGCCCGGACGGGACCGCGGTCGGCTCGGTCTCGGGCGGCTGCGTCGAGGGCGCCGTCTACGAGCTCGCCCAGGAGGTCGTCGCCTCCGGCGAGCCGGTCCTCGAGCGGTACGGCGTCTCCGACGACGACGCGTTCGCGGTCGGCCTCACCTGCGGCGGCATCCTGGACGTCTACGTCGAGAAGGTGTCCCAGGAGACCTTCCCCGAGCTCGGCGACATCGTCGACGACATCGAGGCGGGGCGGCCGATCGCCCTGGTCACCATCGTGGAGCACCCCGACCACGCGTTCGTCGGCCGGCGGCTCGTGCTGCGCCCCGACGCGGACGGTCCCGGCTCGACCAGTGGCAGCCTCGGCTCGCAGCGGATCGACGACGCGGTGCGCGACGACGCGCTGGGCCTGCTCGCGGCCGGGCACAGCGCGACGCTGACCTACGGGCCCGACGGGGAGCGGCGCGGCGAGGGCCTGAAGGTGTTCGTGTGGGCGTTCGCGCCGAAGCCGCGGATGTTCGTGTTCGGGGCGATCGACTTCGCGGCCGCCGTGGCCCGGGTCGGGGCCTTCCTCGGCTACCACGTGACGGTGTGCGACGCGCGCCCGGTGTTCGCCACCGCCACCCGCTTCCCGGAGGCCGACGAGGTGGTCGTCGACTGGCCGCACCGCTACCTCCAGAAGGTCGTCGACGCGGGCGGGGTGGACGCCCGCACGGTGATCACCGTGCTCACCCACGACCCGAAGTTCGACGTGCCGCTGCTCGAGGTCGCGCTCCGCCTCCCGGACCTCTCCTACGTGGGCGCGATGGGCAGCCGCCGCACCCACGACGACCGGCTCGCGCGGCTGCGCGAGGCCGGCCTCACCGAGGACGAGCTGGCCCGGCTGTCCAGCCCGATCGGGCTCGACCTCGGTGCCCGCACGCCCGAGGAGACCGCGGTCAGCATCGCGGCCGAGATCATCGCCCGACAGTGGGGCGGCTCCGGCGAGCGGCTGGCCGGGACCGAGGGCCGGATCCACCACCAGGCGGAGCGCTGACCCCTCAGGGCAGCTCGGGGTCCGGGCGCGGGTCCTCGCCGGGCTCGGGGGTCTCGATGGGGGCGGGGTCTCCCGACGGGACGATGTCGGGATCGGGCGTGGGTTCCTGCGGAGTGGTCGTCATGGGGTCGCCGTACCCCACGGGAGGCTCGCGCATGAGGAATGGCCGCCGCCCCGATCGGGTACGGCCCGGCTCCACGACGACGAGGAGCCCTCCGTGACCGACGACGCCCGCCAGAAGCTGGTCGACCTCCTGAACGACCTCCCGATCGCGATGTTCACGACGTACGGCGGCTCCGGGGTGCGCAGCGTCCCCATGGCCCGCCAGCAGGTGGAGCCCGATGCCGAGATGTGGTTCATCGCGGACCGCGACACCCGCCACGTGGCCGACCTCCAGGCCGAGCCGCGGGTGTCCCTGACCTTCTCCTCGCGCGACTCCTGGGTCGCGCTGACCGGCCGCGCCGAGGTCGTCGAGGACCGGGCCAGGCTCGAGGAGCTCTGGAGCACCTTCGCCGAGGCCTGGCTCCCGGGCGGTCCCGACAACCCGGATGCCGTGCTGCTCCGCGTGGACGTGGACCAGGCGGAGTACTGGGACACCCCGGGCAGCAAGGTCGCCTCGCTGATCAGCTTCGCCAAGACCAAGCTGACCGGTGAGCCCTTCGAGGCCGACCACGGAGTCGTCCGCCCGTAGCCCGCCCGGATGGCTGCCTGCGGGTAGGCGCCCTGGGCTACCGTGACGTCAGTCACTCCTCAGAGGTTGCCCACGATGGCCACGATCAACCGCAAGAACCTGCAGGACCGCCGGGTCGCCGCCGTCCAGGCGTGGTCGGCCTTCGTCGAGCGTGGCGACGACGCCGAGACGCTCATCCGGCCCGAGATCCTGCGCAGCTGGGAGCTGTCGCGGCAGGCGATCACGCCCGACGTCACCCAGGCGCCGCTCGCCGACGAGGGCGACACCGCCGAGACCTGGCGCGACTCCCCGCTCGCGCGGGCGGTCGCCGGCGTCGAGGAGGAGCTGCGGCGCACCGCCGAGGACGGCGACCTCGTCATCGCGGTGACCGACGCGGACACCCGGATCCTGTGGACCTACGGCGGCCGGGTGATGCGCCGCAAGGCCGAGTCGGTGAACTTCGTGGCCGGCGGGCGCTGGGACGAGGCGAGCGTCGGCACCAACGCCCTCGCGATCGCGATGCGGCAGGGCACCCCGTCGATGGTGTTCAGCGCCGAGCACTACGCCTCGATCGTGCACAACTGGGTGTGCTGGGCGGCCCCCGTCCACGACCCGTCGACCGGCCAGCAGCTCGGGGTCATCGACCTCTCCACCACCTGGGACCGCACCCACCCGATCGGCCTGGCGACGGCGCGGGTGATGGCCCGGCTGATCGAGACCGCGATGCCGCGCTCGGGGTGGTACGCCGATCCGTCCGGGGACGGGCTCGACGAGAGCCCGGGACTGGTGATGACCCTGCTCGGCACCGCCGAGACCCGCCTGGACGGGCAACGGCTGCTCCTCAACCGGCGACAGACCGAGATCCTGGCGTTGCTGGCGCTGCACCCCGAGGGGCTCTCGCTGGAGCACCTGCACGCCCTCGTCTACGGCGACCAGGCCGTCACCCTGTCCACCCTCAAGGCCGAGGTGTCGCACCTGCGCAGCGCGCTCGGCGGCCAGCTCGCCTCGCGCCCGTACCGGCTGACCCTGCCGACGGCCACCGACGTCGACACCGTGCTCGGGCTGCTCCGCCGCGGCGACGTCGGCGCGGCCGTCGGGGCGTACGGCGGGGACCTGCTGCCCGGGACCAACTCGCCGGCGCTGATCGAGCTCGCCGACTACGTGGCCGTGGCCCTGCGCGAGGCGCTGCTCGCCGACCCGCAGCCGGACGCCGTCCTCACCTACAGCGAGCTCGCGCCCTACGACACCGAGGTCGTGGAGGTCTGTCTCCGGCGACTCGGGGACCACCACCACCCCGCCAAGGCGCTGCTGAAGGGCCGGCTCGCCGCGTCGGCCCGCTGACGCACCCCGCTCGTCAGTAGCCGGGGAAGACCCGGCGCAGGTCGTCCAGCGTGACGTTGCCCGAGACCTCGACCCCGGCCGGCGTGTGCGCCGGTCCGAGCCGGCCCGCGACCAGCCGGAGCACCGCCTCGGGCTCGGCGACCAGCGTGGCGGTCGGCTCCTCGTCGTCGGGAACCAGGCTGACCCGCTCGTCGATGACCAGGGCGGCGCCGGCGTCGGCCAGCCGCACCCGCGACGGCTCGGGGAGTGCGTCGGCCTTCCCGATGTAGCCGAGCATGAAGCCCAGCCCGTTCGACAGGTGCTCGACGACCACGCCGGGCCGCGCCTTCGTGGACGGTGGCCGTGGGCTCCGCGCCGACCCGGACGTCCCACCCGTGCAGTGCGGCCTCGTTGAGGCGCATGCCGAGGGCGGTCGCCAGCGGGATCGGGGCCGGGAGGAAGCCGAGCTGCACCTCGGTGCGCTCCCGCTGCTCCGGCGTGAGCGCCTCCAGCGTCTCGACCAGGGCTGCCTCGTGCGCGAGGAATCCGGTGGCCTGCTCGGCCGGTGCCAGCGCGTTCCAGCGGTCCCAGACCCCCTGGTTGAAGCCGTCGCCCGGCGGCTCGGTGCCGTCCAGCGCCGCCCGGTAGGTCGCGAGGGCGATCTCGGTGCCGCTGCCGAGGTGCGAGAGCACCTGGGCCACCGGCCAGCCGTCGGCGCCGGAGGCGTCCTGGAGCTGGTCCTCGCTGAGTGCGCGCACGTGCGCGGCCACCTGGTCGTGGGTGCCTCGGAGCGCGGCGATGGTCCGGTCGGCGAGAGTGGTCATGCGGCGACAACCCGCCGCGTGCACGGGTGATTCCCGGCGGTCAGCGGCCCCGACGCGGGCCCGTCGACAGCTCGGCCCACACGATCTTGCTGTCGGGGAGGATGTCGCAGCCCGACCGGCTGGTCAGCGCCTCGACGATGGCGACGCCGCGACCGTCGAGCAGGTCACGGGTGGCCGCCCGTCGCTCGGGCCGTCCCGGCGCGACGTCCTCGACGGCGATCCGGACCACACCGCGCGCCCGGCTCACCGACGCCGAGAACGGCGAGTGGCCGTGCTGCACGGCGTTGGTGGCCAGCTCGGAGACGACCAGGGACGCCTCCCACGACAGGTCGCCCAGACCCCACACGCCGAGCGTCGCGGTGACGAAGTGCCGGGCGGCCGCCGCGGCGGACGGCACCGGCAGGAACGTCTCGGACCAGATCGTGTCCGCGGCGGCGGCGCGGGTGCCGAGGGCTCCGGGCACCAGGTCGGCGTAGCCGGCGGGCGGCACCAGGGTGCCGTGCACCTCGCACAGACGCCCCACGTCGCCGAGCCGCGCGTCCCCCAGCGACCCGGCGGAGTAGGCGCAGAGCAGGGACAGCGGCCGGGTCCGCAGGAGGTCGTTCCACAGGTCCTCCAGCTCGAGGGCCGCGGCGACCTGGCCGCGCTCCCACAGCACGGCGACCATCTCGCCGAAGGCGCGCACCGGCGCCGCCTGCGGCGCCGGGCCGAGCAGCCCGCCGATGGTGTCGGTGAAGCGCTCGCGGTCGAGCGACCCGTCGACCAGGAAGGTCCGCAGCGTCTCCTCCGCACCCCAGGGGAGGTAGGTGCCGGACCGTCGGGCCCGCGTGCTGTCGATCCCGCGCTCGTGCAGCGCCTCGTCGAGCGCCGCGCGGTGCGGGTCGGTGAGCACCACGACCACGCGCTCGTCGAGGTCGAGGCCCTCGGCGACGTACGGCGCCACGATCTCGATCAGCTCGGCATCGGACCCGTGGAACGCCACGCGGTGCGGCTGCAGCACGACGGCTGCGGTGCCCTGCTCAACCATGGCTCCCCCCGGAGTCCTGCCACCGGTGGTGTCCGGCATCCGACGAGTATGCGCCTCTCCGGGCCCGGTGGGAACTGTCCGATCGGGCAGTCCAACCATCCGCCAACCTGGGCGGCCTAGCGTGACCGCCATCACAGGTGTCTCCAGGCTGCCCAGGAGGAAGTTCACACATGACCAAGATCGAACTCACCGTCGACGGGGCACGCGTCTCCGACGACGTCGAACCCCGGATGCTGCTGGTGCAGTACCTCCGCGAGAAGCTCGGGAAGACCGGCACCGTGATCGGCTGCGACACGTCGAACTGCGGCGCCTGCACGGTGCACCTCGACGGGCGCAGCGTGAAGTCCTGCAACGTGCTCGCGGTCCAGGCCGACGGGAGCGAGGTCACCACCGTCGAGGGGCTGGCCCAGGACGGCCAGCTGCACAAGGTCCAGGAGGCCTTCCGGGAGTGCCACGGGCTCCAGTGCGGCTTCTGCACGCCGGGGATGATCATGCAGAGCGTCGACCTGCTGAACGAGAACCCGAACCCCACGGAGGAGGAGGTGCGGCTCGGTCTCGAGGGCAACCTGTGTCGCTGCACCGGCTACCACAACATCGTGAAGTCCGTGCTGCACGCCGCGGGCTCGACCGGGGCGGAGGTGTCGGCATGACCGCCACGCAGGAGCGCCCCGCCACCGAGCGCGAGATCGGCAAGGACCGCCGGCGCAAGGAGGACCAGCGCCTCATCACCGGCCGCACCCGGTGGACCGACAACATCACCCTGCCGGGGATGTTGCACCTCGCGATGGTGCGCAGCCCGTTCGCCCACGCGAACATCACCTCGGTCGACGTGGCGGCCGCCAAGGCCTCGCCCAACGTGGTCGCCGTCCTGACCGGCCAGGACCTGGCCGAGACGCAGGGCGTGCTCATCAACGCGTGGGCGATCACCACCGACCAGGTCACGCCGACGCACCTGCCCGTCGCCATCGACCGGGTCGCGTTCGCGGGCGAGGTCGTGGCCGTGGTCGTCGCGCGCACGCCCGCGGAGGCGCGCGACGCCGCCGAGCTGGTCGACGTGGAGTACGACGAGCTGCCGGCTGCGCTGGACCTGAAGGCGGCAGCGGCCGCCGACAGCGAGAACGGCGTCCTCGCCCACCCCGAGCTCGGCACGAACAAGTCGGCGTTCTGGAGGTTCGACTCGGCCGAGGCCGGCACCGGCGGCAACGTCGACGAGGCGATCGAGAAGGCCCGCGGCGACGGCATCGTGATCGAGCGCGAGTACCGCCAGCAACGGCTCATCCCCGCGTTCATGGAGCCGCGCAGCACCGTCGTGGACCCGACCGGCGAGCAGATCACCATGTGGTCGGCCACCCAGATCCCGCACATCCTGCGCTTCGCGCTGGCGGCCACCACCGGTGTCCCCGAGTCGAAGATCCGGGTGATCGCGCCCGACGTGGGCGGCGGCTTCGGCGGCAAGCTCCAGACCACCCCCGAGGAGTGGATCGTCTTCGCCGTGGCCCGGCGCCTGGGCAAGCCGGTGAAGTTCACCGAGACCCGCAGCGAGAGCCTGATGACCGCCCACCACGGGCGCGACCAGTGGCAGAAGCTGACGCTCTCGGCCACCAAGGACGGCAGCGTGACCGGGCTCAAGGTCGAGCTGGTCACCGACCTCGGCTCCCACGTCGCCCTGGTCGGCGGCGGGGTGCCGGTGCTCGGCGCCTTCATGTACAACGCGATCTACAAGTTCCCCGCCTACCAGTTCAACTGCCAGACGGTGCTCACGAACAAGACGTGGACCGACGCCTACCGCGGTGCGGGGCGCCCGGAGGCGACGTACGCCATCGAGCGACTGATGGACGAGCTCGCGGTCGAGGTCGGGGTGGACCCGCTCGAGATCCGCGAGAAGAACTGGATCAAGCACGAGGAGTTCCCGTTCACGACGGTCGCCGGGTTGGAGTACGACTCCGGCAACTACGAGGCCGCGACCGCCAAGGCCAAGGAGATGTTCGGCTACGACGAGCTGCGGGCCGAGCAGAAGCAGCGCCGGGAGTCCGGCGACCCGGTCCAGCTCGGCATCGGCATCTCGACCTTCACCGAGATGTGCGGGCTCGCGCCGAGCCGGGTGCTCGGCAGCCTCAACTACGGCGCCGGCGGCTGGGAGCACGCGAGCGTGCGGATGCTGGCCACCGGCAAGGTGGAGATCGTCACCGGCACGAGCGCGCACGGGCAGGGTCACGAGACGGCGTTCAGCCAGATCGTCGCCGACCGCCTCGGTGTGCCCTTCGAGGACGTCGAGGTGCTGCACGGCGACACCCAGGTCGCGCACAAGGGCCTCGACACCTACGGCTCGCGGTCGCTGGTGGTGGGCGGCGAGGCGCTGGTGCTCGCCGTCGACAAGGTGATCGAGCGGGCCAAGCCGCTGGCGGCGCACCTGCTGGAGGCGTCCGCGGACGACCTGGAGTTCTCCGAGGGCCGGTTCTCGGTCAAGGGGACCGACCAGGGGCTCGGCATCGCCGAGGTCGCGCTCGCCGCGTTCGCCTCGCACAACTACCCGGACGGCTCGGAGCCGGGCATCGACGCGGAGGCGACGTACGACCCGATCAACTTCAACTACCCCCACGGCACGCACCTGTGCGCCATGGAGGTCGACACCGAGACCGGTGCGGTGAAGATGCGGAAGTACGTCTGCTGCGACGACATCGGCAACATCATCAACCCGCTGATCGTCGAGGGGCAGGTGCACGGCGGCCTGGTCCAGGGCATCGCGCAGGCACTCTGGGAGGAGGCGGTGTACGACGACGCCGGCACGCTGGTGTCCGGGTCGTTCGTGGACTACCTGCTGCCCACCGCGGCCGACACGATCAGCTTCGAGGTCGAGCACACCACGTCCCCGTCGCTGACCAACACGCTCGGCACCAAGGGCGTCGGCGAGGCCGGCACGATCGCCTCGACGCCGGCCGTGGTGAACGCGGTCGTCGACGCGGTCCGGCACCTCGGGATCAACGACATCCAGATGCCGTGCACGCCCGAGCGGGTGTGGAAGGCCATCAACAGTGCCGGGAGCAAGGGTGATGCGCCCACCGAACAGGCGGCCGCGCCCCACTTCGACGAGGGAGCCGCCGGCAACGCGGCGCCGCTCGGCACGGAAGGAGCGGAGCAGTGATCCCCACCCAGTTCGACTACGTGGCCCCGACCTCGGTCGAGGACGCCCTGTCCGCGCTCGCCGCGCACGGTGACGACGCCAAGATCATCGCCGGCGGGCAGAGCCTGCTGCCGGTGCTCCGGATGCGCCTCAACGCGCCGGAGATGGTCATCGACCTCGGCCGGATCGACTCGCTGCGCGGCATCCGGGACGACGGCGACGCCGTCGTCATCGGCGCGACGACCACGCACTACGACGTGCTCCACGATCCCCTGGTCAACGAGCACTGCGCGCTGATCGCCAAGGCGGTCGCGGAGGTCGCCGACGCGCAGATCCGGCACCGCGGCACCTTCGGCGGCGCGCTGGCGCACGCCGACCCGGCGGGCGACCTCGGCGCCCCGGCGCTCGCCCTCGGCGCGGAGTTCGTCATCGCCGGGCCCGGTGGCACCCGCACCGTGACGGCGGAGGACTTCTTCGTCGACCTCTTCGAGACGGCGGTCGGCGAGGACGAGATCCTCACCGAGGTGCGGGTCCCGAAGCACACCGGCTGGGGGGCGCACTACGAGAAGTTCGTGCGGATCAAGCACCAGTGGGCGATCGTGGCGGTCGCCGCGACCGTGAAGAGCAACGGCGCGACCATCTCCGAGGCCAAGATCGGGCTCACCAACATGGGCTCCACCCCGCTCCGGGCCCGGGCCACCGAGGCCGGGCTGGCCGGTGCGGAGCTCAGCGAGGCCGGCGTCCGCGCCGCGTGCGACCGGGCCGCCGAGGGCACCAACCCGCCCAGCGACCTCAACGGCGACGCCGACTACCGGCGCCACCTCGCCACGGTGATCACCCGCCGCGCCGTGCTCGGTGCGGCTGGTGCGTGACAGATGGAGCTGACGCACCGCTTCACCGTGCCGACGGGCATCGAGGAGACGTGGGCGCACTTCGAGGACATCGCCGGTCTGGCGACCTGCTTCCCCGGAGCCCAGGTCACCTCGGTGGACGGGGACACGTTCGCCGGCTCGGTCAAGGTCAAGCTCGGCCCGATCGCGCTCGTCTACAACGGGTCCGGCACCTTCGTCGAGAAGGACGACACCGCGCACCGGTTCGTGGTCGACGCGAAGGGCAAGGACAAGCGCGGCAACGGGACGGCCGGCGCCAAGGTGACCCTCTCGATGGCCGAGTCGGGCACCTCGACCGACGTCGAGGTGCTCACCGACCTCGCCATCACCGGCAAGCCCGCGCAGTTCGGGCGCGGCGTCATGCAGGACGTGTCGGACAAGCTGCTCGGCCAGTTCGTCGCCTGCCTCGAGCAGCGACTGACCGGTCCCGGTCCGGCGGCCCCGGTCGAGGGCGGAGCCGGGGTCGAGGTCGAGGAGACAGCGGCCCCGGCCGACCTGGAGGAGGCCGTCTCCTCCGACACCGCGGCCGCGGCCGACGCCGCACCCCCCGCCAGCCGCCGGCCCCGGCTGCGTCGGCTCCAGCCGCCGCGGCGGCGCCCGCGGCGCGACCCTCGCCACCGCCACCTCCGGCACCGGCGCAGGACAGCAGCCTGAACCTGGGCACCACGGTGCTGCCGATCCTGCTGAAGGCCTACTGGAAGCCGATCGTCGGCGTTCTGGTGCTCGTGGCGCTGGTGATCTGGTGGTTCGCCGGACGCGACTGATCGCCTGACCGGGAAGTCGCTGGCCACTAGGCTCCGCACGTGAGACGGCTGGTGGCCTCCGTGCTGAGCCTGGGGGTGCTCGCGGGCCTGGTGCTCGTGCCGGCGCTCTACTACAACTTCGGCACGGCCGCGGCGACCTACGAGGAAACCTCGATCACGTCGTACGACGCGGAGTTCACCGTCGACGCCGACGGGGACATGACCGTGCGCGAGACCCTCGACGTGCAGTTCCCCGGCTACGGGAAGCACGGGATCTTCCGCTTCTTCGACGTCGTCGACCCGAGCGAGCCGTCGGCCCGCCGCATCCCGCGGGACATCACCGTCACCCTCGACGGCAGCCCCGAGGAGGTCACCATGCTCCGCGAGGGTCGGGGCCGCTACCGGGTCGCGCGCATCGGTCAGGAGTCGGTCACCCTCGACCCCGGCGAGCACACCTACGTGATCACCTACCGCGTCGACGGCGTGCTCCAGCCCGGCGACGGCGCGGAGCCGACGCAGTTCTACTGGAACCTCGTCCCGGGTGGTTGGCAGCAGTCGATCGCGGCGTCGCGGCTGGTCGTGCACCTGCCCGTGGCGCCCGGCGAGACGGACTGCGCCGTCGGCGTGGGTGAGGCCACCGGGTGCACCCCGGAGGTCGACGGCACCACGGTCACCGTCACCACCGGCGCGCTGCCGCCGCGGACGCCGGTCACCCTGCGGGCCGGCCTCGACATGCCGACCCCTCCGGCGGGCGACACCCGGCCGTGGACCGCGCGGTTCGACCCGGTCTTCGGGCCCAGCGTCTACCTGTTGCCCTTCGTCGCGGCGCTGGCGTTCCTGGCCGGCCTCGTCGGTCACCGCGCGGCCCGGGGTGCCCGCGAGGTCAAGCCGCCGTACCCGTTGCAGTACGCGCCGCCCGCCGGGATCGGTCCCGCCCAGGCGGCGTACGTGTTCACCGAGCGGGCCGAGAAGGAGGCGTTCGTCGCGACCGTGCTGCACGCCGCCGAGCGTGGCGCGGTGAAGGTGGATCGCGCCGACGGGGCCTGGACGATCACCGACGTCGCCGGTCCCGCCGGCTGGGCGCGGCTGGACGAGACCACCGGACGGATCGCCCGGCTGCTGCCCGGCGAGGGCGGCAGCTTCGTGGCGCTGCCCCGCGACGTGGGCACCGGCAAGATCCTCCAGTCCGAGCTCGCGTCGTTCGCGTCGAGCACCAAGGCGTGGGCGCGCGAGCAGGGGCTGATGGTGAGCAGCGGCCTCGGCGGCGTCGGGGGCTGGCTCGCCGTCGCGGCCTGGATCACCGCCGCGGTGCTGGCGCTCTTCGCGGTCCTCAACATGAGCATCCTCGCCGTCATCCCGGGTGCCTTCGCGATCGCCGCGTCGCCGCTGATGGTGCGGGGCTCCGGCACCAAGCGCACGGCGGCGGGACGCGACCTGTGGTCGCGGGTCGGTGGCTTCCACCGGGTGCTCTCGACGCCCTCGAGCAAGCAGCGCTTCGACTTCTCCGGGCGCCAGGAGCTCTACACGGCGTACATCCCCTGGGCGGTCGCGCTCGGCTGCGCCGACCAGTGGGCCGCGAAGTACCGCACCGAGATGGGCGTCGAGCCGCCGATCCCGTCGTACTTCGGCGCCGGGTACGCCGGCGTGCACACCGGCAACCACGTCGACCAGATGCTGGGGGACTTCTCGAGCACCCTGGACTCCGCCATCAGCTCCTACCAGGCCACCCAGTCGTCCTCGTCCTCCGGCGGGGGCGGGGGCGGCTTCTCCGGTGGCGGCGGGGGCGGCGGCGGGGGAGGCGGTTCCTGGTGAGCCCCCGGACGAGCGCCGTCTGCGTCACACTTCTGTCCATGTCCGCAGGCACCCCCAGCAGGAAGGTCCACCCATGACCATCGCCGTCATCGTCATCGTGGTGCTGGTCGCGCTCGCGGCCTTCGCCGTGATCGGCTTCAACAAGCTCCGCGCCACCGACGTCGGCGCAGAGGAAGCCCTCGGCGGGATCGACGTCCAGCTCACCCGGCGCGCCGACCTGATCCCCAACCTGGTCGCCACCGTGAAGGGGTACGCCGCGCACGAGAAGGGCGTCTTCGAGGAGGTGACCCGGGCCCGGGCCGGCCTCCAGAAGGCCGCCGCCGGCAACGACGTCGCCGAGAAGGCGGCCGCCGACGCGCAGCTGCAGGGTGCGCTGGTCAGCCTCAACGCGGTGGCCGAGAACTACCCCGAGCTCCAGGCCAACGAGAACTTCCTCGACCTCCAGCGCCAGCTCGCCGAGACCGAGAACCAGCTGTCCTTCTCGCGGCAGTACTACAACGACGCCGTCGCCAAGCTGAACACCCTGACGCGCACGCTGCCCTGGCTGCTGTTCACCGGCATCTCCGGTGTGCACACGCGGGAGTTCTACGAGGCCCCCACCGGTCAGGACCAGGCGCCGACCGTGTCGTTTTAGGTCTTACTCGCCCGCCAGTCGACCGGGGTCTCGATACGCCCGCCGCGCCCTCGCAGGCTCGGTCGCGCCGGCTACTCGACCTGGCTGAGCCCACGCCGACCGCTCCTTCGTCGCGGCCGGCGGCTCAGCTCAGAACACGTTGCGCGGGCGGAACTGCACCGACAGGCGCGGCCCCGCGTGGGCGACCTTGGGCACCGCGTGCTCCCAGGTGCGCTGGCACGAGCCACCCATCACGAGCAGGTCGCCGTGCCCCAGGGTGAACGACAGCGAGGGGCCGCCGCCGCGCGGTCGCAGGGCGAGCCGGCGCGGGTCGCCCAGGGACACGATGGCGACCATGGTGTCCTCGCGGTCGCCCCGGCCGATCCGGTCGCCGTGCCAGGCGACCGAGTCGCTCCCGTCGCGGTAGAAGCAGCAGCCCGCGGTCACGAACGGCTCCCCCAGCTCGGGCCGGTAGTGCGCCGACAGGGCCTCGCGGGCCTCCTCGAGCGTGGGGTGCGGAAGCGGCTCCCCGGCGGCGTAGTTGTGCACCAGGCGCGGCACGTCGACGACCCGGTCGTACATCTGCCGCCGCTCCGCCCGCCACGGCACGTCGTGCACCATCGCGGCGAACACGTCGTCGGCGTCGGCCAGCCAGTCGCGGCGGACGTCGACCCAGGCGCCGCGGGCCAGCGGCGTGCGGGTCGTCGCCGCGAGCGAGGCCGCGTCCAGCGGCGGCGACTCGAACAGCGTCCCTTGGAAGTCCACGACCCCAGCCTACCAAACCAGTCGAACACCTGTTCGGATCGCCGGATCGGCGGGCTCGGGGAGAGGTCAGGGTGGGTCAGGGGGTGAGGGTGGAACCCGGTGGCCGGGCATGCGGCGGGGTTGGGAGAGTGTGCGCATGACGACGACCGCCGCGCGGGTGCTCAACCTCACCAAGACCTACGGCTCCGGCGACGCCCTGGTGCGGGCCCTCGACGACGTGACGCTGGACCTGTACGCCGGCGAGTTCACCGCGGTGATGGGGCCGAGCGGGTCGGGGAAGTCGACCCTCATGCACTGCTGCGCCGCCCTCGACACCGCCGACAGCGGCTCGGTGCTGATCGGCGAGCAGGACCTCTCCCAGATGAAGGACAAGGCGCTCACCCGGTTGCGGCGGGACGAGATCGGCTTCGTGTTCCAGTCCTTCAACCTGGTGCCGACGCTGACGGCGGGGGAGAACATCGTGCTCCCGCTGGCCATCGCCGGTCGCAAGCCCGACGCCGGGTGGTACGACCAGGTGATCGACACCGTCAACCTGCGCGACCGCCTGAGCCACAAGCCCAACGAGCTCTCCGGTGGCCAGCAGCAGCGGGTGGCCGTGGCCCGGGCGCTGGTCAGCCGGCCGCGGATCGTCTTCGCCGACGAGCCCACGGGCAACCTCGACTCCCAGTCGGGCGCCGAGGTGCTCGAGCTGCTCCGGAGGAGCGTCGACGAGCACGACCAGACCGTCGTGATGGTCACCCACGACCCGGTGGCGGCGGCGTACACCGACCGGGTGGTCTTCCTGGCCGACGGACGGGTCGTCGACGAGCTGCGCGACCCCAGCCGCGAGTCCGTCCTGGAGCGCGATGGCCGCCATGGCCGCCGCCGCCCTGCCCGTCCCGGAGGCCTGACCGTGCTGAAGGTCGCCCTCAAGAGCCTGCTCGGCCGCAAGGTCCGGCTGCTCATGAGCACGTTCGCCATCGTGCTCGGGGTCGCGTTCGTGGCCGGCTCGCTGGTCTTCTCCGACACGCTGTCGCGCAGCTTCACGGCCCTGTTCGCGTCGAGCGTCGGCGACGTCGTGGTGCGTCCCGAGGGTGGCGGCGAGACCGAGGGCGGAGGCTTCTCGGCGCTCACCGTCCCCGGCAGCCTGATCGACACCCTGGCGGAGGTGCCCGGCGCGGCCCGCGTGGACGGCAACGTCAACGCGCTCGGCGTCTACGTGGTCGACACCGACAACAAGGTCGTGGGCGGCCTCGGGCCGCCGGCCTTCGGCAGCAACTGGAACGACGCCCCGGCCGCGGGTGGCGAGGGCCTGGAGATCATCGACGGGCGGGCCCCCGAGGGTACCGACGAGGTGCTGCTCGACGAGAGCACGGCCGAGCGGGCCGGGTACGCCGTCGGGGACTCGGTGCCGCTGCTCACCCCGCGCGGCGCCGAGCGGCTGCAGCCGACCCTGGTCGGGATCGCCGGCTTCCCGTCCGGCGGCTCGCTCAACGGCGCCACGCTGGCGGCCTTCGACACCGCGACCGCGCAGTCCCTGTTCCTCGACGGCGAGGACGCCTACACCAACCTCTGGGTGACCGCCGAGGACGGCGTCTCCCAGGAGGAGCTCGCCCGGTCCGTGAGCGCGGCGCTCCCCGACGGGATGGAGGCGGTCACCGGCGACGAGGCCGCCGACGAGTCGGCGTCGGACCTGCTCGAGGCGATCTCGTTCATCACCACCTTCCTGCTGATCTTCGCGGGCATCTCCCTGGTGGTCGGCGCCTTCCTGATCGTCAACACGTTCTCCATCCTGGTGGCCCAGCGCAGCCGTGAGCTGGCGCTGCTGCGCGCCCTCGGCGCGTCCCAGCGGCAGGTCACCCGCTCGGTGCTGGTCGAGGCGTTCGTCCTGGGCGTGCTGGGCTCGACGATCGGGCTGGGACTCGGCGTGCTGCTGGCGATGCTGCTGCGACTGCTCTTCGGACAGTTCGGGCTCGACCTGTCGGGCCAGCCGCTGATCTTCACCACCCGCACCGTGCTGGCGGCGTACGTCGTCGGGGTGGTCGTCACCATGGCGGCGGCGTTCCTCCCCGCGTGGCACACCTCGCGGATCGCGCCCGTGCAGGCGATGCGGGACGACGTGGCCCTCCCCGAGACCTCGCTCCACCGTCGGCTGCTCGTCGGGATCGCGATGACCGGCGTGGGCGCCGTGCTGCTCGGGCTCGGCCTGTTCACCGGCGTCCCGCGCCCGGGCTGGTTCGTCGGCGGCGGGATCCTGCTGATGCTGCTCGGGATCGCGGCGGCCAGCCCGGTCATCGCCCGGCCGTTCCTCGTGCTCGCCCGCTCGGCGTACGCACGCCTGTTCGGGACCGTCGGGAACCTCGCCGGCCAGAACACCCTGCGCAACCCGCGGCGCACCGCGGCGACCGCCTCCGCCCTGATGATCGGGCTGGCGCTCGCCTGCACCATGGCGATCGTCGGGGACTCGGCGAAGGCGTCGGTGGACAAGTCGGTCGCGGACAACTTCGTCGGTGACTACGTGGTGAGCAACGTGTTCGGCGGCGAGTTCAACCCCGCGATCGCGGACCGGATGGCCGAGGTCGACGGCGTCGAGACGATCGTCCGCGAGCGGTACCAGATCGTCCAGATCGGCGGCGAGACCCAGGGCGTCGCGGCCACGGACCCGGCCACCCTCGACCGCCTGGAGCTCGACGTGACCGCCGGCAGTGCCGACGACTTCGCCGACTCCACCGTCCTCATCCAGCAGTCGTACGCCGACGACGAAGGGCTCGCGGTCGGCGACGAGATCGAGGTCACCACCCCCACCGGCACCCAGACCTGGCCGGTGGTCGGGATCTACGAGGACAACCCGGTGATCTTCTTCCCGGTGCTCACCACGCTGCCCACCCTCGCCGACGCGGGCTTCGAGGAGGCGGACAACGCCCTGATCGTGTTCGCCGAGCCGGGCGGCCTGGCGGGCCTCCAGGAAGGGCTCGACGAGGTCGTCGCCGAGATCCCCATCGTCACGGTCAAGGACCAGGGCGCCTTCGCCGACGAGCAGCGCGAGCCCATCGACCAGTTCGTGCTCATCATCTTCGCGCTGCTGGGGCTGGCCCTGGTCATCGCGGTGCTGGGCATCGTCAACACGCTCGCGCTGTCGGTGATCGAGCGGACCCGCGAGGTCGGCCTGCTGCGCGCGATCGGGCTGAGCCGCGCCCAGCTGCGCCGGATGATCACCCTGGAGTCCGTGGTGATCTCGGTGCTCGGAGCCCTCCTCGGGCTGGCCATGGGCCTGGTCTTCGGCATCGCGCTGATGTACTCCCTGCGCGACGAGGGCCTCGAGGTGATCAGCGTGCCGGGCCTCCAGCTCGTGGTGTTCCTGGTGCTGTCCCTCGTGATCGGAGTGCTCGCCGCGGTCTTCCCCGCGCGGCGTGCGGCCCGCCTGGACGTGCTCCGCGCCATCTCCACGGAGTGAGCACTCCACGGCGCGCCGGAGTGCGTCCTGGACGATTTCGATGACAGTGGGTCTAGACCACCTTTAGAGTGCGACCGTGGACGATGTGGCTGCCACGCCACGGTCCCTCAAGCACGTCGCGGTCCGGGAGTACGTCCGGTCGCTCGTCGAGGGGGCTGATGCGGGGGCGCCGGCCCCTTCGGAGCGGGAGCTGGTGCAGAGGTTTGGGGTCGCGCGGATGACCGTGCGGCAGGCGATGGACGCCCTCGTGAGCGAGGGCCTCCTGGAGCGGATGCCGGGTCGCGGCACCTTCGTCGCCCGACCGCGCCGCCGCGTCGGCCGGCTGACCAGCTTCACCGAGGACATGGAGCGGCGCGGCATGCTCGCGGAGTCGCAGACCCTCCTGGCGCGCCGCGAGCAGGCCGGTCCGGGGGTCGCCAAGGCGCTGGGCATCACGCCGGGCGACGCCGTCATCCACTGGAAGCGGCTGCGGTACGCCGACAACCTGCCGATGTGCGTCGAGGACGCCTACCTCAACGAGGTGCTGCTGCCCGGCTTCCTCCAGGCGGCGATGCCGACCAGCCTCTTCGACGCGCTCGCCGCGCGCGGCCTGCGCCCGACCTGGGCGGAGGACTCGATCACCTCCGACCGCGCCTCCGCCGAGGAGGCCACGCTGCTCCAGATCAAGGAGGGGGAGCCGGTGCTCCTGGTGGCCCGTCGCGCGCTGACGGGCGAGAAGCCCGTCGAGGTGTCCCGGTCGGCCTATCGCGCCGACCGCTTCACGCTGTGGGTGCAGCTCGGCCAGGAGAGCTGAGCCGCCCCAGCTCGGCCACGGCCGTCCCGCTCTCCTCGCAGACCCACACCGGGTCCGGCCCGCCCAGGTCCGGGTGGATGTAGAGCGGGTGCTCGGGGGCGTCCGCCCCGCAGCTGAGGCAGAGCGGCCAGCGGCCGACCTCCTCGAAGAGGGCGTCCTGCACGTCCTGCGCGACCAGCCCGGCGACGTACACCACGCCACCCGGCCACTGGTCGGCCCACCACCGCCGCTGCTCCAGCGCGTCCTCCAGCGCCGAGACCGCGTGCGCGCTCGCGCGTCGGCGCGCCTGGAGGTCGGCCAGGACCGCGGCACGCGCTGCGAGGAACACCGAGTCGACCACCGATCCATCCTGCCACCGAGGCCCTAGTCTCACTCCCATGTCGGGAGGACTGCTCGAGGTGGCGGTGCTGCACGCCCAGGACGTGCCCGGCGCCCAGGAGGGCGGCGCGGACCGGCTGGCGCTCGTCGCGCCGGGGGAGACCGCGAGCCTCTCGCCCGACCTCGCCGCGGCCTCGGCCGTGCTGCGGGCCACCGACCTGCCGGTGCGGATCATGCTGCGCCTCAACGACTCCTACACGACCACCGGTGGCGAGTTCACCCGCCTGGTCGGGCTGGCCGAGGAGTACCTCGGGCTCGGCGCCGAAGGGGTCGTGTTCGGCTTCCTCGACAACGACCTCGAGGTGGACGTCGAGACCTGCGAGGCACTGGCCCGGGCGCTGCCCGGCGTGCCGTGGACCTTCCACCGAGCCGTCGACGCGACGCTCGACCTGGCCCGGTCCTGGCGCCGACTCGTGATGCTGCCGGGGCTGACCGCGGTCCGGTCCGGCGGCTCGCCGCAGGGCCTGTCGCAGGGGTACGACGACCTGTTGGCGCTCGCCTCCGCGGACCCGGACGTGGCCCGCCTGCTGATGCCCGCCGGCGGCCTGGTGGCCGAGCACGTGCCGTGGTTCGTGCGGGCCGGCGTCACCCAGTTCCACGTCGGGACCCAGGTGCGGCCCGGGCAGTCCGCCAAGTCCTACGTGGACGCCGAGTTCGTCCGGTCCTGGCGGCGGCTGCTGGACTCGGTCGCGCCGTGATCCTGATCGATCCGCCGATGGTGCCCGCGCACGGCCGCCTGTGGTCGCACCTGGTGAGCGACGCGTCGTACGACGAGCTGCACGCGTTCGCCCAGGCGCACGGCATCCCCGCCCGGGGCTTCGAGCGGGACCACTACGACGTGCCGGGGGAGTTCTACGACCGGCTGGTCGAGGCGGGCGCCCGGCCGGTGTCCTCGCGCGAGCTGGTGTCGCGGCTCGTGGCCGCGGGGCTGCGGCGTCGCAAGTCGGAGTCCTAGCCGCGCAGCTCGCGGGCCACGTTGGCGCGCGCCGTGGCCTCCCACGCGGCCCGGCCGTGGGCGGTGTGGAACAGGTGCGGCTTGGCCAGCAGGTCGCCCAGGACCGCGGCCCGGCCGGCGCGGAAGTCGTCGTCGGCGACGTGGGCGTACTCGCGCCGCACGGTCGCGACGTAGGCGGCGTACCGCTCCGGGCCGGCCGCCAGGATCGCGAGGTCGGCGTCGCTGAGCGCCCGGCCGTCGGGGTCGTCGTCGGCCGGTCGGTGCTGCTCGGTCATCCGGACCAGGCGACCGACCTCGGCCACCTCCGCGGCCGGCAGCCCGGCCGCGGACAGGGCGTCCTCGGCCCAGCGGGCGGAGCGCTCCTCGGCGCCGGGCT
The DNA here is from genome assembly GCA_963713255.1 of uncultured Actinomycetota bacterium. GTDB lineage: Bacteria > Actinomycetota > Actinomycetes > Propionibacteriales > Nocardioidaceae > Nocardioides. The sequence goes on from CAVQLC010000002.1 coordinate 267,069, forward strand.
GCCCGTCGTACACGCCGTCGTGGAACCACGCCGCGAGGCGCACCGAGCGCCGGTCGAACACCTCCCCGGCCTCCTCCAGCTCGTCGAGCCGGTCGAGCACCTCGGTCAGGTGCAGGGTGTCGTGGTAGCCCCGGCTGGGGTCGGCGTACGCCGCCAGCAGCGCGTCGCGGACGTCCTCGGCGCCGTCCAGAGGCCACCGGCCGGCGAGGGTCATGCCGCCAGCTCGTCGGGCAGCGCCGCGGTGTGCAGCACGACCAGCGACGTGACCGCGCGGGTGAGGCACACGTAGAGCCGCCGCAGCCCGGTCACCCGGTCGGGCTCGCCGGCCACGATGTCCTCGGGCTCGAGCAGCACGACGTGGTCGAACTCCAGGCCCTTCGCCAGGGACGCGGGGACGACGTCGAGGCGGGTGTCGAACTCGGTCTCCAGCGGCTCGTCCGGCACGTCCCGGCCGAGCACGGCGTGCGGAAGGGAGGCCACCTGCGCGACCGTCGCGTCGAGCAGCCGGTCCGGGACGATCAGCCCGACCGAGCCCTCCCGGGCCAGTGCCTCGGTGACGGTGGCCAGGAGCGTGCCGGTGTCGAGGATCCGGAGCTCGCCGCGGCTGCGCCGCACGGAGGTCGGCGGGGCCAGGTCCGGCGCGATGTGCGGGAGCAGCCGGGCGGCGTACTCGATGACCTCGCCGGGCACCCGGAACCCGCGGGTGAGCTCCTCGACGTGCGCCTCGGGCTTGCCGAGGTGCCCGAGCGCGTCGGCCCAGGACCGGGTCGCCCACGGGGTCGTCGCCTGCGCCAGGTCGCCGAGCACGGTGAGCGACCCGGTGGCGCTGCGGCGCCCGATCGCGCGCAGCATCATCGGCGACAGGTCCTGCGCCTCGTCGACCACGATGTGGCCGAGGGACGGCGTCCGCTCCACCAGGTCGGCGGCCTCGTCGAGCAGCACCGCGTCGGCGAGGGACCAGGGCGTCGTGCCGGGGGAGGCCTTGGGCTTGTCCCACAGCAGCAGTCGCTGCTCGTCGTCGGTGAGGATGCCGTCGGCCGCGGCGGCGAGCGCGTCGGCGTCGGACAGCAGGCGGTGCACGAGCTTGGCGGGGTCGACGGCCGGCCACAGGGTGGCGGCGTACTCCTTGACCGGCCTGCTGCGGGCCACGGCCGCCTGCACCCGGTCGTCGGGGGAGTCGCCGTCCAGCTCCATCCGCACGAGGATGCGGTGGGCGAGGGCCTGGGGCAGCATCGCGCGGGCCGCGCCGTACCGCACCCCGCGGGCCCGCAGCCCCGCGACGACCTCCTCGGCCTCGTAGGTCGCGACCCGGAACCGGCGCGCCCCCCGCGGCAGCACCAGACCCTCGGTGGGCGTGCCGACGTGGGCCCACACGGCGCGCTCGAGCACGGCGGCCAGCCGACCGTCGCCCTTGAGCGTCGCGACGTCGGCGCGGTCGGTGCCGCGGATGGTCCACTTCGGGTTGAGCTCGCGGAGCGTCCTCGCGACGAGCGCCTCGATGGTGGACTGCGCGGCCTCGATCTCGCCCAGCGCGGGCAGCACGTCCTGGATGTAGCGCAGGAAGCTGTCGTTGGGGCCGACCACCAGCACGCCCTGGCGGCGGAGCTGATCGCGGTGCGCGTAGAGGAGGTACGCCGCGCGGTGCAGCCCGACGGCCGTCTTCCCGGTCCCCGGTGCGCCCTGCACCGCGATGCTGCGGCTCACGTCGGCCCGCACGATGACGTCCTGCTCGGGCTGGATGGTGGCGACGATGTCGCGCATCGGGCCCACCCGAGGGCGCTCGATCTCGGCCTCGAGGATGGCGGAGTACTCCTCCACGCCGGCCGCGCTGGTGAGGTCCTCGTCCTCGTAGGCCGTGAGCCTCCCGTGCTGGAAGCCGTAGCGCCGCCGCTTGTCCACGGACATCGGCTCGGTCGTCGTGGCGCGGTAGAACGGCAGGCTCACCGCGGCCCGCCAGTCGACCACCATCGGCTCGCCGCCCGGCTCGGACACGTGGCGACGCCCGATGTGGAAGCTCTCGCCGTCGGCGTAGTCGAGCCTCCCGAAGAACAGCGGCACGGTCGGGTCGTCGGCGAGCTGGCGCATCCGCAGCTCGAAGGTGGACTGGAGGTACTCCCGGCTCACCCAGTCCGCCGCGCCCGACGCGTCCATCGACGCGGTCCGCTCCCGCATCCGCCCCAGCTGCTCCCGCGACCGCAGCAGGTGCTCCTGCTCGCGCTCGAGCTCCGAGGCAGGCGTGGGCATGACTGTTCCTCCGCAGGGCGGCCGTGAGTGGGAGGCGAGCACTCTAACAAGTCTGACGATCGAGCAGTCGCGTCGGTGGTCGAGCAGGTTGCCGCGGCTCGGTTGGTCGAGCAGGTTGCGCAGCAACCGTGTCGAGACCCCCACCCACGGACCGCACCTGCCGGCGTCGTGGACGCTCGTGGTCGAGGAGGTCGCGCAGCAACCGTGTCGAGGCCGCCTCACCGCACGCACCACTCCATAAGACCTCGGCGTCGGGTAGCGCCAGACCGCACGAGCCCGGATCGCGGCATGAGCGTGCGTTCGAGCTCGTCATGAGCTTCGGTGGCGCGCGCTTGCTAGAACCAAGAGAGCAGCAGCCATGCCGGACGTGTACGCCACCATTACTGAAGCCCCTACGAGCGTCGTTGAAGTCGTGGGCGATGCGATGGAGTTGCGTGCCACCGAACCGCAGCAGCAACGAATGCTCACCGACTACCTCTCGCGTGTCCGGTTCCCGAACACCGCCCGGGTCCTCGAGGTCGGGTGCGGGACAGGTGCGATCAGCCGGCGACTCGTCCAGGTCGTTGGGGTCGCCGAAGTGGTCGGGGTGGACCCGTCACCCGGCCTGCTCGATCGTGCCAGGCAGTTGGCTGCGTCCACCCCCCGCCTGTCGTTCATGGAGGCCGATGGCCGCGACTTGCCGTTCGCTGATGAGTCGTTCGACGTGGTCGTCGCGCACACTGTGATCAGCCACGTCCCGACTCCCGAACGGCTGGTGGCCGAAGCATTCCGGGTGCTGCGTGCCGGTGGCACCGCCGCCGTCTTCGACGGGGACTACTCCACGGTGTCCGTGGCCACGGCTGATCATGACCCGCTCCAGGCCTGTGCGGGAGCGTTCGCATCTGGCTTCGTCAACGACCCCTGGGTAGTGCGTCGACTACCTTCGATGCTGCGCGAGGCGGGGTTCGATGAACTCGACTTCCACAGCCACGGATACGCACAGATCACCGAGCCTGCGTACATGCTCAACGTGGTCGAGCGTGGGGCCTCAGTCTTGGCGGCCGCCGGACTCATCGGCGAAGACCTCGCCAGCGCCTTGAGTGCCGAAGCGCGACGCCGGGAGAACAAGGGAGTGTTCTTCGGACACATCGCCTACGCCAGCCTGCTCGCCCTCAAGCCGGGCATGAGATAGGTGAAACTCGACCGCTCATCGGCATGAGCGGACAGCCTTTGACGCCCCGACCCACCGGCGGCGATGGACGCGCCACGCTGTCGTCGGGTCGCGGGGACAATCGCTGCGTGGTCCCGCATGCCGACGCGATGCCGGCTGCGACCTCGACCACAGCAGCCCGCTCGACGACGCCGGCCCACTCGGCCAACGCACCTGCAACCTCGCACCCCTGTGCCGACGCCACCACCGCGCCAAGACCAGCGGCCGCTGGCGATACCGCCGACTACCCGACGGCACCTACGAATGGGAAGGTCCCGGCCTCAGGAATCCAGGGGGAGCGGCCGGGACAGGCTGATGCCGGTCCGCCCCACGACGTACCCGAGTTGCTCGTTGAGCCGCCGCATCGGTGTGTTGCCCACCTGCGTCCAGGTGTAGATCTCTACGAGGTCGTTCGCCGCAGCCCACTGCAGCGTGCGGCGCTTCAGGTGGGACGCGATGCCCTGGCCGCGCCAGTCCCGGCGCACGGCGGTCAGCGCGTTCTCGGCGCGTCCGGGCTTGTCGGTGTCCAGCGAGAGTCCGGCGCAGCCGATCACCTCGCCGTCGTGCAGGGCGAGGAACACGACGTCGCCGCGCCACGAGTTGTTCCACTCCTCGGCGCTGATGTCCAGCGGGGTGTACAGGGCGAAGTCGGCGAGCGCCTCCTTGCCGAACTTCTCGAAGCAGGCCGCCCACAGCTCGGGCTGCTCGCTCAGGGTGACGACGTCGACGCCGGGGGGCACGGGCGACGGCGGCTCTTCCCGGCCGACGGCGCGGAGCTGCTCGATCTCGCGGTCCACCTCGACGAACCCGAAGTGCTCGGCGAACGCCAGTGACCCCTCGTCGTCGGCGCCGGCCACGAGCACCGGCAGGCCGAGGCCCACGCAGTGCTCGGCGAGCGCCCGCAGCAGCGCGGACCCGACGCCCTGACGGCGATGCTCGGGCAGGACGCGAGGGATGGCGAACCCGCGACCGGCGGTCTCGGCCCGGCCGCCCACGCCGGAGCCGACGACGACGCCGTCCTTCGAGGCGATGAGCAGCAACAGGTCTCGCGATCCCGACGCGCGAAGCTCGGCGACCGTGGGGCACCTGTCGCCAGGCTCCACGGCGATCCGGACCGCCCGAAACGCCTCGTAGTCGTCGTCGGTGACGCAGGGGGACAACTTCATGGTTCGCAACCTATGCGACGGGAGGCGCCGGCGGGCGACGCTGCGGGCGGACCCTGGGGCGAAGCACGGCATGATGGGCCGGTGCTGAGGCTCGAGGACGGCGTCCTCGTGAGGAGGAACCCGTGACCGACCCGCTCCCCACCTGGCGCGACGGCGCCACCAAGGACGCCGTCCTGCGCTACGTCGAGCAGACCTGCACGGAGGGTGCGCCCGACTTCGTGCCCGTGGCCGAGCGGGTCGCCGTGTTCGACAACGACGGCACCTTGTGGTGCGAGAAGCCGATGCCGATCCAGCTCGACTTCTTCCTGCGCCGCCTGGTCGCGATGGCCGAGGTGGACGCGTCCCTGCGCGAGCGGCAACCGTGGAAGGCGGCCTACGAGCGCGACCACGCGTGGCTGGCCCAGGTCATGGACGACCACTACGCCGGCGACGACACGAATCTGCCCGTCGTCGCCGGCGGTCTCCTGGCGGCGTTCGCCGGCATCAGCGTCGACGAGTTCGAGCGGGAGTCCGCCGCGTTCCTGCGCGGCACCCGACACCCCACGCTGGGCCGCGGCTACCTGGAGTGCGCCTACGCCCCCATGGTCGAGCTCCTCGGCCACCTCAGGGCGCACGGCTTCGCGACGTTCATCGCCTCCGGCGGCGGCCGAGACTTCATGCGACCCGTCAGCGACGAGGTCTACGGGATCCCTCGTGAGGGCGTGATCGGCAGCGCCGTCACGCTCGCCTACGCGCCCGACGACCGGGGCGGCACGATCATCCGGCAGCCGGCCGCGGACTACCTCGACGACGGCCCGGAGAAGCCGGTGCACATCTGGAACCGTGCGGGCCGCCGCCCGGTGCTCGCGGCCGGCAACTCCAACGGTGACATCGAGATGCTCGACTTCACGCAGCACCCCGACAAGCCGACGCTCCGGCTCCTCGTGCTGCACGACGACGCCGAGCGGGAGTTCGCCTACGTCTCCGGGTCCGAGCGCGCGCTCGAGCGCGCGCCAGCCAGCGGCTGGACGGTCGTGAGCATGAAGGACGACTGGGCCACGGTGTTCTGACGCGACCAGGGGCCATCAGCGAGCGCCGGCCTCCACGGTGTGCGCGGCAGCAGCCGGCGGCGGTGTCAGCGCCCAGCGGATCGTCGCGGTGGCCAGGGTGCCGAGGGTCCGGGTCACGACGGGCCCGGAGACCGGCAGCCACGGCAGGCGGAGCGGCCTGCGCGTCCACGCGGGCATCAGCCCGACCGCCGCCGCGACCAGGACGCCGTACGCCGGGCGGGCGGCGTACGGGAGGTCGGGATGCCAGACGAGGTACGACACCGCCTCGCGCGCCTGCGGCGTGACCCTCAGCTCCGGCCGGAACGACGCGACGACCTCGGCCAGCTCGGCCTCGGTGGTGGGCGGGTCGGTCACCCCGAGCCGCCGGGCGACCTCGGCGGTCTGCGCGACGTACTCGTCCCGCCCGGCCTGGTCGAGCGGCCTCGCGCCGTAGGTCTGGTGCGCGAGCAGGAAGCTCTCGATCTCGGCGACGTGCACCCACAGCAGCAGGTGCGGGTCGGACGCGGCGTACGGCGTCCCGTCGTCGGTCGTGCCGGTCACCCGGGCATGGATGGCGCGCACCACGTCGACGGCCTGCTGGGCGTCGTCGGCGGTGCCGAAGGTCGTGACCGCGAGGAACCGGCTGGTGCGCGCGAGCCGGCCCCACATGTCGCCGCGGTAGCCCGAGTGCTCGGCCACCGCGGTCATCGCCGCCGGGTGCAGGGTCTGGAGCAGCACCGCCCGCAGCCCGCCCACGAACATCGACGCGTCCCCGTGCACCCGCCCGATGGGGCTGTCGGGGGCGAACCACCGCGGCCCGGGGGTGTCGTGGATCCGGCACGCGGTGCCGGGCGCCGTCCGGCCCGGCGACGCGCTCGAAGAGCACGGCACCGAGCCGCTCGGCGGAGTGCGTTGACCACGCGCCCGACAGTACGGGGGGACTCCTCAGCCGCGGGTCGCCTGGTCCTGGGCGGCGTTCTCCTGCTCGCCGCTGCGGAAGCGCGCGGCCCGCGCGTCGCCCGCGGCGTCGCCGGAGAAGAGGCCGGGCCGGTCGCCCTCGGGGACCCGTCGGGTGCGGCGCTCCTCGTGCTCCACCACCTCGACCCGCTGGCGCGGCAGGCCGTCCTGGTCGCGCACCTGCAGCCAGCTGACCAGCTCCTCGCGGACGTGGCAGCGCAGGTCGAACAGGGTCGCGGCGTCGGTGGCGGTCACCAGCACCCGCACCCGGACCAGCCCGCCGACGGCGTCGGTCACCTGGAGGACCTTGGCGCGGCCGTCCCAGAGCTCGGTGCGCTCGAGGATCCGGTCCAGCTCCTGACGCATGGCGGCGACGTCGACGCGCCAGTCGACGTCGAGCTCGACGGCGCCGAGCAGCTCGGAGTTGCGCCGCGTCCAGTTCTGGAACGGGGTCTTGGTGAAGTACGTCGACGGCAGCACCATCCGCCGGTCGTCCCAGAGCCGGACCACCACGTAGCTCAGGGTGATCTCCTCGATCCAGCCCCACTCGTCCTCGACGATGACCACGTCGTCGAGCCGGATCGCGTCGCTGAAGGCGACCTGGATCCCGGCGATCAGGTTGGCCAGCGTGGACTGCGCCGCCACCGCCGCGACGATGCTGAGCAGCCCGGCGGAGGCCAGCACGCTCGCGCCGATCGCCTGGACGCCGGGGAAGCTGTAGAGGGCGGCTCCGAGGGCGACGAGCACGACCACGGCGACGGTGAGCCGCCGGATGATCAGGCCCTGCGTCTTCACCCGACGGGCCACCCGGTTGTCGGCGACGTCCGTGCGGTAGCGCTGCAGGCCGAGGTCCTCCAGGAAGATCAGCGCCGCTGCGAGCAGCCAGGCGCCGGAGCCGATCGTGAACAGCCGGCACACCAGGCCCACGCGGTCCCACCAGGCCTCGCTCACGTCCTCGGGCCGGGCGTTGGCGACCACCGCGCTCAGGGTCGCCGCCAGCACGAACAGGCGGAACGGGACCCGCGCCCGGCGCAGCAGCGCGCCCGCCCAGACCGAGCGCCGGGCCAGGAGCCGCACCACCAGGTGCACCACCAGGACGAACACGAGCGCGCTCGCCAGGGCGACGCCCAGCGTGGTCAGGAACTGCGTCCAGGTCTCAGCCATGCGCCCGACAGTTCCACCGGCCCGGGGGCCCTGGCCAATCGAGCCGATCGACGGTCAGCCCGACGCCACGTCGTCCGCATCGGTGATGCGGTACGCGTACCCCTGCTCCGCGAGGAACCGCTGCCGGTTCTGGGCGAAGTCCGCGTCCACCGTGTCGCGCGACACGATGGCGTAGAAGCGCGCGGTCCGCCCGTCGGCCTTGGGACGCAGCAGCCGGCCCAGGCGCTGGGCCTCCTCCTGCCGGGAGCCGAAGGAGCCGGACACCTGGATGGCGACGGCCGCCTCGGGCAGGTCGATGGAGAAGTTCGCGACCTTGGAGACGACCAAGCAGGTTGATCTCGCCGGAGCGGAACGCCTCGAAGAGCCGCTGCCGCTCCTTGACGGGGGTGTCGCCCTTGATGACCGGCGCGTCCAGGTCGACCCCGATCTCGTCGAGCTGGTCGAGGTACTGACCGATGACCAGCGTCGGCTCCCCGGCGTGCAGCGCCACGAGCTGCTCGGCCACCCGGGTCTTGGCCGGCGTGCACGCCGCCATCCGGTAGCGCTCCTCGGGCTCGGCGGTGGCGTAGGCGAGTCGCTCGGACTCGGTCATGGTGACCCGCACCTCGACGCAGTCGGCGGGCGCGATCCAGCCCTGGGCCTCGATGTCCTTCCACGGCGCGTCGTACCGCTTCGGGCCGATCAGCGAGAACACGTCGCCCTCGCGGCCGTCCTCGCGGACCAGGGTGGCGGTCAACCCGATCCGCCGGCGGGCCTGCAGGTTGGCGGTCATCCGGAAGATCGGCGCCGGCAGCAGGTGCACCTCGTCGTACACGATGAGGCCCCAGTCGCGGGCGTCGAGCAGCTCGAGGTGGGTGTAGACGCCCTTCCGGCGGGTGGTCATCACCTGGTACGTCGCGATGGTGACCGGCCGGACCTCCTTGACGGAACCGGAGTACTCGCCGATCTCCTCGGCGGTCAGGGACGTCCGCCTGATCAGCTCGTCCTTCCACTGCCGCGCGCTGACGGTGTTGGTGACGAGGATCAGCGTGGTCGCCTGGGCGTGCGCCATCGCCGCCGCGCCGACCAGCGTCTTGCCGGCGCCGCAGGGCAGCACCACGACGCCGGAGCCGCCGTGCCAGAAGGAGTCGGCGGCGTCGCGCTGGTAGTCGCGCAGCTGCCACTCGGTCTCGTCGAGCGCGATCGGGTGGGCCTCGCCGTCGACGTAGCCGGCGAAGTCCTCGGCCGGCCAGCCGATCTTGAGGAGCGCCTGCTTGAGGTTGCCGCGCTCGGAGGCGTGCACCACGACGCTGTCGTCGTCGATGCGGGCGCCGAGCATCCCCTGGATCCGCTTGGCGCGCAGCACCTCCTCGAGCACCGGTCGGTCGGTCGAGGAGAGCACCAGCCCGTGGGTCGGGTGCTTCTCCAGGCGCAGCCGCCCGTAGCGCGCCATCGTCTCGGCGATGTCGACGAGCAGCGCGTGCGGCACGGCGTAGCGGGAGTAGGTGAGCAGCGTGTCCACGACCTGCTCGGCGTCGTGGCCGGCGGCGCGCGCGTTCCACAGCCCCAGCGGCGTCAGCCGGTAGGTGTGGATGTGCTCCGGCGAGCGCTCGAGCTCGGCGAAGGGGGCGATCGCCTTGCGGCAGTCGGCCGCCTGCTCGTGGTCGATCTCGAGCAGGAGCGTCTTGTCGCTCTGGACGATCAGAGGGCCGTCGGTCATCGCGGGATCACCGACCAAGACTACGGAGCGGGCGAAGCGGGCTCAGCCGATGGCCGCCCGCTGCCGCGCGCGGTACGCGGCGACGTTGGCCCGCGAGGAGCACCGGTCGCTGCAGTAGCGCCGGGACTGGTTGGGCGAGGTGTCGACGTACACGTTGGTGCACGGGGTGGCCGCGCAGACCCCCAGGCGGGTCGCGCCCAGGTCGCAGACCAGCGTGGCCAGGCCGAGCAGCGACTCCGAGATCAGCAGCTCGGCGACCGAGGCGGCCTGCGGGGCCACGTGGATGTGCAGGTCTCCCGGGTCGTGGTCGGAGATCTGCGGGGTGATCGGGTGCTGGAGCAGCAGCGCGTTGAGGCGGGCGGTCACCGCGGCCACCTCTCCGGAGCCGGACGCCTCGAAGACCGGGAACAGCTCGCGCTGGAACTTGCGCAGCACCAGCGCGTCGCGGTCGGTGCACTGGTCGTGCAGCCAGGCCCGCGCCTTGAGCAGCGCGCGGACGGCGGCGGCGTCGGGAAGCACCGCGTTGACCAGGTGCGCCGAGGAGTCGGCGTACCGGACGAAGTCCATCCGGACACTGTACGACCGTCGCTCAGCGACCCGCGTCGACCGGCCGGACCGTCGTGATCCGGTGGATCGCGAAGCTGCGGGTGTCGTCGCTGCGGTGGTCGTGGGCGGTGAGCTGGCCACCCTCCACCCGGAGTGGCACGACCATCCGCTCCGACGACGAGCCGTGGTTGTCGACGTACCCGATCAGCACGGAGCCGCCCGACTCCACCGCGGCACGCAGCAGGGCGAGGGCGCTGCTGGGCGACGTGGGCTCGGCCGCCTGGGTCGGTCGCACCTCCGCGGCCCGGTCGCCCGCGCGCAGCGCCGACACGGCCGCGGCCACCTGGGAGGTCTCCCGGGCCACCTGCTGGCCCGACGCGCGCCGGCCGCGCGGGGAGCGGGCCCGCAGCTGGTCCGGCCGGGCGACCCGGACGGTGCCGTCGGCGGCCTCGACCACGGGACCGGCGCCGAGCTCCCGCAGCCGGGGCAGCAGCACGTCCAGCGGGGTGCTGCTGACCAGGACGGTCGGAGCGAGCCGGCGCAGGCCCAGACCGGCCGCCTTGGGGTGGTGGAGCAGCTCGGTCAGGGCGGCCTCGTCGTCGGCGCGCAGGAAGGCCTCGGCGTGGCCGACGCGCAGCGTGCCGAACGTGCGCGCCGTGTCGTCGACGAGGTAGGACAGCGGCTGCGGCACCGCGGTGCGTGAGATCGAGCCGATGAAGTCGTGCACCTCGGCCGCCGACCAGCCGGCGTCGAAGGCGCGCCGCACCGACGACGGGGTGAACCGGTAGACGGTGGCGCCCCCGCGCGACTCCACGTCGGCGAGCAGGTGCAGGGTGCGGCCGAGGGAGGACTCGAGCGGCCCGGGGGCCACCGCGGTCAGGTCCGCCTGGAGCAGGATGTGGTCGACCGGCTCGGGGAGCAGGGGCGCGAGCGCCGCGATCGCGGCCGCCTGGTCGCCGGCGACCAGCGCCCGCCCGTGGGTGGAGAGGCCGCCGAGCCCGGCCACGCCGAGCAGCTCCGCCTCGCCCACCGCCCACGCGACCTGCCGGTCCCGCGACCGCGGTCGGCGGGGGCGCTGCCAGGCGACCAGGGCCACCAGCGAGGGCAGCCCGGTGCCGCTGGCGAGCACCGCGCCGTCGGGCAGCCCCGCCCACGCATCCAGGGTCATCCGCCGGCTCTCGACCTGGAAGGTGCTGGAGAGCTCGGGCGCCAGGGCGTTGACGCCCTTGCCGGCCTGGTCCCGGGTGCCGACCAGGCCGGGCAGCCGCGGCGAGGCCAGCCAGGCGACCGCCAGCTCGGCCCAGCGGTCCGCCATCGCGCCCGTCGACCACGCGTCGAAGGCGTCGGTCGGCAGCCAGACGCCCTCCCCGTCGGGCGCCAGCCCCTGGGCGAGCAGGCCCGCGGCGGCGGCCACCTCGACGAGCAGCGCGGTCGTCGTCTCGTCCACGTGGAGCAGGGCCGCGGCCGCCTTGAGGTCACGCACCCCCAGCCCGCCGCTGCGCAGGGCGGCCGGCGGAGCGGTGCCCCACTGGTCCAGCAGCAGCTCGACGCGTCGTACCGCCTCGAAGGCGGCGCCGGACGCGGTCCGGTCGACCAGGGCCGACGCCCGCTCGGTGGTCGCCGGCGCGGGCGCGTCGTCCACCGGCTCCCGCGTGGTGCGACCGCCACGCAGGGCGAGACCCACCTCGCCGGGCACCTGCACGAGCCCGTCGCCACGCGGCACGAGCAGCCGGGCGGCGAGCAGCTCCTCGGCGGGCGTCGTCGCCTCGCCGGGGCGGACGGCGGCGGCGGCCCCGGTCGCTCCGGTGCCGCCCTGGGCGTCGACGTGGTCGAGCAGGGCGCGCGCGGCGGGGGAGAGCGCGGCCAGCCGGGCCTCGACGTCGGCCGCCGACGAGCCGTCGGTCACCGGTCGCAGGCCGCTCACCCCGGCCGCCGCACCACCGGTGAGGCACTCGGCGACCCCGGTCAGCGGTCGCAGCCCGCCCGGCGCCTCCCAGGCCACCGCGAGGTCGACCAGCCGCTGGCTGGCGGCCCGGGTGGACGCGGGTTCGGCGGCCACGAGCGCGATCAGCTGCTCCGGGGTGGTTTGACCCGCCACCACGAGGGCATCAAGGACGGAGAGCTCCAGCCGGTTCAGCCGGTCGAGCGCGCGGGAAAGTGACGACCTGGTGGCGGTCCGCGACGCCAGGTGAGCGGAGTCGTGAGGGGCCGGAGTGGCGAGATCGGGACGTTCCCGGAGCAGTCGGGCCAGGCGCTCGTCGGGCCAGCTGCGGAACTGGTCGGCCAGGGTCCGGTGCCCGTCGCTGCCGGCACGACGCGACGTCCTGCCTCCCGCCCTGGCTCCCATCGCGCCGAGGCTACTCCCGCGCCCTCCCGCCGGGGCCGCGCGGCCGCGTATTCTCACGCCCACCCAGGAGGTGGCGTCGCTCCCATGAGCAAGGTCGAGCTGCACTTCGGTGCGAAGACGGACGTGGGGCACGTGCGCGCGGTCAACGAGGACTCCTACCTCGCGGCCCCACCGGTGTTCGTGGTGGCCGACGGCATGGGCGGCCACGCCGGCGGCGACGTGGCCAGCCAGATCGTGGTCGAGGAGTTCGCCCGGCTCGACGACGTCGCCCGCGATGCCCGTCAGGGCGCGGCCGAGGTGGCGGAGATCCTCGAGCGGGCCCAGTCGCGGATCAACCAGTACGCCGTCGAGCAGCGGCTCGGCGGTGCGGAGCGGTGGTACGCCGGAACCACCGCCGTCATCGCGCTGCTGGTCGAGGACGACGGCACCCCGAAGTGGCTGCTGGCCAACCTCGGCGACTCCCGGGTGTACCGGCTCACCGACGGCGTCCTCGACCAGGTCTCGGTCGACCACTCGGTGGTCCAGGAGCTGGCGGACGCCGGCACCATCACCCGCGACGAGATGTCCACCCACCCCGAGCGGCACGTCGTCACCCGGGCCCTGGGGGGTCCCGACGACGCGGAGGCCGACTTCTTCCTGCTGCCGCTGCCCGCGGCGGAGCGGTTGCTCCTGTGCTCCGACGGGATCAACGGGATGATCGACGACGCGACCATCGAGGCGATCCTCGACAACGCAGGCGACCCGCGGGACGCCGCGGACCGGCTGGTCGCCGCGGCGCTCGAGGCCGGCGGTCGCGACAACGCGACGGCGGTGGTGATCGATGTGGTGGGATTGCGGACGGATGACGCGTCCGACGCCGCGCCGCTGACTGTGAGCCTGGAACAGAAACTGGGGGCCCTGCCGTGACCGAGCTCGAGACGACCGCCGCGCGCCGGACCTTCCGGCCCGGGGGCTGGTACGCCGTCTTCGGTGACCACGCCACCGTCCTGCTCCCGCCGTCGGAGAAGCCGCGGGTCGCCGCGCTGTGGGAGCTCGTCGACGACGGTGCCGGCTTCGACGAGGTGCTCGACGCCCTGGTCTCGGGTGGGCTGCGCGAGCTGCCCGGCTTCGTCCTGGTCAGTGCCGAGGACGGCACCACGCAGGTGGTGCTCCGGGGCGCCGCGCGGGCCGTCTTCACCGCCGACGGCGAGGAGGTCGCGCTCGACGGGTCGACGGCGACCACCTGGGTGGAGCGCACCCTCACCGGCGTCACCCGCAGCGTGATCGAGCTCGAGGAGAGCGACGAGACCATGGAGCTCGGGGTGAGCGTCGGGCTGGTGCGGGTCTCCCGCGTCGAGGAGCCGGCGACCCGCCCGCCGGCCGCAGCGGTGCTGGTCCCCGAGGAGGTGCCGGCGGAGGAACCGCAGGAAGCCGGGGTGGAGAGCGAGGACCTCACCGGCTTCGAGGCCGGCGAGCCGGAGCCGGAGCCCGAGCCCGAGCCCGAGCCGAGCCGGAGCCCGAACCGGTCTTGTCCGACGAGCAGCTCACCGAGCGCTTCCCCGCACCGGCAGCGTGGGCACCCGTGGAGGCGCCGGACCCCGGCGACCACGACGGGATGACCGGCGCCGCCGGGATCGAGCCCGACGACTTCGCCCGGCAGCACCCGGGGATCCCCGGACAGCAGCCCGCCCCGAGCGTGACCTCGCGCCCGGTGGCCCGGCTGGTCCTGTCGAGCGGGGAGACCGTCGAGGTCGACCGCGCCGTCCTCGTGGGGCGCGCACCGGAGGCCCGCCGCTTCGGCTCCCACGAGCAGCCGCGGATGATCACCGTGCCGAGCCCCCACCAGGAGATCTCCTCGACCCACCTCGAGGTGCGCCCGGGTTCCGGCGCCGACCACGGCTCCGCCGTCGTGACGGACATGGGCTCCACCAACGGGACGGTCCTGGTGCAGCCCGGGCTGCCGCCCGAGGACCTCCAGCCCGGGATCGCCGTCCAGCTGATCCCCGGCGCGATCATCGACCTGGGCGACGGCGTGACCATCCAGGTCACCAACCCTTGACCCTGACCGAGGCAGCCCCCCGATGACCGAGCCCGCCGCGCCCGCGGTCGCCACGACCTTCCCGCCGGCGAGCCTGGACCGCCGGTTCTACGCGTTCACCCTCGACCGGCTGATCGCCTGGACGCTCTACCTCCTCGTCGGCTGGTTCGCCTGGTCGGCGTTCCTCGACGACGACCGGGTGGTGCCGGGTCTCGCCGTCCTCGCGGGCGCCGTCGTGGTGGTGGGCCTGGGCTTCGCGGTCGTGCTCGGACTCACCGGGCTCTCGCCCGGCAAGGCGCTGCTGGGGCTGCGCGCGGTCCACCACGGCACCGGGACCCCGATCGGGGTGGGCCGGGCCGCGGTGCGCGCCGTGATCCTCGGGCTGGCCGGACTGCCCACGTTCGGCATCGGCCTCGCGACGCTCGCGTGGACCGCGATGACGGACCCCGGCCGCCAGCGCCGCGGCTGGCACGACCACGTCGCGCGCTCGGTGGTCCTCGACATCCGCCCGGTGCCCGCGGACGAGGTCGCGGAGGACAGCGGACCGCCGCACATCGTGAACCTCACCGCGATGCGACTGGTGCCCTCGGCGCCGCCGCCCGAACCGGTCGCCAGCCCGCGCCCAAGGCTCGAGACCCCGCCGGTCCGCACCGCGCCGGCCCCCACGGTCTGCGCCGCCCCGCCCACGTCCGCGCCGCCGCCCGTCGCCGTCCACGCGCCGGCCGACACCGGCCGCACCGTCCGGCGAGCCTCGCCGGCCACCAGCGGCCTGCGCTGGCGGGTGGCCTTCGACACCGGCGACTCCTTCGTGGTCGAGGGACTCGGCCTGGTCGGCCGTCGCCCGGAGCCGCGGACCGGCGAGCCGGTCCGGCACGTCGTCCCGCTCCCGTCCGCGGACATGTCGCTGTCCAAGACCCACGCCCAGTTCCACCTCGCGCCCGACGGCGTGCTCGTGGTCATGGACCGCGGATCCACCAACGGCTCCGTGCTGATGCGTCAGGGCGTGTCCCGTGACCTGCACGCGGGCAAGCCGGCCACCCTCATCGACGGAGACCGCGTGCGGTTCGGCGATCGGGAGATGACGGTCACGCGGGAGGCCTGAGTGCACCGCGGCTACATCGACGAGGCGGTCGCGGGGGAGAGGATCCGGGCGATCCTCGGCGTGCCGCTGGTACTGGAGGGCAACGGGTGATCGGTGCGCTGCTGGCGGTACACCGCTCGGTGCGGCGGTTCCCGCCTAGAGAGGTGTCTCTGCTGACCTCGTTCGCGGCGCAAGCCGCGGTGGCGCTAGAGAACGACAGGCTCTTCGACGAGACGTCTAGAAACGAAAAGCAGCGCGCACCGCGCCAAGAAGATGAAGCGAGCACACGCTAGAAAACCGTGGAGAAGGCGGCGACTGACTCACGACCGGCTCACGGATCTGCTACTGCACGGCGGGAGGAGTAGGCGGAGGTAGCGGAAGTGCTAGGCAGAGGTGCTAGGCGGCAGGGTCAGCGGTATACGAAGACGGAACGGAGACTAGCTAGCGAGCGGGGACGAAGAAAAGGCCGACCTGGCGGGGGAGAACGACGCGGCAGAGTCGGTGCATCGGGCCGAAGAATCGAGATCAAGCCCGAAAGGGGTACGTCGACGAGCCGCCGCCGACGGAGACTCGACCACCTCGCCTCCCTGGTCGTGCCACGGGCTGGCGAGACGCTGGAGCCTCGCGGAGCGGCGCACGCTAGAGCGAGGAGCTCTGGTGACGGCTCTGGTGCTGCTCTTCGCCCGGTCCGTGGCCGAGACCGAGGAGCGGCTACGGTGGCGAGCTGCTGACCGACCTGCTCGATCGGCCGGGACCGCGACGCCAGATGGCCTGCGCGAGCGCGGTCGCCGTCGCTAGGTGTCGCGATACTCGACGACCCGTGGCGCTATCGCCGTCGCCTCCGTCGAGGTGGTGGAACTCGCTAACTAGCCGCCGTGCGCGCGGCCGCTGCCCTCGCCGCCCGAGCACCACGGCCTGGCGGGGGAGCACACGAGGGTGCGGTCGTGGTAGCTCGACGGCGGGACCGGCCCACTCGAGCTCGGTCGACGCGCTAAGGACCCGGGTCGTCGGGTGCCGTGGGCGAAAGGGCCACCGTCGGGGTGTACTCCGCTATGGCCGATACCCGCTGGACTACCCGGTCGGCCTACGACGACGCGCGACGCTGCGCGCGACACCCTGCACGCCCTCGGCCGGAACGGTGAGGTGACCGAACCCGGCGGGCCTCGGCCTGTCCCGGCTGCTGCTCGGGGAACAACGGGCCGGGCGAGCTAGGCGGAGTTCGACCGCGGCCATGCTGGGACCGGTGGTGGACTACGACACGCGACCCACGGGACTCGTGTTGCTGGCCTATACCCTGGAGGCTTGGTTCGACGCCGGAGGCGCGGCCTGCAAGGGACGCGGCCGACGCGACTGCACGTGCACCCCAACACGGTGGTCCAGCGTCTGGCCCGCGTCTCCGTAGCTGCTCGGCGAGGACTGGCGGACGCCCGAACGAGGCCCTCGACGTGCAGCTCGCGCTGCAGATAAACCGCATTCGGCTCCGCCTAGAAGTAGCCCGTTCGAACACAATAAAAGAGCGACTCTTTATGGGCTGGGCACATAAGGTGTCTGCGTGCCCTCGCTCTAGCGTCGTAGGTCATGACCGAGGTCCCGTCCCAGCATCCCGCGCGCTGACCGGTCGATCGCGCGCTGGTCACCGGAGCCGCGAGCGGCATCGGCGCGCGCGGTGGACGACCCGGCTGGCGAGAGTCCGGTGCCGAGGTGACAGGTGCTGGACCGGGACGAGGATGGGGGCTGCGAAGGTCGCCGCGTCGATCGGCGCCGCGCATCTCGTCGCGGATCTCGCCGACCCGTCGGCGATCGAGGCGAAGCTCGATCGTGCGCGCCGACATCCTGGTCAACAACGCCGGCATCCAGCACGTCGCGCCGATCGAGGACTTCGACCCCGAGCGGTTCCGGGCCATCCACGCGGTGATGCTGCACGCGCCCTTCCTGCTCGCCCGCCGCACTGCTCCCCGGCATGTACGCCGCCGGGTGGGGGCGGATCGTGCACGTCTCGTCCGTCCACGGGCACCGGGCGTCGCCGTACAAGTCCGCCTACGTCAGCGCCAAGCACGGCCTGGAGGGCCTCTCCAAGGTGATCGCGCTCGAGGGCGCTGACCGGGGCGTCACGAGCAACACCGTGTGCCCGGGCTACGTGCGCACCCCGCTCGTGGAGGGCCAGCTGGCGGCCCACGCCGAGACCCACGGCATCGCCGGCCGAGGACGTCGTCGACGACGTGCTCCTCGCGCGCACGCCGGTCAAGCGGCTGGTCGAGCCCGAGGAGGTGGCCGAGATGGTCGCGTTCCTCTGCGGCCCCCAGGCGTCCTCCATCACCGGCTCCAGCTTCCTGCTCGACGGTGGCTGGACCGCCGCCTGACATCCCCTGCGACCCACCAGTAGAAAGGCACCACTCATGTCCGTCCACACGGAGCACCTCGGGAGCCCCACCATGCCCTCGGACGCCGAACGCCCGTCGATCACCAAGGTGGTCTTCGCGAGCGTCGTCGGCACCGCGGTCGAGTGGTACGACTTCTTCCTCTACGGGTCGGCCGCCGCGCTGGTCTTCGGCGCCTGTTCTTCCCGGAGAGCGAGCCGGTGACCGCCACCCTGCTGGCGTTCGGCACCTACGCGCTGGGCTTCGTGGCCCGGCCGCTCGGCGGCGTGGTCTTCGGCCACTACGGCGACAAGGTTGGCCGGAAGAAGATGCTGGTGGTCGCCCTCTTCTTGATGGGCGCCGCGACCGTGGGGATCGGGCTGCTGCCGACGTACGCCACCATCGGCGTCGCCGCCCCGATCCTGCTGCTCATGTGCCGGCTGCTCCAAGGCTTCGCCGTGGGGGGCGAGTGGGGCGGAGCCGTCCTCATGGTCGCCGAGCACGGCAGCGACGAGCACCGCGGCTTCTGGTCCTCCTGGCCGCAGGCCGGCGTCCCGCTGGGCAACCTGCTCGCCACCGGTGTGCTGTGGGTGCTGGCGCTCGTCCAGTCCGAGTCCGCGTTCAACGCGTGGGGCTGGCGGATCCCGTTCCTGCTCTCGGCCGTCCTCGTCTTCATCGGCCTGTGGGTGCGGATGTCGCCTCGAGGACGCCGAAGGTCTTCGCAGGAGGCCAAGGCTGAGCGTGAGGAGAAGGGCGGCGAGGACAAGCGGGTGCCGATCCTCGACGTGATCCGCAAGTACCCCCGCGAGGTCCTCCTCGCCATGGGCATGCGGCTCGCGGAGAACATCTCCTACTACCTGTTCACGATCGTGGTCATCACCTACGTCACGACCTACCTCGACCAGGACAAGAGCGTGGTGCTCGGAGCCCTGCTGATCGGTGCGGGCATGCAGTTCCTGCTGATCCCGGCGGTCGGCGCGCTGTCGGACCGGGTGGGCCGTCGACCGCTCTACCTCGTCGGCGCCGTGGGAGTGGGCGTCTGGGGCTTCGTGTTCTTCAACCTCATCGACACCCTGTCGAGCGGCAAGATCCTGCTCGCCGTCGCGGTCGGGCTGTTCTTCCACTCGCTCATGTACGCACCGCAGGCCGCGTTCTTCTCCGAGCTCTTCGGCACCTCCGTGCGCTACACCGGCGCGTCGGTGGGCTACCAGCTGGCATCGATCTTCGCCGGGGCTCTGGCGCCGATCATCGCCCTCAAGCTGCTCGGCACCGTGGAGGAGGAACACACGCGGTGGATCTACCTCGCGACCGACCAGGTCTCGAGGGTGGCGAGGGTCCAGGCCTCGACCCCGGGCTTGGTGACGCCCAGGTCGGACAGCAGCACGGCCGCCGGCTCGTCCGGGACTGCGAGCAGGCCGAGCAGCAGGTGCTCGGTGCCGACGTACCCGTGGCCGAGGCGGAGCGCCTCGCGCACCGAGAGCGCCAGCACCTTCTTCAGGCCGGGCGAGGACGCGACGTGCGCCAGCGAGGGCTCGCCGTCGGGCGGCAGCGCAGCCTCCACGGCCCGGGCCAGGTCCTCCCGGCGCACCCCGGCGGCCTCGACCGCCTGGCCGGCGAGGCCGTCCCACTCCGCCAGGATCCCGAGCAGCAGGTGCTCGCTCGTCAGGCTCGCGTGGCCGCGCTCGCGGGCGGCGTTCTGGGCCTTGAGGACCACGACGGCCGCCCGGTTGGTGAAGCTCTCCATCGAGGTCTCGCCGACCACGAACCGCTGCTGGGCGGCCTGGCGGGTGACACCGATGCTTCCCCCCACCTGCGCCCACGAGGAGCCCGCCGCGCGGGCCTGGTCGACGAAGTGCCCGACCAGGTGGTCGGCGAGGTCGCCCAGGCGGGCTGCGAGCGCGGACGCCTCCGTGAGCCGGTCCAGGGCGGAGCCCCCGGGGGAGCGCTCCTCGACCTGGCGGATGAGGTCGTCGAGGTTCATGATGTCAACTCTCCCTTGACACCGCCCGTCGCGTCAAGGTCGGGTTGACAGCCGGTCGTCAGAGGAGCCCGACGACCGCGTCGTACGTCGCGCGGTCGGCGGCCGCGACCAGGCCCGCGGTCCGGGCGCCGGCCGGGGCGTAGGCCGCCCCGTCGGTGCCGCCGAGGAACGCGCCGGCCTCGGCGAGGAGCAACGACCCCGGGGCGTGGTCCCACGGCAGGCCCGCGCCGTACAGCACGAAGTCGGCGGCACCCTCGACGAGCTTCGGGTAGTCGACGCCGCAGCAGACCCAGGTGAGCTCGAGCGGCCGCAGGCCGGGCAGCTCCCGGCCGATCCAGGCCCGACGCGACGTGACGCCCCGCCACGACGCGGGATCGGGCGAGGGAGCCGACCGGGTCAGCCGCTCGCCGTTGCGGAAGGCGCCGGCACCGCGCTCGGCGACGTACGCGAGCCGGTGCTGCGGCTGGTAGATCCAGGCGCGGACCACGTCGCCGGCGCGGCTCTCGCTCACCATCACCGCGTGGTCGGGCGAGCCGTGGACGAAGTTCTTGGTGCCGTCGACCGGGTCGACGGTGAAGGAGTGCTCGGCCGCGACGTACCGCTCCAGCAGGGTCGGGTCGCCGGCGAACGCCTCCTCGCCGAGCACCACCGCGTCGGGGTGAGCCGCGTGCAGCGCCTCGGTGAGCAGCACCTCGGCCTCGTGGTCGGCCACCGTCACCAGGTCGCCGGGCTTCTTCTCGTGGACCTCTCCCTCGGTGAGGGCCCGGAACCGCGGGGTGACCACCTCGGCGGCGACCTCCTCGATGAGGCGCAGCACGGCGTCGGTGTCCACGACCACGAAACTACTTCGTCGCGACCTGTCGTCCCCGGCCGGCGCCGTTCGTGGACAGACTGAGAAGCGAGCACCCGACGAAAGGCAGAGCCATGCGCACCATCTTCGTGTCCGAGTTCATCTCCCTGGACGGCGTCGTGGAGGCGCCCGGTGGCGAGGAGGGCTACCCCCACACCGGCTGGACCTTCGACATCGAGCAGGACCCCGCCGTCTACGAGTACAAGGGCCGCGAGCTCGCCGAGGCCGACGCGCTGCTGCTCGGCCGCCGCACCTACGACGGGTTCGCGGCGGCGTGGCCCGAGCGGGAGGGCGACTTCGCCGACCGCTTCAACACGATGCCCAAGCACGTCGTGTCGACGACGCTGACCGACCCCGCGTGGGCCAACACCCACGTGCTCCGCGACGTGGCCGCGGTGGCCCGGCTCCGTGAGGGTGACGGCGGGCCGATCATGGTCAACGGCAGCGGCATGCTCGTGCAGGCGCTGCACGCCGCCGGGCTGGTCGACGAGTGGCGGCTGATGACCTGGCCGGTGATCCTCGGGTCCGGAGCCCGGCTGTTCCCCACCGACGCGGTGGACAAGCAGAAGCTCGCCCACGTCGAGAGCACGACGTACGCCAACGGCATCCAGCTGCACACCTACCGAACGGTCCGATGAGCGGGCTACCTTCGACGGCATGGAGTCCTACGCCGTCGGGGAGACCACGCCCGCGCTGATCGAGGAGACCATCGGCGCCAACCTCGAGCGCACCGTCGCCGCCCACGGGGACCGCGAGGCCCTGGTCGAGGTGGCGAGCGGCCGCCGGTGGACCTGGTCGGAGCTGGACCGCGACGTCGACGCCCTGGCCCGCGGCCTGCTCGCGGCCGGGCTGGAGAAGGGCGACCGGGTCGGCATCTGGTCGCCCAACTGCGCCGAGTGGACGCTGCTCCAGTTCGCGACCGCGAAGATCGGGGTGATCCTGGTCAACGTCAACCCGGCCTACCGAACCCACGAGTTCGAGTACGCCGTCAACCACAGCGGGCTCGGGCTGCTGGTCGCCGCGTCGTCGTTCAAGGACAGCGACTACCGGGCGATGGTCGACGAGGTGCGCGAGCACTGCCCCGGCCTGCGCCGCGTGGTCTACCTCGACACCGACGACTGGGCCGGGTTGGTGGCCGAGGGCGAGTCGGTGCCGGCGTCGACGGTCGCGGAGGTGCTGGTGACGCTCCGACCCGAGGACCCGATCAACATCCAGTACACCTCCGGCACCACCGGCCGGCCCAAGGGCGCCACCCTGAGCCACCGCAACATCCTCAACAACGGCTTCTTCACCACCGAGTCGATCACCTTCACCGAGCGGGACCGGCTGTGCATCCCGGTGCCCTTCTACCACTGCTTCGGGATGGTCATGGGCAACCTCGGCTGTTCCACCCACGGGGCGACGATGGTCATCCCGGGACCCGGGTTCGACCCGACGGCCACGCTGCGCGCGGTGCAGGACGAGCGCTGCACCGGCGTGTACGGCGTCCCCACGATGTTCATCGCCATGCAGAACGTCCCGGACTTCGGGTCCTACGACCTCTCCTCGTTGCGGACCGGCGTGATGGCGGGGTCGATCTGCCCGGTCGAGGTGATGAAGCACTGCATCGACGACATGCACATGGCCGAGGTGTCCATCGCCTACGGCATGACCGAGACGTCGCCGGTCTCCTGCCAGACCCGGCCCGACGACGACCTGGACCGGCGCACGGCCACCATCGGCATGGTCCACCCCCACGTCGAGATCAAGGTGATCGACCCCGAGACCGGCCGGACGGTGCCGCGCGGGGAGACGGGGGAGTACTGCACGCGCGGCTACTCGGTGATGCTCGGCTACTGGGAGGAGCCCGAGAAGACCGCCGAGGCCATCGACGCGGACGGCTGGATGCACACCGGCGACCTGGCCGTGATGCGCGAGGACGGCTACTGCGTGATCGTCGGGCGGATCAAGGACCTGGTGATCCGCGGCGGCGAGAACATCTACCCGCGCGAGGTCGAGGACTTCCTCTACACGCACCCCGACGTCGAGGACGTGCAGGTCGTGGGCGTCCCGGACGCGAAGTACGGCGAGGAGCTGTGCGCCTGGATCCGGATGCGGGCCGGCGCGCAGCCGCTGGACGCCGACGCGGTGCGCGCCTTCGCCACCGGCAAGCTCGCGCGGTTCAAGATCCCGCGCTACGTGATGGTGGTGGAGGAGTTCCCGATGACCGTCACCGGGAAGGTCCGCAAGGTGCAGATGCGCGAGGAGTCCACGGCCGCGCTGGGCCTCTGACGGGGCCCTAGCGGGAGAGCACGACCGGGATCCGCAGGCGGGTGCCGTCGGCGCCGCGCCACACGACGTACCCGTCGTCGAGCGGGGTGACCGAGCCGGGACCGGTGACCGAGACCGTGAAGGTCGCCGAGCCGCCCGCCGGGATCCGGAGCGCGGCCGGGCCGACCCGGACGTCGTGGCGGGTGAAGCCGCGCGCCGACGAGGAGAAGTACATCGCCCGACGCCCCAGGTTGGTGACCCGCCGGGTGACGACGCGGTCGGCGTCGAGCAGGATCGACGGGGTGTTGAGCCGCGCCGGCGCCAGGTCGCCGTCGAGGTACCGGCGGTAGTCGCGCGGGCCGACCTCGAGGACCAGGTGCGAGCGCAGCGCGGAGCCGATGCTGCTGCGGCCCGCGCCCTGGCGCAGCGCCGGCCCGTCGAGGGGGCGCGCGCTGGTGACCAGGGCCGAGCGGATGGCCGGGGCCGACCAGTCGTGACGAGCCCGGAGGAGGGCGGCGACGCCGCTGACGTGGGCGGTGGCGGCGGAGGTGCCGGAGAAGAACGCGAACCGGCTCCCGTCGGTGCGCGGCGGCACCGCGCCCAGCCGGCCCAGGGCCGGGGCCACCAGGTCGGGCTTCACCAGCGCACTGGCCGGGTCGCCGCTGCTGGACCAGCGCACCACGCGGACCGGCGCGGCGTCGGTGCCGGTGGAGCGCAGCGTGGCGCGGGCCCGCGGGTGCCGGGCGAGGTACGACGTGAGCCGACGGCCCGCGGCCCGGTCGAGGTGGACGGTGGGCACCGCGTGCAGGTCGGCGGTGACCGCCCCGGCCCGGACGTTGGTCAGCACCATGCCGGCACCTCCGGCCTGGTGGACCGCGGCCGACTTGTCGACGCGACCGATCGCGCCCCGCGAGCACACCACGATCGCGCCGCCCACCGCGCCGGCGTCCAGCGATCCCGGTCGGCACAGGGCGGCGTCGGCACGCAGGGCGCCGGGAGCGGCGACCCGGGCGCCCAGGACGATCCTGGCGTCCCGCACGGTGCGCCCGGAGACCATCGCGCCGCCCAGCTCCGGCCCTCGGGTGACCCGCACGTCGCCGCGCGGCAGCGCGGCCGTGGCGGCGCCGACCGTGGTCACCCACGGCGAGGCGTGCGCGGCGTACGACGTGCGGCCGGCGTTCCCCGCGGCGGCGACCACCACGACGTCGGCCTCGGCCGCTCCGAGGAGCGCCCGCTCGACGGTGTCGAGGGTGGCCGGCCCGGCCACCGCGACGTTCAGGACGTCGACCCCGTCGCGGGTGGCCTGGTCGATCGCGGTCACCAGGTCCGCCGTCGCGCAGCCGTCGTCATCGGGGTCCGGCGCGGTCCAGCAGGCCTTGTAGACGGCCAGCCGGGCCTGCGGGGCGACTCCGGAGAAGGAGCCCAGGGACTCACCCCCGCCGCGCACCGACACGTCGGCGTTGCCGGCGGCGATGGAGGCGACCTGGGTGCCGTGGCCGCTGTCGTCGCGCGGGGAGAGGTAGGCGGAGGCGCGCACGTTGCCCGCGCCGAAGCCGTCGACGTACCACCGCGCACCCACGACCTTGCGGTTGCAGGTGTCCGGGCCCCACTCCGCGCCCGCCTGGCAGGTGCCGTGGAACCCACGCGGCTGCCGGCCGAGGCCGGGCACGCCGGCGAACAGCGGGCTCTCGGGCCACAGGCCGGAGTCGATCACGCCGACCACGACGCCGGACCCGCCGCGGCTCCGGCCGACCGCGGTGCCCGGGGCGCGCCGCTGGGTGGCGGCCAGGCTCCGGACGGCGTTCTCCTCGACCAGGGCGACGGTCGGGTCGGCGGCCAGCTGGGCGGCCTGCGGGGGAGTGAGGGTGACGGCGTACCCGTTCAGGGCGTCGGTCCACCGGTACACCGGGGTGGTGGTGGCGCCGATGCCGACCAGGCTGGCGTCCTGCTGCGCCGTGAGCCGGGCGCGTGCCGCGACGCCCGCGAGCGGACCGTGGTAGCCGCTGAGCCCGGGACCGCGGAGGGTGACGAGGTAGAGCGCCGACCCGTCCTCCGCCTCGGCGACCGCGGGCGCCGAGGGCGCGAGCGCGAGGGCGGAGAGGGCAGTCGTCAGCGCGGCCGCGGGGATGCCCACCCGCGTGCCGATCCACCGCCACAGCCCGGACCTCATGGCCCCCCTCTCGTGCCCGAATCGCCCATTGTCGTCCAGAACGCAGATGGTGACACCCGTCGGGGCGGAATCCAACCGGCTCCTCCTACGCTGGCGCCATGACCGGCGAGCCGCGCACCGAGATCCCGCTGGCCGTCGGTTTCGACCTCGACATGACCCTGATCGACACGGTCCCGGGCTTCGGGGCGACCCTGGCGGCCCTCGGTGCGGAGCTCGGCGTCGACTTCGCCGTCGACGAGGTGACCTCCCGGCTCGGGCCGCCGCTGGGCGACTCGCTGGCCGCGCACCTGCCGGCGGAGTCCGTCGCGGGGGCCGTCGACCGGTTCCGCGAGCTCTACCCCGGGCTGGCCATCGCCTCGGTGCCGCTGCTGCCGGGCGCCGTGGAGGCCATCGCCGCGGTCCGCGGGCACGGCGGCCGGGTCGTGGTGGTGACCGGGAAGTTCCGGCCCAACGCCCAGCTCCACGTCGACCACCTGGGGCTCGACCTCGACCACCTCGAGGGCGAGGTGTGGGGCGTCGGCAAGGCCGCGGTGCTCCTGGCCGAGGGCGTCTCGGTGTACGTCGGGGACCACGTCCACGACGTCGAGGGCGCGTTGGCCGCCGGCGCGCTCAGCGTCTCGGTGCTGACCGGCGGCTGCACGGCCGACGAGCTGACCGACGCCGGCACCCACGTGGTCCTCACCGACCTGCGGGAGTTCCCCGCCTGGCTCGACGACCACGTCGCCGGGGTCCGCGGCGGTCAAACCGGTTGTTGAACCTCTCGGGGTGCCGCATAGGGTTGACAGGTGCGGGCCGACGACCGGTCCCGCGGACGATGAGGGAGATGCCGACCGTGCCCACTGGCAAGGTGAAGTGGTTCGACGCCGCGAAGGGATTCGGGTTCCTGTCGCAGGAGAACGGGCCCGACGTCTACGTGCACGCCGACGCGCTGCCCGAGGGTGTGACCACGATCAAGAACGGCGCCCGCGTCGAGTTCGGCATCGCCCAGGGGCGCCGGGGCGACCAGGCCCTCCAGGTGCGGATCCTCGACGCCCCGGCCTCGGTGGTGCGCAACCAGTCCGCCGCCAAGCGCAAGACGCCCGAGGAGATGACCACGATCGTCGAGGACACCATCCGGCTCCTCGACAACGTGGGCGAGTCCTACCGGCGCGGCCACCACCCCGACGCCAAGACCGCGAAGCCGACCGCCAAGCTGCTCCGCGCGCTCGCGGACGAGCTCGACCTCTAGGCCGGCCGGAACGGCCCGCGTCAGGAGCGGGGCGCGGAGGCGGGCGCGGGCCGGCGTGCCTGCGGGCGGGTCCCGAGCACGAACACCAGCCACGCGACGAGGACGGAGACGGCCACCCCGAGCCCGGTGCGCGGCATCAACGGCATCGCGATGCCGACGAAGCCCCCGATCACCCACGCGAGCTGGAGGGTGGTGTCGGAGCGCGCGAAGGCGCTGGCGTGCACCCGCTCGGGCACGTCGCGCTGGATGGTCGAGTCGAGCGCCAGCTTGGCGAGCGACTGCGCCAGGCCGGCGGTGATCCCGAGCAGCACCAGCGGGACCAGGCCGTAGAAGAGCGCCGCGAGCAGGGCCATGACCGCGTCGGCGACCAGGGCCAGGACGACGGTGAGGGCCGGGTTGATCTTCCGCATCACCGAGGCGAGCGCGATGCCGAGCGTGCTGCCCAGCCCCACCCCGCCGATCACCAGGGCGAGCAGCAGCTCGGGCCGGTAGTCGCCGATGGGGTTCTCGCGGAGCAGGAACGCCAAGAACATCGTCAGGAAGCCCGACAGCCACCGCGGCCCGCAGTTGGCCCGCAGCGCGAAGGACACGGTCCCGGGGATCCGGATCCGCGGCCGACCGGGGCGGGACGCCTCGGTGCCCGACCCGGGGCCGAACCGCATCGACATGACGCCCTCGCCGACGCTGGAGTCCACCTGGGCGGGCAGCCGGATCGCCCAGATGGTCGCGACCACGAACAGCACGAACGCGTAGCGCAGCGACCACTCGGGACCGAAGTACGACGCCAGCACCGCCAGCGGCGCCGACACCGTGGCGCCGAGGATCCCCGCGAGGGAGACCCGGGCGTTGGCCTTGACCAGGGTGACCCCGTCGGGCAGCAGCCGGGGTACGGCGGCGGCGCGGGTCACGCCGTACGCCTTGGACGCGACCAGACATCCCAGCGCGGCCGGGAACAGCCAGCGCGAGTCGTCCACGACCGCCCCGGCCAGGGCCAGGGCCAGGAGCCCGCGGACCGCCATCGTCGTCCCGATCGCCCAGCGGCGCCCGTGCGCGAACCGGTCCAGGAACGGCCCGATCAGCGGGGCCACGATCGCGAAGGGCAGCATCGTCAGCCCGAGGAACAGCGCCACCTGCCCGCGGGCCTCGCCGGTGGGGACCTGGAAGAACAGCGTGCCGGCCAGCGAGATCGCCACCGCGGCGTCGCCGGCGGCGTTGACGGCGTGCAGCTCGATCAGGCGCGAGAGCCCGGACGCGCCGGCGCCCTCGGCGTCCGCGGCGCGGCGGGCCTGCCGACCCACGGCACGGCCGAGACGCCCGGTCACCCGGGCGGCCCCCTTGGCCCCGCTGCCGACCGCGCGCCCGGCCTGCCGGGCCCGCTCGCGGGGAGCCGTCCCGGGGGACGGCCGCTGCGCACTCACCCCCCTATCCTGCCGGGTGCCGCCCACCCCGGGCCCGGCACCCGACCTGACACGGGGCGTGTCGATGGGGGATGATTCCCCGGTGACTGTGACCAGCATGACCACCGGACGGGCCAAGCCCGACGCCGTCGTCGTGTCCGCAGTCGACGCGGCCCGCGCCGCGCTGCTGGAGGACGTGCCGGCCGCGGACGTGGGCGAGCACCTCGGCGTCCAGGTCGAGGGCGAGCGCGTCGCCACCCACCTCTTCGCCTGCACCCGCCGGGGCTACCGCGGCTGGCGCTGGTCGGTGACCGTGGCCCGCGCGTCGCGCCAGAAGCAGGTCACCGTCGACGAGGTCGTGCTGATCCCCAGCGAGGACGCGATCGTGGCCCCCGAGTGGGTGCCCTACAAGGAGCGGATCCAGCCGGGCGACCTGTCTCCCGGCGACCTGCTGCCCGTCGAGGAGGACGACGAGCGGCTGGTGCCGACGTACTCCTTCGGCGAGGACGACCTCACCGACGACGACCGGGCGCAGATCCGCGCGGTGGCCCGCGAGCTCGGCCTCGGCCGGGTGCGCACCCTGTCCCCGGAGGGGCGCGACCAGGCGGCCCAGCGGTGGTACGACGGCGACGCCGGGCCCGACGCGCCGCTGGCGCAGGCCGCTCCCGAGCCGTGCCGCACCTGCGGCTTCCTGCTCCGGGTGTCCGGCTCGCTGTCCGAGACCTTCGGCGTGTGCGCCAACGGCAACGCCAACGACGACGGCCGGGTGGTGTCGTTCGACCACGGGTGCGGCGCGCACTCGGAGGTGACGTTGCTGAAGAGGCACCTGCCCCAGGCGCTGCCGGAGCACGTGATGGACACCTACGACGACGAGACCGAGTCCTTCTGATACACCGACACGTGGCGCTCGCTCGCCGCGGTGAACGGCTCGTCGCGCCACCCCGCCCAGCGGTCCCGCAGGCGTAGCCCCGCGAGCCGGGCCATCAGGTCCATCTCGGTCGGCCAGACCAGCCGGCACACGATCGGCCCGAAGCGGATGCCCGCGGCCGTGAGGGTCACGTGGTTCTCCTCCAGGATCTGGGTCACCGGGTCGTAGTGGCACACGTCGAGGGTCACGGAGTCCAGGCCGACCCGCTCGGGCCGGACGTAGTCGTGCTCGGCGGTCCAGGCCGACGGCACGCCCGCCTCGACCACGAAGACGCCGTCGTCGGTGAGGTGCCGGGCCGCGTTGCGGAAGCACCGCACCTGGTCGTCCTGGGTGAGCAGGTTGAAGAGGGTGTTGAACACGAGGTAGACGAGCCGGTAGCGCCGCCCGGTCTCCACCCGGGACATGTCACCCGGCCAGACGTCCAGAGCAGCGCCCGCGGGCTTGGTGCGGAGCCGGGCGACCATGGCCGGGGAGAGCTCGATGCCGTCGACGGGCACCCCGCGCTCGGCCAGCGGCACGGCGATCCGGCCGGTCCCGATCGCCAGCTCGAGCGCCCGCCCGGTCCCGGCGAGACCGGCCAGGAGGTCGACCGTCTCGGCCTCGTCCCCTCGCAGCTCGTCGTCGTACCTGCTCGCCACGTCGGGCCCGAAGCTGGTCGCGGGATCGAAGCCGTCCATGCGCGCGAGTCTCGTCACCACCCGCCCGGCGGGCAACGGGATTACTGCGCGTCGGCGTCGGCGTCGGCGTCGGCGACCAGGGCGGCGCGGGCCCGCTTGCGGCGCCGGCAGTACTCCCAGCCCAGCATCCCGAGCCCGAAGCCGGCCAGGCACGTCCACAGCCACCAGCCGTTGCCGGCGTCCTGCAGCCGGCCGTAGAAGGGCAGCAGCGCCACGAAGGCGAGCAACCACAGGGCGGCTCCGACGGTGACCGTGCGGATGCCGTCGACGTCGAGGGGCTCGACGTCCGCCACGATGTAGGTGCGGTTGCCGATCTCGTGCCGCATCGGCTGCTCGTCGCGGAGATCCACGGGTCCACGCTACGCCACCGCGCGAGGGCGTGCGGCAGGGCTCAGCGCCCGAGGACGCCGTCGGTCTGCTCGGCCACCTTCATCTCGGCTTCGTACGTGTGCGGCTCGAGGCCGGTGTGGCGCCGGGTGAAGGCCTCCACGGCGCGGAACGCCGACCAGTACTGCGCGTCGTACGCCTCGACGAGCTCGAACGTCCACCGGCCGTCCAGGACGTCCCGGCCCACCAGGATGTCCTCGACGAGGTCGGCCAGCCCCTCCTGGCCGGCCTCGCGGAGCGCCCGGACGCCCTCTTGGAGGGTGAGGTCGGCATGGCCGGAGAGCCGGTGGAAGGCGTAGAGGTGGCCGCGGGCGTCCTCGACGACCTCGAGGGCCTCGGACACCTTCCCGAGCGCGGCGACGGTCGCGTCGTCGGCGCCGTCCGGCCGGGGGTGGGCCGACGCGCGCTCGGGATGCCGGGCCGGACCCCAGCGCTCCCGCAGCGCGGCGGCCTCGGGGAGGTCTTCGACGTCGCTCACCCGCTCCACCCTAGGGACGCCGACGGGCGCCCACCTCACCCCTCGGTGGGCAGCCAGTGCCGCACCCAGTCGACGTCCATCACCTGGGGGAGCAGGTCCTCGTCGGGCAGGTTGGGCAGCTCGTAGTCGGAGCTGAGCAGGCTGAGCACGATGAACTCCGAGGTCTGGGAGACCCCCTGGTCGGTGCGCCAGGCCTCCTGGCCGTCGATGCGGATGACGTACTCGTCGGGCGTCCACTCGAGGGAGAAGACGTGGTACGCCTTCCACCAGTCGTCGTCCTTGTCGGCCAGGAACTCGCTGGCGCCCTCGATCCAGTCGCCCTCCTTCACCGACCCGTCCTCGGTGGGGTAGTAGATGAAGCTGGCGAGCCGGTCGTCGTCGCTGTCGCCGAAGTACTCCACGATGTCGATCTCGGCGCCCGCCACCGCGGGGGTGTCGCCCTCGGCGATGGGGGACTGCAGCCAGAACGAGCCGTGCTGACCCTGCTCACGCTGGAACTTGATCCGCGCGGCGGTCACGCCGTACATGAAGAGCCGGTTGGTGGCGATGTGCCCGTTGAGCCGGTAGTCGAACTGTCCCAGGGTCTTGCCGTTGTCCTTCTTCGCCGTGCACTGCTCCGTCCGGCTGGGGTCCTTGATCACCTCGAGCGCGAGCGTGCCGTCGCCCACCTCGGCGGCGTCCTCGGAGCCCCGGGAGCAGGCGCGCAGGCCCTCGGGGTTGTACTCCGCCCCGCGGTGGATCCAGATGGGGGCGAGCTCGTCGCCGTCGAAGGCCTCGTCGAAGTCCAGGTCCCCGAAGGACGTCGACGCCTCGACCGGCTCGGAGGTGGTGGCCGCCAGGTCGCCGGACTCCTCGGCGACCACGCGGTACTCCGCGTCCGGGTCGTCGACGAGGAACGTGGCCGTGCCGTCCTCGGACAGCTCGGCGGTGCCGGCCTCCTCCCACCTCTGGCCGGCCGCCCGCTCGAGCGTGAGCGCGCGCCCCTCGTCGGCGGGCTCGACCGTGGCCTGGACGACCGCCTGGGCGTCGGTGGCCGGCGCCGGCTCGGCACCGGGCTGCGCGATCGGGGGCAGCAGCGTCGCGGTCACCGTCTGGGCGGTGTCGTCCTCGGCGCCGCTCGAGCACGCCGTCAGGGCGGCGAGACAGGTGAGGGCGACGGCCGCGGCGAGGGCGGGGAGGCGCGGGGGGCGGGTCACGTTCCGTGAGCTCCTTCGGGTCGTCCGATGGGTCGTCGTGCCGGGCCAGGCTACGCAGGGACCCACCCCGGATGACAAAACCGGAATGCATAGCAAAGGTAATGAGTTATGCTATTGATATGCCCACGGTGGAGAAGGTCGCCCGCACCAATGCGGGCCTCGCGAGCGAGCTGCGGCTGTCCGTCATGCGGTTGCGGCGGCGGCTCGCGGTCGAGCGGCACCCCGACAACGAGCTGAGCCTGGGGGCGATGGCGGTCCTCGGGGCGCTGTTGCGCGCGGACGGACAGACGGTGGGCGAGCTGGCCCGTGCCGAGAAGGTGCAGCCGCCGTCCATGACCCGCACCGTCAACTGCCTGGAGGAGGACGGCTACGTGCTCCGCCGCCCCCACCCCACGGACGGGCGCCAGGTCCTGGTCACCCTCTCCGCACGGGGCCGCGACACCGTCCTCGCCGACCGGCGCCGCCGTGACGCGTGGCTCACCCAGCAGCTCGCCGCCCTGACCGCGGAGGAGCGCGAGACGCTCCGCGCCGCCGCCCCGCTGCTGCACCGGTTGGCGCAAGCCGACTGACCCACCGCACCGACCCATCTCGAAGGAAATCTTGAGCCCGACGTTCCGCTCGCTGCACAACGCCAACTACCGGCTGTACGCCGCCGGTGGGGTGGTGTCGAACACCGGCACCTGGATGCAGCGGGTGGCCCAGGACTGGCTGGTCCTCCAGCTGACGGACAACTCCGGCACCGCCATCGGCATCACCACGGGGCTGCAGTTCCTGCCGTTCCTGCTGCTCGCGCCGGTCGCCGGCCTGGTCGCCGACCGGGTGCCCAAGCACCGCCTGCTCCAGCTCACCAACCTCGGGATGGCGCTGCCCGCCCTGCTGCTGGGCCTGCTCGCGGTCACCGGCACCGTGCAGATCTGGCACGTCTACGTGCTCGCCTTCGTGCTCGGCACGGCGGCGGTCTTCGACGCGCCGGCCCGCCAGTCCTTCGTCTCCGAGATCGTGGACCCCGAGGACCTCACCAACGCGGTCGGCCTCAACTCCGCCTCCTTCAACGCCGCCCGCATCGTGGGCCCCGCGCTGGCCGGGGTGCTGATCGCCGGGCTCGGGGGCGGTGTCGCCGCGACCGGGTGGGTGATCCTGGTCAACGCGGTCAGCTACGTCGGGCCGGTCTTCGCCCTGCGGCGCCTCGACCTGGCCCGCCTCGACTCCCCGGAGGTCGCGGCGCGCGAGCCGGGGATGATCCGCCAGGGGGTCCGCTACGTCCGCGACCGGCCCGACCTGCTGCTGATCCTGGCCATCGTGTTCTTCACCGGCACCTTCGGCCTCAACTTCCAGATGACCTCCGCGCTGATGGCCACCGAGGTCTTCGACAAGGGTGCGAGGGCCTACGGCCTGCTCGGCACCTTCATGGCCGTGGGGTCGCTGACCGGCTCGCTGCTCGCCGCCAGCCGCGTGCAGGTCCGGCACCGCCTGGTGGTCGGGGCCGCGCTGACCTTCGGGGCCGTCGAGATCGCTGCCGGTCTGATGCCGACCTACCTCACCTACGCGCTGGTGACGCCGCTGCTCGGCCTCACGGCGCTCACCATGATCACCAGCGCCAACACCTTCATGCAGCTGCACACCGACCGGGGAATGCGCGGGCGGGTGATGGCGCTGTACATGATGATCTTCATGGGCGGGACGCCGCTGGGTGCCCCGCTGGTCGGCTGGGTCGGGGAGACGTTCGGGGCCCGTTGGACGCTCATCCTCGGCGGCGCGCTGACCATGCTGGGAGTGGGGCTGGCCAGCCTGCTCTACCTGCGTGCCGGCAGCCGCCGGGAGGCCCGCGACGCCGTTTTGACCCCGGTTTGAGCGCGGAGTAGCCTCAATCCTTGTGTCTGGGAGCACCAGGCACGTCACGCCTGCGCTGATGACGCCCCGGTTTCGCCCGGCGGCGAGAGCGCAGCACCACGGCACAGCAACAAGCAACACCACCGTGCCCGGCAGAGTGCTGGGTACTGAGAGACGAACAGAAGGGGAACCACACAGGTGCCCACCATCAACCAGCTGGTCCGCAAGGGCCGCCAGGACAAGGTGTCGAAGAACAAGACGCCCGCCCTGAAGGGCTCGCCGCAGCGCCGAGGCGTCTGCACGCGGGTCTACACGACCACCCCCAAGAAGCCGAACTCCGCCCTGCGCAAGGTCGCCCGCGTGCGCCTGTCCAGCGGCGTCGAGGTCACGGCGTACATCCCGGGTGTCGGCCACAACCTCCAGGAGCACTCGATCGTGCTCGTCCGCGGCGGCCGGGTGAAGGACCTCCCCGGTGTCCGCTACAAGATCATCCGCGGCGCGCTCGACACCCAGGGCGTGAAGAACCGCAAGCAGGCCCGCAGCCGTTACGGCGCGAAGAAGGAGAAGAGCTGATATGCCGCGCAAGGGTCCCGCACCGAAGCGGCCGCTCGACGTCGACCCGGTCTACGGGTCGCAGGTCGTCACCCAGCTCGTCTCCAAGGTCCTCAAGGACGGCAAGAAGCAGGTCGCGCAGCGCATCGTGTACACCGCGCTCGAGGGCTGCCGCGAGAAGACCGGCTCCGACCCCGTCGTGACGCTCAAGCGCGCGCTCGACAACGTCAAGCCGGCCATCGAGGTCAAGTCCCGCCGCGTCGGCGGCGCGACCTACCAGGTCCCGATCGAGGTCAAGCCCAACCGCTCGACCACCCTCGCCCTGCGCTGGCTCGTCGGGTACGCCGCGGACCGTCGTGAGAAGACGATGTCCGAGCGCCTGATGAACGAGATCCTCGACGCTTCCAACGGCCTCGGCGCCGCGGTGAAGAAGCGCGAGGACACGCACAAGATGGCGGAGTCCAACAAGGCCTTCGCCCACTACCGCTGGTGACGTAAGCGCGGGGCCGCCCGACCGGGCGGCCGCGCGCCCCACCACCCACATCTACCTTCAAGGGACTGAGACCCACAGTGGCCGTCGACATCACCACGGACCTCAACAAGGTCCGCAACATCGGCATCATGGCGCACATCGACGCCGGCAAGACCACCACGACCGAGCGCATCCTCTTCTACACCGGCATCTCCTACAAGATCGGTGAGGTCCACGACGGCGCCGCCGTCATGGACTGGATGGAGCAGGAGCAGGAGCGCGGCATCACGATCACGTCCGCCGCGACGACCTGCTGGTGGAAGAACCACCAGATCAACATCATCGACACCCCGGGGCACGTCGACTTCACCGCCGAGGTCGAGCGCTCGCTGCGCGTCCTCGACGGCGCCGTCGCCGTCTTCGACGGCGTGGCCGGCGTGGAGCCGCAGACGATGACCGTCTGGCGCCAGGCCAACAAGTACTCCGTCCCCCGCATGTGCTTCGTGAACAAGCTCGACCGCACCGGCGCGGACTTCTTCCGCTGCGTCGACATGATGGTCGACCGCCTCAACTCCACCCCGCTGGTGCTGCAGCTCCCGATCGGCGCGGAGTCGGACTTCCTCGGTGTCGTCGACCTCGTCGGCATGCGGGCCCTGACCTGGCATGGCGAGACCACGATGGGTGAGGACTACACCGTCGAGGAGATCCCGGCCGACCTCGCCGAGCAGGCCGCGGAGTACCGCGAGAAGCTGCTCGAGACGCTGGCCGAGGCCGACGACGAGATCATGGAGAAGTACCTCGAGGAGGGCACCTTCTCCGTCGAGGAGCTCGAGGCCGCCATCCGTCGCGCCACCCTGGCCGACAAGATCAACCCCGTCCTGTGCGGCACGGCGTTCAAGAACAAGGGCGTCCAGCCCCTGCTCGACGCGGTCGTGAAGTTCCTGCCCTCGCCGCTCGACATCGACGCGATCATCGGCCACAAGCCGGGCAACGAGGACGAGAAGATCGAGCGTCAGCCCGCGGACAGCGAGCCGTTCTCCGGCCTGGCCTACAAGATCGCCTCGGACCCGCACCTCGGGAAGCTGATCTACGTCCGCGTC
This sequence comes from uncultured Actinomycetota bacterium, assembly GCA_963713255.1. GTDB lineage: Bacteria > Actinomycetota > Actinomycetes > Propionibacteriales > Nocardioidaceae > Nocardioides. The sequence continues at coordinate 302,360 of CAVQLC010000002.1, forward strand.
TACTCCGGCAAGCTCGAGGCGGGCACCAGCGTGCTCAACTCGGTCAACGGCCGCAAGGAGCGGATCGGCAAGGTCTACCAGATGCACGCCAACAAGCGTGAGGAGATCGCGTCGGTCGGCGCCGGCCAGATCGTGGCCGTCATGGGCCTCAAGGACACCAAGACCGGGCACACCCTCTGCGACCCGCAGAACGCGGTCGTCCTGGAGTCCATGAGCTTCCCCGCCCCCGTGATCGAGGTGGCCATCGAGCCCAAGACCAAGGGTGACCAGGAGAAGCTCGGCACCGCGATCCAGCGGCTGTCCGACGAGGACCCGACCTTCACGGTGAAGACCGACGAGGAGACGGGCCAGACCATCATCGCCGGCATGGGCGAGCTGCACCTGGAGATCCTGGTCGACCGGATGCGGCGCGAGTTCCGCGTCGAGGCGACCGTCGGCAAGCCGCAGGTGGCCTACCGCGAGACCATCCGCGGCACCGTGGCGAACCACTCCTACACCCACAAGAAGCAGACCGGTGGCTCCGGCCAGTTCGCCAAGGTGCTGGTCACCCTGGAGCCGAGCATCGACCCGGAGACCGGCCAGGGCGCGGGCTACGAGTTCGTCAACAACGTCAGCGGTGGTCGCATCCCGCGGGAGTACATCCCGTCGGTCGACCAGGGCGGTCAGGACGCCATGGAGTTCGGCGTGCTCGCCGGCTACCCCATGGTGGACGTGAAGTTCTCGCTGGAGGACGGCGCCTACCACGACGTCGACTCCTCGGAGCTGGCGTTCAAGATCGCCGGCAACCAGGCCTTCAAGGAGGCCGCCCGCAAGGCCAAGCCGGTCCTGCTGGAGCCGATGTTCGCCGTCGAGGTCATCACCCCGGAGACCTTCCTCGGCGACGTGATCGGCGACATCAACTCCCGCCGCGGCCAGATCCAGAGCATGGAGGAGCGTCACGGCGACCACGTCGTCAACGCCCTTGTGCCGCTGTCGGAGATGTTCGGGTACGTTGGCGACCTGCGGTCGAAGACCTCCGGTCAGGCGTCGTACTCGATGGAGTTCGACTCGTACGCCGAGGTTCCCACGAGCATCGCCGACGAGATCATCAAGAAGGTCCGCGGCGAGTAGTTCGCCCGGATCGTCGGCACCAGCACCACCCCTTCCACCCACACGAGTCAAGTAACAACAACAGGAGGAGCCCACCGTGGCTAAGGCGAAGTTCGAGCGGACCAAGCCGCACGTCAACATCGGCACGATCGGTCACATCGACCACGGCAAGACGACGCTGACCGCGGCGATCACCAAGGTGTTGCACGACAAGTACCCGACCCTCAACGCGGCCTCGGCGTTCGACGAGATCGACAAGGCCCCCGAGGAGCGTCAGCGCGGGATCACCATCTCGATCGCCCACGTGGAGTACCAGACCGAGGCGCGTCACTACGCGCACGTCGACTGCCCGGGTCACGCGGACTACATCAAGAACATGATCACCGGTGCGGCCCAGATGGACGGCGCGATCCTCGTGGTCGCCGCCACCGACGGCCCGATGCCCCAGACGCGTGAGCACGTGCTGCTCGCCCGCCAGGTCGGCGTGCCCGCCCTGGTCGTGGCGCTCAACAAGTGCGACATGGTCGACGACGAGGAGCTCATCGAGCTCGTCGAGATGGAGGTGCGCGAGCTCCTCTCCGAGTACGAGTTCCCCGGCGACGACATCCCCGTGGTGCGCGTGGCCGCCTTCCCGGCGCTCCAGGGCGACGAGAAGTGGGGCGAGTCGATCATGGAGCTCATGAACGCCGTCGACGAGTCCATCCCGACCCCGGCCCGTGAGACGGACAAGCCGTTCCTCATGCCCGTCGAGGACGTCTTCACCATCACCGGTCGCGGCACGGTCATCACCGGCCGTATCGAGCGCGGCATCGTGAAGGTCAACGAGGAGGTCGAGATCATCGGCATCCGCGAGAAGTCGCAGAAGTCGACCGTCACCGGTGTCGAGATGTTCCGCAAGCTGCTCGACGAGGGCCAGGCCGGCGAGAACGTCGGGCTGCTGCTCCGCGGCACCAAGCGCGAGGACGTCGAGCGCGGCATGGTCGTCGTGAAGCCCGGCACCCACACCCCGCACACCAACTTCGACGCCTCGGTCTACATCCTGTCGAAGGAGGAGGGTGGCCGTCACACGCCGTTCTTCAACAACTACCGCCCGCAGTTCTACTTCCGGACCACGGACGTGACCGGCGTGGTGACCCTCCCCGAGGGCACCGAGATGGTCATGCCGGGCGACAACACCGAGATGGCCGTCGAGCTGATCCAGCCGATCGCCATGGACGAGGGTCTGCGCTTCGCGATCCGCGAGGGCGGCCGCACCGTCGGCGCCGGTCGGGTCACCAAGATCACGAAGTGAGCTGAGCAGCCGTCCTCGCCTCCGGCGAGGGCGGCGTCGCTCAGCCAGGTCGAGTAGCCCCGCGACTGAGCTTGCGAAGTCGCGTAGGGCGTATCGAGACCCGATGAGCGGCACGACTCTGAGACACCAGCACGGCCCCGGACCTCGGTCCGGGGCCGTGCTGCGTGCGAGGATGACCGCATGAGCGAGCAGCCACCGGACCCGCCCTACGGAGAAGCCCAGGACCCCTACGGCCAGAGCGGCCAGGCCGGGGCGCCGAACCCGTACGCGCAGGGCGCGCCGCCGCCCTACCCCGGGCAGGGACCGTACGCCGTGCCGCAGGACCACCCGCAGTCGACGACCGTGCTGATCCTCGGCATCGTCTCGCTCGTGCTGTGCCAGATCCTCGGCCCGTTCGCCTGGTCCATGGGCAACCGGGTGATCCGGGAGATCGACGCGGCGGGCGGGGCGCTCGGTGGCCGCAGCACCGCCAACGCCGGCCGGATCTGCGGCATCATCTCCACGGTGCTCCTCGGCCTCTCGCTGCTGCTGCTGGTCCTCGTGATCATCGTCGCCGTGGCCGCCGGGACCTCGAGCACGTGACCGACGGGCCGGACTCCCGACCGACGAGTCCCGCCCGCCCCGATCGAGGTCTGACCGCCGACGGGCGGCCCACCCGGGAGGTGCTCAGCTACTCCCGCCGCGGCAGCCGCCTCACCCCGTCGCAGGCGGACGCCTGGGCCGCGCACGCCGACGACTGGGTGATCCCGGTCGAGGACGTGGGCGAGCCCGGCTTCGTCCTGGCGGAGCGGTTCGGCCGGGTGGCGCCGCTGGTCGTGGAGATCGGGTCCGGCGTCGGCGAGGCGACCGGCGTGCTGGCCGCCGCGCGGGCCGACCACGACGTGCTCGCCCTGGAGGTGTGGCTGCCCGGGGTCGCCGCGTCGCTCGCGGAGGTGGCCGCGGCCGGCGCCACCAACGTGCGGTTCTGCGCGGTCGACGCCCTCTGGGCCGTCGAGCACCTGGTCCCGCTCGGCGGGCTGGCGGGGCTGTGGACCTTCTTCCCCGACCCGTGGCCCAAGACCCGGCACCACAAGCGGCGTCTGGTGCGCCCGAGCTTCGCCGCCCTGGTCGCCTCGCGGCTGGCCCCGGGCGCCGAGTGGCGGCTGGCCACCGACTGGCCGCACTACGCCGAGCAGATGGCCGCGGTCCTCGACGCGGAGCCCGGTCTGGTCGGGGGCGTGGTCGAGCGCTGGGCCGAGCGCCCGGTCACCAAGTTCGAGCGCAAGGGGGTCGAGGCCGGCCGGCCGATCACCGACCTGCGCTACGTGCGCCGCGGGTAGGCCCCTAGAGCGGCAGCCCGAGCTCCAGGCCGGCCACCTCGAGGGCCCACTCCACGCGGGCGCGCTCGGCGTCGAGCTCGGCCCCCGGAGGCAGCACCAGCAGCAGGTGCGTCAGGCCCAGCGCGGTGCACGCCTCGGCCAGCACCGCGTCGTACGCCAGGCGCAGTCCCTCGGTCTTGGCGAACCGCTGACCCGCGGGCGGCTCGTGGTAGCGGCGGCCGAGCCGGCGCGCCAGGAGGGCGAGGTCCTCGATGGGCCGCGTCGTGGGGGCCGGTGGCCGGCGACGGGTGTTCCAGTCGACGACGGCGGCGACGGGCCGGGCCCAGACGCGCCAGCCGAAGAACGCGCGGAGCAGGGCAGCGAGGACGGCCGCGACGGCGAGGGTCGCGAGCACCACCCTGAAGAGGGCCACCCACATGTGTCGACGGTAGGTCGCCGCGTGCCGCGGCACAAGCGGAATCGGTCGACGCGAGGCGTGGCCGGGGATCGATCCCACCTGGCAGTTCTCCACGCGGTGCGACACCGCGCCCGCGCCTAGGATCGGTGGGGTGACCGCGTCCGTCGAGCCTCGGACGCGTCGTCAGCCGCGGGTGCACCGGGCGTGGTTCGTCGCCGGCGTCACGCTTGGCGGCCCTGATCGGGGCGGCCGGCTTCCGGTCCTCGACGGGCGCCCTGCTGGTCCCGCTCGAGCAGGAGTTCGGCTGGTCGCGGGCGACCACCTCCGGTGCGGTGAGCCTCAACCTGGTGCTCTTCGGCCTGACCGCGCCGTTCGCGGCCGCGCTGATGGAGCGCTTCGGGGTCCGCCGGGTGGTCGCGTGCGCCCTCACCCTGGTGGCCCTCGGCTCCGGGCTCACGCTCGTGATGACCTCGCCGTGGCAGCTGTGGCTCCTCTGGGGCGTGGCCGTCGGGCTGGGCACCGGGTCGCTCGCCCTGGTGCTCGGCGCGATCGTGGCCAACCGCTGGTTCGTCCGGCACCGCGGCCTGATGGTCGGCGTCTTCTCGGCGGCCAGCTCGACGGGGCAGCTGGTGTTCCTCCCGTTGATCGCGCAGCTCGCGGCCGGCCCCGGCTGGCGCTTCGCGGCGGGGTTGGTGAGCCTCTTCGCCCTCGCGCTGGTGCCCCTGGTCTGGTGGATCCTGCGCGACTACCCCGCCGACGTCGGCCTCACGGCGTACGGAGCCGAGGACGACCCGGTCGCGGCGCTGGTCCGTCCCGCCGCACCCCCGCAGCGGGGTGCGGCGGCCATCGCCCTGGGCACGCTGCGCGAGAGCGCGCGCTCGCGCGTCTTCTGGATCCTGATGGGCACGTTCTGGATCTGCGGCTGGTCGACCAACGGGTTGATCGGCACGCACTTCATCCCGGCGGCCCACGACCACGGGATGGCCGAGACGACCAGCGCGAGCCTGCTCGCCCTGATCGGTGTCTTCGACATCATCGGCACCGTCGCCAGCGGCTGGCTGACCGACCGGGTGGACTCGCGCTACCTGCTGTTCGGCTACTACTTCTTCCGCGGGCTGTCGCTGCTGGTGGTGCCGTGGCTGCTCGCCGACGTCGTGCACCCGAGCCTGTTCGTCTTCGTGCTGTTCTACGGCCTGGACTGGGTGGCGACCGTGCCGCCGACGGTGGCCCTGTGTCGCCAGCACTTCGGGCTCGAACGCTCCGGCGTGGTGTTCGGCTGGGTGTTCGCCTCGCACATGGTCGGTGCGGGGGTCGCCGCGAGCTTCGCCGGCTGGATCAGGACGACCCAGGGCGACTACTTCTCGGCCTGGCTGACCGCCGGTGGCCTCTGCGTGGCCGCGGCCGCGGCGTGCCTGATGATCCCGCGGCTCGCCCGGCCGGCCGGAGAGCCGGGTCAGCCGAGCTCGGTGCCCTCGAAGTCCTCGGGGGAGTAGGCGCGGGGCTCGACGAGCACCATCCAGTTGCCCGAGTTGTCGCGCATGAGGGCCTCGACGCCGTACGGGCGTTCCTCGGGGGTCTGGAGGAACTCGACGCCCTTGGCGACGAGCTCGTCGTAGGTCGCGCGGCAGTCGTCCACCTGGAGCCCGATGCCGGGAAGCCCGCCCTGGGACTGGGCGCGGACCATCGCGTCGATGAGCTCGTCGGACAGGGGCTTGCTCGGCGTGGTGAGGTGCACCTGGAGCTCGGGCTGCGAGGGGTGGCACACCGTGCACCACCGGAAGTCGGGCCCGAGCTGGATGTCGTCCTTGGCGACGAAGCCGAGGACGTCGGTGTAGAAGGCGAGGGACTCGTCGATGTCCTTCACCCAGACGCTGACGATGGAGATGTTGGTGATCATCCGTCGAGGCTAGGTCGCCGCGGGCCCGTCCTGCTTCTCCTCGGTTGCGGAACGTCGCTCGGCCAGCCCGGCCATGAACACGTAGCAGCCGGGGATGTGCGGCGCCCCGTCCGCGTACCGCCGCTGGAAGTCGCTGGGCGACTCGCCCACGAGCTCGCGGAAGCGGCTGCTGAACGAGCCGAGGCTGGCGAACCCGACCGCGTGGCAGACCTCGGTGACGCTCAGGTTGGTGGCGCGCAGCAGGTCCTGGGCGCGCTCGACCCGCCGCTGGGAGACGTACGCCGCCGGGCTGAGCCCGTAGGTCGCCCGGAACAGCCGCAGGAAGTGCCACTTGCTGATGGCCGCCACCGCGGCCAGGGTCTCGAGGTCCAGCGGGTCGGCGTAGTGGCGGTCGGCGTGGTCGCGGGCCCGGCGCAGGTGGGGGAGGACGTCGTCGGGGGCTGCGGTCGTCGGTGACCGGCTCATCGCGGGTGGTGAGCCGCCGGCGGAGCTGGTCCTCGCGCACCAGCCGGGCGTGGTCGCGGTCGCGGCGCGCGGCCACGACCGCGGCGAGGAACGACTCGGGCGAGGTGCCGGCCGGCGGCGGTGGCGCGACGTACGCCTTGGTCTCCTCGGCCAGGCGCAGCCCGAGGGTGTGCCGGGAGGCGGGGTCGATCTGGCGCGCCCGGCCGAGGAACTGGCGCAACGCGACCCCGAGCCCCACGGGCAGCGACGCGATGTCGGCCCCGGCGGCCCAGCGGGCGAGCTCGGGCGGCATCGGCGTGGGCGGCGGGAGCTGGAGGCGGACCCGCTCGCGGACCACGTAGGTGCCGGCGGCGTAGTCGCCGAGGCGCTTGCCGCGGGAGCTGAGCAGCGCCGAGAAGAACGCCGGGACGCCGAGGAGGGCATAGATCTCGACGATCCCCACGAGGGCCCGGACGAACGAGTGCTGGAACGTGGTCGGCCCGGCGTCGTCGCGGACGGTGCGCAGCCCGAGCGTCAGGTGGCCGAGCGACTTGCCCCGGCTGAGGGTCTCGACGGTCGTCGGGAAGACCAGGAAGACGGTCACCAGGGTGCCGATCCAGGCCACCCAGATGAGCGCGGCGTCCGCCTGGGAGGCCACCACGAACAGGAGCAGCACCACGAGCATCAGCAGCGCCAGGGTGACCGCGATGTCGATCATCCCCGAGACCATCCGGACGCCGAGGCCGGCGGGAGGCAGGTCGAGCGCCACGGCCTCGCCGGTGACGAGGTCGTCGTCGGTGAGGGTGGCGAACTCGGGAGGTCGCGCGGTCGCGTCCGACATGGGCCGAGGATATCGGCGGCCGCTGCGTACAGTGGGCGCGTGGACCTGGACGCCTACGTGCACGCCCACATCCACGAGTGGCGACGGCTGGAGGAGCTGACCAGGCGCCGGCGGCTCTCCGGCGACGAGAGCGACGAGTTCGTCGAGCGCTACCAGCAGGTCGCCACGCATCTCTCGGTCGTGCGCACGTCCGCGCCCGACGCGTCCCTCGTCGCCTACCTGTCGTCGGTGCTGGCGAAGGCCCGGACCCGCTCGTCGGGCACCCGCACCACGTCGTGGCGCGGCGTCGCCCGCTTCTTCACCGAGCGGTTCCCGGCGGCGCTGTACCGGTTGCGCTACTGGTGGCTGGGCACGCTCGCCGCCAGCGTGCTGGTGACCGGCGTGATGACCTGGTGGCTGCTGGGGAACCCCGCGGTGGAGCAGAGCCTGCTCTCGCCCGAGCAGGTCGACCAGCTGGTCAACCAGGACTTCGAGAACTACTACAGCGAGTACGCCGCCTCGCACTTCGCGCTCCAGGTCTGGGTCAACAACGCGTGGGTGGCCGCGCTCTGCCTGGCGCTGGGCATCCTGGGCGTGCCCGTGGTCTACCTGCTGTTCAGCAACCTCTCGAACCTCGCGATCATCGGCTCGATCATGCTGCGCAACGACCACGGCGGGCACTTCTTCGGGCTGCTCCTCCCGCACGGGCTGCTCGAGCTGACCGCGGTCTTCGTCGCGGCCGGGGTGGGGCTGCGGCTGTTCTGGTCGTGGGTCGAGCCGGGCCCGCTGTCGCGGACCCAGTCGGTCGCGCGCGAGGGCCGCACCGCCGGCACCGTCGCGCTCGGCCTCGTCGCCGTGCTCTTCGTCAGCGGGGTGATCGAGGCCTTCGTCACGCCCTCGTCGCTGCCCACCGCGGCCCGGGTCGGCATCGGCATCGTCGCCGAGCTGTGCTTCTTCGCCTACGTCTTCGTGCTCGGCCGCGCGGCGTTCCGGCGCGGCCACACCGGCGACATCGACGCCGCGCTGCTGGAGGACAAGGTCGCCTCCGCCGCCTGAGGCCCGGCCCGCCCGCGGGCGGTGAGCTGGCCACCGAAGACTCGGGCGAGACGGTGGCTGACTCACCGCCCCCGCCCCGCCCGCTGCCGGCCGGCCCTCTCAGAGCAGGCCGCGGGCCTTCAGCATCAGGTAGTGGTCGGCCAGCGCGGGCGGGAGGCGCTCGGCGTCCGCGTCCACGATGTCCACGCCCAGCGCGCGGAGGAGCTCACCGGTGCGGCGCCGGCCCCCGAGCACCTGCTCGGCCGCGGCGGCGTCGTACACCTCGTCGAGGGTGCCCCGGGTGCCGGCGAGGACCGTGAGGGCGGGGTCGTTGACCGAGGCGAGCACGACCCGGTGGTGGCGGGTGAGGGACGGCAGCACCGGCAGCAGCCCCTGCTCGACCGCCGCCGGCTCCAGCGGGGTGAGGAGGACGACGAGCGCGCGCTGCCGTCCCAGGGCGCTGACGGCGGCGGCGAGGGCGCCCCAGTCGGCCTCGGCGATCACGGGCTGGAGCCCGGCCATCGTGTCCTGGAGCCGCGCGGCGATGTCGCGGGCCCCGGCCGAGCGCAGCCGGGTGCGGACCCGGCGGTCGCCGGCCACGAAGTCGACCCGGTCGCCGGCCCGTGCGGCGAGCGCCGCGAGGAGCAGGGCGGCGTCCATCGCCGAGTCGAGACGCGGCACGTCCTCGACCCGCCCGGCCGACGTCCGCGAGGTGTCCAGGACCAGCACCACCCGGCGGTCGCGCTCGGGCTGCCAGGTGCGGACCACGACGTTGCGGTTGCGCGCACTGGCCCGCCAGTCGATCGAGCGGACGTCGTCGCCGCGCACGTACTCCCGCAGGGAGTCGAACTCCGTGCCCTGCCCGCGGATCCGCACCGCCGCCCGCCCGTCGAGCTCGCGGAGCCGGAGCAGCCGCGACGGCAGGTGCTTGCGCGCGTCGAAGGGCGGCAGGGACCGGAGCGACCCCGGGACCGCGCGCGTGCGTTGCCGCGCGGCGAGCCCGAGCGGCCCCCAGCAGCGGACGGTGACGCCGGTGGCCTGGAGGTCCCCCCGCCGCACCGGCAGCAGGTCGGTCTCGAGCAGGGTCCGGTCGCCGGGCGTGAGCCGGAGCCGGTGCCGGTTGCCGGTCGCGCCCGCGGAGGGCTGCCAGGAGTCACGGACGACGCCCCGGACGGTACGCCGCGACGGGTTCGCCGCGACCAGCGTGGTCGAGGTCGGGTGACCCGTCCGCACGGACGGCAGGGGCCGGCGCTCGAAGGTGAGGGTCTCGGGACGCGGGGCGAGCAGCCAGTCCAGGCCCACCGTCACCGAGACGACGAGGAACCACAGCCACATGGTGCCCATGGTCGGCCGCAGCACCACGGGCACGAGACCCAGGAGGAGCAGCAGCGGCACCCGGCCGGAGATCGCCATCGCGACGTCAGCGGGGGACCGCGACGGAGCCGAGCGCGGAGGCGAGCACCTGCGCGACGTCGACGCCCTCGAGCTCGGCCTCGGGGCGCAGCCCCAGCCGGTGCACGAGCGTCGCGTGCGCGAGCGCCTTGACGTCGTCGGGCGTGACGAAGTCCCGGCCGTTGAGCCACGCCCAGGCGCGGGCGGCCCGCAGCAGCGCGGTCGCCCCGCGCGGGCTCACCCCGAGGCTGAGCGAGGGCGACTCGCGGGTGGCCCGGGCGATGTCGACGATGTAGCCGGCGACCTCGGGCGACACCTGCACCGCGCGACAGGCGGCCTGGCCGGCGGCGATGTCGGCCGGACCGGCCACCGGCCGTACGCCGGCGTCCGCGAGCCGCCGGGGGTCGAAGCCGGTCGCGTGCCGCCGCAGGATCTCCAGCTCGTCGGTGCGCTGCGGGATCGGCAGCACGACCTTGAGCAGGAACCGGTCCAGCTGCGCCTCCGGCAGCGGGTAGGTGCCTTCGTACTCGACCGGGTTCTGGGTGGCGGCGACCAGGAACGGCCGCGGCAGCTCGCGCGAGACGCCGTCCACCGAGACGGTGCCCTCCTCCATGGCCTCCAGCAGCGCCGACTGGGTCTTCGGGGGCGTGCGGTTGATCTCGTCGGCCAGCAGGAGGTTGGTGAAGATCGGCCCCTCGCGGAAGCTCAGCTCGCCCTGGGTGCTGTCGATGACCATCGAGCCGGTGATGTCACCGGGCATCAGGTCGGGGGTGAACTGCACGCGCCGGGTCTGCACGTCCAGCGCGCCACCGAGGGTGCGCACGAGCAGCGTCTTGGCCACCCCGGGGACGCCCTCCATGAGGACGTGACCCCCGCACAGCAGCGCGACCAGGAGCCCCGACACGGCGGCGTCCTGGCCGACCACGGCCTTCGCGACCTCGGTCCGGACCGCGGCGAGCCGGTCCCGCACCTCGTCGTGGTCGGTACCGGTCCCGTCGGTGGCGGGGGTGCTCTGGTCGGTCATGGACGGCGAACCTCTCTGTCGAGCTCGGCCAGCGCGGTGGCCAGCGTGATCAGGTCGTGGTCGGTCACCGGCGGGGGAGCCGCGGGGTGCAGCAGCCCACCGATCTCCGCCACCGGTCGGCCGACGTGGCGGGCGACGTCGCGCACCAGTGTCTCGGGCGCCGCTCCGGCGGGGAGCCGGAGGTGCTCCGCGAGCGACGACCGCGCGGCCGTCCGCAGCGCCGCCGCCGCGTGGGCGCGGTCGTCCGCCTTGCGGTAGAGACGTCCCCGGCTCCGGGTGGTCTCGATGGCCTTGACCACCACGGGCAGCGGCTCGGTGACCAGCGGTCCCAGGCGGCGCCCGCGCCAGAGCAGCACGGCGACCATCGCCAGCGCGGTCAGCCACAGGCCCGGACGGAGCCAGTCCGGCAGCAGGGTGGCGAGCGAGACGGCCTCGGAGGAGTCGAGGTCCGCGAAGTCGGGGACGTACCAGACCAGACGCTCGCGCTGCCCGAGCAGCCGGAGCGCGACCGCGGCGTTGTCCGCGCGCAGGACCACGTCGTTGCTCAGGATCCCGGAGGCGCCCAGCAGCAGGAGACCCTCCTCGGGCTGCGCCAGCAGGGCGCCGTGCTCGCCGAAGAAGCAGCCTGCCGGGGCGGGGTACTCGACGCCCCGGTCCACCGCGATCTCGAGACCGTCGAGCACCGGCGCCAGGGCCGCGCCGGTGCACTCGGCGCTGCGGGTCACCGGCTCGGAGACGGCGAACCCGAGCTCGGCCCCGAGCTCGTCGGTCACCACCGATCCGGGGTCGGCGAGCACGACGAGGGACTCCCCGGTCGACGCACGCAGCCGCTGGCGGGTGCTGGGGCCGGTGTTCTCGATGCTGGTGACCAGCACGGTGCTGGACGCGTCCGGCCGGGCCTCCTCCAGGGCGTCGGCCGACCTGACGATCTGCACGTCGACGCCCTCCCGGTCCAGCACCCGGGCCAGGGCGCGGGCACCGTCGGGCCCGGGGTTGTCCGGGTCGAGGTACCCCGTCGTGCGGACCCCGCCGCCGAGCGCGACGACGACCAGCACGCCGAGCACCAGCCCGCCCGCGATGAGCAGCGTCGAGCGGTGCCGGTGGAGCAGGCCCGGCGGCCGGGTGGGCGCCTCGACGGTCATCGGACCCCCACGAGGTCGTCGTCGAGCTCGAGCAGCCCACGCGCCTGGTCCGCCGTCGCCGGCCGGTCGCCGTACCGCACGAGGTCGAAGAGGTCCGCGGCGGCCGCCGTCCGGGTCGCCAGCGGGGGGAACGCCTCGCCGAGGGCCACCGCGAGCTCGTGCGCCGTGGCGCCGGGCACGCCCTCGATCCGGCCGCGCTCGATCTGCCGCAGAGCGAGGGCGCGGAACGCGTCGACCACGGCGTCCCCGTGCCGGCCCTCCCGGGCGGCGGCCTCGGCGCGGGCCCGGAGCGCGTCGGCGCTCAGCCCGTCGTCGGCGAGCGCGGGCGTTCGCTCGGCGCGGCGGCGGGACGTCATCCGGGCCCGGGACAGCAGCCAGCCGAGCGCGGTGACGAGCACGACGAGCACGATCATGGCGGCGAGCGTCGCCAGCGGCGGGGAGCCGGCCGCCACGTCGAGGCCGCGGGCGACCTGCTCCCGGAGCCACTCGACGAACCGGGTGAGGAGCGCCTGGTCGTGGTACTCGGGACGCAGCAGCTCGCGGCGCAGCAGGGAGCGTCCCTCGTCACCCGTGGGGCGGAGCGGCGGGTCGGACAGCAGCCGGAGGGCGACGATCACGACCGGGTGATCCCCGCCTGCGACATCAGCTCGACGTCGTACGCCTCCTTGCGGATGCGCTGGTCGAAGTACTGCACGGCGGCGACCGCCGTCGTGAAGGGCGCCACGAAGGCGGCGGTGATGACCGACGACAGCGCCTGCGTCACCACCAGGATGAGCACGCCGTAGCTCGAGGCGGCCCCCAGCGTGGCGCCGACCTGACCGGCGATCGTGAACGGCAGCGCCAGGACGGTCCCCACCGCCTGGGCCAGCAGCAACGTCAGGAGCGCGATGCCGAAGGTGCGCCAGAAGGACCGGCTCGTCAGCCGGTAGCCCCGGCCGATCGCCCCCATCACCCCGACCGGCTCGAGCATGAGGGCCGGCACCGGGAGGTAGTAGACGCGGATCCAGAACCAGAACATCAGGGCGAGGAAGAGGGGGACCGTCACCACCGCGAAGACCACGACGGACAGGACGTCGCCGAGGGCGATGACGGGGATCCAGAGCGCGCCGTACGCCACCAGCAGGAGCATCGACATGACGAGGAGCAGGAGGGTGAGCCCGATGAGCCGCCAGCGCTTGCCCCGGGTCCGCGCCCAGGCCTCGCCCAGTCCGAGCCGCTGGCCGATGGCGGCGGCGGCGACGACGTGGGCGATCATCCCCGTGACCAGCACCAGGCCGATGGACTGGAGGAAGATCCCGAGCAGGAGGGAGCCGAAGGAGCCGACCAGGCCGGCCGTCTCCGTCGCGGTGTAGTCGGTGGCCTCCGGGTCCAGGGACAGGTCGAGGGCGAAGGTGAGGAACGCGGTGAGCACCACCGGGATCGCCATCGCCACCGCGGTGACCAGCACCGCCGAGCCGACGGTCGCCTTCGGGTTGAACCGGATGATCTTGAGGGCGGCGTCGTAGATGTCGCCGAGGTTCAGCGGCCGCAGCGGGATCGCGCCGGGCTTGTGGGCCGCGCCCAGGAACTGCCCCGGGTGCGGGCCGGGCGGCGGGGGCTGCGGGTAGGGGACCGGGGCGGCGTACGGCGGCGGGTCCCCGGGCCCGAGCCCGCCCGCACCGGGGGGCGGGAAGGACTGGTTCCCGGACATTCCGCTTCCCCCTCGGCCGTGGCTGCGCGTGGCGGCCATCTTGTCAGGTGCCGCGAGGCGGGCCGCGGATGCGCCTCGGCGGAACGATTTGGCCAGGCGCGGGGTCTCTGACAAACTATCCAGGTTGCTCCGGCGGGTTGCCGGGGTGCGCCGCACCTTGACTGCTGAATCGTGGTTCCTTCCAGGCTCAGTCGTCGGCGTGCGTCCGCACCGTTCTGACGCAGGTCAGAGGGAACCCGTTCAGCCCGACGAACCCGTCGGGTGCCACCAACAAGACGATGCAGACCCTGTCGCAGGGGGCCGCGTCGTGTGCCTCCGGGCCACGACACGCCCGACCTCGGGGGTGGGCGGTCCGGGGGGTGGGAAGCACGGCGGGACGGCCTCACCCGAGGCCGCTCGAGACAGAACTGCACGCGGGCCCTGCGGGGCGCACAGCTGAGAAGGACGAGAGAGCACATGGCGGGACAGAAGATCCGCATCAGGCTCAAGGCCTACGACCACGAGGTGATCGACACCTCGGCGCGCAAGATCGTCGACACGGTCACGCGCACGGGTGCGAAGGTCGCCGGCCCGGTGCCGTTGCCGACGGAGAAGAACGTCTACTGCGTCATCCGCTCGCCCCACAAGTACAAGGACTCCCGCGAGCACTTCGAGATGCGTACCCACAAGCGTCTCATCGACATCATCGACCCCACGCCCAAGACCGTCGACTCGCTCATGCGCCTCGACCTGCCTGCCGGCGTCGACATCGAGATCAAGCTCTAGAGGTCTGACATGACAACTGTGGAACGAAACGTGAAGGGGCTGCTGGGCACCAAGCTCGGCATGACCCAGCTCTGGGACGAGAACAACCGGGTCGTCCCGGTGACCGTCGTCGCGGCGACCACCAACGTGGTCACCCAGATCCGCAAGCCCGAGATCGACGGCTACAACGCCATCCAGGTCGGGTTCGGCGAGATCGAGGCGCGCAAGGTCAACAAGCCCGACGCCGGCCAGTTCGAGAAGGCCGGGGTCACCCCGCGCCGCCACCTGGTCGAGATCCGCACCGCCGACGCGACGTCGTACACGGTCGGCCAGGAGCTGGCCGCCGACCTCTTCGCCGCCGGCGAGGAGATCGACGTCACCGGCACCAGCAAGGGCAAGGGCTTCGCCGGTGTCATGAAGCGGCACGGCTTCCACGGTGTCGGCGCCTCCCACGGTGCCCACCGCAACCACCGCAAGCCCGGCTCCATCGGCGCCTGCGCGACGCCCGGCCGGGTCTTCAAGGGCACCCGGATGGCCGGCCGGATGGGTGGCGACACCGTCACCACCCAGAACGTCACGGTCCACGCCATCGACGTCGAGAAGGGCCTGATCCTGCTCAAGGGCGCCGTCCCCGGCCCCAAGGGTGGGCTCATCGTCCTCCGCTCGGCCGCGAAGAAGAACCAGGAGGCCACCCGATGAGCGCCAAGACCGTCAAGGTCGACCTGCCGGCCGACATCTTCGACGCCCCGGTGAACATCCCGCTGATGCACCAGGTCGTCGTGGCCCAGCAGGCCGCCGCCCGTCAGGGCACCGCCGCCACCAAGACCCGCGGCGACGTCCGCGGTGGTGGCCGCAAGCCCTACAAGCAGAAGGGCACCGGCCGCGCCCGCCAGGGCTCGACCCGGGCGCCGCAGTTCGCCGGCGGCGGCGTGGTCCACGGACCGCACCCGCGCAGCTACGACCAGCGCACCCCCAAGAAGATGAAGGCCGCCGCCCTGCGTGGCGCCCTCTCCGACCGGGCCCGCAACGACCGCGTGCACGTGGTCGAGTCGCTGGTCAGCGGTGACGTGCCCTCGACCAAGAACGCGCTGGCCGCGCTGCTCGGGCTGACCGACCGCAGCAAGTTCCTCGTGGTGCTCGAGCGCACCGACTCCGTCACCTGGCTCTCGCTGCGCAACGCGCAGCAGGTGCACATCGTGGCCGTCGACCAGCTCAACACCTACGACGTGCTGGCCTCCGACGACGTGGTCTTCACCAAGGGTGCGTACGACGCGTTCGTCGCCGACGCCCCCAAGGGCAAGGTCGCGGCCGTGTCCACCGACGCTCCCCAGGCGGCCGCTCCGGCCGAGACCGCGACGGTGAAGGCCTTCGCCGACACCTCGACGGTCACGACCGACAGCGCCGACGAGACCGACGCCGTGGAGCTGCCCGCGGGCGCCAAGGCCCCGCTCAAGAGCGGCAAGAACCCCAAGGGCTACGAGGTCAAGGGCAACGCCGACTCGGGCCTGTACCACGAGCCCGACGGCCAGTGGTACGACGCCACCGAGGCGGAGTTCTGGTTCAAGTCCGCCGAGGACGCCGAGGCCGCCGGCTTCCGCCGTGCCGGCAGCAAGGAGGACGACAAGTGAGCACCCTGCACAAGGACCACCGCGACGTCCTGATCGCGCCGGTCGTGTCGGAGAAGAGCTACGGCCTCCTCGACGCCAACAAGTACACCTTCACCGTGCGCCCGGACGCCAACAAGACCGAGATCAAGATCGCGGTCGAGAAGGTGTTCGACGTCAAGGTGACCTCGGTCAACACGATCAACCGCAAGGGCAAGACGCGTCGTACCCGCAACGGGCTCGGCAAGCGCAAGGACACCAAGCGCGCCATCGTCAGCCTCGCCGAGGGCCACCGCATCGACATCTTCGGAGGTCCGGTCTCCTGACCGGGCGCCTTAGGACTTAGGACTCAGACATGGCTATCCGCAAGTACAAGCCGACCACCCCGGGCCGTCGTGGCTCGTCGGTTGCCGACTTCGCTGAGATCACCCGGACCACGCCCGAGAAGTCGCTGACGCGTCCCCTGCCCAAGAAGGGCGGCCGCAACAACCAGGGCCGGATCACCACCCGGCACCAGGGCGGCGGCCACAAGCGGGCCTACCGCATCATCGACTTCCGTCGCTACGACAAGGACGGCGTGCCCGCCACGGTCGCGCACATCGAGTACGACCCGAACCGCACGGCTCGGATCGCGCTGCTGCACTACGCCGACGGCGAGAAGCGCTACATCGTCGCGCCGAAGGACCTGCGCCAGGGCACCCCGGTCGAGTCGGGCGCCAACGCCGACATCAAGCCGGGCAACAACCTGCCGCTGCGCAACATCCCGGTCGGTACGACCATCCACTGCATCGAGCTGCGGCCCGGTGGCGGTGCCAAGATCGCCCGCTCCGCCGGCAACAGCGCCCAGCTGGTCGCCAAGGAGGGCTCGCGCGCCACGCTGCGTCTCCCCTCGGGCGAGATGCGGTTCGTCGACGTCCGCTGCCGCGCCACCATCGGCGAGGTCGGCAACGCCGAGCAGTCCAACATCAACTGGGGCAAGGCCGGCCGCATGCGCTGGAAGGGCAAGCGCCCGACCGTCCGCGGTGTCGTCATGAACCCGGTCGACCACCCGCACGGTGGTGGCGAGGGCAAGACGTCCGGTGGACGTCACCCCGTGTCCCCGTGGGGCAAGCCCGAGGGCCGCACGCGCAAGCGCAAGGCCTCCGACGCCCAGATCATCCGTCGCCGCAAGTCCGGCAAGGGTAGGAAGTAAGAGACATGCCTCGCAGCCTGAAGAAGGGCCCCTTCGTGGACGGCCACCTGATGAAGAAGGTGGACGCGGAGAACGACAAGGGCAGCCACAACGTGATCAAGACCTGGTCGCGCCGCTCGATGATCGTGCCGGCCATGATCGGCCACACCATCGCGGTGCACGACGGTCGCAAGCACGTTCCCGTGTTCGTGACCGACTCGATGGTCGGCCACAAGCTCGGGGAGTTCGCTCCCACCCGCACCTACCGCGGGCACGTGAAGGAAGACCGGAAGGGACGTCGTCGATGAGTGTCACCGAGCGCCGGCGCACGAGCGCCCGCCGCGAGACCCTGCTGGGCGACCAGCCGGGTGCCTTCGCGAGCGCCCGCTTCGTGCGGATCACCCCGATGAAGGCCCGTCGCGTCGTCGACATGGTCCGCGGGATGCCCGTCGACGAGGCCCTGTCCCTGCTGCAGTTCGCGCCGCAGGCCGCCTCCGAGACCGTCTACAAGGTCCTCGAGAGCGCGGTCGCCAACGCGGAGGGCACCGAGGACCTCACCCGCGGTGAGCTCGTGGTCTCCGTGGCCATGGTCGACGAGGGCCCCACGATGAAGCGCTGGCGCCCGCGCGCCCAGGGTCGTGCCACGCGGATCAACAAGCGCACGAGCCACATCACCCTCGCCGTCCAGCCCGCCTCGGTGGTCGCGGACCGCAAGGTCGCCAAGAAGTCGCATGCCAAGAAGGGACGGGCCGTCTGATGGGCCAGAAGATCAACCCGAACGGCTTCCGCCTGGGCATCTCCACCGACCACAAGAGCCGCTGGTACGCCGACAAGCTGTACAAGGCCTACGTCGGTGAGGATGTCGCCATCCGCAAGCTGCTCAGCAAGGGCATGGAGCGGGCCGGCATCGCCAAGGTCGAGATCGAGCGCACCCGGGACCGGGTCCGTGTGGACATCCACACGGCGCGTCCGGGCATCGTCATCGGTCGCCGTGGCGCCGAGGCGGACCGCATCCGCGGCGAGCTCGAGAAGCTCACCGGCAAGCAGGTCCAGCTGAACATCCTCGAGGTCAAGAACCCCGAGATCGACGCGCAGCTCGTCGCGCAGGGCGTGGCCGAGCAGCTCTCCGGCCGCGTGCAGTTCCGGCGCGCCATGCGCAAGGCGATGCAGACCTCGATGCGCTCCGGTGCCAAGGGCATCCGGATCCAGTGCTCGGGTCGCCTCAACGGCGCCGAGATGTCGCGCACCGAGTTCTACCGCGAGGGCCGCGTGCCCCTGCACACCCTGCGTGCCGACATCGACTACGGCTTCTACGAGGCCAAGACGACGTTCGGCCGGATCGGCGTGAAGGTCTGGATCTACAAGGGCGAGGTCGCGGGCACCCGCGCCGAGCGTCAGGCCCAGGCCGCGGCTCGCGCCGGCGCGCCCGGTCGTGGCGGCGCCCGCCCCGCCCGTGGCGGCGAGCGTCCCAGCCGGGGCACCCGTCCGTCGCGTGACGAGGCTCCCGCCGCCGAGCCGGCTGCTGCTGCCGCCGCTCCCGCCGGCGACGCCGCCCCGAGCACCGGACAGGAGGCCTGAGCCATGTTGATGCCCCGTCGGATCAAGCACCGCAAGCAGCACCACCCCAACCGGAGCGGTGCGGCCAAGGGTGGCACGAAGCTCGCCTTCGGCGACTTCGGCATCCAGGCGATCGAGGGTCACTACGTGACGAACCGCCAGATCGAGTCGGCGCGTATCGCCATGACCCGCCACATCAAGCGTGGCGGGAAGGTGTGGATCAACATCTACCCCGACCGTCCGCTCACCAAGAAGCCCGCCGAGACCCGCATGGGTTCCGGCAAGGGCTCGCCGGAGTGGTGGATCGCCAACGTCAAGCCCGGACGCGTGATGTTCGAGCTGTCCGGCGTCGACGAGACCACGGCCCGTGAGGCCATGCGTCGCGCGATGCACAAGCTCCCGATGAAGTGCCGCTTCATCACCCGCGAGGCAGGTGAGTTCTGATGGCCGACAAGATGACCGCGCACGAGCTCGACGACATGAACCCCGTCGACCTCGAGGCCAAGCTCCGTGAGTCCAAGGAAGAGCTGTTCAACCTGCGCTTCCAGGCGGCGACCGGCCAGCTCGAGAGCCACGGCCGCCTGCGGACCGTGAAGAAGGACATCGCCCGGATCTACACGGTGGTGCGTGAGCGCGAGCTCGGCATCCGTGCGACTCCCGGTGCAACCAGTGACAAGCAGGAAGGTGCTGACGCATGAGCGAGCAGACCAGCGAGCCCACCGTGAGGGGTGCGCGCAAGACCCGTGAGGGCATCGTCGTCAGCGACAAGATGGACAAGACCGTCGTCGTGTCGGTCGAGGACCGCGTCAAGCACGCGCTCTACGGCAAGGTGCTGCGCAAGACCTCGCGCCTCAAGGCTCACGACGAGCAGAACGACTGCGGCATCGGCGACCGCGTGCTGGTCATGGAGACCCGCCCGCTCTCGGCCACCAAGCGGTGGCGGGTCGTCGAGATCCTCGAGCGGGCCAAGTAAGACCGGGCCTCGCCCGAATCCACCACAGAGTTCCCCCAGGCTCAGCGAAGGCTGAGAACCGGGGCGACAAGGAGAGACAGAAATGATTCAGCAGGAGTCGCGACTCAAGGTCGCCGACAACACCGGTGCCAAGGAGATCTTGTGCATCCGCGTGCTCGGTGGCTCCGGTCGTCGCTACGCCGGCATCGGCGACATCATCGTCGCCACCGTCAAGGACGCGATCCCCGGTGGCAACGTCAAGAAGGGTGACGTCGTCAAGGCCGTGATCGTGCGCACCGTCAAGGAGCGCCGTCGCGCCGACGGTTCGTACATCCGCTTCGACGAGAACGCCGCGGTCATCCTCAAGGGCGACGGCGAGCCGCGCGGCACGCGCATCTTCGGCCCCGTGGGTCGCGAGCTGCGCGAGAAGCGCTTCATGAAGATCATCTCGCTCGCCCCGGAGGTGCTGTGAACCATGGGTAAGTCTGTGAACATCAAGAAGGGCGACCAGGTCGTCGTCATCGCGGGCAAGGACAAGGGCGCCGAGGGCAAGGTGATCCAGGTGCTCCGCGAGGACCAGCGGGTCATCGTCGAGGGCGTCAACCGCGTCAAGCGGCACACCAAGGTCGTCAACCAGGGCGGCCGGGCCGGCACCACCGGCGGCATCATCACCACCGAGGCCCCGATCCACATCTCCAACGTGATGCTGGTCGAGGGCAAGGGCGTGACCCGCGTGGGCTACAAGCGCGAAGAGGTGCTCAAGCGCCGGCCGGACGGATCGACGTACGCCGCGCACCGCAGCGTGCGCATCTCCCGCAAGACCGGGAAGGAGATCTGACATGACCGACACCACCGTCGAGAACGACACCACGCAGGCACCCACCGAGAAGGTCACGCCGCGTCTGAAGACCCGCTACCGCGAGGAGATCCTCCCCGCGCTGCGCACCGAGTTCGACATCGCCAACGTCATGCAGGTCCCCGGTCTGGTGAAGATCGTGGTCAACATGGGTGTGGGCGAGGCCGCTCGCGACTCCAAGCTGATCGAGGGCGCCATCAAGGACCTCACCGCGATCACCGGCCAGAAGCCGGCCGTGACCAAGGCCCGCAAGTCCATCGCGCAGTTCAAGCTCCGCGAGGGGATGCCGATCGGCGCCCACGTCACGCTTCGCGGCGACCGGATGTGGGAGTTCCTGGACCGGCTGCTGTCCCTGGCGCTCCCGCGCATCCGTGACTTCCGCGGTCTCTCCCCGCGCCAGTTCGACGGCCGTGGCAACTACACCTTCGGTCTGACCGAGCAGGTCATGTTCCACGAGATCGACCAGGACCGCACGGACCGCCAGCGAGGCATGGACATCACGGTCGTCACGACCGCGACCAACGATGACGAGGGTCGCGCGCTGCTCAAGCAGCTCGGCTTCCCGTTCAAGGAGAACTGACATGGCGAAGACTGCTCTGAGGGTCAAGGCGGCCCGCAAGCCGAAGTTCGCGGTCCGCGGCTACACCCGCTGCCAGCGCTGCGGTCGACCCAAGTCCGTCTACCGCAAGTTCGGCCTGTGCCGGATCTGCCTGCGCGAGATGGCCCACCGGGGCGAGCTGCCCGGCGTGACCAAGTCCTCCTGGTGAGCCTCGACAGGCTCGACCACCGAAGGATTGCGACCACCAACCGCTGAAGGTCCCGCCACCGCGGGAAACCACAGAAGAGAGAGAAACCACCGACCATGACGATGACTGACCCGATCGCAGACATGTTGACGCGTCTGCGCAACGCCAACCAGGCGTACCACGACGAGGTGACCATGCCTTACAGCAAGCTGAAGGCCGGCGTCGCCGAGATCCTCAAGCAGGAGGGCTACATCACGTCGTACGACGTGGCCGAGCCCGCCGAGGGTGCCGTGGGCAAGACGCTGACCATCACGCTGAAGTACGGCCGCACCCGCGAGCGCTCGATCGCCGGCATCCGCCGCATCAGCAAGCCCGGCCTCCGGGTCTACGCCAAGAGCACCGGGCTGCCCCGCGTGCTCGGCGGCCTGGGTGTCGCGATCATCTCGACCAGCCAGGGCCTGCTGACCGACCGTCAGGCCAACCAGAAGGGCGTGGGTGGGGAAGTCCTCGCCTACGTCTGGTAACGACGAGACCGAAGGAGACAAGAGAATGTCGCGCATTGGCAAGCTCCCCATCGCGGTCCCGTCCGGGGTCGACGTCGCCATCGACGGCGCGCACGTGACCGTCAAGGGCCCCAAGGGCACCCTGGCGCACACCGTCGCCGCCCCGATCACCATCGAGAAGTCCGACGAGGGCGTCCTCGAGGTCAAGCGTCCCGACGACCACCGGATCAGCAAGTCCCTGCACGGGCTGAGCCGCACCCTGGTCAACAACATGGTCGTGGGCGTCACCGAGGGCTACGAGAAGAAGCTCGAGATCGTCGGCGTGGGCTACCGCGTCCTGCCGAAGGGTCCGACCCAGCTGGAGTTCCAGCTCGGGTACTCCCACTCGATCACCTTCGACGCCCCCGAGGGCATCACCTTCACGACGGACGGGCCCACGCGCCTGGCCGTCATCGGGATCGACAAGCAGCTGGTCGGCGAGACCGCTGCCAAGATCCGCAAGCTCCGGAAGCCCGAGCCCTACAAGGGCAAGGGCGTCCGCTACGCCGGCGAGCACATCCGCCGCAAGGTCGGAAAGGCTGGTAAGTGACATGGGTATCTCCCTGAAGCACAACAAGCACACGGCGGGGCGCATCGCGTCGCGCCTGCGCCGTCAGGTGCGCGGCCGCAAGAAGATCGCCGGCACCGCCGAGCGCCCGCGCCTGGTCGTCACCCGGTCCGCCAAGCACATCTCCGTGCAGGTCGTCGACGACCTGGTCGGCAAGACGCTGGTGTCCGCCTCGAGCATGGAGGCCGACGTCCGCACCCTGAGCGGCGACAAGACGGCCAAGGCCGTCAAGGTCGGCGAGCTGGTCGCGGAGCGCGCCAAGGGCAAGGGCGTCGACTCGGTCGTCTTCGACCGCGCCGGCAACAAGTACCACGGTCGCATCGCGGCCCTTGCGGACGCTGCCCGCGAGGGCGGCCTGACCTTCTGATGACCAGCGTTTTTCGAAAGACAGAGGAGAAAGTCTCATGAGCGGAGCCCAGCGCGGACAGCGCGGAGGCGAGCGCGCCGGAGGCGACCGTCGCGGAGGACGTGACGACCGCCGCGGTGGCGCCGAGAAGACCGCCTACATCGAGCGCGTCGTCGCCATCAACCGCGTCGCCAAGGTCGTCAAGGGTGGTCGTCGCTTCAGCTTCACCGCCCTGGTGATCGTGGGCGACGGGGACGGCATGGTCGGCGTCGGCTACGGCAAGGCCAAGGAGGTGCCCGCGGCGATCGCCAAGGGCGTCGAGGAGGCCAAGAAGGCCTTCTTCCGGGTTCCCCGGGTCCAGGGCACCATCCCGCACCCCGTCCAGGGTGAGAAGGCCGCCGGCGTCGTGCTCCTGCGTCCCGCCGCTCCCGGTACCGGCGTCATCGCCGGTGGTCCGGTGCGTGCGGTGCTCGAGTGCGCCGGCATCCACGACGTCCTCAGCAAGTCGCTGGGGTCGTCCAACCAGATCAACATCGTCCACGCGACCGTCGAGGCGCTGCGGATGCTGGAGGAGCCCGAGCACGTCGCGGCCCGTCGCGGCCTGCGCGTCGAGGACGTCGCGCCGCGCAAGCTGCTCCAGGCCAAGGCCGAGGGCATCGCCGCCGCGGCTGCGGGGGGTGCGTCCTGATGGCGCAGCTCAAGGTCCAGCAGAAGAAGTCCACGATCGGCTGCAAGGCCAACCAGCGCGAGACCCTGCGGTCGCTCGGTCTCAAGCGCATCGGTGACGTGGTCGTCAAGGAGGACCGCCCGGAGATCCGCGGCATGGTCCAGACCGTCCGTCACCTGGTGACGGTCGAGGAGGTCGACTGACATGACTATCAAGCTGCACCACCTGCGTCCGGCACCCGGCGCCAAGACCGCCAAGACCCGCGTGGGTCGCGGTGAGGGCTCCAAGGGCAAGACGGCGGGTCGAGGCACCAAGGGCACCAAGGCGCGCAACCAGGTCCCGGCCTCCTTCGAGGGTGGCCAGATGCCGATCCACATGCGCCTGCCCAAGCTGAAGGGCTTCAAGAACCCCTTCAAGGTGGAGTTCCAGGTCGTCAACCTCGACCGGATCTCCGAGCTCTTCCCCGAGGGCGGCGCCGTGTCGGTCGACGACCTCGTGGCCAAGGGCGCGGTGCGCAAGAACCAGCCCGTCAAGGTCCTCGGGCAGGGCGACATCTCGGTGGCCGTCCAGCTCCACGTGGACGCGTTCTCCGGCTCCGCCAAGGAGAAGATCGAGGCTGCCGGCGGCTCCGTCGCGGTCCGCTGACCGCGCTCGGACGACTGCCGCAGCGACCCGCCTCGGGGCGGGTCGCTAGTCTCGGAGGTCGAGCCGGTCGGGCCGCGTTCTGCGTCGCCCCGGCCGGGTCGTTCATCACCCGCCCCAGAAAGAGGATCTCGTGCTAAGCGCGTTCGCCAACGCTTTCCGGACGCCGGACCTGCGACGCAAGTTGCTGTTCGTGCTGTTCATCATCGCGCTCTTCCGGTTGGGGTCGCAGGTCCCGGCCCCCGGCGTCAACGTCGCGAACGTGCAGACCTGCCTCAACCAGCTCAACGACTCGGGGCTCTACAGCCTGATCAACCTGTTCTCCGGCGGCGCGCTGCTCCAGCTCACCATCTTCGCGCTCGGGATCATGCCCTACATCACCGCGAGCATCATCCTGCAGCTGCTCGTCGTGGTGATCCCGCGGCTCGAGACCCTCAAGAAGGAGGGCCAGGCGGGCCAGACCAAGATCACGCAGTACACCCGGTACCTCACGCTGGGCCTGGCCCTGCTCCAGGCCACCGGCATCGTGGCGCTGGCCCGCTCCGGGCAGCTGCTCCAGGGCTGCGACCGGGCGCTGCTGCACAACGACGGCACCGCAACCTTCCTGGTCATGGTCGTCACCATGACGGCCGGCACCGCGGTCATCATGTGGTTCGGCGAGCTCATCACCGACCGCGGCATCGGCAACGGCATGTCGATCCTGATCTTCACCCAGGTCGTCGCGACCTTCCCGGCCTCGCTCTGGCAGGTCCAGAAGGGTCAGGGTCCGTGGGTCTTCGGGGTGGTGCTGCTCATCGGCCTGGTGGTCGTCGCCGCGGTCATCTTCGTCGAGCAGGCGCAGCGCCGGATCCCGGTGCAGTACGCCCGCCGGATGGTCGGGCGCAAGATGTTCGGCGGCTCCTCGACGTACATCCCGCTCAAGGTCAACCAGGCCGGCATCATCCCGGTCATCTTCGCCTCGTCGCTGCTCTACCTGCCGGCGATGCTGGTGCAGTTCAACCCGACCAGCGACTCCCCGGTCATCCGGTTCCTGAACAAGTACCTGGTCGGCGGTGACCACCCGCTCTACATGGCGGTCTACGTCGTGCTGATCGTCTTCTTCACGTACTTCTACGTCTCGATCACCTTCAACCCGCAAGAGGTCGCGGACAACATGAAGAAGTACGGCGGCTTCATCCCCGGGATCCGGGCGGGCAAGCCGACCGAGGACTACCTGTCCTACGTCCTGTCCCGCATCACGCTGCCCGGTGCCCTCTACCTCGCAACGATCTCGTTGATCCCGTTGATCGCGTTCGCGCTGATCAACGCCAACCAGAACTTCCCGTTCGGCGGAACCTCCATCCTGATCATGGTGGGCGTCGCGCTGGACACGGTGAAGCAGATCGAGAGCCAGCTCCAGCAGCGCAACTACGAAGGATTCCTGCGCTGACATGCGTCTTCTGATCATGGGCCCGCCCGGCGCGGGCAAGGGCACCCAGGCCCAGCACATCGCCACCCGGTACTCGATCCCCGCGATCTCCACCGGCGACATCTTCCGCGCCAACGTGTCCGCGGGCACCCCGCTGGGCCAGGAGGCCAAGCGGTACATGGACGCGGGTGAGTACGTCCCCGACGAGGTCACCAACCTGATGGTGCGCGACCGCATCGACCAGCCGGACGCCGAGCGCGGCTTCCTGCTGGACGGGTACCCCCGCACGGTCTCCCAGGTCGAGGAGCTCGACGGGATGATCAAGTTCACCGGTCACCGGCTGGACGCGGTCGTGGTGCTCACCGTCGACGCCGACGAGATCGTCCAGCGACTCCTCCAGCGCGCCGAGCTCGAAGGGCGCGCCGACGACACCGAAGAGGTGATCCGTCGCCGTCAGGAGCTCTACACCGAGCAGACCGCTCCGCTGATCGAGGTCTACCGCGACCGCGGGCTGCTCGTCGAGGTCGACGGCATGGGCGAGGTCGACGAGGTCACCGCGCGCACCCTGACCGCGCTCGAGACCATCGCCGAGAGCTGATCCCGATGGGTCTGCTGGACCGAGGCCTGGAGATCAAGAAGCCGCACGAGATCGAGGTCATGCGGCGGGCCGGGCTCGTGGTCGGTCGGACCCTCGAGCTGCTGCGCGGCGCCGTACGCCCCGGGATCTCCACCGGCGAGCTCGACGCGATCGCCGAGGACAGCATCCGCTCTGCCGGCGCCACCCCGTCGTTCCTGGGCTACCACGGGTTCCCGGGGTCGATCTGCGCGTCGGTGAACGACGAGGTGGTGCACGGCATCCCGGGTGACCGGGTGCTCGCCGAGGGCGACGTGATCTCGCTGGACTGCGGCGCCATCGTCGACGGGTGGCACGGCGACGCGGCGATCACGGTGCCGGTGGGCACGGTGCCCGACGAGGTGACCCGGCTGATGCGGGTGACCGAGGAGTCCCTGTGGCGCGGCATCGCCGCGGCGCGGCTGGGCGGCCGGGTCACCGACA
Source organism: uncultured Actinomycetota bacterium (assembly GCA_963713255.1). Taxonomy (GTDB): domain Bacteria; phylum Actinomycetota; class Actinomycetes; order Propionibacteriales; family Nocardioidaceae; genus Nocardioides. The sequence continues at coordinate 328,760 of CAVQLC010000002.1, forward strand.
TCTCCCACGCGGTCGAGTCCCACGTCCGGGCCAGCGGGCCCTACGGCATCCTCGAGGACTACGTCGGCCACGGGATCGGCTCGTCGATGCACCTGCCGCCGAACGTGCCCAACTTCGGCCGCCCCGGCCGCGGGCCGCGGCTCGTGCCCGGTCTGGCGCTCGCCGTCGAGCCGATGATCACGCTCGGGGACCCGGAGTCGGACGTGCTCGACGACGACTGGACCGTGGTGACGACCGACGGCTCCTGGGCCGCGCACTTCGAGCACACGTTCACGCTCACGACGGACGGCGCGTGGGTGCTCACCGCCCTCGACGGGGGCGAGGCCGCGCTCACCGCCCTCGGCGTGCCCTACGGCGGCCGGTAAGTTAAGCCCTGCCCCTCACCGCTCGACCCTCACGAAGGATCTCTGCGTGCACGTTGAACCCTGGCTCTGGTGGACCACTGTCCTGGTGACGTTGGCGCTGCTCCTGTTCGACGTGTTCATCATCGGACGGCGGCCGCACACCCCCACGATGAAGGAGTCCGGGACCTACCTCGCGGGCTACATCGGGCTCGCGATCCTCTTCGGGCTGATGGTCTGGTGGCAGTTCGGCGCCCAGTACGGCGGCGAGTTCTTCGCGGGCTGGCTGACCGAGTACTCCCTGTCGATCGACAACCTGTTCATCTTCATCATCATCATGGGCAAGCTCGCGGTGCCGCGGCAGTACCAGCAGACCGCGCTGCTCATCGGCATCGTCATCGCCCTGGTGCTGCGCGGCATCTTCATCGCCGTCGGCGCGGCCGCCATCGAGCAGTTCAGCTGGGTCTTCTACCTCTTCGGGGCCTTCTTGATCCTCACCGCCGTCAACCTCTTCCGCGAGGCCGGTGACGACGACGAGGACGGCGGCTACGAGGAACCCCGGGTGGTGCGCTACGTGAAGCGGCACTTCCCGATCTCCGAGGACTGGAACGGCGTCAAGCTGTCGGTGAAGATCGACGGCAAGCGACTGCTCACCCCGATGTTCATCGTCGTGCTGTCGCTCGGGATGACCGACCTGCTCTTCGCGCTGGACTCGATCCCCGCGATCTACGGGCTCACCAGCGAGCCCTACCTGGTGTTCACCGCGAACGTGTTCGCGCTGATGGGTCTGCGCCAGCTCTACTTCCTCATCGGGGACCTGCTCAGGCGGCTGGTCTACCTCTCCTACGGGCTCTCGTTCCTGCTGCTGTTCATCGGCGTCAAGCTGGTCTTCCACGCGATGCACGAGAACGAGCTGCCCTTCATCAACGGCGGCGAGCCCGTCGAGTGGGCCCCCGAGATCCCGATCTGGCTCTCGCTGCTGGTCATCGTCGGCACCCTGGTGGTCACCGCCGTGGCCAGCCTCGCCAAGGACCGCTCGGACCGCAGGAAGGCCGAGAGCTCCGCCGCGTGGTTGAGACACGCGGCGGCGGTCAGCAGGTCGGTCGGATCTGGCGCGCCCGGTCCGCATCGGCCCGGGTGATCGGCAGGTCGTAGGCGACCGCGACCCGGAGGTAGGCCACGAGGTAGCCGCACCAGAAGGCCCGGCGCGGCGGCAGCCACTCCGCCGGGGTGCTGTCCTCCTTGGCCTGGTTGGCCCGGGCGCCGACGGCGAGCAGCTCGAGGTCGACGTCGTTGGCGAACGCGACCCGGCGCTTGCGGGGCCACGCCCAGGCGCCCTCGTGCCACGCCCGCGCCAGCGGGTAGACGTGGTCGATCTGGATGTCGTAGCCGTCGTCGCGCCAGGTCAGCCGGTCGCCGGTGTAGGGATCGAGAAGCCGGGCCTGGTAGATGCGGCACGTCGATCCCCAGCGGAGCTCGATGTCGCGCATCTGCTCCAGGAGCACGTCCTGGCGGGTGTCGCAGCCGTTGTGCCCGAACCGGGTGGCGTTCTGGTCGGTCCACTCCCGACCGAACACGCAGCCACCGGGGTCGCAGGACCGCTCGTAGCCCGGGTGGTAGCCCGGGGCGGGGACCACGGCCACCCGCTCGAGGAGGCGTTCGAGCCGGTCACCGCGGCCGACACCGGCGTACGACGGCGCGGGAGCGAGCGCGAGCAGGCCCAGCACCAGCGGGACGACCAGCCAGCGACGCCGGCTCACGGGGCCACGCACCGTTGGGCCCACTCGGAGGCGAAGGTCCCCCGGACCAGGCGGACCTGCAGGCAGACCTCACCCTCCTCGACGATCCGCACGGACGTCTCGGTCGTGCGCCGGCTCTCACCGGTCTCGGGCCGCTGCCACTCCCAGGAGTCGTCCGGTCGGGCGGCGTCGTTGCTCACCCACCTGAACACCACTCCTCGCCGGGTCCGGCGGCCGTCGATGATCGGGACGCCCGTCGGTGCCTCGGGGGCCACGCTCTGAGGTGTGCTGGGGCCGCCGGTCGGCCGGGCCTGCGGGTCCGACGGCTCGCCCCCGCCGGTGACGAGCAGGGCGATGACCACGGCGACCGTCGCGACGACCGCCACCGCCGTCCACATCAGGACCGGGCGTCGCACCGGAGGCAGTCGCCGGCCGGTCTCCTGCTCCTCCGGAGACTCGTCGGCGGCCCGCCGGCCCCGTGCGCGGACGGCCCGCGGGCCCGAGGCCGACACGACGCTGACCGGCTTGACCTGGGTCAGGTCGGGGTCCGGCCCGTCGAGCGAGGTGCGGGGTGTCGCGCTCGGGGCGCGGTCCCCCCCGACCGCGATGACGGTGCGCGGGTAGCCGGCCGCGGCCTCGATCCGCTGGAGGGACCGGGCCAGGTCGATCGCGCTCGGCGGGCGGTGCGAGGGCTGCTTGGCCATCGTCTGCTGGAGCAGCCGGTCCAGCGCCGGCGGCACGTCGGGACGCTGGGTCGCCGGAGGGGCTGCGTGCAGGATCCGCGCGCTCAGCGCACGGGTGGAGTTGTCGCCCCCCGGGATGGAGTACGGCGACCTGCCCACGAGCAGGTGCCAGATGGTCGCACCCAGCGAGTACACGTCCGAGGCGATCGAGCCGTTGGACCGGCCGTCGAGCATCTCGGGCGGCGACCACGGGTAGGAGATCCGGACCTCGTCGTCGCCGGCGACCTCCTGCAGCCGGCCGGCGATCCCGAAGTCGGTGAGCGCCGGCTCGTGGTAGCTGGTGACCAGCACGTTGCTGGGCTTGATGTCGCGGTGCACGGTGCCGGCCCGGTGCGCCGTCTCGATCGCGCTGGCGAGCTTGATGCCGGTGCTGACCGCGTCGGCCACCGACAACGGGCTGGACCGGACCCGCACCCCCAGGTCCGGCGGGGGGCAGAAGCGCATCACCAGGAACGGCCGGTTGTCCGCGGTCACGCCGGCGGTCAGCACCGGCACGATGTTGGGGTGGTCGCCGAGCCGGGCCATCGCGTTGGCCTCGGAGGTGAACAGCGCGCGCTCCCGGTCGTTGAGCGCGACGTCCTCGCGGACCACCTTGACCGCCACCCGCTGCTGCGGCCACTCCTGCTCGTAGCAGTAGACGTCGGCGAACCCGCCGCTGCCGAGGTGCTCGACGAAGGTGTAGCCGGGGATGACGGGTGCGCTCACGCGGTCCTCATCCGACGACCTCGAAGGTGACCGGGTAGACGTCCGCCAGGTCGAGGGTGTGGCCGTGCTCGAGCACGTAGGGCTCGTGGGCCCGGATCTGCTCGGGGTCGCGCCCCGGCACGTGCAGCCGGGTGCCTCCCTGCGAGCCGAGGTCGCGGGCCAGCACCAGCCAGCCGTCGAGCTCGATCTGGAGGTGCAGCCGGGAGAGGTACGTCGAGTCGGCCGGGAGGTGCACCAGGTGCGGGTAGGGCTCGCCGCCGGGCACCGCCGCGGGCTTGCGCCCCAGGACCACCCCGCGGTCCAGGGGGACGACCTCTCCGGTGGGGAGCCCGAGGAAGCCGAGCCGCGGCCGTTGCACCCGGCGCGGTTCCTGGGCGGGCACCGGCAGGTGGCAGACCCGGCACTCGGGGACGTACGCAGCGGTCAGGTGGCCGGCCGGGCAGGTGACCGCCAGCACCGTCTCGCTCGTCGAGTGCCGGAGGTGGGCGCCGACGCTGCGCACGGTCCGGTCCTCGGTGTCGTCCGCGGGCGGAGGCCGGAAGCTGGTGTTGCCGTCGTGGTCGGAGTCCACCGGCGGCCGGCCCGGCTCGAACGCCGGCGGCGCGTCGGGCTCCGGGACCCAGGCCGTGGGGACGACCCCGCCGATCGGGTCCTCGGTGATCGGGGTCCGGGGTGCGGAGTCGAGTGCCCTCGCCAGGCGCTGCGGGTCCGGGTCCCGGTCGGGTGCGCTCGCCGCGAGGATGTGCGAGGGGACGGCGTCGATCAGGGGACGGGTGGAGCTCCCCGGCGTCGGCACCGGGCGCCGCGAGGGTCACCCGCGGGGCGTCCACCTCCCTGACCCGCGCGGAGCGGGCGGCCACGACGCCGCCGACGATCCGGCGCAGCCCCGCGAGGTCAGGGGTGCCGAGCGAGAGCACCCGGGCGTCACCGTCCGTCACGAGCCGGCCCTCCCCGCGGGTGGCCGAGCCGGTCGCCCCCGGAGTGAGGTCGAGCAGCGCCAGAGCCGGGAGCTCCTCGGGGAAGTGCTTGTCGAGCACCTCGAGCACGGTGTCGACCACGGGCCCGGGCCCGGAGAGGACGACCCACAGCTCCTCGTCGAGCGCCGGCCCGGGGACGGTGCCGAGCAGCAGCCAGTGGGCCCCGGTGCCGAGCAGCACCCCGTCGCCGGCGGCGTACCAGGTCTCGAAGACCACTGTTCCCCCTCCCGAGTGCACCCGCCGTGGCATGGTGTGAAAAGTAAACACCGGGGGCAATTGTTGCGGGTTCCCCCGGGCAGGTCAGCGGGATCGACAATTGCGAGCTCGGCGTCCTCGCCGGCCTGCCCGGATTTGGCCGGGTTCGGCCGGAGTGCCTACCCTCGCTGGGGCATCGGAGTACTCGGGGTGAGCATGCGACGGCGTGGCGGACTGATCGGCCGGCATCGCGCTGCCGTCGCCGCCGGCGTCGCGCTCCTCGTCATGGCCGGGACCGTCGTGGCGTACGCCGTCTCGGCCGACGGCTACGAGAGCCATCGCACCGAGCTCAACGACGGCGGCATCTGGGTGACCAGCAACGCCGACGGCATCTTCGGGCGCATCAACAAGCCCATCGGCCAGGCCGACGGCGCGCTGTTCGCCGACCCGGACGACAACCTCGACATCGTCCAGCAGGACGCCGCCGTCGTCGGGGTCAACCTGACCGACAACCTGCTCACCTCCATCGACCCGTCGACCGTGCAGCCGGCCGAGGGCGAGGAGGCGACGATCCCGCCCGGCGCCCAGGTGGTGCTGGCCGGAGAGACCCTCGCGGTGCTCGACCCGAGCGACGGCCGGGTCTGGGCGCAGCGCATCGACCGCCGCGCCGGGCTGCCGTCCGTCGGTGCGCTGGCCGACGCCTCCGACCCCCTCGTGGAGGTCGGCAAGGCGGCCGCGCTGACGGTGACCGCGAGCGGGGCGGTGCTGGCCGCGTCGGCCGCGAGCGACCGGCTGGTGCGGCTGCAGCCGTCGGGCGGTGGCTTCGCGGAGGCCGAGGAGCTGCCGCTCGAGCTCGATCTCGGGGCGTCGGTCTCCCTCACCGCGGTGGGGGAGCGGGCCGTGGTGCTGGACGACGAGACCGGCGGCCTGGTCGTCGTCGACGGGGGCAGTGCGGCGCTGCCGCCGGGCTCGGTCGTGCAGCAGCCCGGTCCGGCCGCCGACTCCGTGGTGGTGGCGACGCGTACCGAGCTGCTGGACGTCGACCTCGACACCGGCGACGCGACCGCCCTCGCGGGTGACCTGAGCGGGCGGCCGACGTCCCCGGTGCGCCTGGGCGACTGCCGGTACGGCGCGTGGTCCGGCGGCCGCGGCGCCGTCGTCACCGCCTGTGGCGGCGCCGAGCCGCAGACCGGCTACCTCGTCTCCGACGCCACCGACCTGGTGTTCCGGGTCAACCGCGGCCAGATCCTGCTCAACGACCGGTCCAGTGGCGCCGTGTGGGACCTCGACCCCGACTCGCCGGCCCGCATCGACGACTGGGACGCGTTCCTCCCCGACCAGGTCGAGCAGGACGACAGCGACCAGCAGCAGGAGGACCAGGACGCGGGGGACCGGCAGCCGCCCCAGGCCAAGCCGGACGACTTCGGCGCCCGTCCCGGCCGGATCACCGTGCTGCATCCGCTGGACAACGACACCGCTCCCTCCGGCCGGATCCTCGCGATCCGCTCGGTCGGCGGGGTGTCCGGCCCCGGCACCCTCTCCATCGGGCCCGACGGCCAGACCGTCCAGATCACGTTGCCGCCGGACGCCGTCGGCGCGACCTCCTTCGAGTACGTCGTCGACGACGGGCGCGAGGACGTCTCCGACCAGGCGTCGGTGAGCGTCCGGACGCGGGACGTCCCCGTCAACGGCGAGCCGGCGCTGCGCACCGGCTACCGGCAGCGGGACTGGGTGGTCGCCTCGGGCGGCACCCTCGACGTCCCCGTGCTCCCGGACTGGCGGGATCCCCGCGACGGCGACCCGTTGGCGCTCGTGTCCGCGACCGCCGTGGGCGGCGTCCGGAGCGGAGCCGTCGCCCGGACGACCGCCGCCGGCCGGATCCGGCTGACCGCCCCGGTCGACGCCGGCGTCGTGACGGTGGAGTACGCCGTCAGCGACGGGATCGGCGAGCCGGTCACCGAGGAGCTCGACTTCCGGGTCCAGGACCGGGACGACACGCAGTCGTTCGCGGCGGTCGCCGAGCCGGACATCGTCTCCGGGGAGACGGGCAAGCCGATCACCATCCGACCGCTCGGCAACGACCTGCCCGGGACCGACCCGCTGACCCCCGAGGCCACGCTCGAGCTCGCGGGCAGGATCGCGGCCGTCGGTGGCGCCGACGTGCGGACCGACCTGGTCGAGGGGACGATCACCTTCCGCTCCCAGACGCCGCGCACCTACCTCCTCGACTACGACGCGGCGTACGGCAGCGCGCCCATCGCCCCGGGCCGGATCCGGGTGGACGTCCGCGAGCCGGCCCGGCCCGCGCGCGACCCGGTCGCGATGCCCGACCAGGTCACCCTCTTCGGCCAGGCCTCGACGATGGTCGACGTGCTCGCCAACGACGTCGATCCCGCCGGCGGGATGCTCGTGGTCCAGCGGGCGGAACCCCGCACGGCCAACCAGGTCGACGTCGCCGTCGTCCAGGGTCGCTGGGTCCGGGTCTCGGCCCGGCAGGGGACGCTCACCCCCAACCCGCAGATCATCCGCTACACCGTCAGCAACGGGCTCGGCTCGGGCGTCGAGGGCGAGATCACCGTCTCCCAGCGGGACCCCGTGGAGGACAACACCCCGGTCACCCAGGTCGACCGGGTCACCGTGCGCGCCGGCACCGGCATCACCGTGCCCGTGCTGGACAACGACTTCAGCCCCTCCGGCGACCTGCTCCGGCTGGTCAGCCACGTGCCGGGCGAGGCGTCCGGTCAGCTCCGGGTCACGGCGACCGACGGCACCCGTGCCCCGGGCGACGTCGGCGCCGCGTTCGTCGCCGGCCGCCTGGTGCGCTTCGTGGCGCCGACGACCGTCGCCGACGTCACCGACCTGCAGGTCCGCTACCTGGCCACCAACGAGGCCGGCCAGACGTCCCCGGGACGCGTCGAGATCACCGTCGTCCCCGCGGAGCGGCGCAACCAGGCGCCCGAGCCGCCACCCCTCGAGGGCCGGACCGTCGCCGGCGACACCGTGAAGCTGCGGCTGCCCGGGGTGGGCGTCGACCCCGACGGCGACGCGGTGACGCTGCTCGGGATCGGCTCCGCTCCGCGGCTCGGCCGGGTCGTGAGGTACGGCGCCAACTCGCTGGAGTACCAGGCCTACCCCGGCAGCGGCGGCACCGACGAGTTCCAGTACCGCGTCGTCGACGCCTACGGCGAGCCGGCCGTCGGCACGGCGCGGGTGGCCGTGGTGCCCGCCGGGCTGCCGCAGCCGCCGCTGGCGGTCGCCGACACCGTCACCGTCGCCCCCGGCCGCCGGACCACCGTGGACGTGATGGCCAACGACCTGATCGGGGGCGGCGACCGGGTCACGGTCGAGCTCCCCGGTGCGCCGCCCGGGGTGCGCCTGGCGTCCGAGACCGGCCCGCTCGTCATCGACGCGCCGACCCGGGCCGACGGCCGCACCGTGGACGTCGTCTACCGGCTCAGCAACGGGATCGACACCTCGCAGGCCACGGTCACGCTGCGCACCGCCCAGGACTTCGACATCCCGCCGGTCGTCTACGACGCGTTCGGCACCGCGGAGGACGCCGGCACCGTGACCGTCGACGTGCTCGAGACGGCCTACGACCCCGACGGCGCCGCGGAGGACCTCACCGTCAGCGACGTCTTCGTCCCGGCGGGCACCCCGCCGGCCGAGGTGGTGGACGGCCGGATCACGGTGTCGCGGGGCGACCAGCCCACCGTCGTCCCGTTCCGCGTCGAGGACGCCGACGGGGGCGCCGCCACGGCGTCGCTCTACGTGCCCGCGCGCGGGCGCAACCTCCCCTACGTCCGCGACGGCGCGCTCATCGAGCTGGCGCCGGGGGACTCCGTGCGCGCCCGGCTCTCCGACTACGTCGTCAACCCCGCCGGGGGACCGGTGACGATCACCCTCCCGGACCGGGTCACCGCCTCGCCCGACGCCGGGGTCTCGGTCGTCGCCGCGGGCCGGAACGCGCTCACCGTCAGGGCCGGGAGGGAGTACGCCGGACCCGGTGCCGCGGTCGTCGAGGTGACCACCGGCACCTCCGAGGCCGGGGCCGGCCAGGTCTCGATGCTGACCATCCCCGTCCAGGTGGGCGCGACCAGGCCGATCCTGAAGTGCCCCACGGAGCCCATCGAGGTGCCGCAGGGCGGGTCCGTCGAGGTCCCGGTGTCCGCGCACTGCCACGTCTGGACCTCGGACCCGGCCGACGCGGCCGGGCTGTCCTTCGACGCCGCGTGGGACGAGCGGGTCGACGGCCTCAGCGCCCGGGCCGAGGGGGGCGTCGTCGTGGTGACCGCCGCCGGTGACGCCCGCCGGGACGTCCGCGGCGTCCTGGCGGTGACGGCCGACGGCAGCGAGCCCGGGCTGCTCCGCTTCGTGGTCACCGGCGGACCGCCGCCGTCGCTGTCGCCGATCCGGATCTCGGACATGAAGTCCGGACAGAGCCGCATCCTCGACCTCGCGCCGTACCTCCGGCCAGGCGTCGGCGACCCGGTGCCGACGGTGCTCGAGGCGCGCCAGCTCACCGACCTCGACGTCGACATCGACATCGTCTCCGCGAGCGAGGTCCGGATCACGACGGGCCCCGACGTGGCGGGCACCGCGGAGTTCCAGGTGGTGATGAGCGACGTGGCCCGCGCGGACGCCGACCCCGACCGCCGGGTCGAGGGGCGCATCTCCCTCGACGTGCTCGACGTCCCCGACGCCCCCGCCGCCCCGGTGCCCGGGAACTCGGTGGTCAGCCGGCAGGTGTCGCTCACCTGGGGCGAGCCCGACGCCAACGGCGCCCCCATCGACTACTACGAGGTGCGGGCGTCGGGTGGCCCGACCCGGCGGTGCGCCGCCACCGCCTGCGAGATCGGCGGCCTCACGAACGGCCGCGCGTACACCTTCCAGGTGCGCGCCCACAACGCGGTCGGCTTCTCGGACTGGAGCGGGTCGTCGCGTCCCGCGACGCCCGACGAGAAGCCCGGGCTGGTCGGGCCGATCCGCAACACCCGGGTGGCCGACCGGACGCTGGTGATCGCCTGGAACCCGCCGGCGACCACCACGTCGACCATCGACCACTACGTCGTGACCTACGGCGGGACCAGCCGCAAGACCTCGCGACCCGAGGCGACGATCACCGGGCTGGACAACAACATCAAGTACTCCTTCAAGGTGTACGCCGTGAACGACGTGGGCCGCGGCCCGGTGCGCACCTCACGGACCTTCCAGTCCCAGGGCCCGGTCGGCATCCCCGGGGCACCCACGGTGGAGGACACGCCCACGTCGAGCTCGGCGGCGACGGTGGCGATCAGCTGGGCGGCGGTGCCGCCCAACGGCCCCGGACCGGTCAACTACCGGGTGCTGCGCAACGGTGAGCCGGTGCCGGGCTGCGACACCCAGCAGACGTCGTGCTCGATCCCGAGCGTCACCTACGACGGGGGGCGCAACGAGTTCCGGGTCGGCGCGAGCGTCGGCCGCGAGCTGCCGCAGTTCGGTCCCGCGAAGGACTGGTACGCCGTCGGCCGGCCCGACCCGTGGGGTGCCTGGACCGTGGAGCCCACCGGCAGGGACGGCGAGGCCCGCGTCGGCTTCACCGTGCCCGCGTCCCGGGGCACCGCCTCGACCGTGGCGATCGTCGTCGACGGCAACGTGGTGCGGGAGTACGAAGCCACCGGGGTCCAGGACCAGGTCGTCGCGGCCGGCAGCAACGGCGGCCCCCACAACGTGGCGCTGCGGGTGTGCAACGAGTTCGGACGCTGCTCCGACACGACCGCGAAGCAGGTGCAGACCTACGGGCCGCTCACCAGCGCCAAGATCCTCTCCGTCCGCTCCGAGGCGGCCGGCACCGGCGTGCGCTGGATCGTGACCGCGGACGCCAACGGCAACCCCGCCCAGGTCCGCATCGCCAGCGGCGCCCGCGACGTCACGCTGGCCCTGACCGGCATCGGCACCCAGGAGGTCGCCACCGGCTACGTCGACCTCGGCTACAACGCCACCGAGGTGGTCACCGTGACGCTCTTCGACGACGCCCCGTCCCGGGGCAGCGGGACGGCGACCGGGACCGTGACGACCGGCTTCCCGCCGGCGGCGTCGGTCACGGTCAACCGCGGCACGCTCTGCATCGACCCGCCCCAGGGCACCAAGCCCCAGTGCCAGAACGACGTCCAGACCGACCAGTGCAACAACGAGTCGTGCGGCTTCATCGTGGTCAACGCCGTGAACTTCCCCGGGACCGGCGCCAGCTGCAGCCTCGACATGCGCGGGTTCCGGCGGTTCCCCGACGTCGGTCCCTTCTACCGGACCGAGAGCCGCGAGACGAAGGCGTTCGCCGGCTCGCCCGGCAACACCCTCGACGTGCGGTGCTACGTCGGCCCGCTCTACGACGCCGGCGGCGACGGCTGGGTCGAGTCGTCGTACACCTGGCCAGGCTGACCTCCGTGACCCGACCCCTCCGACGCCCCGAACGAAAGCGACCCCGATGACGATCTCGACCGAGCAGGCCGACTGGTTCAAGCAGGCCTTCGACCAGCTGACCGACAACATGGAGAAGGCCGTGCTCGGCAAGCGGCACGTGGTCCGGCTGACCCTGACCTGCCTGCTGTCCGAGGGCCACCTCCTGGTCGAGGACGTCCCCGGCACCGGCAAGACGATGCTGGCGCGGGCGCTCGCCAACACCGTCGCGGGCAGCCATGCCCGGATCCAGTTCACCCCCGACCTGTTGCCCTCGGACGTCACCGGCGTCACCGTCTACGACCAGCACAAGGGCACCTTCGAGTTCCACCCCGGCCCGATCTTCCACACGATCGTGCTGGCCGACGAGATCAACCGGGCCTCGCCCAAGACCCAGTCCGCCCTGCTCGAGGTGATGGAGGAGGGGCGGGTCACCGTCGACGGCGTGGCCCACGGGGTCGGCCGGCCGTTCATGGTCATCGCCACCCAGAACCCCATCGAGCAGGCCGGCACCTACCGGCTGCCGGAGGCCCAGCTCGACCGGTTCCTCATGAAGACCTCCGTCGGCTACCCGGACCGGGCGTCCACCGTGGAGCTCCTCGTCAACGCCAAGGTCCGCGACCGGGCTGCCCTCGTGGGGCCGGTCATCACCGCCGAGGCGGTGGCCCAGATGAGCGCGCTCGCCGACGAGGTGTACGTCGACCCCGCGGTGGTCGGCTACGTCGCGGAGCTGGCCGAGGAGTCGCGACGCCAGCCGCACGTGAAGCTCGGGCTGTCGGCCCGGGGGTGCCTGGCGTTCATCCGCGTGGCCAAGACCTGGGCGGCCGCCGACGGCCGCGACTGCGTCGTGCCGGACGACATCAAGGAGCTGGCCGAGCCGGTCCTGTGCCACCGGCTGCTCCTGGACGCCGAGGCGCAGTTCAGCGGGGTCACCATCGACAGCGTCATCGGCCGGCTGCTCGACTCCGTGGCGCCGCCCACCGACCGGGTGCACTGACGGGCCGGGCGATGGGACGCGTGCGAGGTCTCCTGGCGACCGTCAACCCGCTCGGGTGGGTGGTCCTGGGTCTGGGGGTGGTGGCGGCGGTGGTCGCGCTGCTCACCCACTGGCGCGAGCTGGCGGTGCTCGCCGCGGCCTGCGGGCTGCTCCTGCTCCTCGCCCTGCCCTTCCTCCTGGGACGCACCCGGGTGCGCGTCGCGGTCACCCTGGAGCCCGAGCGGGTGGTCGCGGGCGAGTCGGTCGCGGCCGGGGTCGACATCACCAACGTCGCGAGCCACCGGCTCCTGCCCACCCTGCTCGAGCTGCCCGTCGGCGAGGCCACCCACCGCTACGGCATCCCGCTGCTGGCCGCCGGCGCGACCCACGAGGAGTCCTTCACGGTCCGCACCGAGCGCCGCGGCGTGATCGCCGTCGGCCCGGCGACGACCCGGCGGGGCGACCCGCTCTCGCTCGTCTCGCGCGACGTCACCTGGACCGGCGTCACCGAGATCCTGGTCCGGCCGCCGATGGTGCCGCTGGACTCGCTCGGCGCGGGGCTCCTCCGCGACCTGGAGGGGGTGCCCACGGACGCCGTGTCGCACAGCGACCTGGCCTTCCACGCGCTGCGGGAGTACGTCCCCGGCGACGACCTCCGCCACATCCACTGGCGGTCGTCGGCGAAGGCGATGGCGTCCGCGGGTGAGAGCCAGCTGCTGGTGCGTCAGTACCTCGACACCCGGCGCAGCCACGCCACGATCGTGGTCGACGACGCGGCCCCCGCGTGGGCCGACGGTGAGGACTTCGAGACGGCGATGTCCCTGGCCGCCTCCCTCGCGGTCCGCGCGGTCCTCGACGACTTCGAGACGTCCTTCGTCTGCGGCGAGCACGCCTCCACCGGCTCCGACGGCAACCGCGCCCTCGATGCCGTCTGCCGCGCGGTGCTGAGCCCGGCCGGGTCGCGCACGGGCCTGGTGGCCGCGGCGCGTCGCGCGGCCGCCGTCGCGCCCGACACCAGCCTGCTGTTCCTCGTCAGCGGCAGCGCCACGGGCTTCGACACCTTCCGCCGCGCGGCGGCGTCGTTCCCGCCGGAGGTGCGCCGCTACGCCGTGCTCGTCGACCCCGCCGGCACCAGCCGGGTGGTCGAGGCCTCCGGGCTGCCGGTGCTGCGGGTCGCCGCCAAGGAAGACCTGGCCGGCCTGCTCCGCTGGAGCGTCCCGTGAGCGTCCCGGCGCCCACCCCGGCCCGGCGCCGGGGTGCGCGCACGTCACGCCGCTGGCGCCCGACCCCGGCCGAGCTGGTGGACGCCGGCTTCCTGCTCGCCCTGTGCAGCGCGGCGCTGCTCGGGCTGGCGCCGACGTACACCGGCTCCGGCTTCGCCGTGGTCGGCGTCGCCGGGGTGCTGGTCGGGATCGTCCTCGTCCACGTCACCAGCACGCTGCGGTGGCCCGCGGTCGCGCCGGTACTGCTCGCCGTGCTCGCCTTCTTCCTCCTCGGCGGGCCGCTCTGCCTGCGCGCGGACGGCGCCGTCGCGCCGACGCCGCGCACCCTGGGCCTGCTCACCGACCAGCTGCTCTTCGGCTGGAAGGACCTGCTGACCACGTTGCCGCCCGTGGACGGCGACGGACGGCTGCTGGTGCTGCCGTGGGCGCTCGGCCTGGCCGCGGGCACCCTCGGCGCCCTCCTGGCCCGGGTCGACGCCGGGCCGGTGTGGCTGCGGTCCCTGCTGCCGCTGCTCGCGCCGCTGCTGCTGCTCGCCGCGGTGATCCTGCTGGGGGTGCGCTCGCCGTCCTCCGTCTGGACGCAGGGCGCGGTGGTGGCGGCGCTGGGGCTCACCTGGCTGGTGCTGCGCGCACACCGGACCCGTGGGCCGGTGGCGGGTGGCAGCGGCCGGCCGACCCGGCTGGTCACCGGTGCCCTGCTGCTCGGGGCCGCCGCCGTGGCCGCCCAGCCGGTCGGCACCTGGGCTGCCGGCGGCGACCGGGCCGACGCCGGGCGGGTGGTGCTGCGCACCTACGTCGAGCCACCCTTCGACGTCGGGCAGTACCCCTCGCCGCTGTCGTCCTTCCGTCGGTACGTCGAGATGCCGGAGCCGGACGCCGCCAACCTCTACGACCGGGTCCTGTTCACCACCGAGGGCGCGCCGGCCGGCTCCCGGGTCCGGATCGCCACCCTCGACGACTACGACGGCGTGGTCTGGGGTGCCTCGAACAACGCCTTCCCGGGCGCCACGGACGACACCTACCAGCGGGTCGGCCCGACGATCGACAACCAGGTCGCGGGTCGGCCCGTCGACGTCCGGGTGACGCTGGGAGAGGGGTACGCCGGCGTCTGGCTGCCCACCATCGGGGCCCTCCAGTCGGTGACGTTCGGGACCCACGCCGACCTGTTCGCCGACAGCTTCCGCTACAACCTGGCCAGCGGCACCGGCGTGGTCCCGCCCGGGCTGGCGCCGGGGGACCAGTACACCTTCACCGCGGTCATCCCGCCCGACGAGGTGACCGCCGCCTCGCGGCCCTCCGGCCAGACCGGGACCGCGGCCGAGGCGGCGCCCGTTCCTCGACACCGTCGCCGCCCAGTGGACCGAGGGCCTGACCGAGCCGATGGAGCGGGTCTTCGCCATCGCCGACCACCTCCGCACGAAGGGGAAGTACTCCGACGGCGTGGTCGCCCGCGAGAAGATCTACCGCCCCGGTCACTTCGTGAGCAGGCTCGACGCCGGCTTCGTGAGCGCCCCCCTCATGGTCGGCAACGACGAGCAGTACGCCGCGGTGATGGCGCTGCTCGCCAACAAGGTCGGCGTGCCGGCCCGGGTCGTCCTCGGTGCCGTGGTCCCCGAGGGCGGCGAGGTGAAGGGCTCGGACGTGTCCGCGTGGGTCGAGCTCCGGGTCGACGACGGGTCCTGGCGGGTGCTGCCGACGGAGACCTTCATGGACACCGACCGACCGGCCGACCAGCAGACCCGGACCGAGGAGCAGCTCAGCGGAGTGGTGATCCCGCCCCCGGCGCAGGTCCCGCCGCCCTCGACCATCGACGAGCAGACCGATGCCGAGATCACCGCCCGCAAGGCGCAGCGCGCGACGCGAGGAGCAGGCCGGGAGCGCGGGCGCCGGGTGGGTCCGCGCGGTGCTCGTGTACGCCGGCGGGCCGCTGCTGGCCGTGCTGGTCGTCGTCGGGGCGATCCTCGCCGCGAAGTGGCTGCGCCGGAGTCGGCGCCGGTCGACCCGCCTGGTCTCCGGGCGGATCGCCGGGGCCTGGCGCGAGCTCGTCGACCACGCCCGGGACCTCGGGCAGCCGGTGCCGGTCGCCGGGCGCACCCGGCGCGAGCAGTCGCTGCTGATCGACTCGGCGGCCGCACCGGGGCTCGCGCGCCGCGCGGACGCCCGGGTCTTCGGGCCGGCCGAGCCCGCCGCGAGCGAGGCGGACAGCTACTGGCGGGCGGTCGACGAGGAGCGGCGTACCCTCTCGGCGGGAGCCGGCCGCCTTCGGCGGCTGCGCGGCGCCCTGAGCCTGCGCACCTTCTGGCGGCGCTGAGCCCGGCGGCCGCGCTCGCCGGATTAGGGATTGCGGAGCGGTCCGCCTAGAATCAAGGGTCGGCCCAACGTGGGCCTCTTTCGTGGTGCCTCGCGGCTGCCCGGAACACACCTCGTCTCGCGCTCAGCGGTCGTGGCGTGCGCCCGGGTCAGGGGCTCGGCGAGGGGGCCCGACGAGGTCCACCGGTCCGCCCTCGGGCGGCACGGAGGTTCCCGGGCCGGACGGCAGACGACGTACCCGATCAGATTGTGGAGGACATGCCCAAGAAGGAAGGCGTGATCGAGCTCGAGGGCACCATCACGGAGGCCCTGCCCAATGCGATGTTCCGTGTGGAGCTGAGCAACGGGCACAAGGTGCTCGCTCACATCAGCGGCAAGATGCGTCAGCACTACATCCGGATCCTCCCCGAGGACCGTGTGGTGGTGGAGCTCTCGCCCTACGACCTGACTCGCGGGCGCATCGTCTACCGCTACAAGTGACCGACGCGCGCGAGCGCGAACCAGCCGCACCACCTCGAAAGGGCCCTCATCGTGAAGGTCAACCCCAGCGTCAAGGCCATCTGTGACAAGTGCAAGGTGATCCGTCGCCACGGCCGCGTCATGGTGATCTGCGAGAACCCGCGTCACAAGCAGCGCCAGGGCTAGGTCTCGACACGGTCGCTTCGCGACCTGCTCGACCACCGAAACCCGCGTGTGAGCTCGCGAAGCGAGGTCACACACCCGTCTGAACAGTGCCACCGAAAGACCCACAACTGAACACACCCACAACGTGATCGCTAGCGCAGGGCTCCCCCGGGAACTTGCGTGAAGCCACCTCCGGAGCAGTGGCCGGAGCCCCTCCCGAGGCGGGAAGGGATGCGACACGACAGAAACCACCGCGACGTACAGGAGGACCAGGTCCTCCGGGAAAGGCCACCACATGGCACGCCTCGTCGGTGTCGACCTCCCGCGCGACAAGCGCATCGAGATCGCACTCACCTACATCTACGGCATCGGCCGTACCCGCGCCCAGCAGCTGCTCGAGGTCACCGGGGTCAGCCCCGACCTCCGCGTCCACCAGCTGGGTGACGAGGAGCTGGTCAAGCTCCGGGACGCCATCGACGGCTCCGACCTCAAGATCGAGGGTGACCTCCGCCGCGAGGTCCAGGCCGACATCCGGCGCAAGATCGAGATCGGCAGCTACCAGGGTCGCCGGCACCGCATGGGCCTTCCGGTCCGCGGCCAGCGCACCAAGACCAACGCGCGGACCCGCAAGGGCCCCAAGCGCACCGTCGCCGGCAAGAAGAAGGCGAAGTGATCTGACCGCGGTCAGATCCTCGTCCCTCGACTCACAGACCAGCTACTTCAGGAGATAACGAATGCCTCCCAAGGCTCGCGCGGCCGGCGCCAAGAAGGTCCGCCGCAAGGAGAAGAAGAACATCGCTCAGGGCGAAGCCCACATCAAGAGCACGTTCAACAACACCATCGTCACCATCACCGACCCCACCGGGGCGGTGATCTCGTGGGCCTCTGCCGGCACCGTCGGCTTCAAGGGCTCGCGCAAGTCCACGCCGTACGCCGCGCAGATGGCCGCCGAGGCCGCCGGTCGTCGGGCGATGGAGCACGGGATGAAGAAGATCGACGTCTTCGTGAAGGGCCCGGGCTCGGGCCGCGAGACCGCGATCCGTTCGCTGGGTGCCATCGGCCTCGAGGTCGGCACCATCCAGGACGTCACCCCCACGCCCCACAACGGATGCCGGCCGCCCAAGCGCCGCCGCGTCTGATCGACCCGAGACCTACAAGGAGACTTTGAAATGGCCCGTTACACCGGCCCCATGACCAAGAAGTCGCGCCGTCTCGGTGTCGACCTCGTCGGTGGCGACCAGGCGTACGAGCGTCGCCCCTACCCTCCCGGCCAGCACGGCCGCGGCCGCATCAAGGAGAGCGAGTACCTCCTCCAGCTGCGCGAGAAGCAGAAGGCGCGCTTCACCTACGGCGTCCTCGAGAAGCAGTTCCACAACTACTACACCGAGGCCAACCGGCGCACCGGCAAGACCGGTGACAACCTGCTCCAGCTGCTCGAGTGCCGCCTCGACAACGTCGTCTACCGGGCCGGCTTCGCCCGCAGCCGTCGCCACGCGCGGCAGCTCGTCGTGCACGGCCACTTCCTGGTCAACGGCCACAAGGTCGACATCCCGTCGTTCCAGGTGACCGCCCACGACATCATCGACGTCCGCGAGAAGAGCCTCGAGACGACCCCCTTCATCGTGGCTCGCGAGACCCACGGCGAGCGGATCGTCCCGGCCTGGCTCGAGGCCATCCCGACCCGGATGCGCGTCCTGGTCCACCAGCTCCCGGTCCGGGCCCAGATCGACATCCCGGTCCAGGAGCAGCTCATCGTCGAGTACTACTCGAAGAAGTAGTAGTCCCTCTCCACCTATCTCGCCAGCAGTCTGGGCCGTCAAATAGCGGTCGGCCCGGGAAGGAATGAAGAAGTGCTCATCGCACAGCGTCCCACCCTGTCGGAAGAGTCCGTCGACGAGTTCCGTTCGCGGTTCGTCATCGAGCCGCTGGAGCCGGGCTTCGGCTACACGCTCGGCAACTCGCTCCGCCGCACCCTGCTGTCCTCCATCCCCGGCGCCTCGGTCACGAGCATCCGGGTGGACAGCGTCCTCCACGAGTTCTCGACGATCGAGGGCGTCAAGGAGGACGTCACCGAGGTGATCCTCAACCTCAAGGCCCTCGTCGTCTCCTCGGAGCACGACGAGCCGGTCACGATGTACCTGCGCAAGTCCGGTGCCGGCGACGTCACCGCCGCCGACATCGCGCCGCCGGCCGGTGTCGAGGTGCACAACCCCGACCTCAAGATCGCCACGCTGTCCGACAAGGGCAAGCTGGAGATGGAGCTGGTCGTCGAGCGTGGCCGCGGCTACGTCTCCTCGGTCCAGAACAAGGGTGCCGACAACGAGATCGGCCGGATGCCGGTCGACTCGATCTACAGCCCCGTGCTGAAGGTGACCTACAAGGTCGAGGCCACCCGTGTCGAGCAGCGCACCGACTTCGACAAGCTCGTCATCGACGTCGAGACCAAGCCGTCGATCCGTCCCCGCGACGCGATCGCCTCGGCCGGCAAGACGCTGGTGGAGCTCTTCGGCCTGGCCCGTGAGCTCAACGTCGAGGCCGAGGGCATCGACATCGGCCCGTCGCCCGTCGACGAGCAGCTCGCCGCCGACCTCGCCCTCCCGGTCGAGGACCTGCAGCTGACGGTCCGGTCCTACAACTGCCTCAAGCGCGAGGGCATCCACACCGTGGGTGAGCTCATCTCGCGCTCCGAGCAGGACCTGCTGGACATCCGCAACTTCGGCGCCAAGTCGATCGACGAGGTCAAGGCCAAGCTGGTCGAGATGGGTCTGTCCCTCAAGGACAGCGCGCCCGGCTTCGACCCGCACGCCGCACTCGCGGCGTACGGCGACGACGACGACGACGCGTTCGTCGAGGACGAGCAGTACTAAGCGATCCTCACCCGAGGGCAACCATCTATCCCGGTACCTGACACGGCCGGGGAGAAACGAGAGAGACCATGCCTACTCCCAAGAAGGGCCCCCGCCTCGGCGGTAGCCCGGCCCACCAGCGCCTGATCGTCGCGAACCTGGCCACCGCCCTGTTCGAGCACGGTCGGATCACCACCACCGAGGCCCGGGCCCGTTTCCTGCGCCCGGTGGCGGAGAAGCTGATCACCAAGGCCAAGAAGGCGCACCTGGGCGAGAACGCGCTGCACAACCGTCGCGAGGTCCTCAAGACCATCCGCGACAAGTCGGTCGTGCACACGCTCTTCACCGAGATCGCCCCGACCTTCGCCGAGCGTCCGGGTGGCTACACCCGGATCACCAAGCTCAACCCCCGCAAGGGCGACAACGCCCCCATGGCGGTCATCGAGCTGGTGACCGAGGCCTACAAGCCGAAGGCGCCGACCGCCAAGAAGGCGACCCCGGCCGCGAAGGCTGCCCCCGCCGCGGCGGCGGAGCCCGAGACCGAGGAGACCACCGACGAGGTGACCGACCCGGTCGAGACCGCGGCCGAGGCCGCCGGCATCGCCACCTTCACCGAGGTCCCCGAGGCCGACGAGGAGGTCTTCGAGGAGACCGAGGGCGGGGTGGCCGGCAAGTACGACGGCTCGCACGTCCCGCTCGAGGACGCCTCCGAGGCGCCCGAGGGCTTCCCGATCAAGGGCAACGAGGACTCGATGAAGTACCACACGCCCGACGGGCAGTGGTTCGAGCAGACCGTCGCGGAGATCTGGTTCGACACCGAGGAGTCGGCGCAGGCCGCCGGTTTCACCAAGGCAGGCGAGTAGTACCCACGCACGCATCGTCGGCCCGTCACCCCCTGGGTGGCGGGCCGACGTGCGTTGCGGTAGGAATCCACGCATGGACGACGCAGTCGGCAGGGTCGCGCTCGTGGTCGGGGAGGCCCTCGTCGACGTCGTGGTGCACCCGGACGGCACCCGGACCGCCTACCCGGGTGGCTCGGCCGCCAACGTCGCGGTCGCCCTGGCCCGGCTGGACCGGCCCGCGTGGTTCTCGACGTGCTTCGCGGACGACGACTACGGGCGGCTGATCGCCGCCCAGCTCGACCGGGCCGGCGTCCGGCTGGCCAGCGACCCGGCCGTGGTCGAGCGGACC
The DNA here is from genome assembly GCA_963713255.1 of uncultured Actinomycetota bacterium. GTDB lineage: Bacteria > Actinomycetota > Actinomycetes > Propionibacteriales > Nocardioidaceae > Nocardioides. The sequence continues at coordinate 349,065 of CAVQLC010000002.1, forward strand.
TCGTCGGCGAACGCGACGATCGGCACGGACGGCGCGGCGTCGTACGTCTTCGACCTGGACTGGCGTCTGGGACCGCTGGCCCTCGACGCCGCGGCCACGCCCGTGGTCGTGCACACCAGCTCCCTGGGGGCGGTGCTGCCACCCGGCTCGGACGACGTCGTCGCCGTGCTGGAGGGACTCCGGCCCACCGCGACCCTGAGCTACGACGTCAACGCCCGACCGGTGGTGACCGGCACCGGCCCCGAGATCGTCGCCCGCGTGGAGCGGATCGCCGGCCTCGCCGACGTGGTGAAGGCGTCCGACGAGGACGTCGAGGCGCTGTGGCCGGACCTCACGCTGGCCGAGTCCGCCCGGCACCTGCTCTCGTTCGGTCCTGCCATCGTGGTCATCACCCGCGGGCCCGAGGGCGCCCTGTGGGTGACGTCCGCGGCCGAGGGCGTCGTCGCCGCCGTGCCGGTGGTCGTCGCCGACACGATCGGCGCCGGTGACACGTTCGGCGCGGCGCTCATCGACGGGCTCTGGGACCGCGGCCTGCTGGGCGCCGAGCACCGCGAGGACCTCGCGGCCCTGGACGCCGAGACCTGGAGCGACGTGCTCGCCTGGGCTGCCACCGTCGCCGCCGTCACCGTGTCCCGGCCCGGCGCCGACCCGCCGTACCGTCACGAGCTGACGCCCTAGCCCACGGGGCAGTCAGGCCGGGGGCGACCAGCCCGGGTCGCGGCCGATGAAGCCGAGGAGCCGGGTCTGGGCGTCGGCGCCGGCGGGGACCGGCACCCGGGGGCCGTACTGGCCCGACTGGCGCATCAGGTCCTCGATCGGCTCCATGCCGGCCAGCAGCTCGGCGCAGAAGTCGGCGTCGAGGGTCGCGTCCAGGCCGCCGGCCCGGGCCAGGTCCCAGGTGTGCATGAAGACGTCGGCGGTGTAGAACCGGTCGATCGCCGTGGGCAGGTCCATGGTGCCGGTGTGCACGTTCGAGAACACCGCGGCCGCGGACGCCGGGTCGTCGAGGACCGCCTGGACCCCGTCGGCGTGGACCCGCCAGGCGCCGACCGGGTCCTCGGCCGCGGCCGGCCCCTCGGGCAGCCGCACGTCGGAGCCCATCGCCAGGAAGCCGGGGAACCAGGTCACCAGGTGGTCCACCACGTCGCGGGCCACCCAGCCGGTCACCGGCGCCGGCGCGTCCCAGTCCTGGGTCGCCTCGACCCGGGCGGAGAAGACGCCGGCGAAGAGCCGGTGCCGGTCCCGGGGCTCAGACGGCACCATCGTCGAGCATCCTGTCGAGCTTGGCGTAGCCCTCGTTGACGCCGACCTCCATGCCGCTGGCCAGCCACGCGTCGCGGCCCGCGAAGCTGTCGCACAGCGACTCGGCGACCAGCCGGGAGCGCCCGTTCCCGAGGTCCTCGAAGCGCAGGGTCTCCAACGAGACGTCGTCGGGCATGCCCTCCCAGGTGAAGGTCTGCACGACCTTCTCCGGGGTCACGGTGTGGAAGCAGCCGCGGAAGGCGTACTCCTCGCCGTCGCGCAGGTTCACGAAGCGCCACGAGCCGCCGTTGCGGGCCTCCCAGTGGTCGATCTTCGTGGTCATGTCGTGCGGGCCGACCCACCGGGCGTAGAGGTCCGGGTCGGTGTGCGCCCGGAACACCTGCTCGGGGGTGGCCGCGAACTCGCGGGTGATCCGGATCATCGGCACGTCCGGGACGGCTTCGATGGTGGCCTGCGGTGCGGTGGTCATGATGCGGTTCCTTCCTCGGGTACGTCGCGCCCGTGGTCGGGCGCCTCTTCGTTGAGCTCGGCGAGCAGGTCGTCGAGGCGCTGGTAGCGCTCCTCGGCCTGCCGGCGGTAACGCTCGATCCACTTGGTCATCAGGTCGAACACCTCCGCCTCGAGGTGCACCGGCCGCCGCTGGGCCTGCTTGCTGCGGCTGACCAGGCCGGCCTCCTTCCAGCACCTTGAGGTGCTTGGAGACCGCCTGCACGCTGACGTCGTACGGCGCGGCGAGGTCGCCCACGGTGGCGTCGGCCACGGTGAGGCGAGCGACCATGTCGCGCCGGGTCGGGTCGGCCAACGCGGCGAAGACCCGGGAGAGCTGGTCAGACATGCGGACACCTTCTTCAACTAACTGGTTGAATAACCGTACCGAGGCGCTACCGGAGCTTGTCAACCAGGTGGTTGCAGAAGCTTCTCGCCGTGTCTAGACCGCCTCGATCAATCCCCGCCGAACCGCCACCATGGGGACTCGTGACCCGGGGTCGCGGGACATGGGGGTGGGGATGAGAGCGGGAGCGCCGAGGTGATCCGCCGCCTGCTCGCGCGGCCCTTCCGCCCGCTGGTCGAGCTGCCCTTCTTCCGCCGGGTCGCGTTCCACGCCCGACGGATCAGCGAGGAGATGGACGTCCACTTCTTCCGGACGCTGTCCCTCTCGGTCCTCGTGATCGTGGTGGTGTCCTCGATCGTGGTGTCCCTCGTCGAGGGGGACAAGCGCTCCGTGGGGGCCGCGGGCGACACGGTCTACTGGGCCGTCACCACGGTGATCGGCTCCGGCGACTCCAGCTACGTCAACAGCCCTGGTGGCTTCGTCATCGGCTGGCTGCTCGCCTTCTTCGGGGTCGCTATCGTGGCGGCCCTCACCGCGGCCGTGGTCGGCTTCGTCATCGACTTCTTGCTCAAGGAAGGTCAGGGAATGGGTGCTTCGGGCTTTCGCGACCACATCGTCGTGTGCGGGTGGAACTCGACGGCCCGGGAGCTGGTCGACGAGCTCAAGGGTGACGAGTTCCCGGCGAAGGTCGTGCTGCTGCACACGGCCGAGCACAACCCCGCCGGCGCCGGCGTGTACTACGTGCGCGGGGACGCCACCAGCGGTGACGACCTCGAGCGCGCCGGCACGAGCGAGGCGGCGTCGGCCATCGTGTTCCCGCTGGACGCCACCGACGAGGCGGACATGCGCTCGATCCTGGTCATCCTGGCGATCGAGAGCATCACGCCGGACGTCCGCACGGTCGTCGAGGTCAACAACCCCAAGCACGTCGCCCACTTCCGGCGCGCCAAGGCCAACGAGATCCTCGTGACCTCCCGGCTGGCGTCGCGGCTGCTGGCCCGCTCCGCGCTCTACCCGGGCATGGCCGGGCTCGTGACCGACATCGTGTCCGGTGGCGAGGGCTCCGAGCTCTACCACGTGGAGGTCCCGGAGGAGTACCTCGACCACAGCATCGACCAGCTCTCCGCGGCGCTGCGTGCGGATCACAACGCGACGCTGCTCGCGGTCACCCGCAACGGCGTGAGCATGACCAACCCGGCGTCGGACTTCCGGCTGGTGGCCGGCGACGACGCGATCGTGCTGGCGGACAGCCTCGGCGACCTGGTGCCGATCGAGGCCGCGGGCGGCGTGACCTACGAGACCCGCTAGGACGCCGGTCAGCCCAGCCAGGCGTGCACGAGGGGCACCACGCTCGCGCCCTCACCGCTCGCCGCGGCGACCCGCTTCATGGACCCGGCCCTGATGTCGCCGACCGCGAACACGCCGGGGACGGTGGTCTCGAGCGATCCCGGGGGCAGGCTGCCCGGCCAGCCGGCCTTGGGTACGTCGCGACCGGTCAGCACGAAGCCGTTGTCGTCGCGGGCGACGTCCTCGGACAGCCACTCGCAGTGCGGCTCGGCGCCCAGCAGCAGGAACAGTCCCTCGGCGTTCCGCCTGGTCACCTCGCCGGTCGTCGCGTCCCGGACGTCGAGCCACTGCAGCCGCCCGTCGCCCCCGCCGTCGACGATCTCGGCGGACGGATGCACCATGATCCGCGGGTTGAACTCGATCTCGCCGATCAGGTAGCGCGACATGGTCTCCTCCAGGGCCGCCCGGCGCACGAGGATGGTCACCGACTTGGCGAACCGCGCGAGGTGGATGGCCGCCTGGCCGGCCGAGTTGCCGCCGCCGACCACCACGACGTCGTACCCCTCCATCTCGCGGGCGGCCGACATCGCGCTGCCGTAGTAGACACCGTTGCCGGTGAGCGCCTCGACGCCCTCGACCCGGAGCTTGCGATAGGCCACCCCGGTGGCCACGACGACCGCACGCGCCCGCAGGTCGCCGCCGTCGGTGTGCACCACGTGCGGCCGGCCCTGGTCGCCGGGAGTCAGCGACGTCACCTCCCAGCCGGTGAAGAAGCGGGTGCCGAACCGGATCGCCTGGTTGCGCGCCCGCTGCGCCAGGCGCATGCCGGAGATGCCCCGCGGGAAGCCGAGGTAGTTGCGGATCATCGACGAGGTGCCGGCCTGCCCGCCGATCGCCTCGGCCTCGACCACGACGGTGGACAGGCCCTCCGACGCGCCGTACACCGCGGCGGCCAGCCCGGCGGGGCCGGCGCCGACGATGCAGAGGTCCGCCACCGAGTCCACGTCGATGTCCTCCGGGCGGCCGTAGATCGCCGAGGCGACGTCGCGCACGCTGGCCGGGGCCTCGACGCCCCGGTACGGCGACTCCACGAGCGGGAACCGTCCCGCGGGGCCGTCGAACCGGGCGAGGATCTCGCGGCCGACGTCGGAGTCGGGGTCGTGGACCCGGTTGGGCATCCCCATCCGGTCCAGGAAGTCCCGGATCGCCAGGGTCAGCGTGTCCCGGACGGGGGAGACCACCCGCACCGTCTCGACCTCCGGGGCCGCGACCGTCGAGCCCCAGTCCGAGAGCAGGTCGGTGACCGCGCTGTGGAACTCCTCGTCGCGCACGCCCCGAGGCATCAGCAGGTAGGCGTCGAACTTGCCCTTGGCGAGACCGGCGCGCAGGTTCTCGGCGTCGGTGAGGAAGCGGTCCCAGTGCGCGACGACCAGGCGCTTGGCGGTGGGCACCTCCTGACGCCACGCCTGGAACGCCGCGAGGGGGGACACCTCGCCGAGCGCCGAGTCCGCGACCAGCATCGCGACCTGCCCCCCGGTGGCGTGGATCTCGTGGGCGAGGTTGCCGGCCTCGCTCGCGTCCGTCAGCGCGTGGAGGTCGTAGTCGCGGGCGTAGCGGCCGAACTCGTCGAGCAGGAAGGCGGCGTGGTCGGGGGAGACCAGGATGATGGCGGGCTGCACCGTGCCAGTATCCGCGATCGGCAAGACTGTGCCGGTGCGCATCCGGATCGACCTCTCCTACGACGGGAGCGGCTTCAGCGGCTGGGCCGTCCAACCGGGCCTGCGCACCGTGCAGGGCGACCTCGAGCAGGCTCTGGCGACGGTGCTGCGGGTGCCCGAGGTCCGCGTGGTCTGCGCGGGCCGGACCGACACCGGCGTGCACGCCCGGGGCCAGGTCACCCACGCCGACGTGCCCGACGGGGCCGCGGTCGGTCCGTTGCTGCGCCGCCTCAACGGGGTCCTCGGGCCCGACGTGCGCGTCCGCCGGGTGCTGCGCGCCCCCGAGGGCTTCGACGCGCGGTTCTCGGCGCGCTGGCGCCGCTACGCCTACCGGGTCGCCGACGACCCGTCCCTCCTCGACCCGCTGAGCCGGGGGCACGTGCTCGCGTGGCCGCGGACGCTCGACCTGGACGCGATGAACGAGGCCGCGGCCGGGCTGCTCGGCCTGCGCGACTTCGCGGCCTTCTGCCGCCGTCGCGACGGCGCCACCACGGTGCGGACCCTGCTCGACCTCGCGTGGGCGCGGGACGAGGCCGGGGTCGCCGTCGCCGGGGTGCGCGCGGACGCCTTCTGCCACAGCATGGTGCGGTCCCTGGTCGGCTGCCTGTTCGCGGTCGGCGAGGGCCGGCGGGAGCCGCCGTGGGCCGCGGAGGTCCTCGCGGCCGGCGCGCGCGACCCGGCCGTCTGGGTGGCGCCGGCGCTCGGGCTGACCCTGGAGGAGGTCTGCTACCCCGACGACGACGAGCTCGCCGAGCGGGCCGTGCTCACGCGCCGGAGGCGCGATGGCTGACGAGGAGCACTACTTCACCGCGGACCCGTCGGTGCCGTTCCGGCGGGAACCCTTCACGTGCGAGGTGTGGGGCCGCCGGCTCGACCTGGTGAGCGGGTCCGGCGTCTACAGCCGCGGCCGGCTCGACCAGGGCACCGCCGTGCTGCTGCGCGAGACCGAGCCACCGGCGCCGGGGCGGATCCTCGACCTGGGCTGCGGCTACGGCGTCATCGGCCTGGCCATCGCGACCGCCGTCCCGGACGCGGTGGTCACCGGCGTCGACGTCAACGAGCGCGCGCTGCTGCTGGCCCGGGAGAACGCCGCCGCGCTCGGCGTGGCCGACCGCTTCACCGCGGTCGCCGCCGACGCGGTGCCCGACGCCGCGACGTACGACGAGATCTGGTCCAACCCGCCCATCCGGATCGGCAAGGAGGCGCTGCACGCCCTCCTGCTGACCTGGCTGCCGCGCCTGGCCCCGGACGGGCGGGCGGTGATGGTGGTCGGCAAGCACCTGGGAGGCGACTCGCTGCAGCGCTGGCTCACCGACCGGGGCTACCCGACGTCCCGGCTGGCGAGCGCCAAGGGCTTCCGGGTGCTCGAGACGAGGAGGGGCTGACCATGGACCTGACGGAGGAGCCCGCGATCGCCGCGTTGCTGGCCCGGGCGGAGACCGACCCCAACATCCGTGGTCTCGTGCTGTCCGGCTCGGGCGCCCGAGCGATGCGCACCGAGCACTCCGACGTCGACGTCTACGTCGTGCTCGAGGACACCGCAGGGCAGCGCACGACCAAGACGCCGGAGATCGACACGATCGTGGTCTCGCTGGCCGAGCTCAGGGAGGTGGCGCCTCCGCCGGACGACGGGGGCGACTGGTGGTTCCGCTACTCCTTCGCCGACGCCCGGGTGCTGCTCGACCGCACCGGCGGCGAGCTGCCCGCGCTGCTCCACGCCCAGGCGACCCTCACCGACGACGAGGTGGACGCCACGCTGGACGGCTACCTCGACGGCTACCTCAACTTCTACTACCGGTCCTTGAAGTCCGACCGCGAGGGCAAGCCGCTCGAACGCCGCCTCGACGCGGTCGAGTCGGTGTCGTGGCTGCTGTGGACGGTCTTCGCCCTGCACGGTCGGGTGCGCCCCTACAACAAGTACCTGCGGCACGAGCTCGAGGTCCGGCCGCTGCCCCCGCCGTGGTCGGGGCTGCTCGACGACCTCGCCCTCCTCATGGACGACGGCGACGTGGCGGCCCAGCGCCGGCTGTTCCACCTCGTCGAGACCGGCGCCCGGCTCCGGGGCAAGGGCGACGTCGTGGACGGGTGGGGTGCCGAGCTGGGGCTGATGCGCGGCAGGATGGCGCCATGACCTACGACGCCGCCGAGACCCGCTACGACACCGACCACGACGGAGCGATGGACTACCGCTACACCGGGCGGAGCGGTCTGAAGCTCCCGGTCCTGTCGCTGGGGCTGTGGCAGAACTTCGGCGACGACCGGTCCGAGGACAACCAGCGGGCGATCCTGCGGCGGGCCTTCGACCGCGGCGTGACCCACTTCGACCTGGCCAACAACTACGGCCCGCCGTACGGCCGCGCGGAGGAGAACTTCGGCCGCTTCCTGGCCGGCGACCTCAAGCCGTACCGCGACGAGCTGATCATCTCGACCAAGGCCGGCTACGACATGTGGCCGGGTCCCTACGGTCAGGGCGGGGGCTCGCGGAAGTACGTGCTCGCCTCGCTCGACCAGTCGCTCGCCCGGATGGGGCTGGACTACGTCGACATCTTCTACAGCCACCGCTTCGACCCGGAGACGCCGGTCGAGGAGACCATGATGGCGCTCGACCACGCGGTCCGGCAGGGCAAGGCGCTGTACGCCGGCATCTCGTCCTACTCCGCGGACAAGACCCGCGAGGCCGCGACCATCGCCCGGGACCTCGGCACGCCGCTGCTGATCCACCAGCCGTCGTACTCCATGCTCAACCGCTGGATCGAGGAGGACCTCCTCGACGAGCTGGAGACGCAGGGGATGGGCTGCATCGTCTTCACCGCGCTGGCCCAGGGCGTGCTCACCGACCGCTACCTCGACGGCGTCCCCGAGGACTCGCGCGCCGCCCGCTCCGCGTCGACGATCGGCTCGGACCACCTGAGCGAGCGGACGCTGCGGCACGTGCGCCGGCTCAACGAGATCGCGCAGGCGCGCGGCCAGAAGCTCGCCCAGCTCGCCCTCCAGTGGGCGCTGCGCGACCCCCGGGTCACCTCCGCGGTCATCGGCGCCTCGTCGGTCGACGCAGCTCGACACCAACCTCGACGCGATCGGCGGCCCGCCGATCACCGCCGAGGAGCTCGCGGCCATCGACGCCGACGCGGTGGAGGCGGACGTCAACCTCTGGGCGAGGTCGACGGAGAGCTGACGCGGAGCGGCGCCGCCTCCCCGAGGGGAGACGGCGCCGTCCGGGTGTGTCGTTCGGTCAGCCGAGGCCACCCGCGCGGAACTGGATCCACGCGTCGTTCATGCGCTCCGACTGGCCGGTCGTGAACATGTCCATGCAGGAGTCCTGGGTGTAGTCCATGAAGTTGTGGATGGGGTCCAGGCCCGGGGCGCTGCAGGTGTCGGCGCCGATCGGGCAGTCGAACTGGGGAATGGCCTCGCGCGGGGTGTCGGCCACGCCGTCGCCGCTGGCCGAGCAGCCGCCCGCGAAGGTGTGCTCGAGCATCATCCAGTGGCCGACCTCGTGGGTGAGGGTGTCGCCCTCGCCGTACTTCCACGGCTGACCCTGGTACGTGCCGCCGGGCATCGAGCCGGTCTCGATGACCACCCCGTCGATGAAGTCGCGGCCGTTGTTGTAGTCCTTGGGGAAGTACGCCCAGCCCAGCAGCCCGGACTCGACGATGTTCGCGACGTAGACGTTGAGCGTCTCGGAGTCGCCCTGGTACAGCGCGGCCTTCATGTCCCGCTCGGTCTTGCCGGGGGTCACGGTGGACCAGGCGGCGTTGACCGTCCACGTCGTCTCGGTGAGCGCGAACCGGAACGGCGAGTTCGCAGCGCGACCAGGCGCCGACGCGCCGGAGTACGAGTCGTTCAGGACCGTCATCTGGGCGGCGATCATCGCCTCCAGCTTGGCCTTCTCGGCGGGCGTCGGCGTGGTGGCGGTGACCACGTGGAAGACGGTGTCGACGCTCACCGAGCCGGCCGCCATCTGGGGCGAGTCCTTGATGACGCCGTACTTCTTGGCCTCGTTCTTCGGGTAGAGCGCCGGCTCCTGGGCCGTCGACCCCTTCATGACGCGGGCGGCACTGGAGCCGTCCGCGCAGGCCGCCGCCCCCGGTGAGTCCACGACGGCCGCGGAGGCGAGCGGGGTGGCCGTGGTGACGGCCGCGAACACGGCGACGCTGGCCAGGACGGCGAGACGGCGGGATCGGACGGAACGCATAGAACCTCCAGGGAACCGATGGGAGCCATGAAAGTAACCCGGATCTGCGCGGGCGTCACCCCAAGATTTCCCGTGCGGCGCGGGGGGCTGGAATTGCAGGTGCGCCACGGGCCACCCACCCGGGACAATCGGGGCGTGGGTCATGTGGACGTCGCCGGTGTGCGCTACGAGCTTCCCGACGGGCGGGTGCTGCTCGACGAGGTGTCGTTCCGCGTCGGCGAGGGCGCCAAGGTGGCGCTGGTCGGCGCCAACGGCGCCGGCAAGACGACGTTGCTCCGGATCGTCACCGGCGACCTGGTCCCGCACGCCGGCGCGGTCACGCGCAGCGGCGGTCTCGGCGTGATGCGCCAGATGGTCGACGCCGGCCTCGGCCCGGCGCCGACGGTCGCCGACCTGCTGCTGTCGGTGAGCCCGCCGCGGGTCCGGACCGCGTCCGCGGACGTGGACCGCACCGAGCGCGCGCTGATGGACCGCGACGACGAGAAGGCGCAGATGGAGTACGCCGAGGCGCTGGCGGACTACGCCGACGCGGGGGGCTACGAGCTCGAGGTCACCTGGGACGTGTGCACCGTCAAGGCGCTCGGCGTGCCGTTCGACCGCGCGAAGTACCGCGAGCTGCGCACCCTGTCCGGCGGCGAGCAGAAGCGCCTGGTGCTGGAGTACCTGCTCGCCGGCCCCGACGAGGTGCTGCTCCTCGACGAGCCCGACAACTTCCTGGACGTGCCCGGCAAGATCTGGCTGGAGCAGCGGATCCGCGAGTCCCCCAAGACCATCCTCTTCATCAGCCACGACCGCGAGCTCCTGGACCACACCGCGACCCGCGTCGTCACCGTCGAGCTCGGGGCCGCCGGCAACCGGGTCTGGACGCACCCGGGCGGGTTCGCGTCGTACCACCAGGCCCGCAAGGACCGGTTCGCCCGCTTCGAGGAGCTCCGCCGTCGCTGGGACGAGGAGCACGCCAAGCTCAAGGCCCTGGTCTTGATGTACAAGCAGAAGGCGGCCTACAACGACGGACTGGCCAGCCGCTACCAGGCCGCACAGACCCGGCTGCGCAAGTTCGAGGAGGCCGGTCCGCCGACGGAGCAGCCGCGCGAGCAGCAGGTGAAGATGCGGCTCAAGGGCGGCCGCACCGGCAAGCGTGCGGTGGTCTGCGAGGACCTCGAGCTGACCGGGCTGATGAGGGCCTTCGACCTCGAGGTCTGGTACGGCGAACGCGTCGCCGTGCTCGGCTCCAACGGCTCCGGCAAGTCGCACTTCCTGCGGCTGCTGGCCCGGGGTGGCAGCGACCCCGACGTCGAGCACCAGCCCGTCGGCGACGAACCGATCAAGCCCGTGGACCACACCGGCAAGGCCAAGCTCGGCGCGCGGGTGCGACCGGGCTGGTTCGTGCAGACCCACGAGCACCCCGAGCTCCGCGGGCGGACGCTGCTGGAGGTCCTGCACCGCGGGGACCACCATCGCGACGGGATGGCCCGCGAGGCGGCGTCCCGGGTGCTCGACCGCTACGAGCTCGCGCACGCCGCCGAGCAGCGTTTCGAGTCGCTGTCGGGTGGCCAGCAGGCGCGCTTCCAGATCCTGCTGCTCGAGCTGAGCGGGGCCACCCTGCTGCTGCTCGACGAGCCGACCGACAACCTCGACGTGGAGTCGGCCGAGGCGTTGGAGGACGGACTGTCCGCCTTCGAGGGCACGGTCCTCGCGGTCACGCACGACCGGTGGTTCGCCCGCGGCTTCGACCGGTTCCTGGTCTACGGCGCGGACGGCGAGGTCTACGAGTCGGACGGGCCGGTGTGGGACGAGGGGCGGGTCCAACGGACCCGCTGAACCCTCAGAGGGTCAGCAGCATGACGGCCCGGGACGGGCCGAGCCCGGCGAGCCGGCGGAAGCCCGCCTGCTCGAAGGCGGCGACGGTGCCGCCGAAGAGCTCGTCCGGCGTGACGTGCTCGGCGGCCTCGACGTCCAGCGGGTAGCCCTCGATCCCGGAGGCGCCCTGCTCGCGTGCGAAGTCGACGCCGCCGTCAGGAGGGTCTCGACCAACCCGGAGCCGCGCGCCTCCTCGCGGACCACGAAGCAGGGCACCGCCCACCGATCGACGACGTCGTCGTCGGGCGGCCGGGCGGCGGCGAAGTAGGGGGATCCGCTGATCCGCACGAGCTGCTCCAGCGGTGCGATCGAGCACCACCCCACGGCGTCCTCACCCTCGTAGGCCACCAGGCCCGGGCGCAGACCGGCCTCGACCAGGCCGCGGAGATCGGTCCGGTTCTCCTCCACGGGCCGGGCCTCCCAGTCGTCCCGGGGCACCCGGAACACCTGGCACCAGCACACCTCCGGATCACCGGGCGTCTGCATCACACGCTCCACATCGGGCCAACGGTCTGCCGACGCGGGGCGCACCACGATCGTCATGCTCCCGATCGTGGTGCACCCGCCCGACGCCGTCCAGGGGTCACTCGGCGTCGGAGTCCAAGGTGAGCTGGGTGGTCAGCGAGTCGCCGTTGCGGTCGTAGGTCACGGTGACCGTGTCGCCCGGGCGGTAGGACCGGACGGTCGCGATCAGCGAGTCGGCGCCGGTGATCTGCAGGTCGTCGATCTTGGTGACGACGTCGCCGGCCTCCAGGCCGGCGGCCTCGGCGGCCGAGCCGGCCGTGACGTCGCCGATGACCGCGCCCTCGACCTGCGCATCGCCGTCGGGGTTGCCCACCGAGATGCCCAGCTTGGCGTGCGTCGGGGTCTCACCCGCCGTCATCTGGTCGACGATGGGGAGCACCTCGTTGATCGGGATCGCGAAGCCGAGACCGATCGACCCGGCCTGACCGTCGGCGGACGCCGTGGAGCGGATCGAGGAGTTGATGCCGACCACGGCGCCGTTCATGTCGACGAGCGGGCCGCCGCTGTTGCCGGGGTTGATGGCCGCGTCGGTCTGGATCGCGGGGTAGGTCGTGGCGTTGCCCTCCGCGTCGGTGCTGACGTTGACCGGCCGGTTCAGGGCGCTGACGATGCCCGAGGTCACGGTGGCGTCCAGGCCGAACGGCGACCCGACGGCCACGACGTCCTGGCCGACGGCCAGGCTCGACGAGTCGCCGATGGTGGCGGGGGTCAGGCCGGAGACGCCCTCGGCCTGGATCACCGCGGTGTCGGTCAGCGGGTCGGTGCCGAGGATGCGCGCCGGCGCCGTCGTGCCGTCCTCGAAGGAGACGCGCAGGGTGCCGCCGTCGCCGGCGCCCTCCACCACGTGGTAGTTCGTCAGGATCCGGCCGTCCTCGCTGAGGATGATGCCCGAGCCGGAGCCCGAGCCCTCGGCACCGGACACCAGGATCTGCACGACGGACGGGAGCACCTTCGCGGCGACCGACTCCACCGAGCCGTCCGCGGCTCGGTCGGGGGCATGGGAGACGGTCTGGTTGGTGGCCGCGTTCGTGGTGGTGGCGGCGGGGTCGTCGTGCGTCGCGTCCCACAGCGCCGCGCCGCCGATGCCGGCACCGCCGCCGACCAGCAGCGAGGCCACGATCACGCCGGTCGCGAGGGCCGCCCCGCGCGGGCGGCGCTGGACCGGCTGGACCGGCGGGGGCGGGGGCGGCGGCCAGGAGGCGTGCGGCTGGTGCGGTGCGGGAGCGGTGGGCATCTGGGTCATGCGTCCACGATCCCGGGCCTCGCTGTGAGGATCCTGAATCCATGCTGGGGGGTCCATGAAGGTTCGGGACGCGGGCACCGGCGGACACCGCATTGCCGGAGGTCGTCGCGCGTCACTAGTGTGACCTGGGTCACCCCTCGGAGCTATCGGGAGCTTTCGTGCGCACAGTCGTCGCCACCCCTCGTCGTCCGCTGCTGTGCCTGCTCGCCGCGGTCCTGGCCTGCACCGCCCTCACCCAGCAGGGCGGGCGCGCGCCCGCCTCGGCCGACCACACGGCCGCGCCCACCTCGGTGACCCTGGTGGGCACGATCCAGAGCGAGCTCGGCTGTGCCGCCGACTGGTCCCCGGACTGCGCCGCCACCCATCTCACCCCGGGGGACGCCGGGGTCTGGTCGGCGACGTTCCTGGTGCCGGCAGGCAGCCACGAGCTGAAGGTGGCGATCGACGACAGCTGGGACGAGTCGTACGGCGCCGAGGGCGGCGGCAACCTGCCGCTCGTGCTGGCGGAGCCGGCCCGGATCGTCTTCACCTACGACCAGGCCACCCACCGGGTCGGTGTCCAGCCCGCCGACCTCGGCGGGACCGAGGTGACCGCCGAGGACCGCGCGCTCGCGGGCGACAGCCTGCGGGCGCCGCTGACCCGCGAGCGCTTCTACTTCGTGATGGCCGACCGGTTCGCCAACGGCGACCCGACCAACGACCGGGCCGGCATCGCCGGCGACCGGCTGGCGCACGGGTTCGACCCGACCGACAAGGGGTTCTTCCACGGCGGCGACGTCGCCGGGCTGAGCGAGAAGCTCGACTACATCGACGGGCTCGGCACCACGGCCATCTGGCTGACGCCGAGCTTCCAGAACCGCCCCGTCCAGGGCTCGGGCGCCCTCGCCTCGGCCGGCTACCACGGGTACTGGGTCACCGACTTCACCCGGATCGACCCGCACTTCGGCACCAACGCCGAGCTGACGTCCTTCATCGACCGGGCCCACGCCCGGGGGATCAAGGTCTTCTTCGACATCATCACCAACCACACCGCCGACGTGATCGACTACGCCGAGGGTCAGTACTCCTACGTCGACAAGGCCACCGAGCCCTACCTCGACGCCGCCGGCGTCCCGTTCGACGACCGCGACCACCTCACCGGCCCCTTCCCGGCGATGGACCCGGCCACGTCGTTCCCGCGCACGCCCGTCTTCCGCACCGAGGCGGATCGCACCGTCAAGGTGCCGGCGTGGCTCAACGACCCGACGAACTACCACAACCGCGGCGACACGACCTACGCAGGAGAGAGCTCGACGTACGGCGACTTCGGCGGCCTCGACGACCTCTTCACCGAGCAGCCCGACGTGGTCGAGGGCATGACCGACATCTACAAGTCCTGGGTCGACTTCGGGATCGACGGCTTCCGCATCGACACCGTCAAGCACGTCAACCTGGAGTTCTGGCAGCAGTTCGCGCCGGCGATCCGCGACCACGCCTCCGGCATCGGCAACGACGACTTCTTCGCCTTCGGCGAGGTCTTCGACGGCAACCCGGCCTACCTGTCGACCTTCACCACCGAGGGCCGCCTCGACGCCACCCTCGACTTCGGCTTCCAGGGCGCCGGCCTCGACTTCGCCAAGGGCCTGCCGACCACGCGGCTGCGCAACTTCTACGCCTCCGACGACCTCTACACCGACACCGACTCCAACGCGTACTCGCTGCCGACGTTCCTGGGCAACCACGACATGGGACGCGTCGGCGGGTTCCTCGACGACACGTTCTCGGGGGACGAGCTGCTGCGCCGCGACGAGCTCGCGCACGCGCTGATGTACCTCACCCGCGGCCAGCCGGTCGTCTACTACGGCGACGAGCAGGGCTTCACCGGCGACGGCGGCGACAAGGACGCCCGGCAGGACATGTTCGCCAGCAAGGTCGCGTCCTACAACGACGACGACCTGATCGGCACCCCGGCCACGACGGCCACCCCGAGCTACCGGCGCGGGCACCCGCTCTACCGCACCATCGCCTCGCTGGCCGAGCTGCGCGAGGCCCACCCCGCCCTGGCCGACGGCGCCCAGCTGCACCGCTACGCCAGCAACGGCGCCGGGGTCTACGCGTTCAGCCGCATCGGGGCCGACGAGAACCGCGAGTACGTCGTCGCCGTCAACAACGCGACGACCGCGAAGACGGTGTCGTTCGCGACCCTCGTGGAGAACGGCGCGTTCCGGCAGGTGTGGCCGGGCACCCGCGCGACGCTGCACGCCGACGACGAGGCCCGGGTCTCCCTGACCGTGCCGCCGCTGTCCGCGGTCGTCTACCGGGCCGCTGCCCGGCTGCCGGCGCGCGCGGACGCACCGGCCGTGCTCTTCGACAACCTGAGCGCGGGCGGCGTGGTCGGGCCCGTCGGGGAGCGGGCCGAGGTGGCCGCGTCGGTTCCCGACGGCGGGTTCAACCAGGTCTCCTTCGCGTGGCGGCCGGTCGGTGGCGACACCTGGCAGCCGCTCGGCACGGACGACAACGCGCCGTACCGGGTCTTCCACGACCTCGGCGACCTGCCCCGGCACACGATGCTGGAGTACCGCGCGGTGCTGCGCGACAGCAGCGGCAACCTGTCGGCGACCTCCACCTGGGTGACCGTCGGAGACCCGGCGGCCGGTGAGCCCGGGGGACCCGGGGGGCCGGTCACGCAGCCGACCAACGTGTCGATGCCCGGCTCGCACAACTCCGAGATCGGCTGTCCCGAGGACTGGCAGCCCGCGTGCGACCAGGCCCAGATGACCCTCGACGCCAACAGCCTGGTGTGGACGAAGCAGGTCTCGCTGCCCGCCGGCGCCTACGAGTACAAGGCCGCGATCAACAAGTCGTGGGACGAGAACTACGGCCAGGGCGCCGCCTTCAACGGGCCCAACATCCCGCTGGGCCTCGCCGCGGCGCGGGACGTGACGTTCTACTACGACCACGCCAGCCACTGGGTGACGACCGACGCGCAGGGGCCGATCATCACCGCGCCGGGAAGCTTCCAGAGCGAGCTCGGCTGCTCGGACGACTGGCAGCCCGACTGCATGCGGTCGTGGCTCAAGGACCCCGACGGCGACGGCACCTACACTCTCACCGCGTCCGCTCCCGGCCGGCAGCTACGAGACCAAGGTGGCGCACGGCCTGAGCTGGGACGAGAACTACGGAGCGGGAGGTGTCCCCGGTGGCGGCAACATCGCCTTCGACGTGCCGGGCGGGGTCGACGTGCTGTTCAGCTACGACCTGGCCACGCACGTGCTGACCGTGTCCACGCGCGCGGCGGGAGCCACCCCCGACCTGACCCAGGCGAAGGCGCAGTGGCTGAGGCGCGGTCTGCTCGCCTGGGACGTGCCCGACGCCGACACGCGTCGCTACCGCCTGCACTGGTCGGGTGCCGGCGACCTGGCCGTGGACGCCGAGGCCGTCACCGGTGGCTCCTCGGTGCCGCTGAACCACGACCCGGCCGGACTGCCGCCCGACGTGCTGGCCGACTTCCCGCACCTGGCCGACTACGAGGTCTTCCGGCTGCGTGCCCAGGACCTCGCGAAGGTGCCGCAGATCCTGCAGGGCCAGCTCGCCGTCGCGTCGTACGACCCGAGCGGCGCGCTCTTCGACGCGACCGGGGTCCAGGTCCCCGGCGTCCTCGACGACGTCTACGCCTCCGCCGCCGCGTCCCGGACCCTCGGGGTCTCGTGGAGCAAGGGGCGGCCGACCGTCACCGTGTGGGCCCCGACCGCCCAGGACGTCGACCTGAGGCTCTGGCCGACCCAGGGCGCCGCGCGCACCGTCGCGATGGAGCGGCACGGCGACGGGACCTGGTCGGCGACCGGTCCGCCCTCGTGGTCGGGAGCGAGCTACCTCTTCGACCTGCGGGTGTGGTCCCCGTCCGCCGGCGCCGTGGTCCGCAACCAGGTCACCGACCCCTACTCCGTCGCGCTGACGGCCAACTCGCAGCGATCGTTGATGGTGGACCTCCACGACCGGGCCCTCGTGCCGTCGGGGTGGTCCACGCTGCGGCCACCGCCGATCGCGCAGCCCGAGGACCGCACGGTCTACGAGCTGCACGTCCGCGACTTCTCCATCGGTGACGCGACCGTGCCGGCGGCCGAGCGCGGCACGTACCTGGCGTTCACGCGCGGCGACTCGGCGGGGATGCGGCACCTGCGCCGCCTCGCCGACGCCGGGCTCAACACCGTGCACCTGCTTCCTGCGTTCGACATCGCCACCATCGAGGAGCGCCGCGCCGCGCAGGCGACCCCGGCGTGCGACCTGGCGTCCTACGCCCCCGACTCGGAGGAGCAGCAGGACTGCGTCGACGACGTGCGCGCGCGGGACGGCTTCAACTGGGGCTACGACCCGCTGCACTACACCGCGCCCGAGGGCTCCTACGCGACCGACCCCGAGGGGCCGCGCCGCACGCTGGAGTTCCGACGGATGGTGCAGGGCCTCAACGGCGCCGGCCTCCAGGTGGTCATGGACGTGGTCTACAACCACACCGCCGCGGCCGGGCAGGACGCCAAGTCGGTGCTCGACCGGATCGTGCCCGGCTACTACCACCGGCTCAACGCCCGCGGCGGCGTGGAGAACTCGACCTGCTGCGCCAACACCGCGACCGAGCACGCGATGATGGAGAAGCTGATGATCGACTCGGTGCTCACCTGGGCGCGCGAGTACAAGGTCAACGGCTTCCGGTTCGACCTGATGGGGCATCACTCGCTGCAGAACATGCTCAACCTGCGGGCCGCCCTCGACGACCTCACCATCGCCCGACGACGGCGTGGACGGTCGGTCGATCTACCTCTACGGCGAGGGCTGGAACTTCGGCGAGGTCGCCGACGACGCCCGCTTCGTGCAGGCCACCCAGGCGAACCTGGCCGGCACGGGCATCGGCTCGTTCTCCGACCGGCTGCGCGACGCCGTCCGCGGTGGTGGTCCCTTCGACGAGGACCCGCGGGTGCAGGGCTTCGGCTCCGGGCTGTACACCGACCCCAACGAGTCCCCGGCCAACGGCACCACCGAGGACCAGCTGGCCGACCTCCGCCACGCGGAGGACCTGGTCAAGCTCGGCCTGGCCGGGAACCTCGCCGACTTCGAGTTCCTCAGCTCGACCGGGGAGACCGTGGCCGGCAGCGAGGTCGACTACAACGGGCAACCGGCCGGGTACGCCGCCGACCCGAGCGAGGTCGTGACCTACGTGGACGCGCACGACAACGAGACCCTGTTCGACGCGCTCGCCCTCAAGCTGCCGCCCGACACCCCGATGGCCGATCGGGTGCGGATGAACACGCTCTCGCTGTCGACGGTGGCGCTCTCCCAGAGTGTCGTGTTCTGGCACGCGGGCACCGACCTGCTGCGCTCGAAGTCGCTGGACCGCAACTCCTACGACTCCGGGGACTGGTTCAACCGGGTCGACTGGACCGGGCAGGACAACACCTTCGGGTCCGGTCTCCCGCTGGAGCAGGACAACGGGTCCAAGTGGCCGTACCTGCGGCCGCTGCTGGGCGACCCGGCCCTGAAGCCCGACGCGGAGGCGATGTCGGCGGCCACCGCGGCGGCCGCCGACCTCCTGGAGATCCGCGGCTCCTCGGACCTGTTCCGGCTCGGGAGCCTCGCCGCGATCCAGGACAAGGTGTCCTTCCTCCCGGCGGCCCCCGGCGTCGTCGCGATGGTGATCGACGACACCGTCGGTGCCGACGCGGACCCCGCCCTGGACGGCGTGCTGGTCGTCTTCAACGCCTCACCGGACCCCGCCACCACCACCGGGACGGGACCGGGCTGGACGCTGCACGAGGTGCAGGCCGCCGGCGCCGACGACGTCGTCAGGCAGTCGGTGGCCGCGGCGGACGCCGTGACCGTGCCGGGCCGGACCACGGCGGTGTTCACCCGCTGAGGGCTGCTCGACCTCGGGTGCCGCCGATGAGACGATCGGCGGCATGACGACCCCCCGACTCCTGGCGCTCGGCTCCGTGACCCTGCTCGCCGCGACCTGGCTGGGCGCCCCGGCGTTCGCCGAGGTGATCAACGGCGACGACGACGCCAACACCCTCGTCGCCACGAACGTGGACGACACCGTCCGCGGGTACGCCGGCGCCGACGTCATCACCGCCCGCAAGGGCAACGACACCGTCAAGGGCGGCGCGGGCGACGACCGGGTCGATGCCGGACAGGGCGCCGACCAGGTGTGGGGCGGCGGCGGCAACGACGTCCTCGACATCGGCACCGCCGACGACGGCGAGGACAAGGCCTACGGACAGGCCGGCGACGACACCGTCTACCTGCGCTTCACCGACGACGCCTGGGGAGGGCAGGGCAACGACCGCTTCGAGGCCGTCTACGCCGCGCTCGGCATGGAGATCGACTGCGGCGCCGGCGTCGACCGGGTGGTCTTCAACCAGCCCAGCCCGAAGGTGCGGCTCGTCGGCTGCGAGAAGGTCACGGTGATCTCGGCCGGTTAGGCCTCGAGGAGCACGGCCGGGTCACCCGGCCGGACCGTCCCTCCGGTCACCACCCGCGCACAGAACCCCCGGAGCCGTAGCTCCCTGCCGTCGGGGGAGTTCACGAACGCGGCGGCATCCTCGCCGAAGCGCGCGATGAACTTCCGGCAGCCGTTGTGCGGCTTCGCCGTCACCTCGATGACGGCGGTGTCGCCGAGGGCGATCCGGCTACCGGTCGTCAGGTTCGTCGTGGAGAGGTCCAGGTCGAGGTACAGCTGGTCACCGGCACCGGCCTGCTCCTCGGGCGTCTCGCCGAGCAGGCCGACCATCCGGGCGCTCATCACGTTGAGCTGCGCGTCCAGGTGCCGACCGGCCTCGACCGCGCGACGGGTCGCCCGCGACAGCCAGTTGTCGCCCACCAGCCCCTCCACCTCGTCGAGGACGCCCTCGTCGAGGACCTCGCGCTCCCCGTGGCCGGGGCGGCGCACCACCAGGGTCAGCGTGCCGTGGTGGCTCGGGGCCGCGCGCAGGTGGTCGAGCTGGCGGACGAGGTCGGAGGCGGTGCGGTGCTTCACGACCCCAGTCTGACGGTCGTCGACCCGAGCTCGGCCAGGATGCCCACATGGTCGGACGGGTACAGGCGCGGATCGTCGCCGGACGGCCGGTCGGCCACCAGGCCCGCGTGCGCCACCCGAAGGCCGGGGGAGTGCAGCACGTGGTCGATCTGGACCGGCGCGAACGACGCGGTCGCGAGCGCCGTCGGGAACGTCGGGAGGTGGTCGGGGAGCACGGCGGTCAGGGACTCCCGAGCCGCCACCAGCGTGCTGCTCCCCGGGGTGGCGTTGAGGTCCCCGAGGAGCACGCACGAGCGCGAGCGACCCGCGGTCGCGCAGCCACCCGAGGATCGCGCGCAGCTGGGGCTCCCGGACCGACTCGTCGTCGAAGGGCTCGTGGTGCAGGTGCGTGTTGACCACGTGCAGGGCTCGGCCGTCGTGCGCGACCTCGATCCGCTGGGCGACCCGGCCACCCGGACCGGGCAGCTCGAGGACCTCGTGGGCGGCCACGGGCACGCGGGTCAGCAGGGACACCGCCTCCGCGTTGGCGTCGCCCCACTTGGGCGCCCGGTGCACGGCGTACCCCCCGAGGGCCTCGGCCAGCAGCTCGTCCTGCTCGATCGGCAGCGCGACCTCCTGCAGCGCGATCACGTCGGCGTCGGCCTCGGCGAGGGCGGCCACGACCAGGGGCAGCCGCTCGGGCCACCGGTCGAGGTCCTGCCGGAGGTTCAGGGTCAGCAGGCGCACGTCCACGACCCTAGGCGCGGTGCTCCTTGTGGGTGGGTGTGACCTGGACCACAATCCCCTCATGACGGCACCGACCCCGACCTTCGTCGACGACCGCCTCGCCCACTGGGCGGCGACCACCCCGGACGCGGAGGCGATGAGCTACCGGGGCCGGACCTGGACCTGGGCCGCGTGGGACGACCGGGTCCGGCGCGCCGCGGGCGGGCTGCACGCGCTCGGGATCGGGCGCGGCGACGTCGTGGCCTTCCTGGACAAGAACCACCCGGCCTGCGTGGAGGTCTCGCTGGGGGCGGGCTCGGTCGGTGCCGCCAACGCGATCGTCAACTGGCGCTCGGCCGGCGACGAGGTGGAGTTCGCGGTCAACGACTCCGGGGCGCGGGTGCTGTTCGTCGGCACCGAGCTGATGCCGACCGTCGCGGCGATCCGCGACCGGCTGACCCGGGTCGAGCGGATCATCGAGGTCACCCCCGACGGCGACGAGGGGGATGCCTACGAGGCCTGGCTGGCGGCGTCCGAGCCGCGGCCCCGCGGCGCCGACGTCAGCCCCGAGGACGTCTGCCTGGTGATGTACTCCTCCGGCACCACCGGGCGTCCCAAGGGGGTGATGCTCACCCACACCAACATGGTCGAGCACACCATCAACTCCCACGACGGCTGGTCCTTCGAGCCCGGCGACAAGAGCATGGTGTCGATGCCGCTGTTCCACGTCGGCGGGTCGTCGTACGTCCTGTTCGGCCTGCACGACGGGATCGCGTCCATCATGACGCGCGAACCGGACGCCGCCTCGCTCGCGGGCGCGATCATGGCGGGCGCCAACCGGACGTTCCTGGTGCCGGCGGTGCTGGCGCAGGTGCTCCAGTCGGGCGACGACGCGGTGAAGCTCTTCGGCCGGCTGCGCACCTACACGTACGGCGCGTCGCCGATGCCACCGCCACTGCTGCGGGCCGCGATGGCGGCGTGGCCGGACACCGACTTCATGCAGGTCTACGGGCTGACCGAGGTGGCCGGCGTGGCCACCCACCTGCTGCCCGAGGCGCACCGCGATGCCGAGCACCCCGAGCGGCTGCTGTCGGCGGGCCAGCCGGTCCCGGGCGTCGAGGTGCGGATCGTCGACCCGGGGACCCTGGAGGACCTGCCGGTCGGCCAGAACGGCGAGATCTGGCTGCGCACCAAGCAGCTCATGAAGGGCTTCCTCGGCCGCGAGAAGGAGACGGCCGAGGTGGTCACCGCGGACGGCTGGTTCCGCACCGGCGACCTCGGGCGGGTCGACGACGAGGGCTTCGTCTTCGTCGAGGACCGGATCAAGGACATGATCATCAGCGGCGGGGAGAACATCTACTCGCCCGAGATCGAGCGCGTGCTCGCGGAGCACCCCGCCGTCATGGAGGTCGCGATCATCGGCGTCCCCGACGACCGGTGGGGTGAGACGGTCAAGGCCGTCGTCTCCCTCAAGCCCGGCGCCGCGGCCACGGAGGCCGAGCTGATCGCCTTCTGCCGCGAGCACCTCGCCGGTTACAAGTGCCCGACCTCCGTCGACGTGATCGACGCCCTGCCCCGCAACCCCACGGGCAAGATCCTCAAGCGCGACCTGCGCAAGCCGTACTGGGAGGGCCGGGCGTCCACCATCGTGTGAGCGTGCGCGCGCTCAGCTGGTCACCACGACGTCCGCGGCCGCCGTCACGCTGTCCAGCTCGCTGTTGACCAGCGTCTCGAGCGAGTCGAGAGCACCGTTTCCGCCGCGGTCCGTGCGATGCGGGCGCCCGTTGCCACCCCCGGGGGCGGGCGGACGCAGGGCGGCCGCCTGCTCGTCGACCCACGCCTCGAGCTCGGCGAGAGCGTCGCGGGACATCCGCTGCACGTCGGGAGTCACGACCACGAGCTGGAACGCCGCGGCCGCGGTCCGACAGCTCTCGCAGGCCGCGTTGACGGCCATCGCCCGGTTGTTGGGGACCAGCCTCGACCACTCCCGCAGCACCACGACCTGGACGGACAGGGCCCGCGCACCGCACTGGAGGCACTCGCTGGCCCACGCCGTGGCCGCGTTGTCGAGGTCGGCCTGCGTCGCCCACGGCAGGTAGAGGACCTGGAGGGCGATGCTCTCCCCGTCGCACCCGTCGCACGTCGCCGACGACGTCGCGACCGCGTCCGCCTTGACGCCGGGACGGTCGGACCAGCGCACCGCGGTGGCCCGGTCCGCCGCGCCGGGCAGGGCCGCGGAGGGATGGGCGCTGGCGGTCAGGTCGAGATCCTTGCGCCCGTTGCCACCGAGGGCGCCGGCGGCGGCCGAGCCCGAGACGAGGGCCAGGCACAGCACGCCGTACACGGCCAACCGGAGGGGAATCATGGGTGTGCTCCTGTCTTCGCGAAGTTGTCGGCCACGGCGGCCGCCACCTCGACCACGCTCTCGCGGGTCTTCTGACGGAGCGAGGACAGGTCGGTCTGCGCTCCCTTCTCGAGGGCAGGATCCCAGGGGATCGTGACCACGCGGTCACACCGCTTCTCGAAGTGCCGGCGCATCAGGTCAGGAGGCGCGCCGCCCCGGCGCTGTGCGTTGACCACCACCACGGCGTGCTCGACGAGCTCGCCGAAACCGTGCTCATCCATCCAGTCGAGGGTCAGGGCCGCCGCACGGCCGCCGTCCAGGCCCGGGCGGAGCACCAGGACCAGCTGGTCGGCCTCGGACAGCAGCCCCTGGTTCGCGCTGTCGAGGATGCCGGTCCCGGTGTCGAGCAGGATCAGGTTGTAGAACCGGTCGAGCAAGGTGATCAGCCGGTGGTAGTCGTTGCGGTCCAGGGCCATGCCGATCCGCGGGTCGTCGTCGGAGCCGAGCACCTCCAGCCGCGACTCGATCGCCTGCGAGGTGTACGAGCGCAACAGGGCGTAGTTGTCGATGGTGTCGAGGTCGCGGAGCACGTCGGTGACGTTGCGCTCGTGGGGTCGGGCCACCCGGTGCGCCAGGTTGCCGGCGTCGGGGTTGGCGTCCACGGCGATGACGCGGTCGCCGCGCAGCATCGCGAAGGTGCTGCCGAGGGCCAGCGAGATGGTCGTCTTGCCGACGCCGCCCTTGCGGCTCATCACCACCACTCGACGGGAGCCGTCGATCGGGGTGCGCAGCCGACGGTCGAGCTCCTCCCGGCGGAGGTCCTCCGGGCCGGGCCCGGGGTTGAGCACCTGGGCGGAGCCGACGTACACCGCGCGCCGCCACCCCGACTGCGGTGCCGGGGTCTTGGGCGGGAGCATCGTCTCGTCGTTGAAGTCCGCCGCCGAGAGCGCCGTGGGCGGGCTCTTCGGGACGTCGAAGGATCGGGATTCGAGAGTCGCCATGGTCTCCTCCTTCTCTCGTGTCCGGCGCTCCGCGCCGGCCCGCACCAGTCGGACCAGGGAGCCCGCGAGCCGCCAGAACACGACGGCCATGCCGACGAACGGCACGAGGATCAGGGCGATCGACAACACCGCGATCCCCATCGACGCCCAGTCTCGCGCAACCCAGGCGACATCGAACACCCGTTGCTGCTCCGCGATCCCCGCACGGCCCAGGCGCACGAACTCCGGGAGGTGCCAGATCGCCCAGCCGAGCGCGAAGGTCAGCACCGGCACCACCACGAGCACCCAGCCGGTCACCACGCGCCGCGCGTGCGGCCGCAGCTCGCTCACCCGCGGGTCGGTCGGGTGCCCGGGGCGCAGGCTGCGCAGCACCGGCCCCACCCGGGCGAAGAGGTCCGGCACGCCGGCCGCATCGGCCAGGACGTAGTAGCCGTCGAAGCGGACCACCGGGATCAGCTGCTGGAGCATCTGGACCTGCATCACCACGGCGCTCAGCAGGAACAGCCCACTGCCCGTGGCGAAGTACGCCACCGTGAGCCCCACCACGCAGAACACGTTGAAGTAGAGCCCGCCCAGGTCGGTCCGCACCCGGCCGGTCCGGTCGAGCCGGTAGGACTCGGTGACGTCGGTGTAGAAGGCGAGGAACACGATGTAGACGCCGACGCCGACCTCACCCGGCTCGGCTCCGCCGTACCGGCAGGCCGCGGCGTGGCCCAGCTCGTGGATCACGGCGCCCAGGGTGAGCAGGCCGTACATCGCGAGCGCCAGGGTCGGGGTGGTGAACAGCTCGATCACGGCCGTCCAGAAGTCGGCCCCGCGGAGGAGGGCCACGTCGGCCGCCACCAGGGCCATCAGGGCGAGCAGGACGACCGGCCAGCGGTAGAGAGGGCTGAGGTACCACGCCAGGTGGCGGGTCAGCCACGCCGGGATCAAGGTGCCCTGGGCGGTCAGGGAGAGGAGCGGACGCGCCTGCAGGGGCGGGCGGACCGGGCCGCCCTCGTGGTGGTACACGAGCCCGAGCGGCTCCAGTCGCGTGGTGATCAGGTGGACGAGCCCCTCGCGGGTCAGCGTCCGGCCGTAGGCGGCGCTCACGTCCTCGGCCACCTCGGCCGACGTCCGGTCGCCGTCGAGGTGGACCAGCACGAGGTAGAGGAGCTCGGACAGCTGGACCATCTGGTCGTCGCTGCGACGGACCAGGAAGGCCACGTCGCGCAGGCCGGATCCTTGGACGGGGCCGAGCAGATGGACTCCCGGTGTCACGCTCCAGCCCCGGTCATCCGGGGGTGCATGGACCGCGGGGTCCCTGATGTCAGGATTCATTGCTCTGGGCTCTTCGCTCTGGGTGCTCTGGATGCTCTGGATGGTGCACGGGTGCTCTGGAGTCCCGGGAGAGCAGGGGACGGCGGGTGTGCCAGAGCAACACACCCACCGCCACGTCGGGGGTTAGTTGATCTGCGACGACGCGAGCCACTGCATCGCGATGGCGTTGGCTTGGGAGTTGATGGTGGCTGCATTCACGGCGATGGCGAGGTTGACGCCCACCACGTTCGTGAGGTTGAGACAGGCGAATTGGCAGCTCAGGGTCT
This sequence comes from uncultured Actinomycetota bacterium, assembly GCA_963713255.1. Lineage (GTDB taxonomy): Bacteria > Actinomycetota > Actinomycetes > Propionibacteriales > Nocardioidaceae > Nocardioides. The sequence continues at coordinate 374,627 of CAVQLC010000002.1, forward strand.
CGCGCCGCGGCAGCGGCACAGCGACCTGGACGTCGAGCTCGGCAAGTCCGATCACGGGTCGGGACATTCCGTTTCACCCCCTTTCCTATGTGCGACCGCGACGGCGTGGCCCCCTCCTCGGGGCCCGGGAGCCACGCCCTCTGCGGTATCAGCCCTGGGCTACCACGATGTTCTGAACCGCGGCGCTGTTGGCGGATGCCAGGACAGACGCGGCGTTGAGAGCCAGCGACGAGTTCGTCGCGTAGATCGCGGCCAGGTTGTTGTTGAAGAAGAGAGTCTCCCGAGCCGGAAGAAGCTCCATGAGCTCGCTCTCGAGCTCTGCGATGGTCAGTTCCTTGCGCATGTTGATCACCTCCCCCGGTGCGCTGGTGCTGGACGTGCACCATGAGACTCGCCCAGCGTGATCCCAGCGTGACCCCAGCGTGACCAGGGCGTCCTCGTTGTCCGGTTCGGCGGTTGAAACCCCTGTCCGCGTGCTACAAAGCCCTTGATCCCTCTGCTCGGGCCGGGCCAAGGGCGGCGCTACAACCAAAGGACCTTCGTACGTGGACGCGAACCCCGAGTCTGGGTCACTCCCTGCTGACGGCGTGCTCGTGATCCGAGCGCTGGCCCAGGACGCCGAGCGACACCTCTTCCGGATCAGCATGGAGACCGAGCCCGACGCCGAGCCCGGCACCACGACCGTGGTGCACGCCGACGACGTCCTCAAGGTCGTCCAGGGCTGGTTGTCAGCGCTCAAGACCCCGTCGTCCTGAGGACGGTCGGGCGGCTCTTCGACCCCCGGCCGGCGTTTCGAGGCGGGCTAGACCATTGTTGACGGTGTCCTGACCAAAGGTCATCGTGACGAGAGATCCACCCTGGAAGGCGAGCAAGGACACGCGGGGGACACGCATGTCGTCAGAGCGCACGAGCCAAGCCGGGGGTCGCATGAACCTACGACTCTTGGGTGGCTGGCGCTTGACCACATCCGGTCACGAGGTCGAGCTCGGGCACCGCGAGCAGCGACTGGCCGCGGTGCTGGCGCTGAACGGGCGCCGTCGTCGCGTCCACGTCGCGGGCGTCCTCTGGCCCGACACCACCGACTCCCGCGCCCTGGCCAGCCTGCGCCGGGCCGTGCTGCACACGCAGCGCCGCGTGCCGGGCCTCCTGCACTCCGATCGCACCACGATCGGACTCGAGCCGGACGTGGGGACCGACCTGGACGAGCTGCGACAGGCGTTCGACCTGGTCTCGCGCGTGGACGGCGACGGCGATCCGACGAGCGTGATGCCGCTCCTCACGGGCGACGAGCTGCTCCCCGGGGTGGTACGACGACTGGGCGATCCTGGCGCGCGAGCGCATCCAGCGGCTCAGGATCCGCGCCCTCGAGCGCATCGCGTCGCACGCGCTCGAGCGCGGGGACCTCCGGCTGACCATCGAGGCGGCCGGCGAGGTCACCCTCCTCGAACCGCTGCTGGAGTCCGCGCGCGAGATGTCCATCACCGCGCACCTGCGCCGTGGGGACAAGGGCAGCGCGGTGCGCGAGTTCCGTCAGTACGAGCGGGACCTGTGGACCGAGCTGCGCACGCCTCCGTCGGGGGCCGTCCTCACGCTGGTCAAGGGACTGCTGGGAGACAGCACCCACGCGGCCCGCAGAGGTCCGGTGCCGGCCCTGGTCCCGAAGGCGGGCCGCCGCGACCTGACGAGGGACGCCGGCTCGCGCCACCGCTAGACCTCGTCGCGTAGCGCACCTCGGCGCTCAGGAGGGCCCCTGTGCGGGGACAACCTGCGAAAGACGCCTTGGGTGGACCTGGATCTGAGATCGTGGACGTTCGCGTAGCGCCGAGGGGGAGGCCGCACGGCATGGAACGATCGATCCGGGCGCGGGCGCCGTGGCAGGCCCGGGCCGCCCCGGGTCTGGGGGTGCTGGCCACCTGCCTGGTCGCTGTCGGCTCGTGCTCCCTGAGCTTCTCGCACGCCGGCGCGTGGGCCTGGAGCCCCGTCGACCGGCTCGGGTCCGCGGTCGACCGCTCGCTGGCCGGCGGCCTGATCGGGACCGGAGTGACCCTGCTGGTGGTCGCGTGGTGGCTGCTGCGCCCTGGGGAGGATCGATCGCGCCCCCCGTCGGCATGGCTGCTGGTGTTGTGGGCCCTGCCGCTCGTTCTCGTGCCGCCCGTGCTCACCGGCGACGCCTTCGTCTATGCCGACGGTGGCTGGATCCTGCACGCCGGTGGTGACGTGGACGCCGATCCGATCGCGTCGCTCGGGGGACCGTACGCCGCCGGGGTCGATGCGTTCTGGGCCGGCAAGACCTCGGCGTACCCCGCGCTGGCCGTGCTGGTCGGCCAGGCGGCGGCCGCCGGCACCGGCTACGACCCGTACTGGGGCGTGGTCGGACAGCGCCTCGTCGCCCTGGCCGCGCTGGCGCTCGCCGCGCTCCTGCTGCTGCACGTGGGCCGTCGGCTCGGTGTGGACCCCGCGTGGTCCGTGTGGTTCGGCCTGCTCAACCCGTTCGTGGTCCTCCATCTCGTCGGGGGCGGCCACAACGACGCGGTGATGATCGCCGCGGCTCTGGTCGCCCTCGCGGTCGCACTGCGCTGGGGGCACGTGCCGGCGGTGTGCTGGCTCGGCAGCCCGGCACTGATCGGGATGGCGATGGCCGTCAAGCCCCAGGCCGTCGTCGTGCTCGTCCCCGCGATGATCTGGCCGCTCCTGGAGCGCCCCCGGCGGCCGACCGTCGTCGTGGCCGCCGTGCGAGTCGTGGCCGGCCTCGTCGTGGCCACGGCGACCCTGCTGGGGCTCAGCCTCCTGCTCGGGCGCGACGCCGGCTGGCTGACCCAGCTGTCGGAGAACGCGCAGACACCCAGCCTCAGTCCGGCCCTGATCGTGGTGGAGGGACTGCAGCGCACGGCCGCCCTGCTCCGCATCGACGTCCCTGCCGCGGTTTCCGTCGGAACCGCCGCGGTCTCGATCGCAGGGGTCACCATCTGCGGGTGGTTGTTCGTGACGAGGTGGCGGCGCCCCTTGGCCGTGGCGGCGTGGTCTGCCCTGGTGCTGGCGGCGTCGACGAGCGTCCTCGCACCCTGGCACCTCACCCTCGGTCTCGTCCTCCTCGGCGCCGTGCACGTGGCCGAGCGGACGACCCGGGTGCTGCTCGGTGCGCTGGTCGGCTACCTGGCCGCGAGCACCGCCGTCACCACGTCAGGCTGGTCCGGCCCCGCGGTCATCGTCCTGGGGCTGGTCGCGGCGGTGGCGTTGTGGCTGCTCGATCGGAGCCTGGGCGGTGGCCCGATCAGTGCGGGCACGCCTGTGCCCGCCGAGGAGCGGCCGCTCGTGTCGACGTCAGCGCACCGCGGCTGAGCGACGCCTCGGCCACGGGGCCGCCGCCAGCGCGGCGAGCACGACCACGACCATCGCGGCGAACGCGACCCCGAACGAGTAGGCGGCCGCCAGCGCGCCCACCACCACCGAACCCGTGGCCGTCCCGGCGTCGAACCCGATGTTCCACGCCGCGCTCGCGGTGGGGATGGCCGGGGCGGGCACCCGCGCGAACGCGATCACCAGGGTCAGGTTCTGGAGAGCGCCGTAGGGCACGCCGACGACGACGGCGCCCAGCAGCAACAGCCAGGGGCTGTCCGCGGTGACGGCTGCCACGCACAGCGCGACCCCGGCGGCGCAGGCCACCAGCAGCGGGGCGACGAACCGCTCGGCGCCGTGCCGGTCGGCGAGCAGCCCGACCAGCCAGCGCGACAGCGCCGAGACCAGGGCCAGGGCCAGGAGCGCGGCGGCGGCCCAGAGCCCGCCCAGCCCGAGCTGCGGCGCGAAGGTCATCAGCGCACCGCCCGCCATCGTCACCGCGAAGAGCACCAGGGTCGGCCGCAGCACGAGCCGCAGGGTGCGGCGGTCGGGGACGGTCGAGTCCGGGTCGTCGTCGGTCGCCGCCGCCGAGCGCGAGCCGTCGACCTGGCGACCGAGGGAGAGTGCCCAGGGGAGCCCGAGCAGCGGCAACGTCGCCGCGGCGAACGCCCAGCCGTAGCCGAACCGGTCGGCGATCGCCACGCTGCCGGGCATCAGCAGGAGCATCGGGGCGGCGACGGCGAGCCCGTAGACCCCGACGGCCTCACCGCGCCGCGCCGGCGGGACCAGGTGGGCGACCACCGAGCTGCCGACCACGGTCAGGATGCCGAAGCCGATGCCGCGCACGGCCGACCAGACCAGCACCGGCCCCAGGGCGTCGGACAGGGCGTACGCCGGGGCGGCCAGGCCCATGAACAGGAGACTGGCCACGACCACCGGACCGGTGCCGAAGGCGCGGAGCAACCGCGGGACGAAGAACTGGGTGACCACCGTGGCCGCGAGCAGCACGCCGTTCACCAGGCCGGCACCGGCCTCCGAGCCGCCGCCCTGGACGACCCACGCGGGCGCGACCGCGATGAGCGCGGCGTACCCGCTGAAGCCGGTCAGGGAGACGGCCACCAGGGCCGGCATCCCCGGCACGGCGAGGACGCTCCCGCGGCGCCCTGGGCCGACGTCCCTGGTCATCGCATCGGGTCTCGACCTGCGGTCACGGCTTCGCAGGCTCAGCCGTGCGCTCGCTCGACCTGCGCCCGGTCATCGGACCGGTGGGCCTGAGCGCAGCTCAGGCCCACCGCTCCGACGCGGGCACAAAGTCCAGGGTGCGGTCGCCGGTGTAGATCTGCTTGGGCCGGGCGATCTTCTGCTCCTTGTCCTGCACCAGCTCGAGCCACTGCGCGAGCCAGCCGGGCGTGCGCCCGATGGCGAAGAGCACGGTGAACATCTCGGGCGGGAACTGGAAGGCCTCGTAGATGAGGCCGGAGTAGAAGTCGACGTTGGGGTAGAGCTTGCGCTTGACGAAGTACTCGTCCTCGAGCGCGATCTTCTCCAGCTCCTGGGCGATCTTCAGCAGGGGGTTGACGCCGGTGACCTCGAAGACGTCGTCGCACGCCTTCTTGATGATCGTGGCCCGCGGGTCGTAGTTCTTGTAGACGCGGTGGCCGAAGCCCATCAGCCGCTCGTTGCCGTTCTTCACACCCTCGATGAACGCGGGGATGTTCTCCATCGAGCCGATCCGGCGCAGCATCCGCAGCACCGCCTCGTTGGCGCCGCCGTGCAGCGGGCCGTAGAGCGCCGCGACCCCCGCGGCGACGGCGGAGTAGGGGTCGACCTGCGACGAGCCGACGGAGCGGACCGCGTTGGTCGAGCAGTTCTGCTCGTGGTCGGCGTGCAGGATGAACAGCACGTCGAGCGCCTTCACGAGCCGCTCGTCGGCCTCGAACTTCTGCTCGCTCATCTTGAACAGCATCGAGAGGAAGTTGGCGGTGTAGCCGAGCTCGTTGTCGGGGTAGACGTACGGCTTGCCCTGCGCGTGCCGGAAGGCCCACGCGCCGAGGGTCGGCATCTTGGCGATCATCCGGACCATCTGGATGTGCCGGATGTCGGCGTCGTCGATGTTGCGCGCGTCGGGGTAGAAGGTCGAGAGCGCCCCGACGGAGGCCATCAGCATGCCCATCGGGTGCGCGTCGTACCGGAAGCCCTGCATGAAGCCCTTGACGTTCTCGTGCACGAACGTGTGGTACGTGATCTCGTGGACCCAGGAGTCGTACTGGTCCTTGGTCGGCAGCTCGCCGTGGATCAGCAGGTAGGCGACCTCGAGGAAGTTGGACTTCTCGGCCAGCTGCTCGATGGGGTAGCCGCGGTACTCGAGGATCCCCTGCTCGCCGTCGATGTAGGTCACCGAGCTCCGGCAGGACGCGGTGTTCACGAAGCCGGGGTCGTAGACCGCCAGCCCCGGCTGCTCGTCGTCGACCCGGATCTTGCCGATGTCGCCGGCGCGGATGGTGCCGTCGAGGATCGGTACGTCGTACTCCTGTCCGGTGCGGTTGTCCCGGACGGTGAGAGAGTCAGTCACCCCCACAACTTAGACCGGCCCCCGGTGCCCCGGCCAACCGGGCATCCGCTGCCCGGACGCCGGCTGCGCCGGGGGCGGCCCCGAACCGCCGGCTGGGATTTGCCGCTCAGCGAGCCTCCCGCGTAACCTGTGCAGTCGCGACTCCTGCCGCGCCCCGACCCAGCGGTCGAGGTGCAGACCCGGACGAAGATGAGCCGGGCAGTGTTCGTCAGAAGCCGCGGCACCACCCTCCGTGGCGGCATCCCGCCCCGGATCCCACGAACGAGAAGGCAGACCCGTGCGCACGTACAGCCCGAAGCCTGCGGACATCACGCGCGAGTGGCACGTCATCGACGCCACCGACGTCGTCCTCGGACGCCTGGCGGTCTCCACCGCCACCCTCCTCCGCGGCAAGCACAAGCCGATCTACGCCCCGCACATGGACACCGGTGACTTCGTCATCATCGTCAACGCGGAGAAGGTCGCCCTGTCCGGCAGCAAGAAGACCACCAAGATGTCCTACCGCCACTCCGGCTACCCGGGCGGCCTCACGGCCACCCCGATCGGTGAGGTGCTCGAGAAGGACGCCCGCAAGGCCATCGAGTCCGCGGTCTGGGGCATGCTCCCCAAGAACCGCCTCGGCCGCCAGATCCTGAAGAAGCTCAAGGTCTACTCCGGCCCCACTCACCCGCACGAGGCCCAGCAGGCCACCCCGTTCGAGATCTCGCAGATCTCCCAGTAGTCGACGAAGGATCATCACCGTGTCTGAGAACAGCACCGAGAACACCGCGGTCGAGGAGACCTACGAGGCCGACGAGTCGGGCGTCGCCTACTCGTCCGAGACCGCGCCGACCGCCGACTCCGAGCTCCGCCCCGCGACGATCGCCCCCGCGGCCGCCACCGGGCGTCGCAAGCAGGCCGTCGCCCGCGTGCGCCTGATCCCCGGGACCGGCCAGTGGCGGGTCAACGGTCGCACCCTGGACTCCTACTTCCCGAACAAGCTGCACCAGCAGGTCGTCAACGAGCCCTTCGTGGCGACGCGCCTCGAGGGTCGCTTCGACGTCATCGCCCGCATCCACGGCGGCGGCATCACCGGCCAGGCCGGCGCGCTGCGCCTCGGCGTGGCCCGGAGCCTCAACGAGATCGACACCGAGGCGAACCGCGCGGTGCTCAAGAAGGCCGGGCTGCTGACCCGCGACTCGCGGGTCATCGAGCGCAAGAAGGCCGGTCTGAAGAAGGCCCGGAAGGCTCCTCAGTACAGCAAGCGCTGATCGCCGTGGCGCGGTTGTTCGGCACCGACGGGGTGCGGGGACTCGCCAACGAGTCCCTCACCGCCGAGCTGGCGCTGGACCTGGCCGTGTCGGCTGCCCACGTGCTCGCCGACCGTGGCGACCTGGGCCCCCCGATCGGCCAGGGCGGTCATCGGCCGTTCGCCGTCGTGGGCCGCGACCCGCGGATCTCCGGACAGTTCCTGGAGGCCGCGGTCGTCGCCGGCCTGGCGTCGGCCGGGGTGGACGTGGTGCTCCTGGGCGTCCTGCCGACCCCCGGCGTCGCGTACCTCACCGACAAGCTCGGCGCGGACCTCGGGGTGATGATCTCGGCGTCGCACAACGCCATGCCGGACAACGGGATCAAGTTCCTCGCCCGGGGCGGACGCAAGCTCGACGACGCCGTCGAGGTCGCGATCGAGCGGCAGCTCCACGAGACCTGGACGCGACCCACGGGCGGTTCCGTCGGCACCGTGCGCCCGCACCCCACGGCGGTCGAGGAGTACGCCGCCCACCTGGTGCGGTCCATCGACCACCCGCTCGCGGGCCTCAAGGTCGTGGTCGACTGCGCCGAGGGTGCGGCCTCCGCGGTGGGCCCGCGGGCGCTCACCGACGCCGGCGCCGAGGTGGTGGCGATCCACGCCTCCCCCGACGGCATCAACATCAACGAGGGCTGCGGCTCGACCCACCTCGAGCCGCTGCGCCGCGCCGTCGTGGCGCACGGCGCCCACGTCGGCTTCGCGCTCGACGGGGACGCCGACCGCTGCCTGGCCGTGGACGCCGACGGCGAGGTCGTCGACGGCGACCAGATCCTGGCGATCCTCGCGCTGGCCATGAAGGAGCGCGGCCGGCTGGCCAAGGACACCGTGGTCGCCACCGTGATGAGCAACCTCGGCTTCGTGCAGGCCATGCGCGCCCACGACGTCGGGGTCCGGCAGACCAAGGTGGGGGACCGCTACGTGCTGGAGGCGATGGTGGTCTCCGGCTACACCCTCGGCGGCGAGCAGTCGGGCCACGTGATCATGAGCGACCACGCCACCACCGGTGACGGCATCCTGACCGCCCTGCACGTGCTGGAGCGGATGGTGACCACCGGCCGGAGCCTCGCCGACCTGGCCGCGGTGATGACCCGGCTGCCGCAGGTGCTGGTCAACGTGCCCGGGGTCGACAAGGCCCGCACCGACGAGGACGCCGTCCTGGCCGCCGCGGTGGCCGAGGAGGAGGCCGACCTCGGGGGACGGGGCCGGATCCTGCTCCGCCCGTCCGGCACCGAGCCGTTGGTGCGGGTGATGGTCGAGGCACCCACCGCGGCCGAGGCCCGCTCCGTCGCGGACCGGCTGGCCACGGTCGTCCGCACCCGGCTGTCGCTGTAATCCCGTCGCCCTCGGGCCGGACGAGTCCGTAGGCTGCCCGCCCGTGGACATCCGCGAGATCGACAAGCTCGACGAGGGTGCGCTCCGCGCGTGGTGGGACTGCGGGCACGAGACCGCGCAGGAGCGCCCGTACGACTTCTGGCCGCCGTGGGTGCTCAGCCGGGTCGCCCTGCCACGACCGAACCCGGAGCAGCAGGTGACGCTGTTGTCGGCGTACGACGACGCCGGCGTGGTGGTCGGCTGTGCCCTGCTGCAGCTGCCGCAGGTCGACAACCCGCGGGTGGCCTACGCGGACGTGTCCGTGCCGCCCCGGCTCCGTCGGCGCGGCACCGGCGCGGCGCTGCTCGCCGAGATCGAGCGCCGGGCCCGGGCCGGTGGCCGCTCCGTCCTGCTGGTCGAGGTGTTCACGCCGCCCGGGGTGGAGAGCGACGGCAGCCGCTTCGGGCTGGCGCGCGGCTTCGCGGTCGCCACCACCGAGCACCAGAAGGTGCTCGACCTCCCGGCCTCCGAGCCGGGCTGGCCCGCGCTCCAGGAGTGGGTCGACGAGCGCCGGGCCGGCTACCGCATCGTCGAGTGGGGCAACGCGGCGCCCGAGGAGCTGCTGGACGGCTACGCCGCGCTGCTCACCGGCTTCATGGACCAGGTCCCCCTGGGCGACCTGGACCTGGAGGGCAGCGTCTGGACGCCGGAGCGGATCCGGACCAACGAGGCGCGGATCGAGGCCATCGGCCGCGTCGACTTCCACGCCGCCGCGCTCACCCCCGACGGGAACCTGTGCGGCGTGACCGACCTCCGACTGGTGGACGCCGACCCGCGGGTCGCGCACGTGGGCATCACCAACGTGCTGGACGGCCACCGCGGCCACCGCCTCGGCGTGGCGATGAAGCTGGCCGCGCAGCGGTCCGTGCGGGCGGCGTACCCCGCCTGCGAGCTCGTGGTCACCGACAACGCCGGGGTGAACGCACCGATGAACGCGGTCAACGACCGGCTCGGCTACACGGTGGTCGAGGACCTGCTGGAGCTGCAGAAGCACCTCGACTAGGAGCGTCGCGGCTACCTCAGACGCACGGGCGCGGCCCTAAGGCGCGTGGCGGCCGGCGAATCGGGAGTTCGCCCGATGTCCGAGGTGCCCCCTTAGGCGGAGCGTAGGGGTCACCGAGAACACGAGGAGCCCGAGATGAACCCCTACACCGCCCAGACGATCGCCCGCCAGCGCCAGGACGAGATCGCCCGCAACGCCCGGTACGCCTACCAGGCCTCCCGGCGGCCCGAGCGCCGCTTCCGCGTCCCCCGGGTCAACTGGCAGGTGATCCGGCACCTGCCGGTCGCCCACACCTAGGCCACTCCCACCCGGCCGAGGCCGTCGTGACCCAGCCCGCGACGGCCTCGGTCTTGCTACAGCTTGCGCAGCCGGACGTAGCGCACCGAGTGGTCGCGGTCCTTGCGCAGCACCAGGCTGGCCCGCGAACGCGTGGGCAGGATGTTCTCGCGCAGGTTGGGGCCGTTGATGGTGTCCCAGAGCCGCTCCGCCTCGGCGACCGCCTCGTCGGGGGTCAGCCGGGCGTACTTCGCGAAGTACGACGCCGGGTCGAGGAACGCGGTCTCCCGCAGCCGCAGGAACCGCTCGACGTACCACTCCCGGATGGTGCTGGTCCGGGCGTCGACGTACACGCTGAAGTCGAAGAAGTCGCTGACGGCGAGGCCGGTGCGGCCGTCGGCGCGGGCGCGGGCGGGCTGGAGGACGTTGAGGCCCTCGATGATGACGATGTCCGGCCGCTTCACCACCACCCGCTCGCCGGGGACGACGTCGTAGACGAGGTGGGAGTACGTCGGCGCCTCGACCTCGTCGCGGCCCGACTTGATGTCGACCACGAAGCGGGTCAGCGCGCGCCGGTCGTAGGACTCGGGGAACCCCTTGCGGTGCAGGATCCCCCGGCGCTCGAGCTCGCGGTTGGGCAGCAGGAAGCCGTCGGTGGTCACCAGCGCGACGTGCGGGTGCTCGGGCCAGTGCGCGAGGAGCTGTTGGAGCACCCGTGCGGTCGTGGACTTGCCGACCGCGACGGAGCCGGCGATGCCGATCACGAAGGGGGTGCGCGGCGGGTGCTCGTGCTGCAGGAACTCCTCCTGCTGCTGGTGCAGCCGGCCGGCCGACTCGACGTACAGGCTGAGCAGGCGGGAGAGCGGGAGGTAGACCTGGCGGACCTCGTCGAGGTCCAGGTGGGTGCCGAGGCCCTGGATCCGCTCGATCTCGGCGGGGGAGAGCGGGGTCTCCACCGCCGGTGCCAGCTCGGCCCACGCCTGCCGGTCGAGCTCGACGTACGGCGAGGCTTCGCGATGCGCCTCCTCGGCGGGGGGCTCCCGGCTCGCCATGCGGCGCATTCTTGCAGCAGGCCCCACGACTAGACTCGGGCCCATGTGCGGAATCGTCGGCTACGTGGGTGACAAGCAGGCGCAGGCCGTCGTCATCGAGGGACTGCGGCGGCTGGAGTACCGCGGCTACGACTCCGCGGGCATCGCCCTGGTCGACCGGGGCACCGTCGCGTCCGACAAGCGGGCCGGCAAGCTCGCCAACCTCGAGAAGGCGATCGTCGAGACGCCGCTGCCCTCCTCGACGACCGGGATCGGGCACACCCGCTGGGCGACGCACGGCGCGCCCAACGACGTCAACGCGCACCCGCACCTCGGCCGCACCCGGCGGGTGGCGCTGGTGCACAACGGGATCATCGAGAACTACGCGTCGCTCCGGGTCGAGCTCGAGGCCGAGGGGCACGAGATGGTCTCGGAGACCGACACCGAGGTCGCCGCGCACCTGCTCGAGCGCGAGCTCGCGGGCGGGGCCGACCTCACGGTCGCCATGCAGACCACCTGCCGCCGGCTCGAGGGGGCCTTCACGCTGGTGGCCGTCGACGCCCAGGACCCCGACCGGGTGGTGGCGGCCCGCCGCAACTCGCCCCTGGTCGTCGGGCTGGGTGACGGCGAGAACTTCCTCGGGTCGGACGTGGCCGCCTTCATCGAGCACACCCGCGACGCGCTGGAGCTCGGGCAGGACCAGGTCGTCACCATCACCCGCGACGGGGTGAGCGTCTCCGGCTTCGACGGCTCGCCCGCCGAGGGCACGCCGTACCACGTCGACTGGGACCTGTCGGCGGCCGAGAAGGACGGCCACGACTGGTTCATGCGCAAGGAGATCTACGAGCAGCCGCACGCGGTGGCCGACTCGCTGCTCGGTCGCCGGACGCCGTCGGGGGCGCTCCAGCTCGACGAGATGCGCCTCTCCGACCAGGAGGTGCGCGACATCGACAAGATCATCATCATCGCCGCGGGGACGTCGTTCTACGCCGGCATGGTCGCGAAGTACGCCATCGAGCACTGGTGCCGGATCCCGGTCGAGGTGGAGCTGAGCTCGGAGTTCCGCTACCGCGACCCGATCCTCGACTACTCGACGCTGGTGGTCGCGATCAGCCAGTCCGGCGAGACCGCCGACACGCTCCAGGCGATCCGGCACGCGCGGGCCCAGAAGTCCAAGGTGCTCGCGATCTGCAACACCAACGGCTCGACCATCCCGCGCGAGTCCGACGCGGTGATCTACACCCACGCCGGCCCGGAGATCGGGGTCGCGTCGACCAAGGGCTTCCTCACCCAGCTCGTGGCGTGCTACCTGCTGGCGCTGTACCTCGCGCAGGTGAAGGGCACCATCTTCGGCGACGACATCGAGCGCTGGCTCGACCTGCTCGACGAGATGCCCGACCACATCCAGTCGGTGCTCGACGGCGACGAGGCGATCTACGCGCTCGCCCGCGAGCACGTCAACGCCCGGTCGGTGCTGTTCCTCGGCCGGCACGCGGGCTACCCGGTCGCGCTCGAGGGCGCCCTCAAGCTCAAGGAGCTCGCGTACATCCACGCGGAGGGGTTCGCCGCGGGTGAGCTCAAGCACGGTCCGATCGCGCTGATCGAGGAGGGCCTGCCGGTCCTCTGCGTCGTGCCGCCGCAGGGACGCGACCAGCTGCACGACAAGATGATCAGCGGCATCCAGGAGGTGCGGGCCCGGGGTGCGCGGACCATCTGCCTGGCCGAGGAGGGCGACGACGCGATCACGCCGTACGCCGACGTGCTGATCAGGCTGCCCGAGGTGCCCGTGCTGCTCCAGCCGCTGGTGGCGGTCGTGCCGCTGCAGCTGTTCGCGTGCGAGCTCGCGACCGTGATGGGCCACGACGTCGACCAGCCGCGCAACCTGGCCAAGTCCGTCACCGTCGAGTAATGGCCGTCGTGGGCGTCGGCATCGACGTCGTGGAGATCTCCCGCTTCGAGGAGTCGCTCGCCAGGACCCCCGGGTTGCGCGAGCGGCTCTTCACCCCGGCCGAGGCGGTCCGCCCGCCGGCGTCCCTGGCCGCCCGGTTCGCGGCCAAGGAGGCGATGGCCAAGGCGCTCGGGGCTCCCGGCGGGATGGCCTGGCACGACGCGGAGGTGGTCTCCGAGGACTCCGGCCGCCCCCTGCTCGAGCTCCGCGGCACCGTCCTCGCCCGCGCCGACGCCCTCGGGGTCACCTCCGTCCACCTGTCCCTCTCCCACGACGCCGGGATCGCCTCCGCCGTCGTCGTCCTCGAGTGCTGACCCCCATGTTGAGTTGGGGGAAATTCTCCGTTGAGTTGGGGCAGATGGCCCTCCACCCGACGCATTTCCCCCACTCACCACCCCATTTCCCCCCACTCAACTTCTCCCGGCTCAGCGGAGGCGGGGGTGCTGAGGGCGCACTCGGTCGAGGAGGTGCGGGCGGCGGAGGCGGTGCTGCTGGCGGAGCTGCCCGAGGACGCGCTGATGCTGCGGGCGGCGCACGGGCTGGCGTACGCCGTGCTCGACTGGCTCGGGGGCGGGTACGGCGCGCGGGTGCTGCTGCTGGTCGGGGCCGGCAACAACGGCGGTGACGCCCTGCACGCCGGGGCGGTCCTGGCCCGGCGCGGTGCCGGGGTCGAGGCGGTGCTGCTCGCGCCGGACCGGGTGCACGCCTCCGGCCTGGCCGCGTTCCGCGGCGCCGGCGGCCGGGTCGTCACCGCGGCCGAGGCGACGCCCCCCGACGTCGTGGTCGACGGGATCGTGGGCATCGGGGCGACCGGAGGGCTCCGGGACGAGGCGGTGGCGGCGCTCGCCCGGGTGCCCGACGTCCCCGTCGTGGCCGTGGACGTGCCGTCGGGCGTGGACGTCGACACCGGTGAGGTCTCGGGGGCGCACGTCACGGCCGCGCTGACCGTCACGTTCGGCACCCACAAGGTCGCGCACCTGGTCGACCCCGCCGCGGCGGCGTGCGGCGCCGTGCACCTCGTCGACCTCGGCCTCGCGCTGCCCGCGGCGGCCGTCACGGCGCTGCAGGCCGCCGACGTGGCGTCCCTGATCGGCCCGCCCGACGCGCACGCGCAGAAGTACTCCCGCGGCGTCGTCGGCGTGCGGGCCGGCTCCACCCGCTACCCCGGGGCCGCCGTGCTGTCCGTCGCCGGGGCGGGCTGCGGGCTCGCCGGCCTGCGTGAGGTACGACGGCGGCGCGGCCGCGGCCGTGCTCGCCGCGCACCCCGAGACGGTGACCGGCCCCGGCCGGGTCCAGGCGTGGGTGGTCGGCTCCGGAGGCGGGGACGAGGCGGCCGCCGCGCTGTCCGGCTCGCTCGCCGACGGCGTGCCGGTGGTCGTCGACGCCGACGCCCTGGCCGCGGTCGACGGGCCGGTCGGGGCCCCGGCCGTGCTGACCCCGCACGCCGGCGAGCTCGCGCGGATGCTCGGCACCGACCGGGAGGCCGTCGAGGCGGCCCCGCTCCGGCACGCACGCGACGCCGCGGGGCGGTACGACGCCGTGGTGCTGCTCAAGGGCCGGCGGACGGTCGTCGCGGAGCCCGGCGGCCGGGTCCGCGTGAACACCACCGGCGTGCCCTGGCTGGCCGTCGCCGGCGCCGGCGACGTGCTGGGCGGCCTGGTCGGCGCCCTGCTCGCGAGCGGGTTGGACCCGCTGGACGCGGCCTCGGCCGGGGCGTGGCTGCACGGCGCCGCCGCGACCCTGGCCTCGGCGGGCGGTCCGCTGCGGGCGACGGACGTGGCGGTGGCGCTGCCGGCCGCGGTGCGGAGCCTGCGTCCGGACCAGCCCGTCGGCTGAGAGGATCGTGCCCGTGACCGTCCCCCCGTCCGCGCGCGCCGAGATCGTCGTCGACCTCGACGCGGTCCGGCACAACGTGCGCGCGCTGGCGGACCTGGTCGCACCGGCCCAGATGATGACCGTGGTCAAGGCCGACGGCTACGGGCACGGCATGGTCGAGTGCGGCCGCGCCGCCCGCCAGGCGGGAGCAGCCTGGCTCGGGGTGGCCACCCTCGACGAGGCGCTGGCGCTGCGGGCTGCCGGCGACACCGGGCGGCTGCTCGGCTGGCTGACGGTCCCGGGCGAGGACTACGGCCCCGCGCTGGCCGCGGACGTCGACGTCACGGCGTACACGCGCGCCGAGCTGGACGAGATCGCCACCGCCGCCCGTCGCGCGGGCCTGGTCGCGCGGGTCCAGCTCAAGGCGGACACCGGGCTCTCCCGCGGTGGCGCGGTGGAGGCCGACTGGGGCGACCTGGTGACCCACGCCGCCGCCCTCGAGGCGTCCGGCGCGCTGACGGTCACCGGCATCTGGTCGCACTTCGCCTGCAGCGACGAGCAGGAGCACCCGGCCAACGACGCGCAGGAGGCGGCGTTCGAGCGCGCCCTGGGGGTGGCCGCGGAGGCGGGGCTGCGCCCCGAGGTGCGGCACCTCGCCAACTCCGCGGCGGCGATCCTGCGCCCGTCGTCGCGCTACGACCTGGTCCGCTGCGGCATCGCGTCGTACGGCCTGGATCCCGCGCCCGGCCGCACCCCCGACCTCGGCCTGCGGCCGGCGATGACCGCGCGCGCCCGCGTCGCCCTCACCAAGCCGATCGCCGCCGGCGCGGGCGTCTCCTACGGCCACACCTGGATCGCCGACGCGGACACCACCGTCGCGCTCGTCCCGGCGGGGTACGGCGACGGGGTGCCGCGGCACGCCGGCAACCGCGCCGAGGTCTGGGCCGAGGACGCCCGTCGGCCGATCCGTGGACGCATCTGCATGGACCAGTTCGTCGTCGACCTCGGCGGCGACCTGCCCGCGCCCGGCGGCGAGGTGGTGCTGTTCGGTCCGGGCGTCGACGGCGAGCCCACCGCCCAGGACTGGGCCGAGGCCTGCGACACCATCAGCTACGAGATCGTGACCCGGATCGGCAGCGGCCGGATGCCGCGGCGCCACGTGGGCGACGCGGAGGACAACCGATGAGGGCGCGCGGCAGGATCCTCGGGGTCGCGGCCGGCGCGGCCGGCCTGGCGGCCGCCGGGGTCACCGCCCGCCTGGTGCAGCGCGGTCGGCAGATCGCGCACCGAGACCTCGGCGACCGGGTCGAGTTCGGCAGCCTGCGCGCCGACCCGATCACGGTGATCGCCGACGACGGGCTCCCCCTGCACGCCGAGGTCGACGAGCCGCACCCCACCCTGACCAGGAGCGCGGCCGAGCGGCGCCGCACCGAGCTGACCCCGACCCTGGTGTTCGTCCACGGCTACGCCCTCAACCTCGACTGCTGGCACTTCCAGCGCGCCGGCTACCGCGGCCAGGTCCGCGCGGTCTTCTACGACCAGCGCTCGCACGGCCGCTCCGGGCGCTCGCCCGACGGGCACTCGACGATCGAGCAGCTCGGGAGCGACCTCGAGCGGGTCCTCGACGACCTCACCGGCGACGCCCCGGTGGTGCTGATCGGACACTCGATGGGGGGCATGACGATCCTCTCGCTGGCCGAGCGGCACCCCGAGCTCTTCGGCACCAAGGTCGTCGGCGCCGCGCTGATCTCGACGACGGCGGGCGGCCTGGACATCGGCCGGATCCTGTTCCCGCTCCTCCCGGCGGGCATGGGTCCCGGCATCGTCACCCGGGTGGTCAACACGCTCTCCCGCGGCTCGCGCCTCGTCGACCGGGTGCGCGGGCTGGGCCGGGACGTGGCCACGGTCGTCACCGACACCTACGCGTTCGGCAACGAGGTGCCGGCGTCGTACGTCGACTTCGTCTACGAGATGCTCGACGACACCCCGTTCAGCGTGGTCGCCGAGTTCTTCCCCGCGTTCGCGGGGCTCGACAAGTGGATCCACCTCGAGCCGCTGTCGCGGGTGCCGACGGCGGTCATCTGCGGCTCCGCCGACAAGATCACCGGCATCGGCCACAGCCGCAAGCTGCACGCGAACATCCACGGCTCCGACCTCCTCGAGTGCGAGGGCGCCGGCCACATGGTGATCATGGAGAGCCACGACGAGGTCAACACCGGCCTCGACGCGCTCCTCGCGCGGATCGGGCACCCGTGACGCTGGCGCGTGCGCCGGGTCGGCCGGGAGGCGGCCGAGGACGTGCTGGCCGTCGTGCGGGCGGCGTTCGGGGCCAGACCCGCCCTGGACCCGCCGGCCGACGCGCTGGCCGAGACGGTCGACTCGATCGCAGCGGGGCTGGCGGCCCACGGCGGGCTGCTCGCCGTGGACGACGACGAACCGGTCGGCGCCCTGGTCCTGGACCCCGACGGCGACACCCTGTTCCTGCGCCGGGTCGGCGTGGTCCCCTACGCCCGGCACCACGGGGTCGCCGCCGCGCTGCTCGGCGCCGCGCTCGAGGCCGCCGTCGGCTTCCGGCGACTCGCGGTGCTGGCCCGGCTCGAGCTGCCCGCCACGGTCCGCTTCTGGCACCACGAGGGGTTCACCGAGGTCGCCCGGGACGCGCCGTACGTCCGGCTCGAGCGGCCCGGCCCCACGGCGTACGACGTGCCCGACGCGGACGCGATGCGCGCCCTCGGCCATCGCCTCGCGTCCTCGCTCGGGGCCGGGGACCTGGTGGTCCTCGCGGGTGGGCTGGGCGCGGGCAAGACGACCTTCACCCAGGGCCTCGGCGCGGGGCTCGGCGTCCGCGGCGGGATCACCTCGCCGACGTTCGTGATCGCGCGCGTGCATCCCTCGCTGACCGACGGTCCGGCGCTCGTGCACGCCGACGCGTACCGGCTGGGCGGGATCGAGGAGCTCGACGACCTCGACCTGGACGCCTCCCTCGACGAGGCAGTGACGGTCGTCGAGTGGGGGAGCGGGCTGACGGAGGGCCTGGCGCCCTCGCGCCTCGAGATCCGCATCGACCGGGCGAGCGGCGGGGACCCCCTCGACCCGGACGGCCCCGACCCCCGGCGGGTGCTGGTGGCCCCGGTCGGACCGCGCTGGCTGGAGCGGGTGAGCGTGGGAGGCTGACCAGCGTGTTCACGATCGCGCACCTCACCGACACGCACTTCGGCAACCGTCCCGGGGTCGCCGAGCGCAACCGGCGGGTCGTCGAGGCCGTCGTCCGGCTGGCGCCGGACGTGGTGATCGTGACCGGTGACGTGGCCGACCACGGCACCGCGGAGGAGTACGCCGAGGCCCGCGAGGTGCTCGGTGCGCTGCCCGGCCCGGTGCTGTGGTGCCCGGGCAACCACGACGTCCGCGAGGCCTTCGCCCGGGCGGTGTTCGGCGCCCCGTCGCGCGAGCCGCTGGACTACGTCCTCGACGTCGGCGGCTTCCGGTTCCTGATGCTCGACTCGCTCGTGCCCGCCCGCGACGGCCGCCGCATCGACCACGGGGAGCTCGGTGCGGCGACCCTGGCCTGGCTGGACGCCGAGCTCGGCGACTCCGCCCAGCCGAGCTTCGTCTGCCTGCACCACCCACCCGTCGCGATGGGCATCGACTGGATCGACGCGATCCGGCTCCGCGACGGCGACCGTCTCGAAGCGGTCGTGGCCCGCCACCCCCACGTCCTGGGCACCCTCGTCGGTCACTTCCACACCGCCTGCGCCAGCACCTTCGCGGGTCGGCCGCTGCTCATCGGCGGCGGCGTCTCCTCCGTCGTCCCGCTGGAGGCGGAGGGTCGACCGCGGATCTGGGAGGACGCGCCGCCGTCCTTCGCCGTCCACCTCGTCACCGACGACCTGCGGCTCATCACCCACTGGCGCTCGCTGGAGGACGCCGGTCGGTAGGGTCGCGCACGTGCTGCTCGCCTTCGACACGGCCACCCCGCTGGTCACGGTGGCCCTGCACGACGGCTCGGACGTGGTGGCCGAGGCGTCGTCCGACCGGCCGATGAAGCACGGCGAGGACCTCGCCCCCCTGATCGAGCGGGTGCTCGCCGAGGCGGGCGTCGTCCGCGGGGACCTCACCCGGATCGCGGTCGGCGTCGGTCCCGGGCCCTTCACCGGGCTGCGGGTCGGCCTGGTCACGGCCCGGACGCTCGGCTTCGTGCTCGAGATCCCGGTCCAGGGGCTGTGCTCGCTCGACGTCATCGCGGTCCAGGCCGTCGACACCGGCGCGGTCTCCGGCGACTTCCGGGTCGCCACGGACGCGCGCCGCAAGGAGGTCTACCTCGCGTCGTACGACGGGTCGGGGCGCCGGCGCGCGGGCCCGGACGGTGCTGCGTCCCGACGACGCGGCCACCGACCTGCCGGTGGCGGGCGAGGGTGCCCGGCTCTACCCCGACGCCTTCCCGCACGCCGTGGACCCGACCCGGCCCAGTGCCGGGTGGCTGGCCCGGGCCCTGGTCGCCCGGCGGGCCGAGGTGCTCGAGCCCGACCCGCTCTACCTGCGCCGTCCCGACGCCGCCGAGCCCCGGCCGACCGCGCCCCGATGATCCGGCGGGCCCGACCCGACGACGTGCCGGCGGTCGCGGACCTCGAGGACGCCAACCTCGGCCCGGACGCGTGGCCGTTCGGCTTCGTGGTCGCCGGGGTCGCCGGCGAGGTGCCGACGACGACCTGGTGGGTCGCCGAGCGGGACGGCGCCGTCGTCGGGCACGCGGTGGTCAGCATCGTGGCCGAGGTCGCCGAGCTCCAGCGGATCTCCGTCACGCCGGCGCATCGACGCACCGGTCTCGCGGGCGGGCTGCTCCGGGCCGTGGAGGTCCAGGCCACGACCGAGGGCGCCGAGCGGATGCTGCTCGAGGTCCGGGTCGACAACGACGACGCCCGGGCGTTCTACGCGGCGCAACGGCTACGCGGAGATCGCGCGCCGCCCCCGGTACTACGCGGACGGCGCCGCCGCCGTGGTCCTCGAGCGCGACCTCTCGCGCTGACCACGGCGGCGACGCCGCTGTTGCTACCCGCCCGTTGGGGAAGAGATCAGGGCAGGTAGTACGTCGGGTTCGGGACCTGGAACCTGTGCTCGGCGTTGCCGCCGGTCAGGTCCATGGGCTGGTCGCCGACGTTCCAGAGGATGCGCAGGTTGCGGTCGGACTTGATCTTCGCCCGCGTCGCCGCCTTGTCGCCGGAGGTGTAGAAGTTCTCCTTGCCGAAGGCGTAGTCGTAGAGCTTGTTGACGTTCTTGCGCGTCTGGCTGGCCTCGCTGGCCGGCCGCTCGGTGATCGCGATGACCACGCAGCCGCCCTTCTTGGCCTTGCGGACCATCTTCGCCATCGCCGGCACGGCCGGGTACTTCTTCTTCTCGACCCAGGTCGCGCGCAGCGCCGGGTCGCCGGCGAAGCCGCTGCCCGCGTCCAGCAGGTTGTAGGACCACAGCAGCGTGTCGTCGACGTCGAAGACGACGGAGGGGTTCTTGCCCTTCTTGGCCTTCACCTTCTGGCACTGCGTCTTGATCTTGTCCGCGGTCTTCTTGGTCTTGGTCTTCATCTCGGACACGAACGCCGACTTCTTGGCGTTGGCGATGCCGTTGACCGCGTTGTAGTAGCTGCGGATCGTGGCCTTGACCGAGTCGACGTTGGGGATCGACTCGCCGCCGACGGTCTTCCCGGACGAGCCGTCGGGCTGCATGGTGAACTGCGTCTTCGGCGCCAGGGCCGGCTCGCTCACCCCGGGCAGGTTCGGGCTGGGCAGGTAGTACGTCGGGTTCGGCAGCTTGAGCGTCTTGTCGGCGTACCCGCCCTGCAGGTCGGACCACTGGTCACCGACGTTGAGCACGATGTCGTACTTCTTGCCGCCGGCGGCGGTGAGGTCGGTCTCGATGTGCTTGCGGGTGCCGGCCTTGTACTCCACGGTGGTGCAGCTGGTCGTCGCGCAGGTGATGTACGACGGCTGGGTGCTGCCGGGCTTGCCGGTCCACTTGGTGAAGAACTGGTTGGCCGCGAAGGACGTGTAGCCGACCTTCGTCAGGTTCGCCAGCGTGGCGGCCCTCTGGTCGTCGTTGCGACCGGTGATGCCCGAAGATCGCGAAGCCCTTGGCGGCCGCGGCGGTCACGAAGGACACCATGCCCGGCGTCGCCGGGAAGCGCTGCTCCTGCACGTAGACGTTCTGCAGCGTGGGGTCGAAGTCGAACCCCATGCCCGCGTCCTCCATGTCGTAGGTCCACAGCGTGGTGTCGTCGGTGTCGAGGACGATCGCGGGCACCTTGCCGGCGGCCGTGACCGTCGCGTAGGCGCTGTCGAGGTAGGCCGTCTGCGCGGCCTGGATCGAGGCGAGCTCGGTGATGTACGGCGAGGTCGTCTTGTTCGCGATCCCGTTGGTGGCGTTGTAGTACGCGCGCACCGTCGCCTTGACGGAGTCGAGGTTGGGGATCGCCTTGCCCTTGGCCGCGGCTCCGCTGGAGCCGTCGGCCTTCATCGTGAACGAGGTCTTGGGCGCGATGCCCGCCTCCTCCACGGCGCCCGAGGCGGTCGCGGTGACCCCCAGGACGAGGGTGGTCGCCGCGGTGAGCGCGACCGATGCTCGGAGTCTGCGAGATGGCTGCACGGGTAGATGCCTTTCGTAGCGGACCGATGGGTGGATACAGGGTGCGACGTACCCACCCGCCACTTTGTTCACACCGGCTGTCTTTCGTGGTCGGGTCGCGGCGCGATCCCCTCGGGTCGGGACTGCGAGGATGGGCGGTGTGAGCGACGGACCCCTGGTGCTCGGCATCGAGACCTCCTGCGACGAGACCGGCGTGGGCATCGTCCGCGGGCACGCGCTGCTGGCCGACGCGGTGGCCAGCAGCGTCGACGAGCACGCCCGCTTCGGCGGGGTGGTGCCCGAGGTGGCCAGCCGGGCCCACCTGGAGGCGATGGTGCCGACCCTCGAGCGCGCGGCGCGGACCGCGGGTGTCCGCCTCGACGACGTGGACGCGGTCGCGGTCACCAGCGGTCCCGGTCTCGTCGGCGCCCTCCTGGTCGGCGTGGCGGCGGCGAAGGCCCTGGCGATCGGGCTCGGCAAGCCGTTGTACGGCGTCAACCACCTCGCCGCGCACGTCGCCGTGGACCAGCTCGAGCACGGACCGCTGCCGGAGCCGTGCCTGGCGATGCTGGTCTCGGGCGGCCACTCCTCGCTGCTGCGGGTCGAGGACGTGACCGTCGGCGTGGAGCCGCTCGGCGCCACCATCGACGACGCGGCCGGTGAGGCCTTCGACAAGGTGGCCCGGCTCCTCGGGCTGCCGTTCCCGGGAGGCCCGCACATCGACCGCGTCGCGCGCGACGGGGACGCGGCGTACGTCGACTTCCCGCGCGGGCTCACCGCACGCCGCGACCTGGAGCGGCACCGCTTCGACTTCTCCTTCTCCGGTCTCAAGACGTCGGTCGCCCGCTGGGTGGAGGCCCGCGAGCGCTCCGGCGAACCGGTTCCGGTCGCCGACGTGGCCGCGGCGTTCCAGGAGGCGGTCTGCGACGTGCTGACCCGCAAGGCGATCGACGCGGCGGTCAGCCAGGGCATCGACGACATCCTGATCGGCGGCGGCGTGGCCGCCAACAGCCGGCTCCGGGCGATGGCCGAGACCCGCGCCGCGGAGAAGGGCATCCGCGTGCGGGTGCCGCGCCCCGGCCTGTGCACCGACAACGGCGCGATGGTCGCCGCCCTCGGCGCCGAGCTGGTCGCCCGGGGCCGCGCCCCGTCCGCGCTCGACCTGCCGGCCGACTCCTCCCAGCCCGTCACCCAGGTCGTCGCCTAGGACTGCAGGAAGAACGGCCGCTCGAAGTCGCTGCCCTCGCGCGGCGGGACGGCGTACTCCATCGTCCCGTCCAGCCCGATCCGGACGACGGCCCACGCGCCGTCGGCGTAGGTGACCGCCAGTGCGTGCGAGGCGTCCTCCCAGGTGAGCTGGACGGCACTCGTCTGGTGCTGCTCGTCGCTGCGCAGGTCGGCGACGACCCGGCCGTCGGTGGCGTCGAGGACGGCCACCTGCCCGTCGCCGAAGCCGTCGCCGATCGAGCCCACTCCCAGCAGGTGCCGCCCGGAGGGCGCGAACCCGACCAGCCGGTGGTCGCAGGTGTCCCACACGGTCGACAGGGTCGCGGGGTCGCGGACCGCCGAGCAGGTCGTCAGGTCGTCGCTGACCTCGGTGATGCCGGCGTACGCCCCGTCGGACCAGGCGGTCATGGACAGCATCTCCTCGTCGTAGCGGTCGACGATCCCGTGCGAGGTGGTCACCCAGACCTGGTTCTGCTCGCCGAGGGTGTTCACGAAGATCGCGCACCCGGCGTCCGTGGTCCGTCCCTCCTTGCAGTCCTCGCTGCCGACCGCGACGGCGTCGTAGGCGCCCGGGGCGGTGATCGGGCTCATCTCGAGGGTCTCGTCGCCGTCCCGCTGGACCAGGCGGACGCCGCCGTCGGGCTCGGCCCACGCGACCACCTCGCCGCCGGGCGAGGTCGCGAGGTCACCGTCGAGGTCGTAACCTGCGCGGTGCTCATGCCGCTGGCGGGGATCCACTGGGCGTAGCCGCCGCCCTCGTCGTGGGTGGCGACGACCCAGCCCGAGCCCATGGGTGCGAAGCCGTCGGCGGTCGGCGGCAGGACGCCGGCGACCACCGAGCCGTCCGCCCGATGGACGTCGCGACCGTCGCTCCACTCGATGGCCGGCGCGGGTCCGGTCGGCAGGTCGGAGACGTCGAAGGGCAGGGTGACGTCCGGGTCCGGCGCCTCGGTCGCGGTCGGTTCGCTCGTGGGCGAGTCGACCGGCTCCGTGCGTCGGGGTGGTGGTGGAGGCGACCGGCCCGGGGGCGGAGTCGTCGCGGCCGAGGCCGCCGGAGGCGACGATCGCGGTCGGCACGAGGATCACCGCTGCGGCGGCCAGTCCGGCGCCGGCGGCGATCCGGCGCCGGCGGCGGACGCCGTGCGCGGCGCCCTGCACGTCGTCGAGGCCGAGGGGGGCGTCGTTCATGTGGTCGACCTTCCCGTGGAGGGCGCGGCTCAGCGCCTGCTCGTCGTCGTTCATCGGGCTCATCGGTGCTCCTCCCCGGGGTCGAGGGATCGGGGTGCCCGCTCGCGAAGGGCGGCGAGGGCACGGCTGCACTGGGACTTGACGGTGCCGACGGAGATGCCGAGCACGTCGGCGGTCTCCGCCTCGCTCAGCTCCTCGTAGTAGCGGAGCACGACCACCGCCCGCTGCTTCTTCGGCAGCGACTGGACGAAGGCCCACAGCGCGTCACCGCTGCCGTCGTCGGGGCGGTCGGTGTGCGGCGCCCGCTCGGGCACCTCGTCGACCGCGAGCTCACGGCGCTTCCAGGCCCGGCGCCACAGGGAGTTGTGCTCGTTGACCATGATCCGGCGGACGTAGGCGTCCACCGACTCGCGGTCCCGCACCCGGTCCCAGGCCAGGTAGAGCTTGGCGAGCGACACCTGCAGCAGGTCCTCGGCGTCGGCGCGCTGACCGGTCAGGAGGTACGCCGTGCGCATCAGCGCCGGCTGGCGCGCGGCGAGGTACGCCGAGAAGTCGGCGTCGCGTTCCTCGCGTGTGGTCGCGACCAACCGGGGAACCCCCGTCCTGGTAGCCGGGTCGGCAATGGCGTGCACTCGAATCTCCCATCCTCGTCAGGTGGTTGACGCGAACGGAGCGGGGCGGGTTGCAAATTTCTCGTCGCTCAGCGGTCCTCGAGCACGTACGT
This sequence comes from uncultured Actinomycetota bacterium, assembly GCA_963713255.1. Lineage (GTDB taxonomy): Bacteria > Actinomycetota > Actinomycetes > Propionibacteriales > Nocardioidaceae > Nocardioides. Next base: position 399,018 of record CAVQLC010000002.1, read on the forward strand.
GCGGCAGCCCGACTGGATGGTCGTGATCGAGCGGAACTCCTGGTCCGACGGGTTCGAGCACCGGGTCTCGAGCTCGACGCGCTGCGCCTCCGCCCCGGGCGGCAGCACCCACGGCGGCGGCACCCGGTCGTCGGGCAGGATGCCGCTCGACTGGCCCGGGCTCGGCGGAACGGGCGCGGGAGGGGTCGGGAGGGCGCCGCCCGACAGGGCCGCCACCGGCACGAGCACCGCCGCCGCGGCGCCGGCGGCCACCAGGGCGACGGTCCGGAGGCCGCGCACCCGGTGCCGCCGGGAGACCGCCGTGACCGCGCTGTAGGTCAGCGGCACGACCCGGGTCGCCGCGGCACGGGCCTCGAGCGTCGCCCGGAGCAGCGCCTCGGTGTCCGGCCGAGGCAGGTGCAGCAGCCCGCCGAGGTCCTCGAGCGCGGCGTCGGTGCGCTCGGTCACCTCGGTGCGCGGTCAGCCCCAGCAGCGCCGCCGCCGCGGTCGGCGTCGAGGCCCGCGTGGATAGCCGAGCACCAGCGCGCCACGGTCCGCGCGGCCCAGCGTGGACAGGTAGTCCCACACGACGCGCTGCTGCGCCTCGATGCCCACGTCGTCGGAGTCGGCGAGCATCAGGTCGGACCCGGTCGACGTCCGGTTGCTCAGGAGGGCCCGCAGCGCGGCCGCGTCGAGGTCCGCCGGGTCCTCCGGTCGCGTGGCCAGGGCCGCGCCGAGCGCGTCGCGGACCTGGAGCCGCGCCGTCGCGAGGTCGCCGGTGAGCAGGTAGGCGGTCCGGTGCAGGGCGACCTCACGCGACGCCGCCCACGTCCGGAACGTGGTGGCGAGGTCGTCCGCGCGCGCCGCCATGACCCCATCCTTGCGCGGATGACCTGACGCCGCACCAGGTCGACCGGGTCAGCGGACGGCGAACTGGTACGCCGGCCCGCCCACCACGTCGGGCGGCAGCGGAGGCGTCGCCTCGGTGAGCCGGCCGCTCAGGTCGACGCGGAGGATGCTGCTCTGACCCTGGTCGGTCGCCACGAGCAGGACGTGCGCGGGGTCCTCCCACCTCAGGTCGAGGATGCCGGCGAAGGGACTCGGGATCAGCGTCACCGGCCGGCCCCGTTCCGCGTCGAGGATCGCGTGCTGGACGACCTCGCCACGGGTGGTGCTGAACGCGACGACGTGCTTCCCGTCCGGGCTGAAGGCCTCCGGCCGCCACACGTCCGAGCGCCAGCGCGCGACGCCGGTCTGCGCCTCGACGACCACGCCGGCCCCGTTGGTCGCCGTGCCCGAGACGACTCCCGTCGCTGGGTCGACCCCGCGCGCCAATGCCAGTCCGGGGATGGGACGGGGCTGGGACACCAGGTCGGTGATCCAGGCGCCGCCCGCTCGGGTCCCGTTGAAGACGACCTGGTCGCCGAGCAGACCGACCAGCCAGATCGGCTCGCCGACTCGCTGCCGGTCCGCTCCTCGGTGGATGACGCTGCGCGTGCCGCAGCACCTCGATCCACGCGAGGGTCCGGCCGTCGTCGCTGAGCACGGGATCGCCGCTGGTCGCCCACTTCCCGGTCTGCCGGCCGTTCTCGTCGATGCGGCGCAGCGTGTCGTAGACGTCGAAGTACAGCTCGGTGACCCACAGGTCGCCCCGGTACGGAGTCGCCGACCGCGGATGGGTGACGGCGAGCTCCCGCTGCGTGCCGGGAGCGACGAAGACGTTGCGGAGGAGGTAGGGAATGGCCGGTGGTGAGTCGGGGACGAACGAGGCGAGCGGGCCGACCTCGGCGACGGGTGCCTCGCGTGCCGGTGGCCGTGGCGGGTCCTGCGGAGCGGGGTCGGTCACCGCCACGGCGACGCCCAGCGGCGACGGCGACGGCGGCGACCAGGCCGACCGTCAGCCGCGTCCGGCGCCGACTCCGCAACGCGTCCGCCGCGGCGTCGATCTCGTCGGGGTCGCAGCCGAGGTACGACGTGGCCTCGCCGTGGTCGCGCAGCGTCCGGGCCAGCAGGGTGGCGGGGTCGCCGGGCCAGGGCCGCTCCGGGTGCCGGCTGCGCTCCTTGTCGAGGTGCACCCGGAGCGCCGTGGCGACCGCCGTCTCGTCCAGGCGCACGCCCTGCGGGGAGAGCCGCACCAGGTCGGCGGTCTCGCGCTCGTCGAGGTCCTGGTGGAGGCGCAGCACCACCACGGCACGGGTCCGGCCCGGGAGCGACCGGACCAACGCCCACGCGGCGGCGTCGCCGTCGGCGTACCCGCCGGGCGGGACCGCCGGCTCCGGGTCGGCCCCGTGGCGGCCCCAGGCGCGCCGGTGCTCCTCGAGCAGCAGGGCGCGGGCCCGGTCGTCGGCGTCGAGCGGGTCCAGGCCGCGCCACGCCAGCCGGAGCCGGGCCAGCGCGGGAAGCGCCAGGTCCCGCCCGGCCACCTCGTCGCCCGTCAGCAGCGTCGCCAGTCGGTGCAGGGCCGGCTCCCGCGCGGCCAACCAGGAGCCGAAGTCGGAGCCCATCTCGGTCGGGCTCCGCGTACCTCCCTGCATGGCCTCTCCCTGCTCGCGGGCTGCCCCTATCGTGGCACCGCACACCACAGTCCACGGAGGAGTTCCGCATGCAGCAGGTCAAGGCGGTGATCGCCCGCGCGAAGGGCGCACCCGTGTCGCTGGAGACCATCAACGTCCCGGACCCGGGCCCGGGGGAGGCCGTGGTGGCCGTCCAGGCGTGCGGGGTCTGCCACACCGACCTGCACTACCGGGAGGGCGGCATCAACGACGACTACCCGTTCCTGCTCGGTCACGAGGCCGCCGGTGTCGTCGAGTCGGTCGGACCCGACGTGCGTCGGCCTCGAGCCCGGCGACTTCGTGGTGCTGAACTGGCGCGCGGTCTGTGGGGACTGCCGCGCCTGCAACCGCGGGGAGCCGTGGTACTGCTTCAACACCCACAACGCCACCCAGAGGATGACGCTCGAGGACGGCACCGAGCTGTCCCCGGCGCTCGGCATCGGCGCCTTCGCCGAGAAGACGCTCGTCGCCGCCGGGCAGTGCACCAAGGTGGACCCGTCGGCCCGCGCCGCCGCCGTCGGCCTGCTCGGCTGCGGCGTGATGGCCGGCCTCGGCGCCGCGCTGAACACCGGCAACGTGTCGCGGGGCATGTCGGTCGCCGTGATCGGGTGCGGCGGCGTCGGCATGGCCGCGATCGCCGGCTCCGTGCTGGCGGGGGCGTCGCGGATCATCGCCGTCGACATCGACGACCGGAAGCTCACCCGGGCCGGCTCGATGGGCGCCACCGACGTGGTCAACTCCCGGGACACCGACCCGGTCGAGGCGATCCAGGCGCTCACCGACGGCAACGGCGCCGACGTGGTGATCGACGCGGTCGGCCGCCCGGAGACCTGGAAGCAGGCGTTCTACGCCCGGGACCTCGCCGGGACCGTGGTGCTCGTGGGCGTGCCCACGCCCGACATGCGGATCCCCGACATCCCGCTGATCGACGTCTTCGGTCGCGGTGGCGCGCTCAAGTCGAGCTGGTACGGCGACTGCCTCCCCAGCCGGGACTTCCCGATGCTCGTCGACCTCTACCGACAGGGGCGCCTCGACCTCGACGCGTTCGTGACCGAGGAGATCGGCCTCGGCGACGTCGAGGCGGCCTTCGAGGCGATGCACGACGGCGACGTGCTGCGCTCGGTGGTGATCTTCGACTAGGACGGCGATCCGGGTGACCCGGGAGCATCCGGCACCGTGGTCGATAGTCCGGCACGGGATGGCTGCTCTGGCCGTGCAAACACGACCAGTTCGTGACGGACTATCGGGGTGGGGCGAGGTCCGCGGCGGCGCCCGGCGTCCACCTCCTAGGGTGACGGGCATGAGCGCCCGCATCGACCACGTCGTGACCAGCGGCACCTTCAGCCTCGACGGCGAGACCCACCAGGTCGACAACAACGTCTGGGTGGTGGGCGACGACGCGGAGTGCGTCGTCATCGACGCGCCCCACGACGTGGACGCGATCCTCGCGGTCGTCGGGGAGCGGCGGCTCAAGGCGATCGTCTGCACGCATGCCCACGACGACCACGTGCGGGTCGCGCCGGCGCTGCGCGAGCGGGCCGGGGCGCCGATCCTGCTGCACCCCGACGACCGGCCCCTGTGGGAGCTCACCCACCCGGACCTGCTGTGGGACGTCGACCTGTCCGACGGACAGGTGCTCGACGTGGGGGGCACCACGCTGACGGTGCTGCACACGCCGGGTCACGCTCCCGGTGCGGTCTGCCTGCACGCCCCCGACCTCGGGTGCGTCTTCACCGGCGACACCCTGTTCCAGGGCGGACCCGGTGCCACCGGCCGGTCCTACAGCGACCGCGACGTCATCGTGGCCTCGATCAGGTCGACGCTGTTCGCGCTGCCGGACGCCACGGTCGTGCACACCGGGCACGGCGACGACACCACGATCGGCGCCGAGCGCTTCTAGCCCGAGGATCTGACCCGACCTCGGTCCATGGGCGAGGATGACGCCCATGGGACGGATCGGCTCGGCCGCGGTCGCGTTGCTCGCGACCCTGCTCGTCGCCTCCGGCTGCACCCAGGAGCCTCCCGAGCGCGGGGCGATCGCGCCCGTGGCCGACCGCGAGGACGCCCCCGTGGAGCCGTCTCCTCCGGCTCCCGGACCGGCCGAGCTCCTCGGGCTGCGCACCGGCTGGGGGCCGACCGCCGACGAGCTCGACCGGGCCGCACGCCTCGTCTCGCGGCTGCGGCTGCCGGAGCTCGCGGGCCAGGTGATCGTCGCCGACTGGCGGGGGACCGGGGCGCCCACCGAGATGGTCCGGCGCCTGCACCTGGGCGGGGTCATCGCCTTCTCGGACAACGTCGAGTCGACGAGCCAGATCCGCGACGTCAACGCCCGGCTCCGCCGGACCGCCGGCCGCGGGTGGCCGCTCTTCCTGGCCGTCGACCAGGAGGGTGGCATCGTCCAGCGGGTGCGCGGCCGCGCGACCGGCTTCCCGGCCTTCATGTCGGCGGGGGCCGCCGACGACCTGCGCCTCACCCGGTCCGCGGCCCGCGCGAGCGGGGCCGAGCTCCGGGGCCTGGGGTTCACCGTCGACTTCGCGCCGGACGCCGACGTGACCTCGGGTCCCGCCGACCCGACCATCGGGTCGCGCTCGGTCGGGTCGGACCCCGAGCAGGTCGCCGAGCACGCCGTCGCCGCGGCCCAGGGCTACCTCGACGCGGGCGTGGCGCCGGTCCTCAAGCACTTCCCGGGGCACGGTTCGGTGCCCACCGACAGCCACCTGGGCCTGCCGGTCCAGTCGCGGACCCTGCGCGCCCTGCGCCGGGTCGACCTGGTGCCGTTCCGCGCCGGGGTCGCGGCGGGCCTCCCGGCCGTGATGGTCGGCCACCTCGACGTCCGGGCCGTCGACCCGCGGGTCCCGTCGTCGCTGTCGCGGAAGGTCGTCACCGGCCTGCTGCGCCACGACCTGGGCTTCGACGGGCTGGTGGTCACCGACTCCCTGGAGATGGCGGCGGTCGGCCGGCGCGGGCCGGCGCGCGCCGCGGTGCAGGCCCTGCGGGCCGGGAACGACGTGGCCCTGATGCCCGCCGACCCGGCGGCCGCCCGCGCCGGTCTGGTGAAGGCGGTGCGCTCGGGTGCCCTGCCCCGCGAGCGGCTCGAGCAGGCCGCGGCCCGTCAGGTCGCGCTGCTGCTCCACGGGCGCGGCCACGCAGGAGCCGCTCCCGGGACCGGCCGCGCGGCCTCGCGGGCGCTCTCCGCCGCGGCGGTCACCGTCGTCGCCGGACCGTGCCGCGGCTCGCTCCTCCGGGCCCGGCCGGTGCCCTTCGGCGACCGGGCCTCGGTCGCGGCGTTCCGGGCCGCCGCCGCGGCGGCCGGCCTCGCCCTCGGCCGGGTCGAGTACCGCAAGCCGCCCAAGCCCACGGGCAAGAAGAAGATCCGCCGGTGGCGCCGGCTCGAGCCGACGCCGGTGTTCCGCGGCGTGCCGGTCGGCTTCGCCGGCTACGGCGACCCCGCGCCGGCCGGTGCCGAGGTGCTGGTGGCGACGGACACGCCATACATCCTCGGGCGCTCGGGCGCAGCGATTCGGGTGGCAACGTTCGGCGACACCCCCGGCGCGATGGCTGCACTCGTGGCCGTCCTGCAGGGCCGCCGTCGTGCTCCGGGTCGGTTGCCGGTGGATGTCGCAGGCATTTCCCGTCGCGGCTGCTGAATCAGTTGTCGAGGCGGCCTCAGCACACTGGTCCAGCCCACAGGGTTAAATGTCGCGAGGATATTTGCCAGCACCCTGGCCATGGGGCTTACAGTTCTCACGCAACCATCGAAACCGGGGGGTTATTGAAATGGTTCAGCAAGATGCGCATGCGCGCAGTCAGAAGTCCGGGGGGACTCAAATTTCGCGACGCACCGTCGCTCGAGGAATGGCCTGGTCGGTGCCTGTCGTAGCAGTTGCTACGTCGGCTCCCGCCTACGCGAACGCCTCCGACCCCATCCTGGTGTTCTCATGCGGGACCGCATGCAAGCACCCGGGCGAGGGCTCGGACCACACGAACATCTACCACTTCACGTTCTGCTTCCAGAACAGCTCGGGCGTGCCGATCACGGTGACGTTGACGGACCTGCAGGTCAACAGCATCAAGCGCGTCGCGCCGCTGTACCTCAACCCGGGCACGATCACGGTCGCGCCGGGGGCCACGGTCTGCAAGTACGTCGACGCCGGCGACTTCCCGAGCAGCCCGCAGGGCGTCGCGATTCTCTCGTACTCCTACGCGGGCGAGGGGATCATCGGTTCCGGGACGGCGCTCCAGGCGGTGGCGTGACAACCTGCCGCCGTGCGGGACGGGTGCGGACCCGGGGAACAACCCCAGCGACGAGCCGCCGCACAACCCGGACGGTCGCGCGACCGCCCAGTGCCTGCCGAAGTGAGCTAGGCCGGCAGTCACAACGGCTTCACGAGCAGGGCGATCCCGGTTCCTGACCTCCGGGTCAGGACCAGGGTCGCCTCGCTCGCACCGGACAGCGCGAGGCGACGGCGAAGGGCGGCGGGGTCGATCTCGACCCCACGCTTCTTGACGGTCAACCGGCCGATGTCGCGCGCTCGCAGGGCGGCCTTCAGCTGCTTTTCCCGGTACGGCAGTTCCTCGACGATGCGGTACGCGCGCGCGAACGGTGACCGGAACCCCATGTCCGACGTCACATACGCGATGTGCGGGTCGGGGAGGCCGCCCTGCACCCCGGCGGCCACCGCGGTCACGAGACCCGCACGGATCACGGCTCCGTCGGGCTCGTAGAGGTACGCGCCCAGCTCGCGGACCGGCCGCGGTTGGCCGTCGTACGGGTCGTCCTCCTCGGTGAGGGTGGCGAGCCCGCCGGTGCCGATCACCGTGGCGCGCCGGCGACACGTCGCCAGGCCCGGGGACCACAGGGCCGCCTCCTTCACCTCGCCGCGCACGCTCACCCACTCCGCCTCGACGTCGTCGGGCACCAGGGAGTGCGGGATGCCCGGCGCGACCTTCACGACGCTGGGCGGCGCGGCGGCGCCGAGCAGCCCGGCCACGAACGGCCACGGGGGCGTCCAGCCGTCGGCGTCGAAGACGCGTCCGCGTCCCGAGCGGCGCGCCGGGTCGGCGAACGCCGCGCCGAAGCCCGCGAGGTCGAGCGTGGTGGCGTCCGCGACCTGCACCGCGCCGCCGAGGCCGAGGGCCGCGAGGTTGGCCGACGCGATCGGCCACCCGGACCGGGTCGGCGTCCACGCCGGCGGTGGTGAGCCCCGCGCGGGCGAACGCGACCAGGTCGCCGCCGATGCCGCAGCCGAGGTCGATCACCGACCCGACGTCGGCGGCCACCAGCCGCGCCGCCCGGTGCTCGGCGACCCGGTCCCGGGTCGCCTGCTCGAGGCCGTCGGGGGTGAAGTACATCCGCAGCGCGTCCGCGCCCAGCTTCGGCACCGCCCGCACCCGCAGCTGCACCTGGGTGAGCGCGGCCGCCCGCCGGTCGGGATCCGCCTCCCCGCTCCGCTCCCGCGCAGGGCGGTCGCGGCGCCGACGGGATCGCCGTCGTGGTCGGCGTACGCGGTCGCGGCGGCCTCGATCAGGCGCTGGCCGTCGTCGGTGAGCAACCAGCGGAACGTCGCGAGGTCCACGCGGGCATCCTGTCAGCCGGGGGGCGTCGCGACGGCGATCCCGGACCCGCCTAGCACTCGGCCGGGGTGAGTGCTAACGTCTGAGTTGGCACTCTCGACCCGAGTGTGCCAGCGCTTGCGACCGGCGAACGATCCCCGCGACGGCGTCCGTCACCCGCAGGCTCAAACGTCCGGGAACGATCGCCGTTCCCGAGTCTGACTAGTGGAAAGTAGAGGTTGATCTGAAGTGTCGGTCAACATCAAGCCCCTCGAGGACCGCCTCGTCGTCAAGCCGCTCGACGCCGAGCAGACCACGGCTTCCGGCCTGGTCATCCCCGACACCGCCAAGGAGAAGCCCCAGGAGGGCGAGGTCCTGGCGATCGGCCCGGGTCGCATCGACGACAACGGCAACCGGGTCCCGCTCGACGTCGCCATCGGCGACAAGGTGATCTACAGCAAGTACGGCGGCACCGAGGTCAAGTACGCCGGCGAGGAGTACCTCATCCTCTCGGCGCGCGACGTTCTCGCTGTCGTTTCCTGATTTCCGATAGTCCGCCGCGGAAAGCGCCACACCCGCCCACACGCGGGACGCTTTTCGCGGCGGACTATCGCTCTTTTACTAGCAAGGAGCAGCAGTGCCCAAGATCCTGGAGTTCGACGAGTCCGCCCGTAGGGCGCTCGAGAGGGGCGTCGACGCCCTCGCCAACGCCGTGAAGGTGACGCTCGGCCCCAAGGGCCGCTACGTCGTGCTGGACAAGAAGTGGGGCGCGCCGACCATCACCAACGACGGCGTGACCGTCGCGCGGGAGATCGAGCTCGACGACCCGTTCGAGAACCTCGGCGCCCAGCTGACGAAGGAGGTCGCCACCAAGACCAACGACGTCGCGGGTGACGGCACCACCACCGCCACCGTGCTCGCCCAGGCGATGGTCCACGAGGGGCTCCGCGCGGTCGCCGCCGGCGTCAACCCGATGGGCCTCAAGCGCGGCATGGACGCCGCCGCCGAGGCGGTCAGCGACGCGCTGCGCGAGGCCTCCCGCGAGGTCGAGTCCCGCGAGGACATGGCCTCGGTCGCCACCATCTCCAGCCGGGACGCCGTGATCGGCGACCTGCTGGCGCAGGCCTTCGACAAGGTCGGCAAGGACGGCGTGATCACCGTCGAGGAGTCCAACACCATGGGCACCGAGCTGGAGTTCACCGAGGGCATGCAGTTCGACAAGGGCTACATCTCGGCGTACTTCGTCTCCGACCCGGAGAGCATGGAGGCCGTGCTCGACGACGCCTACGTGCTGCTGCACCAGGGCAAGATCTCCGCGGTCGCCGACCTGCTGCCGATCCTGGAGAAGGTCATCGCCGCCGGCAAGCCGCTCTTCATCCTCGCCGAGGACGTCGACGGCGAGGCGCTGTCGACGCTGGTCGTCAACAAGATCCGCGGCACCTTCAACGCCGTCGCCGTGAAGGCCCCGGCCTTCGGTGACCGCCGCAAGGCGATGATGCAGGACATCGCCACCCTCACCGGTGGCCAGATCGTCTCCCCCGAGGTCGGGCTCCGGCTCGACCAGGTCGGCCTCGACGTGCTCGGCACCGCCCGCCGCATCGTGGTCACCAAGGACAACACCACGATCGTCGAGGGCGGCGGCGACAAGGCCGAGGTCGAGGGCCGCGTCAACCAGATCAAGGCCGAGATCGAGAACACCGACTCCGACTGGGACCGCGAGAAGCTCCAGGAGCGCCTCGCCAAGCTCGCCGGCGGTGTCTGCGTGATCAAGGTCGGCGCCGCCACCGAGGTGGAGCTGAAGGAGAAGAAGCACCGCATCGAGGACGCCGTCTCCGCGACCCGCGCCGCGATCGAGGAGGGCATCGTGCCCGGTGGTGGCAGCGCGCTGATCCACGCCGCCGCGGTCCTCGACGGCGACCTCGGGCTCGAGGGTGACGCCGCCGTCGGCGTGCGCATCGTGCGCAAGGCGCTCGACCAGCCGCTGCGCTGGATCGCCGAGAACGGCGGGGTCAACGGCTTCGTCGTGGTCGCCAAGGTCCGCGACGGCGGCGCCGGCACCGGCTACAACGCCGCCACCGGCGAGTACGGCGACCTGGTCGCCCAGGGTGTCCTCGACCCGGTCAAGGTCACCCGCTCCGCGCTGGTCAACGCCACCTCGATCGCGGCGATGCTGCTGACGACCGAGACGCTGATCGTGGAGAAGCCCGAGGACGAGGAGCCCGTCCCCGCGGGCGCCGGTCACGGGCACGGCCACGGCCACTGATCCACCGCACAGCCTCGCTGGTTGAGGTGTGAGCGAAGCGAGCCTCGAAACCGCCCCGATCGGGGTGCGGTTTCGAGGCTCGTTGCTTGCGTCCTCACACCTGGACCAGACCGCGCGGGCCTTCGTGGCCGAGCGACCGTCAGCCGTTCCTGACCCAGGGTCCGAACAGCCGGACACCGGGCGCCCAGTCGGCGCTCTCGTACTCCATCGAGGCATGGGTGCTGACCCGCAGCCGCACCGGCTCCGCGAAGCCGGGCGTCCGCAGGCAGCTGCGGGGGACGTTGAGGCGCAGAACCTGCGTGCCCGGTCGGTAGCCGCCGGTCCGCAGCCGGCACAGGCTGCGGCCGCTCTGCCCGAACCGGTCGGTCTGGCTGACCCGCACCTCCGGTGACACCTCCAGGGTGAAGTCGACCAGGAACTCGGGGCCGGGGTTGGCGATGTTCACGTCGACCCAGAACTCGTAGCGGTCGGCGAGCTGGCCGCCGCGGGCGGGGTTGACGGTCAGCCACATCCGGCCGTCGCCGTGTGCGACGCGGACGGTGCCGATGTCGCCGTACGCGCGCGGCCCGCCGCCCCCGGTGCCGTTGGAGCCGTCGCCCGGCTGGTCGTGGACGTAGACGACCGCGGCGCCGGCCGGGGTCGCGAGGGGAAGCACCAGGAGGACGCACGTGCCGACCGCCAGGGCGGCCGTCCTGAGAAGGTGGGACAAGGGGTCCTCCGAAGCTCGCGGGCGGATCATCAGGCTAGCCGGGTCAGCCCTAGAATGGCGGAGTGGAGATCCCCGAGAAGTTCGCGGCGCTGGGCCTGACGTACGACGACGTGCTGCTGCTGCCGGGGGAGTCCGACCTCGCCCCGGACGAGATCGACACCACCACGCGGCTCACCCGGGAGATCAGCCTCAAGGTGCCGTTGGTCAGCGCCGCCATGGACACCGTCACCGAGTCCCGGATGGCGATCGCGATGGCCCGCCAGGGCGGCCTCGGGGTGCTGCACCGCAACCTCTCGATCGAGGACCAGGCCTACCAGGTCGACCTGGTGAAGCGGACCCAGACCGGGATCATCTCCAACCCGATCACCATCGGCCCGGACGCGACGCTGGAGGACCTCGACCGCATCTGCGGCGAGTACCGCGTCTCCGGGCTCCCGGTCGTCGACACCGACAACCGCCTGATGGGCATCATCACCAACCGCGACCTCCGCTTCACCCCGGTCGCCGAGTGGGCGACCACCAAGGTCGACGAGGTGATGACGCCGCCGCCGCTGGTCACCGGCCGGGTCGGGATCTCCCGCGACGACGCCACCGCGCTGCTGCGCAAGCACAAGCGTGAGCGGCTGCCCCTGGTCGACGCCGACGGCCGCCTCGGCGGCCTCATCACGGTCAAGGACTTCGTGAAGTCCGAGCAGTTCCCGCACGCCTCCCAGGACGCCCACGGCCGGCTCCTCGTCGGGGCGGCGATCGGCTACTTCGGCGACGCCTGGGAGCGCGCCACCACCCTCATCGACGCCGGCGTCGACGTGCTGGTCGCCGACACCGCGCACGGGCACGTCCGGATGCTGCTCGACATGGTCCGGCGGCTGAAGACCGACCCGGCCACCCGGCACGTCCAGGTCATCGGCGGCAACGTCGCGACCCGGGCCGGCGCCCAGGCGTTCGTCGACGCCGGCTCCGACGCGGTCAAGGTCGGCGTGGGACCCGGGCTCGATCTGCACCACCCGCGTGGTCACCGGCGTGGGAGCGCCCCAGGTCACCGCGGTGTACGACGCGTGGCTGGCCTGCGGCCCCGCCGGCGTGCCCGTGATCGCCGACGGCGGTCTCCAGCACTCCGGCGACATCGCCAAGGCGATCGTCGCCGGCGCGGAGTCGGTGATGGTCGGCGGCCTGCTCGCCGGGTGCGAGGAGTCGCCGGGCGACCTGGTCTTCGTCAGCGGCAAGCAGTTCAAGTCCTACCGGGGCATGGGCTCGCTGGGGGCGATGTCGTCGCGCGGCAAGAAGTCCTACTCCAAGGACCGCTACTTCCAGGCCGAGGTCACCAGCGACGACAAGATCGTCCCCGAGGGCATCGAGGGCCAGGTCGCCTACCGCGGCCCGCTCGCCGCGGTCGCCCACCAGCTGATCGGCGGCCTCAGCCAGTCGATGTTCTACGTCGGGGCCCGCACCGTTCCCGAGCTCCAGGAGAAGGGCCGGTTCATCCGGATCACCTCGGCGTCGCTCAAGGAGAGCCACCCGCACGACGTGCAGATGACCGTCGAGGCGCCCAACTACTCCGGCCGCTGACGGTCGAGCGCGCCGGCTCACCGCTGCACCGTGTGGACCGGGCGGGCGGGTCGATAACCTTCACCGGTGACCGAGATCGAGATCGGCCGGGCCAAGCGGGCGCGGCGTGCCTACTCCTTCGACGACGTCGCGATCGTGCCCTCCCGGCGCACGCGCGACCCGGAGGAGGTCAGCCTGGCCTGGCAGATCGACGCCTACCGCTTCGACCTGCCGATCCTGGCCGCGCCGATGGACTCGGTGATGTCGCCCGAGACCGCCATCGCGCTCGGCAAGCACGGCGGCCTCGGCGTGCTCAACCTCGAGGGGCTCTGGACGCGGTACGACGACCCGACCGAGCTGCTGGACGAGGTGGCCGCCCTCCAGGGCGCCGACGCGACCCGGCGGATGCAGGAGATCTACGCCGAGCCGATCAAGGCCGAGCTGATCACCGCCCGGCTGCGGCAGATCCGCGACGCCGGCGTGACCGTGGCGGGCAGCCTGTCGCCGCAGCGCACCAAGGAGCTCGCCAAGTGCGTCGTGGACGCGGGCGTCGACATGTTCGTGATCCGGGGGACCACGGTGTCCGCCGAGCACGTGTCCAGCCAGGCGGAGCCGCTCAACCTCAAGGAGTTCATCTACGAGCTCGACGTCCCCGTGATCGTCGGGGGCTGCGCCACCCACCAGGCCGCGTTGCACCTGATGCGCACCGGCGCGGCCGGCGTGCTGGTCGGCTTCGGCGGCGGCGCGGCGCACACCACCCGCAAGGTGCTCGGCATCGCGGTCCCGATGGCCAGCGCGGTGGCCGACGTGGCCGCGGCCCGCCGGGACTACCTCGACGAGTCGGGCGGGCGCTACGTGCACGTGATCGCCGACGGCTCGATCGGCAAGTCGGGTGACATCGCCAAGGCGATCGCCTGCGGGGCCGATGCGGTGATGGTCGGCTCGCCGCTCGCGCGGGCCACCGACGCCCCGGGCCGCGGCTTCCACTGGGGCGGCGAGGCGCACCACCACTCCCTGCCGCGGGGCGAGCGGGTGGAGTTCACCACGGTCGGCACGCTCGAGCAGATCCTCTTCGGCCCCTCGCGGGTCGCCGACGGCACGATGAACCTCGTCGGCGCACTCAAGCGCTCGCTGGCCACCACGGGCTACACCGAGCTCAAGGAGTTCCAGCGGGTCGAGGTCGTCGTCGAGTAGCCCTGCGCTGACCGTCCGGGTCCACCCGCCGGGTCCTCACAGGCGTTCCAGCACGCCGGCCAGGCCCGACTCGACGTACTCGTCCCCCAGGAAGTCCACGCCGGCAAGCGCCTCCCACCACGGGCCCAGCCGGTGCCACAACCGGCCGCGGGCGACCTGCTCGGTCGTGGGGGAGTACGCCGCGACGAGCGCGTCCGCGAACGCGGCCGGGGTGCCGTTCAGCGTCCAGGCCAGGTCGAGGGCGGGGTCGCCGGTCCGGGCATCGCTCCAGTCGATCACCCCGCTGACCCGTCCGTCGGTGACCAGGAGGTGCGCGGGCCCGAGGTCGGCGTGCACCAGGCAGACCGGCGACGGCGTCCCGATGGCGTCGAGCAGGGCCGCGCCCGCCGCGCGCCGGCCCGGTGGCAGCAGGGGCAGCACCCGTTCCCGCATCCCGGCCAGACCCTCCAGCAGCTCGGCCCGGGTGGCCGCGGCGTCGGGGACGCCGGAGTCGGCGACCTCGCTCCGTGGGGTGTCGTGCAGGGTCCGCAGGAAGCGGCCGACCGCCGCGCCGTCGTCGGCCGTCAGCGCCGCGGGCTCGCACGGCACCCCGGGCACGAGCGGGTGCCGGACGAGCAGCGGCTCGGCCTCGAGCACCACCGGCACGGGCACGGCCAGCCCCAGGCGGGGCGCCAGCAGGGGGAGCAGCCGGGTCTCGGCGAGCAGGTGCGGCGCCACCTCGGGACGGCGCGGTCGGCGGTCCAGCCACCGCCCCTCGACGACGGCGGCCTCGCTGTCCCAGCCCTGGCCGGGATCCACGCGGTCGGCCAGCCGGTCCCGCAGCCACGGCCCGAGGAGGGTCGCGGTGTCGGGCATCACCGCGACGGCGGGGTCGTCGATCATCGAGGCCAGCGCCTCCAGCGTCATCCACTCGCCGGACGCGACCTCCTCGGGCTGGAACCGCAGCGGGCCGTCCCAGACGGTCTCGTAGAGGAACGCGTGGTACGTCGTGGCGTCGTCCGCGTAGTCACCCTCACCCAGCGGCACCAGCGCCGAGGTGACCCCGAGCTCCTCCTCGGCCTCCCGCCGGGCCGCGTCCAGCGGCTCCTCGCCGGCCAGCAGGACGCCCCCGGCGGCGAAGTCGTAGCGGCCCGGGTAGACGTCCTTGGTGTCGGTCCTCCGGTGCACGTGCACCCGGCCCCACGGGTCCCGGACGACGACGGCGGTGGCGGCGTGGCGGAGGTTCTCGGCCCGCATCCGCGACCGCGGAGCCGACCCCACGGGCCGCCCCCGCTCGTCGTACAACGCGACGATCTCGTCCATGCGCGTCATCCTGCCGGACCCGGTGGCGTCGGCCCGCCGGGGTGGGGAGGGAGAATGGCCGCATGCCGCAGACCAGCTCGCTCAGCCCCGCCGCCCGCGACGAGGCCCTGCGGGTGCTGGCCGCGACCTCGACCGACGAGGAGCTCGACGTGCTGGTGGTCGGCGGCGGCATCACCGGCACCGGCGTGGCCCTGGACGCCGTGACCCGCGGGCTGAGCACCGGCCTGGTCGAGCAGCGCGACCTGGCCAGCGGCACGAGCAGCCGCAGCAGCAAGCTCGTGCACGGGGGCCTGCGCTACCTGGAGATGTTCGACTTCGCGCTGGTCAAGGAAGCCCTCGAGGAGCGCGGCCTGCTGCTGACCCGGCTGGCGCCGCACCTGGTCCGGCCGGTGCCGTTCCTCTACCCGCTGCACCACGCCTACGAGCGGCCGTACGTCGGCGCCGGGCTGGTCCTGTACGACGCCATGGCGGTCATCGGAGCCAGGGCGGCCAAGTTCGGCAGCACCGGGGTGCCCAAGCACAAGCACCTGTTCCGCAAGCAGGTCGCCCGGATCGCGCCGGACCTCAAGATCGAGGGTCTGCACGGCGCGATCCGCTACTACGACTGCCAGGTCGACGACGCGCGGCTGGTGATGACGCTGGCCCGCACCGCCGCCTTCCACGGTGCCCAGGTGGCGACCCGGACCCAGGTGGTCGGCTTCCTGCGGGAGGGGGAGCGGGTCGTCGGCGCCCGGGTGCGCGACCTCGAGACCGACCGGGAGCTCACGATCCGGGCCCGGGTCGTCGTCAACGCCGCCGGCGTCTGGACCGACGACATCCAGGACCTGGTCGGCGGCCGGGGCTCCCTCAACGTGCAGGCCAGCAAGGGCATCCACCTCGTGGTGCCGCGCGACCGGATCCGGTCCGAGGCCGGCTTCATCACCAAGACCGAGAAGTCGGTGCTCTTCGTCATCCCCTGGGGCCGGCACTGGATCATCGGCACGACCGACACCCCGTGGAAGCTCGACAAGGCGCATCCCGCCGCCAGCAAGGCCGACATCGACTACCTGCTCGGCCACGTGAACACGATCCTGCGCGAACCGCTCGACCACGACGACATCGAGGGCGTCTGGGCCGGGCTCCGGCCGCTGGCCCGTGGCGAGTCCGAGCCCACCAGCCGGATCTCCCGCGAGCACACGGTCGTCGCGCCGGTGCCCGGCCTGGTGATGATCGCCGGCGGCAAGCTCACGACGTACCGCGTGATGGCCCGGGACGCGGTCGACGCGGCCGCCGCGTCGCTCACCTCGTCGGGTCATCCGGTGGTCCGCGACTCGATCACCGACCGGATCCCGTTGGTCGGGGCGTCCGGCTTCGAGGCGCGCACCAACCAGCGGGCGCTGCTCGCGCGGCGGGCGGACCTGCACATCTCGCGGATCGACCACCTGCTCGAGCGCTACGGCAGCCTCGTCGACGAGGTGCTGGACCTGATCGGCCAGCGTCCCGAGCTGGGGCTGCCGCTCGAGGGCGCCGACGACTACCTCGCGCGTGGAGGTCGTGTACGCCGTGTCCCACGAGGGCGCGCGGCACCTCGACGACGTGCTCACCCGGCGCACCCGGATCTCGATCGAGACCTTCGACCGCGGCGTCCAGGTGGCCGCCCAGGCCGCCGCCCTGATGGCCGGTGAGCTCGGCTGGGACGACGCCCGGACCGCGGACGAGGTCGACCACTACCTGCGTCGGGTCGAGGCCGAGCGGCAGAGCCAGCTGAAGCTCACCGACCAGGAGGCCGACGAGGCGCGGGTCAGCGCACCCGAGATCGTCTGACCGGCCCGGGGTCTCGAGGTCCGCCCCGCTCGCACGTCCACGACCGGCGGTAGCGTGCCGGGATGGCGACCTACATCAAGTCGGTGACCTTCGACTGCGCGGACGCGCTGGTGCTCGGCGCCTTCTGGGCCGGCGCGCTCGGGAGCGACCTGGACGAGGACTCCACGGCGGACAAGGCGTTCGTCGAGCCCGCCGGCTGGGGCGGGCCCACGCTGTGGTTCCAGCGGGTGCCGGAGCCCAAGACGGCCAAGAACCGGATGCACTTCGACCTGCGCGCGCCGGAGTCGATCGCGGCCGAGGTGGCCCGGCTCGAGGCGCTGGGCGCCACGGTCCTGCGGACCGAGCCGATCGTGGTGATGGCCGATCCCGAGGGGAACGAGTTCTGCGTCGAGTGACCCGGGTCGACACCGACACCCGCTGTGGACAGCGTCTCAACCGCTAGTGACGTGGGCCACCCGGCTCTAGTCTCGGGGTCATGCCCGCACAGACGCCCTCAGGCGGCCCCCTCGTTGACGGTCCTCACGACCCCGAGCACGACCCGAGGGCGTCGTACGCCCTCCAGCGCGCCTACGTCGCGGCGCTCACCGGCCGGGTGGTCGCCTCGTCGGGCCGCACGGACGAGGTGTTCTCACCGCTCAACGGGCAGCCCCTCGCGCACATCCCGCAGTCGAGCCCGGCCGACGTGGCCGAGGCCTACACCCGCGCCCGCCGGGCGCAGAAGTCGTGGGCGCGGCACCCCGCTCGCCGAGCGGGCCGCAGTGCTCCTCCGGCTGCACGACCTGGTCGTCGACCGCCAGGACGAGATCCTCGACCTGATCGTCTGGGAGTCCGGCAAGGCGCGCAAGCACGCCTTCGACGAGCCCGCGCACATCGCGCTGACCGCCCGCTACTACGCCCGCACCGCGGAACGGCACCTCGAGACCCGACGGCTGATCGGCGTGGTGCCCGGACTCACCCGGGTCGAGCTCAACCGGGTGCCCAAGGGCGTGGTCGGGATCATCTCGCCCTGGAACTACCCGTTCACGATGGCGCTGTGCGACGGCCTCCCCGCGCTGCTCGCGGGCAACGCCGTGGTCGCCAAGCCCGACGCCCAGAGCATGCTGTCGGCCCTGCTCGGCGCCCAGCTGCTCGAGGAGGCGGGGCTGCCGGCCGACCTCTGGCAGGTCGTCGCCGGGCCTGGCCCGGAGCTGGGCCCGTCGATCATCGAGGGCGCCGACTTCATGTGCTTCACCGGGTCGACCGCGACCGGGCGGATCATCGCGCAGTCAGTGCGCCGAGCGGCTGATCGGCTGCTCCCTCGAGCTCGGTGGGAAGAACCCGATCCTGGTCCTGCGTGACGCCGACATCGAGAAGGCCGCCGAGGGCGCCGTTCGGGCGCCGTTCTCCAACGCCGGCCAGCTGTGCGTGTCGATGGAGCGGATGTTCGTCGCCGACCAGGTCTACGACCGCTTCGTCGACCGCTTCGTCGCCCGCACCGAGGCGATGACGCTGGGCGCGACCCTGGAGTGGGGCAACGACATGGGCTCGCTGATCTCCCAGCAGCAGCTCGACACGGTCACCGCGCACGTCGAGGACGCCGTCGCCAAGGGCGCCCGGGTGCTGACCGGCGGACGGGCGCGGCCCGACCTCGGGCCGTTCTTCTTCGAGCCGACCATCCTCGAGGGCGTCACCCCCGACATGACCTGCTTCGGTCACGAGACCTTCGGGCCGGTCATCGCGCTCTACCGCTTCCACGACGAGGGGGAGGCCGTCGACCGCGCCAACGACGGGGAGTACGGCCTCAACGCCTCGATCTACAGCCAGGACGGGTCCCGGGCCCGCGCGATGGCGGCCAGCATCACGTGCGGGACGGTGAACATCAACGAGGCCTTCGGCGCGACCTTCGGCAGCCTCGACTCGCCGATGGGCGGCATGCGCCAGTCCGGGATGGGCCGCCGGCAGGGGAGCGAGGGCATCCACCGCTACACCGAGCCGCAAACGGTGGCGACCCAGCGACTGATCCGCTTCGCGCCGATGCTCGGCATGTCCGACCAGCTGTACGCCAAGGTGATGACCGCCAACATGCGGCTGATGAACAAGCTCGGTCGTCGCGTGACCCACTACGACGTCCTGGTCATCGGGTCGGGGTTCGGCGGCTCGGTCACCGCTCTGAGGCTGACGGAGAAGGGCTACCGCGTCGGGGTCCTCGAGGCGGGCGCGCGCTTCGACGAGGCGTCGTACCCCGCGACCTCGTGGGACGCGCGGCGCTTCCTGTTCGCGCCGGAGGTCGGCTGCTACGGCATCCAGCGCATCGACGTCGTCAAGGACTGCGTGATCCTGGCGGGCGCCGGGGTCGGCGGCGGGTCGCTGGTCTACGCCAACACGCTCTACGAGCCGCTCGACCACTTCTACCGCGACCCGTCGTGGGCGCACATCACCGACTGGAAGGCCGAGCTCGCGCCGTACTACGACCAGGCCAAGCGGATGCTCGGCGTGGTCGAGAACCCCGTCAAGACCGCCAGCGACGACCTGATGGAGCGGGTCGCGGTCGAGATGGGCGTCGGCGACACCTTCCACCTGACGCCGGTCGGGGTGTTCTTCGGCGGCCCGGACCAGGCGCCGGGGGAGACCGTGCCGGACCCGTTCTTCGGCGGCGCCGGACCGGACCGGAAGACCTGCCTCAACTGCGGGGAGTGCATGACCGGCTGCCGGCACCACGCCAAGAACACCCTGGTGAAGAACTACCTCTACCTCGCCGAGCAGGCCGGAGCCGAGGTGCACCCGCTCACCACGGTGACGCGGGTGCGGCCGCGCGAGGACGGCGGCTACCGGGTCGACGCGAGGTGGACCAAGGCGAAGGCCTCGCGGCACCGCGCGGTGAAGAGCTTCACCGCCGACCACGTCGTGTTCGCGGCGGCCTCGCTGGGCACCCAGAAGCTGCTGCACCGGCTCAAGGCCGAGGGCGACCTGCCGCTGCTCTCCGACCGGCTCGGGTACCTCTCGCGCACCAACTCCGAGTCCATCCTGGGCGCGATCGCGCCCGACCTGTCGGTGGACTACAGCCACGGGGTGGCGATCACCTCGTCGTTCCACCCCGACGAGCACACCCACGTGGAGCCGGTGCGCTACGGCAAGGGCTCCAACGCCATGTCGCTGCTGCAGACCGTGCTCACCGACGGCGACGGTCCCCGACCCCGCTGGCAGACCTGGTTGCGCGAGATGTGGCGGCAGAAGGGCCAGGTGGGGGCGCTCTACGACTTCCAGCACTGGTCCGAGCGGTCCGTCATCGCGCTGGTCATGCAGTCGCTCGACAACTCGATCACGACCTACCCGAAGAAGACCCGCCGCGGGTGGGTGATGACGTCGCGCCAGGGGCACGGCAACCCCAACCCGACCTGGATCCCGGCCGCGCAACGAGGTCGTCCGCCGGCTGGCGGCGCTGATGGGCGGCACCAGCGGCGGCTCGATCGGCGAGCCGTTCAACCGGCCGATGACCGCGCACTTCATCGGTGGCTGCACGATCGGGGACTCACCCGAGACCGGGGTCGTCGACGCCTACCAGCGGGTCTACGGCCATCCCGGCCTGCACGTCGCCGACGGGTCGGCGATCTCGGCCAACCTCGGCGTCAACCCGTCCCTCACCATCACCGCGCAGGCCGAGCGGGCCATGTCCTTCTGGCCCAACAAGGGCGACCCGGACCCGCGCCCGCCGCTGGGTACGTCGTACCAGCCGGTGGCGCCCGTGCCGCCGCACGCGCCGGTCGTCCCGGACTCCGCTCCCGGGGCGCTGCGGCTGCCCATCGTCGGGGTCAGCTGAGCGGATTCGGCCGCGTTCGCCGAATCCGTCACCGCGGGCCGTAACCACCGGGCACCGGGGTCGTTGTGGGGGTCGGACCGGCCGTCAGCTCCCTCCGACGGTCGGACCGACCCAGATCCCCTGCTGAGGGGTCTGGGCCAGTCAGGGCTCGACCACCCTCCCTCCCCGGTCGGGCCCTGATTTGGCGCTACGGGCCGCACGCTGGCCTGCGGTGCGGGGGACCGATGCTGGTCGGTCCTCCGCGCCGACGCCGACGGGGGAGGCACGCCTTAGACTCCGGACGTGGCGGAACACGATCTGGTCCTCGTCGTCGACTTCGGGGCGCAGTACGCCCAGCTCATCGCCCGCCGGGTGCGGGAGGCCCGGGTCTACTCCGAGATCGTGCCGCACACCATGCCGGTGGCGGAGATGCTCGCGCGCGACCCGAAGGCGATCATCCTGTCCGGCGGACCGTCGTCGGTCTACGAGGAGGGTGCGCCCGGGGTCGACCCGGCGATCTTCGGGGCCAGGGTCCCGGTGTTCGGGATGTGCTACGGATTCCAGCTGATGGCCCGCGCGCTCGGCGGCGACGTCGCCCACACCGGGGCGCGGGAGTACGGCCGGACCCAGGTCCGGGTCGGAGATCCCGGCGTCCTGCTGGCGGACCTGCCGGCCGCCCACACCGTCTGGATGTCCCACGGCGACTCGGTCGCGGCGGCGCCCGCCGGCTTCGCGGTGCTGGCGTCGACCGACGCCACCCCCGTCGCGGCCTTCGAGGACCTCGACCGCCGGCTGGCCGGCGTCCAGTGGCACCCCGAGGTGCTGCACACCGAGCACGGGCAGCGCGTGCTCGAGCACTTCCTGCACCAGATCGCGGGCTGCCGCCAGACCTGGACGATGGTCAACATCGTCGAGGAGCAGGTCGAGCGGATCCGCGAGCAGATCGGCGAGGACGGCCGCGCCATCTGCGGGCTGTCCGGTGGCGTGGACTCCGCCGTCGCCGCGGCGGTCGTCCAGCGCGCGATCGGGGACCGGCTGACCTGCGTCTTCGTCGACCACGGCCTGCTGCGCAAGGGCGAGGCCGAGCAGGTCGAGCGCGACTTCGTCGCGGCCACCGGCGTGGCCCTGCACGTCGTGGACGCCCAGAAGCAGTTCCTCGACGCGCTCGCCGGCGTCAGCGACCCCGAGGAGAAGCGCAAGGTCATCGGCCGGGAGTTCATCCGCTCCTTCGAGGGCGCGGAGGCCGCCGTGCTCGGAGAGGCCGCCGCCGACGGCATCAAGGTCGCCTACCTCGTGCAGGGCACCCTCTACCCGGACGTCGTCGAGTCCGGCGGCGGTGCCGGCACCTCCACGATCAAGTCCCACCACAACGTCGGCGGGCTTCCCGACGACCTGGAGTTCGAGCTCGTCGAGCCGCTGCGCACGCTGTTCAAGGACGAGGTCCGGCTGGTGGGCGAGCAGCTCGGCCTGCCGGCCGACATCGTCTGGCGGCAGCCCTTCCCCGGCCCCGGCCTCGGCATCCGGATCATCGGCTCCGTCACCGCCGAGCGCCTCGACATCCTGCGCGAGGCCGACGCCATCGCGCGCGAGGAGCTCACCCGCGCGGGCCTGGACCGCGACATCTGGCAGATGCCCGTGGTGCTCCTCGCCGACGTCCGCTCGGTCGGCGTCCAGGGCGACGGCCGCACCTACGGGCACCCGGTCGTGATCCGTCCGGTCACCTCCGAGGACGCGATGACCGCCGACTGGGCGCGGCTGCCGTACGACGTCCTCGAGCGCATCTCGACCCGGATCACCAACGAGGTCCGCGAGGTCAACCGGGTCACCCTCGACGTGACCTCCAAGCCACCAGGGACCATCGAGTGGGAGTGAGCCACCCGGGTCTGTCCGGCCGGTCGCGATGAACCGATGACAACGGCCACCACTGAAGCGGTTCCGTGGGACGGGCCGGCCCGGTTCCTGCCACCACCCGCGCCACGCGCCCGCGAGGACGGCACCGCGCACTACGGGGAAGTCACCTATGCAGTTCCGTTCGGGTACCGGCCGCTGAAGCTCGACCTCTGGGTCCCGGCGACGGCCGGCCGGGCGCCGGTGGTGGTCTGGGTCCACGGCGGTGCCTGGATCTTCGGCGACCGCCGCGAGCTGCCGCCCACCCTGCAGCCCGACCAGGTCTTCGATGCGTTGGTCGAGGCCGGCCTCGCGGTCGCCAGCATCGACTACCGGCTCGTCCGGGAGGCGGCGTTCCCCGCCCAGCTGCATGACGTCAAGGCCGCGGTCCGCTACCTGCGTGCGCACGCCGATCAGCTGGGTCTGGACACGGAACGCATGGGGGTCTGGGGTGAGTCGGCCGGCGGTCACCTGGCGTCGCTGGTCGGCCTGACCGCGCACCGCCCCGACCTCGACGGCAACCTCGGAGTGGTCGGGCCGTCCAGCGCGGTGGACGTCGTGGTCGACTGGTACGCGCCGATCGATCTCGAGACGATGCCGCGACCCACAGGACCCTCGCCGTTGGCCGACATCCTCCCCGAGGGGGTCGCGTCGCCCGAGGACCAGCTGCTCGACGGTCTGGACGAACGGACGCGGTCCGACGCCAGCCCGATCAGTCACGTCACGGCCGCCGCGCCGCCGTTCCTGATCGTCCACGGCACCGCCGACCCCCTGGTGCCGTACTCGCAGAGCGAACAGCTCGCAGCAGCGCTGACCGCCGCCGGGGTGCCGGCCCGGCTGGTCCCGGTGGACGGCGCGGAGCACATCTTCCTCGGCTGCACCGACATCGGTGCCGTCGTCCGGCTTTCCGTCGAGTACCTCGCCGACGCCCTTCTGGAGACCCGCACATGAGTGATCCGACCGGAGTGACCCGCTTCGACCCGCTCGACCCCGTGGGCGTCGACGACCTGCTGACCGACGACGAGAAGGCGGTGCGCGCGTCGGTGCGCGCGCTGTGCGACTCGCTCGCACCGGACGTGCCGCGCTGGTTCGAGACCGGGGTGCTGGACGACCCGCGCGGGCTGGTGAAGCAGTTCGGCGAGCTGGGGCTGCTGGGGATGCACCTCGACGGCTACGGCTGCGCCGGGATGAGCGCGGTCGACTACGGGCTCGCCTGTCTCGAGCTGGAGGCCTGCGACTCGGGCATCCGCAGCCTGGTGTCGGTGCAGGGGTCGCTGGCGATGACCGCGATCCACGCCTTCGGCAGCGAGGAGCAGAAGCAGCAGTGGCTGCCGCGGATGGCCGCCGGCGACGCGATCGGCTGCTTCGGGCTGACCGAGCCCGACCACGGCTCGGACCCCGCGTCGATGACGACCCGCGCGCCGTCGCGACGGGGACGACTGGGTGCTCGACGGGCGCAAGATGTGGATCACCAACGGCTCGATCGCCGACGTCGCGGTCGTGTGGGCCCAGGCCACGGACGGTGACGAGACGGCGATCCGCGGCTTCGTGGTGCCGACGGACACCGACGGCTTCAGCGCCCCCGAGATCAAGCACAAGATGTCGCTGCGCGCCTCGGTCACCAGCGAGCTCGTCCTCGACGGGGTCCGGCTCCCCGGCGACGCCGTCCTCCCCGAGGTGCGGGGGCTCAGGGGCCCGCTGTCCTGCCTCAACGAGGCGCGCTACGGGATCGTCTGGGGCGCCCTCGGTGCCGCGCGCTCGTCGTACGACGCCGCCCTGCGGTACTCCGTCGAGCGCACCCAGTTCGGCAGGCCGATCGCGGCCTTCCAGCTCACCCAGCAGAAGCTCGCCGACATGAGCCTGGAGCTCGCCAAGGGCCAGCTGCTCGCGCTGCACCTCGGCCGTCGCAAGGACGCCGGCACCCTGCTGCCGGCGCAGGTGAGCCTGGGCAAGCTCAACAACGTCCGCGAGGCGCTGGAGATCTGCCGGACCGCCCGGACGATCCTCGGCGCCAACGGCATCTCGCTGGAGTACCCCGTGCTCCGGCACGCCAACAACCTCGAGTCGGTGCTGACCTACGAGGGCACCGTCGAGATGCACACGCTCGTGCTGGGACAGGCCCTGACAGGACAGTCCGCATTCGCCTGACGCGTCGTTAGGGTGGGCGCCATGCCGCGCGCACTGCACCACCTCGACCTCTGGGTCCGCGACCTCGCGGTCGCCCGCGGCGAGTGGGGCTGGCTGCTCGGTGAGCTGGGCTGGGCCGTCGACCTGGAGGACGACCAGGCCTCGAGCTGGCAGCACGACGACGGCACCTACTTCTTCCTCCAACGGGTCCCGGAGGACACCGGCGAGGAGCACGACCGGATGGTCCCGGGGGTCAACCACCTCGCCCTGACCATCGAGACCCGCGCCGGGCTCGACCGGCTGCGCTCCGAGTCCTCCGAGCACGGCTGGCACGAGCTGTTCGCCGACCGCTACCCGCACGCCGGCGGCGACGAGCACACCGCGCTCTACGTGGAGAACTCCGAGGGCTTCGAGGTCGAGATCGTCGTGGAGCCCTAGGTGCTGGACGTCGACGACCTGGTCGCCCTCGCCGACCAGCGCCTCCGCGACGACGACGCGGCCCGCGAGCGCGACTACCCGGGCGACCGAGGCCTGTGGCAGCCCGTGCACACGGTGTACGTGCCCGCCGACCGGCTGCGCCGCACCACGGTCGGGGACTACCGAGACCACGCCCTCGGCCTCCTGGCTGAGCACGACGACCTGTTCCGCGAGATCACCGGCGCCGACGACCGCGTGGTCGCGCTCGTGCGCGACAAGCTGCGGCGCCAGCCGATCGAGGACCTCCGGGCCGACTTCGAGGACGGGTACGGCGTCCGCCCGGACGCCGACGAGGACAAGGACGTCCGGAAGGTCACCCAGGTCTTCTGGCACCTCCACGCCGAGGAGGACTCGCCGGGGCGCTACGGCGTCCGGTTCAAGAGCCTCGAGGCGCCGACACGCCGCCGCGGCATCCAGACCCTCGCGCGCACCTTGGACCAGATGCGCGAGCTCGTCGGCGACGACGAGCTCGTCGTCACGCTGCCGAAGGTGACCTCCGAGGCGCAGGTCCAGGCGCTGGTCGCGGTCCTGGAGCGTCTGGAGAAGCAGGTGTCGTCGACGTCTCGGGGCCAGCGCTTCGAGATCCAGGTCGAGACGCCCCAGACCGTCCTCGGACCGGACGGGTCCGCGCTCGTGGCCCGGATGATCCGGGCGGGCGGGCGACGCCTGTCGGGCCTGCACTACGGCACCTACGACTACTCGGCCTTCCTGGGCCTCGCGGCCGGCGACCAGAGCCTGGAACATCCCGCGGCCGACCACGCCAAGGCGGTGATGCAGGCCGCCGCGGCCGGGACGGGGGTCGAGCTCTCGGACGGGTCCACCAACGTCCTGCCGGTCGGCGACGCGGCTGCGGCTCGGCTGGGAGACGCACCACCGGCTGGTGACCCGCGCCCTCCACCGCGGCTTCTACCAGGGCTGGGACCTGCATCCGGCCCAGCTGCCGACCAGGTTCGCCGCGACCTTCCAGTTCTTCCGGGCCGGGGCCGCGGACGCCGATGCCCGGCTGGTGGCGTACGCCGCGAACCGCACGGGCGCGATCGCCGACGAACCCGCCACGGTCCGCGCGCTCGCCGACTACCTGCTGCGCGGTCTCGACTGCGGGGCCCTCACCGACGACGAGGTCAGCCTGGGTCGCGGCGACCTCGCACGACTTGCCCGGCGACGAGAAGGGAGCTGAATCGATGGCGATCGTGCTCGGCGCCAACCAGTACGGCAAGGCGGAGAACCGGGTCGTGCGGATCTACCGCGACACCGACCGTCACGAGATCCGCGACCTCAACGTGTCGACCTCCCTGCGCGGCGACTTCGCGGCCGCGCACGTCGACGGCGACCAGCGCCAGGTGCTGCCCACCGACACCCAGAAGAACACCGCCTTCGCCTACGCCAAGGAGCACGGCGTCACCTCGCCCGAGGACTACGCGCTGGCCCTGGGGCGGCGACTCCTGGTCGCCTGCCCGGCCGCCGACGAGGCGCTGGTCGGCGTGCAGGAGTACGCATGGGACCGGCTGACGGACCACGCGTTCGTGCGACGTGGGACCGAGACCCGCACGGTCGCGGTGGTGGTCGGGGAGACGACGACGGTGCGGTCCGGGCTGACCGACCTGACCGTGCTGAAGTCGACGGGCTCGGAGTTCAAGGGCTTCCTGGTCGACGAGTACACCACCCTGGCCGAGACCGACGACCGGATCCTGGCGACCTCGCTGACCGCCACCTGGCTCCATGGTCCCGACCGGCTCGACCACCGAGGGGACCGGCTCGACCCCGGAGCGGTCGACTGGGACGCGTCGTACGCCGCCGTGCGGGCCCTGCTCCTCGAGACCTTCGCGACGACGTACTCCCGCGCGCTGCAGGAGACGCTGCACGCCATGGGCCGGGCGGTGCTCGAGGCGCACGACGACATCGTCGAGATCTCCTTCGTCGCGCCGAACCGGCACCACTTCCTGGTCGACCTCGCGCCCTTCGGGCTCGAGAACCCCGGCGAGGTGTTCTTCGCCGCGGACCGCCCCTACGGGCTGATCGAGGCCACCGTCACCCGAGACGAGGAGTGAGCGCACCGCGATGCCCCTGAACGACTTCAACACCCTGCCCACCGACGAGGCGCGCGCCCGGGTGGCGGCCTGCCTGGACGTGCCGCGCTGGGTCCAGGCGGTGGTCGCCGCCCGCCCCTACCCGGACGTGGCCGCCGTCCTCGCCGTGGCCGCGCGGGAGGGCGCGCACCTGGACGACGACGAGCTCGCGGCCGCCCTGGCCCGGCACCCGCGGATCGGTGAGCGCCCGAGCGTCGGCCGGCACGACGCCGCCCACTCCACGCACGAGCAGGCCGGCGTCGACCGCGACGACGCGGAGGTCGCACGCGGGCTCGTGGCGGGCAACCGTGCCTACGAGGAGCGCTTCGACCGGGTCTTCCTGATCCGCGCGGCCGGCCGGGACGGCGACGAGATCCTGGCCGAGCTCGAGCGACGGCTGGGCAACGACGACGCGACCGAGCGGGCCGAGACCGTCGACCAGCTGCTCCAGATCGCGTTGCTGCGGCTCGAGCAGGTGCTGAGCTGATGGCCACGTTGAGCACCCACGTCCTCGACACCAGCCTCGGCCGGCCGGCCGTCGGCGTGCGGGTCACCCTGGAGTCGGACGCGGGCGTCACCATCGGCGAGGGGGCCACCGACGCGGACGGCCGGCTGCCCACCGTCGGGTCCGAGCTCGGCGCCGGCGACTACCGGCTGCGCTTCGACACCGCGGCGTACTACGCGCAGATCGGGGTGACCGGCTTCTACCCCGAGGTCGTGGTCGCGTTCACGGTGGCGGCCGACGAGCACTACCACGTGCCGCTGCTGCTCACCCCGCACGGCTACTCGACCTACCGTGGCTCCTGACCTCGTCGTCCGCGCCCGGCGCGCGGTGGTCGACGGGCGCGAGGCCGCGGTCACCGTGGTCGTCGAGGGCGGCAGGATCGCCGGCCTGACGTCGTACGACGCCGAGGTCGCCGCCGGCTCCGAGGTCACGCTCACCGACGACGAGGTGCTGCTCCCGGGCCTCGTCGACACCCACGTGCACGTCAACGAGCCGGGGCGCACGGACTGGGAGGGCTTCGCCAGCGCCACCCGGGCCGCGGCCGCGGGCGGGGTCACCACCCTCGTGGACATGCCGCTCAACAGCATCCCGCCGACCACCACCCTCGCCGGCCTCGAGATCAAGCGCGCGGTCGCGCAGCCGCAGGTGATGGTCGATGTCGGCTTCTGGGGCGGGGCCGTGCCGACCAACCTCGACGAGCTCGAGGCCCTGCACGCCGCCGGGGTGTTCGGCTTCAAGTGCTTCCTGCTGCCCTCGGGGGTCGACGAGTTCCCGCCCCTCGACGGAGACGCGCTCACGGCGACGATGACGGAGACGGCCCGCCTCGGCGCGCTGCTGATCGTGCACGCCGAGGACGAGACCGAGATCGCGGCGGCGCCGGACGCGTCGGGATCCGGGTACGCCCGCTTCCTGGGCTCCCGCCCGCGGAAGGCCGAGGACGTCGCGATCGCGCGGGTCATCGACGCCGCGGCGGCCAGCGGCGGCCGCGCCCACATCGTGCACCTGTCCAGCAGCGACGCGCTGCCGCTATCCGGCGGGCCCGCGCCGACGGGGTGCGGCTGACCGTCGAGACGTGCCCGCACTACCTCTCCCTCGCGGCCGAGGAGATCGCCGACGGGCACACGGAGTTCAAGTGCTGCCCGCCGATCCGCGAGGCCGCCAACCGCGACCTGCTCTGGGGTGCGCTGGCCGACGGCACCCTCGACCTGGTCGTGACCGACCACTCGCCGTGCGCGACGGACCTCAAGCGACGCGAGAGCGGAGACTTCGGAGCCGCCTGGGGTGGCATCGCCTCCCTGGAGATCGGCCTGGCGGCGGTGTGGACCGAGGCGCGCTGGCGCGGGTACTCCCTGGTCGACGTGGTCACCTGGATGGCCGCGGGCCCGGCCGACCTCGTCGGGCTCACCACCAAGGGCCGGATCGCCGTCGGGGCGGACGCCGACCTGTCCGCCTTCGCCCCGGAGCAGCCCTTCGTGGTCGACCCCGCGCGCCTGCACCACAAGAACCCCGTGACCGCCTACGCCGGGCGTACGCTCACCGGCACCGTCCGTCGCACCTGGTTGCGCGGCGTGCCCGTCGACCTCGCCGGACCCCCGCGGGGCCGGCTGCTCAGGAGGGGAGAGAAGTGACCTACTACGTGCCCGCCGGCGGCCTGCCCGGCCAGACCGAGCTGACCACCGACCGCGCGGTCTTCACCGAGGCGTACGCCGTCCTCCCGCGCGGCACGATGCGCGACATCACCGCCAGCCGGCTGCCGCACTGGGACGGCACCCGGCTCTGGGTCCTGGCCCGGCCGCTCTCCGGCTTCGCCGAGACCTTCAGCCAGTACGTCGTGGACGTGGCCCCCGGCGGCGGCAGCGACCGGCCCGAGCCGGACCCGACCGCGGAGGCGGTGCTCTTCGTCGTCGGCGGGGAGCTCCGACTCACCCTCGACGGGGCCGAGCACGACCTGGCGCCCGGCTCCTACGCGTTCCTGGCGCCCGGTGCCGCCTGGACGCTGCGCAACACCGGCGCCGGCAACGCGGCCTTCCACTGGATCCGCAAGCGCTACGAGGTGGTGGAGGACGTCGAGCCGCCGACCTCGTTCGTGACGCGTGGAGACCGCCGTCGAGCCGCAGCCGATGCCCGACACCGAGGGCGCCTGGGCGACCCAGCGCTTCGTCGACCCCGACGACGTGCGTCACGACATGCACGTCAACATCGTCGGCTTCCAGCCCGGCGGCGCGATCACCTTCCCCGAGACGCACGTGATGGAGCACGGGCTCTACGTGCTCGAGGGCAAGGCCGTCTACCTGCTCAACACCGACTGGGTCGAGGTGCAGGCCGGCGACTTCATGTGGCTGCGGGCGTTCTGCCCCCAGGCCTGCTACGCCGGAGGTCCGGGACCGTTCCGCTACCTGCTCTACAAGGACGTCAACCGGCACGCCACCCTCCGGCATCAGGGCTAGATTTGGTCGATGGGAGGGCGGTCATGACGGGCATCACGGTCAACGGTCGGGAGCGCTCACTGGCGACCACCCCGGTGCACGAGTCGGCGCTGGACTTCCTGCGCGGCCTCGGCCTCACCGGCGCCAAGGAGGGCTGCGCGGAGGGCGAGTGCGGGGCCTGCTCGGTCCTCGTCGCCCGTCCCGACGGCGACGCGACGCAGTGGACCGCGCTCAACGCGTGCCTGGTCCCCGCCCTGGCCCTGGACGGCCAGGAGGTCGTGACGGCCGAGGGCCTCGGGGAGCCGCACGCGCTGCACCCGGTCCAGCGCGAGATGGCGGTGCGCGGCGGGTCGCAGTGCGGCTACTGCACGCCGGGCTTCGTGTGCTCGATGGCCGCGGAGTACTACCGGCGCGACCGGGCCGTCTCGGGCTCGACCACCGAGGCCTGGCACCACGCGCTCGGCGGCAACCTGTGCCGCTGCACCGGCTACCGGCCGATCCTGGACGCGGCGGAGGCGCTGGAGGCGCCGGCTGCCGACGACCCGCTCGCCGCCCGGCGCACCGCACCGGCGCCCGCACCCGCGCCGACCCGGATGGCGGACGGGCACGGCACGTTCGAGCGCCCGGCCGACCTCGGGACCGCGCTGCGCGTCCTCGACGCGCACCCCGACGCGGTGGTGCTGGCCGGCTCCACCGACCTCGGCGTCGAGACCAACCTGCGCGGCGTGCGTCTGCGGCACGTCGTCGCGGTCGACCGGCTGCCCGAGCTCCGCGAGGTGACGGTGGGCGACGAGATCACCGTCGGGGCCGCCCTCACCCTGAGCGAGGTCGAGGCCGCGCTGGCCGGACGGGTGCCCCTGCTCGACCAGGTCTGGCCGCTGTTCGCGAGCCGGCTGATCCGCAACGGCGCCACCATCGGGGGCAACCTCGGCACCGCCTCCCCGATCGGCGACCTGGCACCCGCGCTGCTGGCGCTCGACGCCTCGCTGGTGCTGGTGTCGAGCGCGGGGGAGCGCACCGTGCCGCTCGCCGACTACTTCACCGGCTACCGCGAGACGGTGCGGCGCCCGGGCGAGCTGATCCGGGCCGTCCGGCTGCCCGGACGGCAGCCGGCGATCGCGGCCTTCCACAAGATCGCCAAGCGGAGGTACGACGACATCTCCAGCGTCGCGGTCGCCTTCGCCCTCGAGGTCGCGGACGGCGTGGTGGCGACGGCCCGGATCGGCCTCGGCGGGGTCGCCGCGACCCCGATCCGCGCCCTGGCCACCGAGGCCGTGCTGACCGGTCGCCCGTGGACCGAGGAGACGGTCGAGGCGGCGGCGGTGGTGCTCACCGGAGAGGGCACCCCGATCGACGACCAGCGCGCGAGCGCGGCGTACCGCTCGGCGATGCTGGGCAACGCGCTGCGGAAGCTGTGGGCCGAGTCATGACGGTGACGACCGACCCGACCACCCCGCTGGCCACCCGCCCGCCGGGCGCCGTCGTCGGGGTCGAGATGGAGCACGAGAGCGCCGCGCTGCACGTCACCGGGCACGCGCTCTACACCGACGACCTGGTCGGCCGCACCGGCCGGGCCCTGCACGCGCACCCGGTGCAGGCGCCGCACACCCACGCGCGGGTCACCGACCTGCGCGCGGACCCGGCGTACGACGTCCCCGGCGTGGTCCGGGTGCTCACCGCCGCCGACGTGCCGGGGATCAACGACGCCGGCGTCAAGCACGACGAGCCGCTCTTCCCCGACGAGGTGATGTACCACGGTCACCCGGTCGCCTGGGTGCTCGGCGAGACGCTCGAGGCCGCCCGTCGCGGAGCGGCAGCGGTCGAGGTCGACTACGAGCCGCTGCCGTCGCTGGTCACGGTGACCGAGGCGATCGCGGCCGGCAGCTTCCAGGGCTTCTCGCCGGTGGTGGAGCGCGGCGACGTCGACGCCGCGCTGGCCTCCGCGGCGCACGTCTTCGAGGGCGTCACCGAGATGGCCGGCCAGGAGCACTTCTACCTCGAGACGCACGCGTCGCTCGCGCTGGTCGACGAGGGCGGCCAGGTCTTCGTGCAGTGCAGCACCCAGCACCCGACCGAGACCCAGGAGATCGTCGCCCACGTGCTCGGCCGGCCGAGCAACGAGGTCACCGTCCAGTGCCTGCGGATGGGGGGCGGCTTCGGGGGCAAGGAGATGCAGCCGCACGGCTACGCCGCGATCGCCGCGCTCGGCAGCACCCTCACCGGTCGCCCGGTGCGGCTGCGCCTGACCCGCACCCAGGACATCACCATGACCGGCAAGCGACACGGCTTCCACGCCACGTGGCGCGCGGGCTTCGACGACGACGGTCGGTTGCTGGCGCTGGAGGGCACGCTCACCTCCGACGGCGGCTGGAGCCTCGACCTGTCGGAGCCGGTGCTGGCCCGGGCGCTGTGCCACGTCGACAACGCCTACTGGATCCCGCACGTCCGCGTGCACGGTCGGATCGCCAAGACCCACAAGACCTCGCAGACGGCCTTCCGCGGATTCGGTGGTCCCCAGGGGATGCTGGTGGTCGAGGACGTCCTGGGTCGGTGCGCACCCCGGCTCGGGCTCGACCCGGCCGAGCTGCGGCGGCGCAACTTCTACGTCGAGGGCCAGGACACGCCGTACGGCCAGCCGGTCCGGCACGCCGGCCGACTGGTCGCCGCGTGGGACCAGGTCGCCGCGACCGGCGACCTCGAGGCCCGGCGTGCCGAGATCGCCGCCTTCAACGACGACCACCCGCACACCAAGCGCGCGCTGGCCGTGACGCCGGTGAAGTTCGGCATCTCGTTCAACTTCACGGCCTTCAACCAGGCCGGCGCCCTCGTGCACGTCTACAAGGACGGCTCGGTGCTCGTGAACCACGGGGGCACCGAGATGGGCCAGGGCCTGCACACCAAGATGCTCCAGGTCGCGGCGACCGCGCTGGGCGTGCCGCTGCACCGGGTCCGGCTGGCCCCGACCCGCACCGACAAGGTCCCCAACACGTCGGCCACCGCGGCCAGCGCCGGCGCCGACCTCAACGGCGGCGCGGTGAAGGACGCCTGCGAGCAGATCATCCGGCGGCTCGACACGTTCCGCGGCGGCCGCGAGGTCGGCTGGGACGACCTGGTGCGCGAGGCCTACTACGCCCGGGTGCAGCTGTGGGCGGCCG
Source organism: uncultured Actinomycetota bacterium (assembly GCA_963713255.1). GTDB lineage: Bacteria > Actinomycetota > Actinomycetes > Propionibacteriales > Nocardioidaceae > Nocardioides. The sequence goes on from CAVQLC010000002.1 coordinate 432,336, forward strand.
GCTTCTACCGCACCGAGGGCCTGCACTGGGACGCGTCGGCGATGCGGGGCTCGCCGTTCAAGTACTACGCGTACGGCGTGTGCGCGGCCGAGACGGAGGTCGACGGCTTCACCGGCGCCTACCGCACCCGGCGGGTCGACATCGTCCACGACGTCGGCGACTCGCTCTCGCCGCTGGTCGACCTCGGTCAGGTCGAGGGCGGCTTCGTCCAGGGCGCCGGCTGGCTGACCCTGGAGGACCTGCGCTGGGACTGCTCCGACGGGGAGCGGCGCGGTCGCCTGTCGACCCAGTCCGCCAGCACCTACAAGCTCCCCAGCCTCTCCGAGATGCCCGAGGACTTCCGGGTCGCGTTCCTGGACCACGCCCACGAGGACGGTGCGGTCTACGGCTCCAAGGCGGTGGGAGAGCCACCACTGATGCTGGCCCTCGCGGTCCGGGAGTCGTTGCGCCAGGCAGCGGCGGCCTTCGGGCCCCCCGGCGTGAGCGTGGAGCTCGCGTCGCCGGCCACCCCGGAGGCGGTCTGGTGGGCACTGGAGCGGGCCCGCGCGAGCAGCCGGGAGGCCGTCGATGCCTGACCTGCACTGGCTGGACGCCGTCACCCGGCTGCGCCGCGAGCGCCGCCCGGGGGTGCTCGTCACGCTCGCCGACGTCCGCGGCCACGCGCCGCGCGCGGCCGGGACCAAGATGGTGGTCGCCACGGAGCAGACCTGGGGCAGCATCGGCGGCGGCAACCTGGAGGAGACCGCGATCACGCGGGCCCGGGCGCTGCTCGACGCCGGGGGGCGCGAGCCCGAGACCCTGACCGTGTCGCTCAGCGACAAGGCGCACACCGACCATGGCCGCCAGTGCTGCGGCGGCGAGGTCACGGTGCTGCTCGAGCCGTTGGCCGTCGTGCCGGCGGTGGCGATCTTCGGGCTCGGGCACGTGGGCCTGGAGCTGGCCCGGATCCTGAGCCGCCACGACGTCGAGCTCCACCTCGCCGACTCGCGGGCGGCGTACGTCGACCCGCGCGCGCTGGCCGTCCTCGACGGCCCCGCCACCGTCCGTCCCCACCACGCCCCGCTCCCCGAGGTGGTGCTCGGCGAGGTGCCGCGGGGGACGCACGTGCTCGTGATGACCCACGACCACGCGGAGGACTTCGCGCTGTGCGACGCGGCGCTGCGCTGCGGCCACCTGGCGAGCATCGGGCTGATCGGGTCGGCGGCCAAGTGGCGGCGCTTCGAGAAGGCGCTGCGCGTCGAGGGTCACGCCGACGAGGCGATCGCCCGGATCCGTTGCCCCATCGGCGCCGGCCCGGCGGGCAAGGAGCCCGCCACCATCGCGCTCGGCGTCGCCACCGAGCTGCTGCACGCCTTCCACGACGCCGCCGTGCCGCACGGTCGATGACGCTCGTCCGGGCGCGGGCCCTCGACACTCCCGTCGACCCGCTGACCGGTGGGACGCTGCGCAGCGACCAGGACGTCTCCCTCCTGCTCGCCGACGGCGTGATCGTCGAGCGCGGGGACCACGCCACGCTGCGGGCCGCCCACCCCGACGCCGAGGTGCTCGACCTGCGCGACGGCGTGCTGCTGCCCGGCCTGGTGGACACCCACGTGCACTACCCCCAGGTGCGGGCGATCGGCGCGCTGGGCATGCCGCTGCTGGAGTGGCTCGAGCGGTGCGCGCTCCCCGAGGAGGCGCGGCTGGCGGAGCCGTCGTACGCCGCGGCGGTGGCCGAGGAGTTCGTCGCCGGCCTGGTGTCGGCGGGGACCACCACGGCGCTGGTGTTCGGCTCACACTTCGCCTCCGCCGTGGACGCCCTCTTCACCCGGGCCGACCAGGTCGGACTGAGGGTCACCAGCGGGCTGGTCGTCAGCGACCGCAACCTGCCCACCGCCCTGCTGACCACCCCGGAGCGCGCGTACGACGAGGCCGTCGCGCTCGCGGCCCGCTGGCACGGGCACGGTCGGCTGCGCTACGCCGTCACCCCGCGGTTCTCCTACTCCGCCGGCGACGCGGTGCTGGCCGCCTGCGGCGCGGTGCACGCCGACGTCGCCGGGTCGTGGTTCACCTCGCACGTGAACGAGAGCATCGCGGAGGTGGGCGAGGTCGCCCGGCTCTTCCCCGACAGCCACCACTACGTCGACACCTACGACCGGCACGGCCTGGTCGGGCCCCGGTCGGTGCTGGCGCACAACATCCATCCCACCGAGGACGAGCTCCGGGTGCTGGCCGCGCGCGGCGCCTCGGTCGCGCACTGCCCGACCAGCAACGCGGCGCTCGGCAGCGGGCTGTTCCCGCTCCTGCGGCACCGGCAGCACGGGATCCGCGTCGCGCTCGGCTCGGACGTCGGCGCCGGCACCGGCTTCTCGCTGTTCAAGGAGGGGCTGCAGGCGTACTTCCACCAGCGGCTGCTCGGTCCCGAGGGGCCGCTCACCTCCACCGACCTGCTGCACCTCGCGACCGCAGCCGGGGCGGAGGCGCTCGGTCTCGCCGACGTGGTGGGCGACCTGTCGGTGGGCAAGCAGTTCGACGCGGTGTGGGTGCGGCCGCGGGCCGACGACCCGCTCGACGTCTGCCTGCGGCACGCCACCTCGCCCGAGGACGCGCTGGCCAAGATCTTCGCCCTCGGCCGCGACTCCGACGTGGCCGGTGTGTGGGTCGGTGGCCGCCGGATCAAGACGCTGTGATCTAGGGTCTGGGCATGAGCGTGGACCCCGCGGAGTATGAGGACCTGGAGCCGGAGGAGCTCACCGTTGTCTCGGTGACAAGTTCACAGTGCGGACGAGGTGCTCGCGGCCCTGCAGTCGTCGGCCGTGCCGCTCGGCGACGCGTCCGATCCCGACGAGGACGACGAGTACACCCGAGCGACCTGGTTCACCCACCAGCTCGGGCCCGACGTCGTCGCCGTGGAGTACTCCGGCTACCACGACCCGAGCGTCGCGACGCTGGCCGCGCTCTCGGCCGTGGGTCGACGCGCCGCCGTGGCGCGGTCGAACATCGATGCGCAGGTGCGCTTCGGGTGCGCGGAGGACGGGCGGGTGCTGTTCGACGACGACGAGTTCGCCTTCGCCGAGGACCGCTCCGGCTTGCCCGCCGAGCTGTCCGGCCTGATGGACGCGGTGTGGGTCGACCTCGACGCCGAGGAGTCGGACGACGACGGCCCGGCTCCGATGCTCACCGCACTGGCGATGGCGGAGACCTTCACGGGCGTGCGCCCTCTGCCGGCGCTGCAGGGCGACTGACTCCCGGCGCCGACGGGTCAGGCCCGCTCGAGCGCCAGCACCGCCTGGTAGGCGGGCAGGGTCAGGAAGTCGACGAACTCCGCGGCAAGCGCGGACTCGACGAACAGCCTGCGGGCGGTCTCCCACACCGGGAGGTCGGCCGGGTCCACGTCCTGCACGAGCCCGGCGTACTCCTGCTCGACGAGCTGCTCGACCGCGTCGCGGGTGATGACCTCGCCCGTGTCGAGGGTGGCGCCGTTCCACACCCACTGCCACACCTGCGAGCGGGAGATCTCCGCGGTGGCGGCGTCCTCCATCAGGTTGCGGATGGCGGCCGCGCCGTTGCCGGACAGCCAGGCGTGCAGGTAGGTGATGCCGATGCTGATGTTGTCGCGCAGCCCCTGCTCCGTCCGCACCCCGGGGGTCTCGCCGACGGCCAGCAGCTCCGCGGCGCTGACGTGGACGTCGTCGCGCTGCCGGTCGGCCTGGTTGGGTCGGTCGCCGAGGACGCCGCCGAAGATCTCGGCGCACAACGGGACCAGATCGGGGTGCGCGACCCACGAGCCGTCGAAGCCGGCGCTCGCCTCGCGGGTCTTGTCCTCGCGCACCTTGGCGAACGCGCGCTCGTTGGCCTCGGCGTCGCGTCGACTCGGGATGAAGGCCGCCATCCCTCCGATCGCGAAGGCTCCGCGCCGGTGGCAGGTGGCGACCAGCAGGTCGCTGTAGGCCTGCATCATCGGGGCGGTCATGGTGACGGCGGCGCGGTCGGGGAGGGTGTACGTCGGTCCGGCGTCGCGGAAGTTCTTGATGATGCTGAACAGGTAGTCCCAGCGACCCGCGTTGAGCCCGGCGACGTGGTCGCGCAGGGCGTGCAGGATCTCCTCCATCTCGAACGCCGCGGTGATCGTCTCGATGAGGACCGTGGCGCGGACGACCCCGTGGGGCACCTCGAGCGCGCTCTGGGCGTGCGTGAAGACGTCGTTCCACAGCTGCGCCTCGTGGTGGGACTCCAGCTTGGGCAGGTAGAAGTAGGGCCCGGTGCCGCGGGCGAGGAGCTCGCGGGCGTTGTGGAAGAAGTACAGCCCGAAGTCGACCAGCGCAGCGACCACGGGCTCTCCGTCGATGCGCAGGTGCTCCTCGTCGAGGTGCCAGCCACGCGGCCGCGGCACGATCACCGGGATCGCGTCGGGGTCGCGCAGCGCGTAGTCCTTGCCCTCGGGCGAGGTGAAGGCGATGGTGCGGCGCACCGCGTCGTACAGGTTGACCTGGCCGCCGACCACGTTGACCCAGTGCGGGGTGTTGGCGTCCTCCAGGTCGGCGAGCCAGACCTTGGCGCCCGAGTTGAGCGCGTTGATCGACATCTTCCGCTCGGTCGGCCCGGTGATCTCGACACGGCGGTCCTGCAGGTCGGTGGGCACCGGCGCGACCCGCCAGTCGCCGTCCCGGATCGCCGCCGTCTCCGGCAGGAAGTCCAGGCTGCCGCCGGCGGCCAGCTCCTCGCGACGCCGGCGCCGGGAGGCGAGCAGCTCGTCGCGGCGACCGCCGAAGCGGCGGTGCAGGTCGGCCACGAAGCCGAGCGCGTCGGGCGTCAGGATCTCGGCCGACCGGTCGACCTCGGGACCGTGCACCGTGATGTCGGACATGGCCCCAACCTAGCGTCGAAGCGGCCCCGGCCGCGGTGACGCCGTGGGACCATGACCAGCGTGCACAGGGTGACGCGGGTGGCCCGCAGCGGGCTCGTCGTGCTGCTCACCGGCGTCGCGCTCGCGGCCTGCCAGGAGCCCGCGGACCACACCGTGATCTCGGTCCTGGCCCCGGACGGCACCGCCGCCCTGGTCCGCGAACCGGGCCGCACCGCCTTCCTCGAGCGCGTCGACGTGCGCTGTCCCGACTGCGAGGTGCGGATCCACAGCGGCGGCACCAGCGTCCAGGACCTCGAGGGGGCGCTGGACGAGGGCGCCGACGTCGTGGTCGTGGAGGCGCTCACCGCGGCGCAGGGTGCGGAGCTGGTGACCGCGGCCGGTGCGGTGCCCGTCGTGGCGCTGGACCGGTTCTTCGCCGGGGCCGACTTCTTCGTCTCCTTCGACCGCGCCTCGATGGGGATCGTGGTCGCGGAGGCGGTGGCGTCCGAGCTGGACAGGTCGGCGACGGCCCTGGTGGTGAACGGCTCGACGGTGGACACCGACACCGACGCCGTCGAGCGTGGCCTGCGCGATGGACTGGACTCCGGCCGCGTCGAGGTGGCGGCGGAGCTGGACGCCGCCACCGGCACCTCGGAGGAGACCCGGGCCTGGGTGGAGGACCGCCTCGAGGGGCGCGGGGGACGAGACGTGGGTGCGATCGTCACGGTCAGTGACGAGCAGGCGCTCGGGGTCGTCGACGCGCTCCAGGACGCCCGGGTCCCGCGACCGCGCTGGCCGCTCGTCACCGGCGCGGGCGCCGACCTGGCCGCGGTACGACGGATCATCACCGGCGACCAGAGCCTCACCGTGCACATGCCGATCGCCCGCACCGCGCAACGCGCGGCCGACGTGGCGCTCTCGCTGGCCTCGGAGAACCCCGGCGACGACCTCCGGGGAGCCACCGAGGTCGAGGGGGTCCCGGCGTACGTCTACCGGCCGGTCCTGGTCGACCTGGCGCACGTCACCGACGTGGTGGTCCGCGACGGGACGTTCACGACCGAGGAGCTCTGCGCCGGTCCGGTGGCCGACGACTGCGCGCGGCTCGGCATCCGCTGACGCGCGGACTCAGCGGGACGGGGACGGCGCCGTACGTCGTGGTGCGCTCGCGGACCGGCCGGTCGATGCCGGCGGCGATCTGGGTGAGCTCGGCGACGGTCTTGGCGGAGCCGTGCTCGGAGCCGGCCATCCGGGAGATGGTCTCCTCCATGAGGGTGCCGCCGAGGTCGTCGGCGCCGGCCCCGAGCATCGCCCGGGTGCCGTCGGTGCCGAGCTTGACCCAGGAGGTCTGGATGTGGGGGATCCGGCCGTGCAGCAGGATCCGGGCCAGCGCGTGGACGGCGAGGTTGTCGCGGTGGGTGGGGCCGGGGCGGGCGACGCCGGCGAGGTAGATCGGCGCGGAGTGGTGCACGAACGGCAGCGGCACGAACTCGGTGAAGCCACCGGTCTCGTCCTGGATCCGCTTGAGGACGTTGAGGTGGGTGACCCAGTGCCGGGGGTTGTCGACGTGGCCGTACATCATCGTGGAGGACGACCGGAGCCCGACCCGGTGCGCGGTGGTGACCACGTCGACCCAGGTCTGGGTGGGCAGCTTGCCCTTGGTGAGGATCCAGCGGACCTCGTCGTCGAGGATCTCCGCGGCGGTGCCGGGGATGGTGCCGAGGCCGGACTCGCGGGCCTTGATCAGGAAGTCCTCGACCGACAGGCCGGTGCGGGTGGCGCCGTTGACGATCTCCATGGGGGAGAAGGCGTGCACGTGCATCTCGGGCACCCGGGCCTTCACCGCGGCCGCGAGGTCGAAGTAGGCGGTGCCGGGCAGCTGCGGGTCGATGCCGCCCTGCATGCACACCTCGGTCGCCCCGAGCGCCCACGCCTCCTCGGCCCGGTCGGCGACCTGGTCCAGGGACAGCGAGTAGGCGTCGGCGTCGGTGCGGCGCTGGGCGAACGCGCAGAACCGGCAGCCGACGTAGCAGACGTTGGTGAAGTTGATGTTCCGGTTGACGACGTAGGTGACCTCGTCGCCCACCGTCTCGCGGCGCAGGTCGTCGGCCAGCCGGATCACCCGGTCGAGCAGCTCCCCCTCGGCGGTGATCAGGGTGAACGCGTGCTCGTCGGACAGGTTCCCCGGGTCGGCCTCGGCTGCGGCCAGGGCCGAGAGTCCGCCGCGATCAGCGCCGGATCTCGTCGCCGGGAGGTGCTCTTCGCGGCGGACTGTCGCGCGGACCTCGTCCCAGTCGCCGTAGACGGTGTCGAAGTCGGCGCGGCGGTCGTGGGTGCGGCCGGTGGAGTCGACCCCGGTGTGCAGGTCGGTGCGGCCGGTGCCGGCTCCGGTCGGGATGCTGCCGCCGTCGGGCTCCTGCCAGGGCAGGCCGACGGGGCGGGCGCCGGGCAGGGCCAGGCCGTCGGGGCCCGCCAGCGCGGCGACGTGGCCGGCGACCCGCGGGTCGAGCCAGGGCTCGCCGGTGACGACGTACTCCGGGTGCACGGTCAGCCGCGCGGCCAGGGTCAGGCCGGCGGCCTCGGTGACCTCGCGGAGCCGGTCCAGGGACGGCCAGGGCCGCTCGGGGTTGACGTGGTCCGGCGTCAGCGGCGACACGCCGCCCCAGTCGTCCACCCCGGCCTCCAGCAGCGCCCGGCACTCGCTCAGGTCGACCAGGTTCGGCGGCGCCTGCACCCGGGCCTTCGGTCCCAGGATGAGCCGGGTGACCGCGATCGCGGCGCGGTAGGCGTCCAGGTCGAGGTCGTCGGCGTGCCGCATCGCGGTGTCCGGCTTGGCCCGGAAGTTCTGGACGATCACCTCCTGGAGGTGACCGAACTGCCGCCCCACCGCGCGCAGCGCGAAGATCGTGTCCGCCCGCTCCTCGAGGGTCTCCCCGATGCCGACCAGCAGCCCGGAGGTGAACGGCACCGCCAGCCGGCCGGCGTCCTCCAGGACCCGCAGCCGCACCGCCGGGTCCTTGTCGGGGGAGCCGTGGTGCGCCTCGCCCCGGGTCTCGAAGAGCCGTCGCGAGGTGGTCTCGAGCATCATCCCCATCGACGGGGCGACCGGCTTGAGCCGGTTCAGCTCCTCCCACGACATCACCCCGGGGTTCAGGTGCGGCAGCAGGCCGGTCTCCTCCAGCACCCGCACGGCCATCGCCCGGACGTAGGCCAACGTCGAGTCGTAGCCCTGCTCGTCGAGCCACGCCCGCGCCTCGGGCCAGCGCTCCTCGGGCCGGTCGCCGAGCGTGAACAGCGCCTCCAGGCACCCCAGGGCGGCGCCGTCCGACGCGATCGCGAGGATCTCGTCCGGCGACAGGTACGGCGCCTGCCCGGCCCGCTCCAGGTGTCCCGGCGTGGTCACGAACGTGCAGTAGTGGCACCGGTCCCGGCACAGCCGGGTGACCGGCACGAACACCTTCGGCGAGTAGGTCACCACCCCCGGCCGGCCGGCCGCGACCAGGCCCGCGTCGCGGACCCGGGCCGCCGCCGCACACACCCGGTCCAGCTCCGACCCGGTCGCCCCCAGCAGTGCCGTCGCCTCGGCAGCGTCCAGTGCCGCCCCACGCTCGGCCCGGGCCAGCGCGCGGCGGACCTCCTGAGGGGTGGGTGGCATGCCCTTAGGCTACGACCAGCTCCTCGTCGTCGCTCTCGGGCACCAGCGCCTCGTTGTCACGGTCCAGGCTGCTGGGCCACCAGATCCGGCCACCGAGGTCGAGGTTCAGTGCCGTCACCAGCACCGAGCGGACGATCAGGGTGTCGAGCAGCACCCCGAGGGCCACCGCGACGCCGAGCTCGGCGAGGAACACCACCGGGATGGTGCCCAGCACCAGGAAGGTCGCCGCGAGCACCAGTCCGGCCGAGGTGATCACCCCACCGGTGGAGGTCAGCGCCACCAGGGAGCCGCGCCGCGTCCCGCGGTGCATCGTCTCCTCGCGGACCCGGGTCATCAAGAAGATGTTGTAGTCGATCCCCAGGGCGACCAGGAACACGAAGGCGAACAACGGGAACGACGGATCGGAGCCGGCGAAGCCGAAGACGTACTTGAACAGCAGCGCCGAGATGCCGAGGGCCGCTCCGTAGGAGAGCACCACGGTCAGGATCAGCAGCACCGGCGACAGCAGCGCCCGCAGCAGCAGCATCAGGATCACGAACACCACCCCCAGGATGATCGGGATGATCACCCGGTTGTCGTGGTTCGAGGCCACCTTGGTGTCGAGGTAGAAGGCGGACCCGCCGCCCACCAGGGCCTCCGCCCGGTCGACGCCATGCACCGCGTCTCGCGTCGCCTCGACGGTGTCGAACGCGGCCGGCGACGAGACGTCGGCGTCGATGGTGGCCTCGATGAAGGCCACGTCGCCCGCGACCACCGGCTCCGAGGGGGCCTCGAGCCCCTCGACCCCGGCCATCGCCTCGGCGACCGCGGCGCCGGAGTCGGCGTTGGCGACCACCATCACGGTGTTGGACTGGTCGACCAGGCCGTGGGCGATCAGCGCCTTCTGCCCGGTGATCGACTCGAACTCCTTGGTGTAGGTGTCCTCCGTCGCGAGCCCGGACGTGTTGAGAGCGAGCAGGCCGAGGCAGGCGACGCCGAGCGCGAGCGTCGTCCCGATCCACACCCGGCGGGGACGGGGCGCGATCCAGCGGCCGACCTTGGACCAGAAGCCGGTCTTCGTCGGCTCGGGAGACCCGAACGCGGGTCGCTTGGGCCAGAAGACCCAGCGCCCGGTGATCACCAGCAGCGCGGGCAGCAGCGTCACCATCACGCAAGAAGGTGACCGAGATGCCGATCGCCGCGACCGGCCCGAGGCCGGCGGTGGAGTTCATCTCGGCGACGAGCAGGCAGAGCATGCTCACGACCACCGTCGCGGCGCTCGCCAGCACGGCCGGGGCCGCGCGGTGCAGCGCGAAGGCCATCGCCTCGTGCCGGTCCTCGTGCCGGCGCAGCTCCTCGCGATATCTCGCCACCAGCAGCAGCGCGTAGTCGGTCCCGGCGCCGATCACCAAGATGGTCAGGATCGCCTGGCTCTGCCCGTTGACGGTCAGGTCGGCGTACTTCGCGAGGAAGTAGATGAGCGCCTGCGAGGTGAAGAGCGCGACGCCGGCGCAGAAGATCGGCAGGATCCACAGGATCGGGCTGCGGTAGGTGAACAGCAAGATGATGATGACCACCGCCAGGGTGGCGAAGAGCAGGTTGGTGTCGATCCCGGCGAACGCCTCGGCCGCGTCGGCGGCCTGACCACCGGCTCCGGCGATGTAGACACTGGCGTCGGCGCCGTCGAGCGAGGCGATGGCGCGCAGCTCGTCGGCCGCGTCGGGCATGGCGTTCCAGCCGTCGGGACCGAAGTTGAAGGTCACCACCGTCTGCATCGCCTGGCCGTCCTCGGACGGGAAGGGACCCTGGATCTCGCCCTCCACGCCGTTCACCGTGGCGAACTCCTGCACGTCCTCGTTGGCCGCGGCGATGTCGGCCTCGGTCAGTCCGGACGTGCGCTCGTAGACGACGAGCGTCGGGATCGAGTTGGGGTCCTGGAAGGGCTCGAGCTTCTCCAGCGCCTTCGTCGACTCGGCGCTCGCCGGCAGCCAGGAGGACGCCTCGTTGTTCTGACGACGTCGGTGAGCTTGGCCGCGAACGTGCTGGACACGACGACGATCACGAGCCAGAAGGCGAGGACCAACCACTTGGTGACGCGGCCGGTCAGGCGGCCGGCGATCTGACGGTGCATGGGAGGACTCCATCACTTGGGGGACGCCTCAGGCATCCGGATTTCCCCTGAGCAGACCCGCAGAGTCCCCGAGAATCATCGGCGGATCGCATGGGTTCCGTGTCTCCAAGCCTGACACCAGGGACCGACACCGTGCGGCCTCGATCCCCTACTGGTCTAGACCAGTGTCTCGTCGGGTGCCGTGGCTGACTAGGGGTGGATCTGGTTGCGCCCCGGTCCGCCGTGCAGTCGGTCGTGGCCCGGCCCGCCGTACAACCGGTCGTCGCCCTGCCCGCCGTTGACCTTGTCCTTGCCCTCGCCGCCGTAGAGCCGGTCGGCGCCACCCCCGCCGTCCAGTCGGTCGCCACCGCCGTAGCCCCAGACCCGGTCGGCGTCGCCCCCGCCGACCAGCCGGTCCTGGCCGCTGCCGCCGACCAGGGAGTCCTTGCCCTGGCCGCCGCAGACCCGGTCCGCACCGGCGCCGGCCTCGATCGAGTCCTTGCCCTTGCCGCCGACGATCACGTCGTCACCGTCGCCGCCGACCAGCACGTCGCTCGCGCTGCCGCCGTACGCCGTGGCGTAGCGGCCCTCGCACTTCGGCGTCGGGTCGCCGCGGAAGGCCCACAGCAGGCCGGTCTGGCCGGTGGCGACGCCGGTGACCACGATGCGGCCCGGCCGCTGGACCAGGGTCGCGGTGGGCCGGGTGTCGACCTGCGGGTCGGTCCAGCCGCCGTTGGTCCCGAACGTGGTGTCCCGGCGCCCGTCGGGCTCGAGGCGGAGCAGCGAGGCCCGCGGTCCGTCGACGATCGGCACGATCACCTTGTCGTCGGCCTGGATCGAGAGCCGACCGCTGATGCTGAAGGCGTAGTCGCGGGTGGTGGTGAACCTCGCGTCGGTGCCGCCGCCCGCGGTGAAGCGGGTCACGAGGAGCGGGAAGCGGTGGTTGCCGTTGGTGGTGTTCTGCTCGTCGATGCCGGTGGCCACGACGACGCGACCGTCGTTCTGCACCCCGACGGTCACCCCCTGGAGGGCGGCGACCGCCCAGCCGAGCGGCGGCGTCGGGCGGTAGGTCGCTCGCCCGGCGGCGCCGAAGTCGGAGTCGATGCCGCCATTCCTGCCGAGCCGGAACACGTCGACGCTCGTGGTGCTGCGGCCCGCCGCGACGATGGAGCCGTCGGCGAGGGTCTGGAGCGAGTCGATCTGGCCGGTGCCCAGGGTGGTGCCGCCGGACGCGCCGAAGGTCGTGTCCACGGCGCCGGCCGCGGTGAGCCGGTAGACCGACGCGCCGTTGGCGACGACGAGCCGACCGTCGGGCTGGAGCGCGATGTCGAGGAACCGCGAGCCGTTGAAGTCGACGCGGCCGGTGCCGGCGCCCCAGGCGGGGTCGAGGGCGCCCGCACCGGTGAAGCGCCAGACCCGGCTGAAGCCGGCGGTGTCGGCGAACGCGCTGACGTAGGTGAGGCCGTTCCGGTCGACGGCGACGGCCGGGGCGACCCAGGTGACGGGGCCACCCACCTGCACGTTGCCGTCACCGGCGAAGCTCGGGTCGGCCACTCCGGTCGGGGTGAAGCGGCGCACGTCCAGCGAGTCGGTGTCGGACGGGCGGATCGAGACGGTGACGAACCGGTCGTCGGTGAGGTCGTCGAGGGCCACGACCCGCCACCCGTTGCCGAGCGCGGTGCGACCGCCGCCGGCGAACGCGGGGTCGAGGTCGCCCGGCGCGGCGTTCGCGGACGTCGTCGCGAGCGCGGCGAGGGCCGGGGCGAGGAGCACGGCTCCGGTGAGCGCGGCCGCCCACCGGCCGAGGCCTCGGTGGGCGAGTGAGGCGGATGTGCGCATGGAGCGACTCCTGCGTTCGAGCGGACCGTTGCCTGAGTCGCGGGCCCGCGTGTTCTGGTTGTGACGCTCTCCAGCCCCGCGGAGTTCAGGCGCCGATCGGGCCGCCGACGCGCCCGACAAAAGTTATCCCTCCGTGACTGCCATCGCGGGGGCCGCTCGCCTAGGTTTGCGGGACCACTTTGACTCGTGCGCCCCCGCGTCCGAGACCCCACCAAGGAGTTCGTGTGAACAGATCCACCCGTTGGTCCGTGGCGTTCGGCGCCGGGATCCTCCTCTCGCTCGGTCTGCTGAGCCCGGTCGCCACCGCGACCGCGAGCCCGGCCGCACCGACGGTCCAGAGCTTCGCCCCGACCCAGCACCGCTTGGTCGAGCCGTCCCCGGTTCGCGCCGCGGTCGAGCGGGCCATCGACGCCGAGCGAGTACGAATGCGGCGACCACCGCCTTCGACGACCTACATCGACGGCGTGATCAACGCGATGTCGGACGAGGACTTCATGTTCCTGGTCGCCCACCATGGACATTGCTCGACATCCCGACGTACGACGCCTCTCGTCTTCGCGCGCCCGGGTGACTCGTACTACGACGCTGACCAAGCACGCGCGCGCAGCTCAAGAACACTTTCCGCGACGTCAAGAAGTTCTGGGACATCGACGTCCGCCGACATCCAGCTGCATGGCGATGCACGGTGCCTCGCTCCTGTACCCGACAAGATCGCCCGGGCGATGTCGGTGCTCTACGACGCTCCCCGCGACTGTCTTCAGCGAGCTACGCCGCCGAGGTCGCCGACTACATGAACGGCGCGGGCACCTTCTACGACAACCCGCTCTTCACGCTCAACGCCTTCGCGTTCAGCGGCGAGGGCGAGCCGGACCGCCGTATCGACAGGGATCCCCGACAAGCTCGTCTTCGGTGACGGCTTCCTCGACGCCATGGACGCCATCGGCCTCGGTGACGTGGGCCCGCGGGTCATCATGGGTCACGAGTTCGGCCACCACATCCAGTACGAGCAGCACCTCTTCGACACCAGCCCGGCCGCTGCCCGGCCCGAGGCCACCCGCCGCACGGAGCTGATGGCCGACGCGTTCGCCGGTACTTCGGCGTGCACAAGAAGGGCCTGGCCCTCAACGCCGAAGCGGGTCGTCGACGCGATCATGGCCTTCTACGTCGTGGGGGACTGCCAGTTCACCAGCCACGGCCACCACGGCACGCCGCAACCAGCGCGAGCGCGCGGCGACCTGGGGGACCGAGGTGGCGATGGCCGCGCAGCCGAAGAGCTTCGTGCTCGGCGTCGACGTGGCGGAGTTCGCCGACGCTGGGATATCGACGAGAAGCTAGCCGGAGTTCAGCGCCCCGGACGCCTGATCGACAGCGGCCGCAGCCTCGGCCTCAGATGCCGAGGCTGCGGCCGATGATCTCCTTCTGGATCTCGGTGGTGCCGCCGTAGATCGTCTGCACGCGTGAGTTCACGTAGGCGCGGGCGATCGGGTACTCCCGCATGTAGCCGTAGCCGCCGTGCATCTGGACGCCCTGGTCGACGACCTTCTTCTGCAGCTCGGTGGTCCACCACTTCGCCATCGACGCCGTGGATGTGTCGAGCTCACCCCGGAGGTGCCGGGCGATGCAGTCGTCGATGAAGACCCGGGCGATGTGCGCGTCGGTGGCCATCTCGGCGAGCACGAAGCGGTTGTGCTGGAACCTCCCGATCGGCCGCCCGAACGCGGTCCGGTCCTTGGCGTAGGCCAGGGTCACCTCGAGGATCCGCTCGCACGCGGTCGCCGCCGACACCGCGATCGAGAGCCGCTCCTGCGAGAGGTTCGTCATCAGCTGGGGGAAGCCGGAGCCCTCCTCGCCGAGGAGGTTCGCCTTCGGCACCCGGACGTCGGTGAAGAACAGCTCGGCCGTGTCCTGCGCGTGCTGGCCGATCTTGTCGAGGTTGCGGCCGCGCTCGAAGCCCTCCATGCCCCGCTCGACCACGAGCAGCGAGATGCCCTGGTGGCCGGCGTCCGGGTCGGTCCGCGCCACGACCACGACCAGGTCGGCGAGGATGCCGTTGGAGATGAAGGTCTTCTGGCCGTTGAGCAGGTAATGGTCGCCCTGGTCGGTGGCGGTGGTGCGGATCCCCTGCAGGTCCGAGCCCGCGCCGGGCTCGGTCATCGCGATGGCCGCGATCAGCTCGCCGGCGCACAGGCCGGGGAACCAGCGCTGCTTCTGCTCGTCGGTCGCCGCCGCGCGGAGGTAGGGGACGATCATGTCGTTGAAGAGCGGGTACGCCGCGCCGTACACCCCGCGCCGGGTCATCTCCTCGTTGACCACCACGTTGTAGCGGAAGTCGTCGGTGCCGCCGCCGCCGTACTCCTCGTCGAGCTGGAGTGCGAGCAGGCCCTGCGCGCCGGCCTTGGTCCACGCGTCCCGGTCGACGACGCCGTCGGCCTCCCACTGCTCGTGCCGCGGGACGATCTCCTTGTCGAGGAAGGTGCCGACCGCGTCGCGGAAGGCCTCGTGCTCGTCGTCGAAGATCGCTCGCCTGGTCGGACTCATGCTGTCTTCTCCTTGGTGGGCGCGTGGTTGAGCGCGTCGAGCATCGAGGCGGGGCCGAGGTCCTCGAGGCGGTAGCCGTGCGGGTAGGTCGTGGGACGGTGCCGGAACGGCGTCCGGCGCGGGGGTGCCCAGCGCAGCAGCCGGCCGCGGAGCCGGAGCCCGCGGCGCACGCCGCGGACGAACCAGGCCGGCTGCGCGGGCAGGCCCAGGGCGTGGCGGAGCGGCTCGTCCATCATCGCGACCGACAGCCGCCGCACGAAGGGCTTGAGGGGCCACGGTGCCGTCTCCCGGCCGACCCGGAGGGTCGCCTCGGTGACCCGGCGCCCGGCCGGGCTGGCCGCGAAGTGCGCGCGCTCGTAGTCGACCAGGAGGTTCAGGTAGCCGTCGTACGTCGTCGGCAGCCCACGGAGCCCCATCAGCTCGCCGAACCGGGTGGTGAGGAGCGCGATCGCGGTGAGCTCGTGCGGGTCGAGCGACCGCCAGCCGTACGCCTCGATCCACCGCACCGGGCCGACGATGGTGGTGGCGAGGACGTAGTGGAACTCGTGCTCGGGGATGTCGTAGTGGCCGTGGATCCGGTTGAGCCGGCGGAGAGCGGCGTGCCCGCGCGGAGACTCGATGCCGTCGACGACGGCCTCGTCGCCGATGAGCAGGGTGTCGTCGTACCTCTTGACCCCGTGGTCCTCGAACTCCCGGGTGCGGTCGAGGAGCGCGGCGATCGAGGGCACGCCGTAGTCGCGCATGAAGGCGATCCCGGTGCCCTGGGTGTAGTCCCAGGGGAACTCCTCGCGCGACGTCAGCCGGACGATCTCCTCGAAGTCGGCGGCCGGGTCGAGAGACCGGATGCGGCGCAGGTTGGCGAACCTGCCCGGCCAGCCCAGCCTCACGCGCTCCATGCGGCTACGAGACCCATTCCTTGACCTGGCGGATCGTGGCGGCCGGGTCGTCGGAGGCGGGGCTCAGCTGGAGGTTGGTCACCCCCGCCTCCCGGAAGGCGGCGATGCGCTCCTGGACGTACGACGCCGGACCGACGAGGTTGCCCGCCTCCAGCCACTCGATCGGGACCTTGGCCTCGGCGTCCCGCTTGTTGCCGCCGAGGTAGAGGTCCTGGATCTCCTTGGCCTCCTTCTCGAAGCCGTACTGGCAGGCGAGGTCGTTGTAGAAGTTCTTGCCGCGCGCTCCCATGCCGCCCACGTAGAGGGCGTAGAGCGGGCGGGCGAAGTCGAGCAGGGCCTTGGTCTCCGGGCCCTCGCCGATGGCGACCATGCCGCCCGCGGAGATCTCCAGGGGGGCCAGTCCCTCCTGGCGCTTGGCCGTGCCGGCGTCCAGCGCGTCGCCCCAGACCTGGCGGGCGCGCTCGGGCATGAAGAGGAAGGGCAGCCAGCCGTCGGCGTACTCCGCCGCGCCCTGCACGCTCTTGGGGCCGAGAGCGGCGATGTAGAGCGGGACGTTGTTGCGCTCCGGCCTGGTCAGCAGCTTCAGCGGCTTGCCGAGGCCGGTGCCCTGGCCGGCCGGGAGCGGCAGCGTGAACAGGCCGTCGTGGGTGAGCGTCTCGCGACGCAGGCCGCGGCGGATCAGGTCGATGATCTCCTTGGTGCGCCCCAGCGGCTTGTCGTAGGCGACCCCGTGGAAGCCCTCGATCACCTGCGGCCCGGACGCCCCGAGCCCGATGATCGCCCGGCCGCCGCTGACGTTGTCGAGGCCGGCGGCGGTCTGCAGCAGCGCGCTCGGCGTGCGGGAGTAGATGTTGAGGATCGCCGAGCCGATCTCGATCGTCTCGGTCTTCGCGGCGAGGTAGCCCATCAGCGTGGGGGAGTCGAAGCCGTAGGCCTCGGCCACCCAGACGGTGTCGAGCCCCGCCTTCTCCAGGGCGGCCACCTGGTCGGCGGCCTCGCGCGGGTTGCCGGCGTACATCAACGGGGTGGAGAGCTTCATGCGGGCCACTGTGACACCGGAACTGTCACGGTCGCAAGGTCAGACATGAAGACTTGTGAAACTCGTGTAGTCTTCAGGTCTCCGTCGACAGGTAGGTCATGAGCGTCCCCCTGTACCAAGCCAAAGCCGAGTTCTTCAAGACGCTCGGGCACCCCGCGCGGATCCGCATCCTGGAGCTCCTGTCCGAGCGCGACCACGCGGTGCACGAGCTGCTCGAGCGGATCGAGATCGAGCCGAGCAACCTCTCCCAGCAG
The DNA here is from genome assembly GCA_963713255.1 of uncultured Actinomycetota bacterium. Taxonomy (GTDB): domain Bacteria; phylum Actinomycetota; class Actinomycetes; order Propionibacteriales; family Nocardioidaceae; genus Nocardioides. The sequence continues at coordinate 449,468 of CAVQLC010000002.1, forward strand.
CTCGCCGTCCTGCGACGTACCTCGCTCGTGGTCTCCCACCGGCGCGGTGGCGAGGTCGTCTACTCCGTCAGCGTCCCGGAGGTCCGCGACCTGCTCCTGGCGGCCCGCAGCATCCTGTCCGGGATCATCGCGTCGCAGGGCGAGCTCGAGGCCGAGCTGACGCCCGGCGCCCACCGGTGAGCATCGTCACCGAGCCGGCGGCGCCGGGCGCCGCACGGCGCGCCTGGAGCCGGGTGCGGGCGCTGGCGCCGCGGCGCGCGGACTGGTCGCACGTGCGGCCGACGAGCGACCTGACGCGCGGGCCTGCTGGTCGGGCTGGTCGCGCTGCCGCTCGCGCTCGGCTTCGGGGTCAGCTCGGGGCTGGGGGCGGGCGCCGGTCTGGTGACCGCGATCGTCGCGGGCGTGCTGGCGGCGGTCTTCGGCGGCAGCCGGGTGCAGGTGAGCGGGCCGACCGGGGCGATGACCGTCGTGCTGGTGCCGATCATCGCCACCCACGGCGCGGACGGCGTCCTCGTCGTCGGGCTGATGGCCGGCCTCCTCCTGGTCGGGCTGGGGTACGCCGGCGCCGGGCGCTTCATCCGCTACGTGCCGATCCCGGTGGTCGAGGGCTTCACGGTCGGCATCGCGGTGATCATCGCGCTGCAGCAGGTGCCGGCCGCCCTGGGCGTCGAGGTGCAGGCTGACAAGGTGCTGGTCGCTGGCGTTCGAGGCGGTCCGGACCTGGTCGGGCGCGCCGGCGTGGGCTCCGCTCGCCGTGACCGTCGCGGTGGTGGCGGTCGTGCTGCTGCTGGCCCGCGGCCGACCCACGCTCCCCGGCTCGCTGGTGGCCGTGGTGCTGGTGACCGTCGGCAACGCCGTCCTCGACCTGGGGCTGGCGACCATCGGGCACCTCCCCTCGGGGCTGCCGCTCCCGTCGTTGCCGAGCGTGCCGCTCGGCGACCTGGCTCGCTGCGTGCTGCCGGCGATCGCGGTCGCCGCGCTGGCCGCGCTCGAGAGCCTGCTGTCCGCCACCGTCGCCGACGGGATGAGTGTGGGCGGTCGGCACGACTCGGACCGGGAGCTGGTCGGGCAGGGCCTCGCCAACCTGGGCGCGCCGCTGTTCGGCGGGATCCCGGCCACCGCAGCGATCGCCCGCACCGCGGTGAACGTCCGCTCCGGCGCGTCCTCCCGGCTGGCCGCCGTCGTGCACGCCGTGGTGCTGCTGGTCGTGGTGCTGCTGGCGGCCCGCTGGGTCGGGGAGATCCCGCTGGTCGCGCTCGCCGGGGTGCTCATCGCGACCGCGGTGCAGATGGTGAAGGTCTCCAGCCTCGGCGCCCTGCTGCGCTCGACGCGCGGGGACGCCGCGGTGCTGGCCGTCACCGCGGTCGGCGACGATCGTCTTCGACCTGGTCACCGCGGTGCTCATCGGCCTGGTGGTTGCGGGGTTCTTCGCCCTGCAGCAGACCGCGCGGTCCGCCCGCCTCGAGGAGATCCCGCTCGACGACACCGACCACGCCGGGGAGGAGCGGTCGCTGCTGGACGAGCACATCGTGGCCTACCGGCTCGACGGACCGTTGTTCTTCGCGGCCGCCCACGACTTCCTGCTGGAGCTCGCCGAGGTCAGCAACGTGCGGGTCGTGGTGCTCCGGATGTCCCGGGTCACCACCATCGACGCGACCGGCGCCAGCGTGCTCGCCGACACCATCCGCCGGCTCGAGGGCCGCGGCATCACGGTCCTGCTGTCGGGGGTCCAGCCGCTGCACGAGCAGGTGCTCCGCGAGCTCGGGGTGCAGGAGCGCCTCGCCCACGAACGACACCTGTTCGCGACCACGCCGGAGGCGATCGCCCACGCGCGGGTGCACGCCTCGCGCGCGGACCACCCGCCGGAGGACCCGCGCGTGTGAGTCCTCAGCGTGGGACGTCGGCAGCGGTCTCGTAGCGACGGACCGCGTCGACGAGCCCGTCGCGAACCTCGAACACGGCCCAGGTGTCGGCCGGCGCGTCCGTCGGCGCCTGGGCCGGGGCGTCGGTGGTGGTGCGCCACAGCGCCCGCTCGTGCACGACGATCCGGCCGTCGCGCTCGACCAGCTCGTCCTGGGGCTCCAGCGAGATCCCGGAGCGCTGCAGCCAGGCGCGCATCAGGTCGTGTCCGTGCCCGTCGCCGCGCGGTCCCCCGACCGCGACGTCGATCGTGCACAGGGCCAGGGCTGCCGCGATGTCACCGGCGTTGACCGCAGCGTGCCAGCGGGAGACCACGTCGACCGAGTCGCTCATGCAGACGACGCTAGCCGACCGGTCAGTCGCGCGAGGACTGGCCGTTCCACGAGCGCCAGAGGGCGGCGTACGAGCCGTCGGCGGCGACCAGGTCGTCGTGCGACCCGAACTCCGAGATGACGCCGTCCTCGACGACCGCCACCCGGTCGGCGTCGTGGGCGGAGAAGAGCCGGTGCGCGATCGCGATCACGGTGCGACCCTCGAGGACCACGGCCAGCGACCGCTCCAGGTGCCGGGCCGCGCGCGGGTCGATGAGGGAGGTCGCCTCGTCGAGCACCAGCGTGTGCGGGTCGGCGAGCACCAGCCGGGCCAGCGCCACCTGTTGGGCCTGCGCCGCGGTGAGGGTGCGGCCGCCCGAGCCCACGACCGTGTCCAGGCCCTCGGGCAGGAGCTCCACCCAGACGAGGGCGTCGACGGCGTCGAGCGCGGCCCGGATGGCCTCGTCGCCGGAGTCCCCGCCGGGCGGGATCGCGAGGGCGAGGTTCTCCCGGATGGTGCCGACGAAGACGTGGTGCTCCTGCGTCACCAGGGCCACGTGCCCGCGCAGGTCGTCGAGGGGCAGCTCGACCAGGCCGACGCCGCCCACGGTCACCGCGCCCGTGCGGGGCGGGTGGATGCCGGCCAGCAGCCGGCCGAGCGTGGACTTGCCGGCGCCCGAGGGTCCGACCATCGCGATGCGTTCGCCGACCCCGACGTCGAGGTCCACGCCGTGCAGCACGTCGCGGCCGTCGACGTAGGAGAAGCGGACGTCGGTGGCGTCGAGCTTCTCGTCGCGCGGCACCGCACCGGAGACCTCGCGGTCGTCGGGCACCTGGGCGACTCCGAGCAGCCGGGCGAGGGAGGCCGCGCCCATCTGGAGCTCGTCGAGGATGGCGACCACCCGGTCGACCGGGTCGATCAGCATCTGCACGTAGAGCGTCGCGGCGGTGACCTCGCCCAGCGACACCTGCCCCTGGGTGTAGAGCCAGCCGCCGAACAGCAGGGTGAGCACGGTGGGGATCAGGTAGGCCAGCTCCATGCTGGGGAAGAACACGGTGCGCAGGTAGAGCGTGTAGCGCTCCGCGTCGTAGGACTTCGAGACGTCGCCGTCGAGCCGGCGCACCTGCTCGTCCTCGAGGCCGAGTGTCTCCACGGTGCGGGCGCCCTCGACGGTCTCGGTGAGGGTCGCGTTGATGTGGGAGTACGACGCGCTCTCGCGCAGGTAGCCGTCCTTGGCGCGGGCGAGGTACCACCGCAGCCCGAACACCAGCGGCGGCACGCCGAGCAGGCACGGCAGCGCGACCCACCAGCCGACCCAGAGGGCGGCGACGAAGGTGAGGACGGCGGTGATCAGGGCGATCGTCCACTCGGGCAGCGCCCACCGCACCGACCAGCCGAGCTGGTCGACGTCGCGGGACGTGCGGGTCAGCAGGTCGCCGGAGCCGGCCGACTCGACCACGCCCACCGGCAGGGCCAGGGCGTTGCCGACGAAGTCCTCGCGCAGCTCGGCGAGCACCTGCTCGCCGAGGGTCTGCGAGACGTAGCGCGCGTAGCGGGTGAGCACCGTCGCCAGCAGCAGGAAGCCGGCCAGCGCCAGCACGATCTTGTCGACGTGCGCGACCGTGGTGCCCTCCTGGACCGACTCCACGAGGTCGCCCAGCAGCGCCGGTGCCGCCAGGGCCGACAGCGTGGCCAGCACGTGGAGGGCCAGGGCGGACCAGAGCATCCGGGGGTGCCGGCGAGCGATCTCGAGGGCGTAGCGGCGGACGGACCGGCCGTCCGCGACGGGCAGTGCGGTGCTCATGCGGGGTCCCCGACGCGGTGCGAGCGGAGCGAGCAGCGTGGTGGGGTAGTCATGGACCGCCACCTCCTCGACGCCCGACTCGCGGGTGACGACGGCGCGGTACGCCGGGGCGGAGGCGAGCAGGTCGGCGTGGGTGCCGAGCGCCACGATGCGCCCGCCGGAGAGGTAGGCCACCTCGTCCACGGCGTCCAGCATCAGCGGGCTGGAGGTCGTGACCACCGTGGTCCGGCCGGTGCGGTGGGCGCGGAGGCGTTCGGCGATGCGGGCCTCGGTGTGCGCGTCGACCGCGGACGTGGGCTCGACCAGGACCAGGATCTCGGGGTCCGCGGTGAGCGCGCGGGCGAGCACCAGCCGCTGGCGCTGGCCGCCGGAGAACGAGCGGCCGCGCTCGGCCACCTCGGTCTCGAGGCCGTCGGGCAGCCCGTCCAGGATGTCGTCGGCCGAGGCCGTCGCGAGGGCGTCGTCCAGACCGCCGCGTCCGCCGACGTCGAGCCGGTCGGCCAGCCGGCCCGAGAAGAGGGTGGCGCCGGTGTCGGAGACGACGATGCGGTCGCGGACCTCGCGCCGACGCAGCTGGGTCAGCGGGACCCCGCCGAGGCGCACGTCGTCGTCGGGGGACCCGCCGGCGAGGCCGAGCCGGTCGGCGAGGGCGGCGGAGTCGTCGGGCTGGTCGGCGACGACGGCCAGCAGGGTGCCGGCGCGGACCCGCAGGCCGGTGCGGACGTCGTACAGGTCGGAGCCGACGGGCGGCGACGGCGCCACCGTCGCCGGGTCGACCACGTCGGGGGTGAGCGCGAGCACGGTGCAGACCCGGCGCGCGGAGACGCGGCCGCGGATGAGCTTGTTGGCGTACTCGGTGACGGTCCGCAGCGGGATCATCAAGAAGGCCGAGTAGCCGTAGAACGCGACCAGCTCACCGGCGGTGATGCTGCCGCCCACGGCGGCGCGGGCGCCCAGCCAGACGATCACCACCACGAAGAACCCGGGCAGCAGGACCTGGAGGGCGTCCAGCAGCGACTGGACCCGCGCCACGGCGACGCCGGCGCGCCGGGTGTCCTGGGACTCGCGGCGGTAGCGGTCGAGGAAGACCTGCTCGCCACCGATGCCGCGCAGCACCCGCAGGCCGCCGACGATGTCGGAGGCGGTGTTGGAGAGGTCGCCCATCAGGTGCCGCTGGTGGGCGCTGCGCTCCTGGAGCGGGCGCAGCAGCGGGCCGACGAGGAGCATCATCACCGGCACCCCGATGAGCACGACCAGCCCGAGGGTGACCGACGTGCTGAGCAGGATCACCGAGACCAGCAGGAAGGACACGATGGCGCCGGCGAAGCGCGCGGTCACGTCCATGACGTTGCCGATGTGGGACAGGTCGGACGTGCCGATGGCGACGACCTCGCCGGTGGAGACCTTGCGGGGCAACGTCCCGCCGAGGTGGACCGCGTGCCGGCCCACCAGCTGCACGGTGCGGTAGGCCGCGGTGAGCCAGTTGGTCACGGCGAACCGGTGCCGCATGATGCCGGTGACGGCCTGCACGACGCCGATCGCCAGCATCACGCCGGACCACAGGAGCAGCTGCTGGCTGTCCTTGGCCGCGACGCCGCGGTCGATCGCGAGACCGATGACCGCGGGCATCACGGCCTGACAGCTCATCCAGGCGATGCCGAAGGCCATCCCGCCGAGAAGGGTCCGCCACTGTCCCTTGGCCATCCACCACAGGTAGCGCCCCGGGGACCGGTGATCGGCCGTTCCGGGGTGGTCGAAGGGCAGCTGGCGCACTCAGCCCACGGTACGGATCGGCAGGCCCGTGACACCAATCGTTATCGACGCGAGATGGCCCACAATGACGGGGTGATGATCCGTCCCGTCGAGCTGTCCGCGATCAAGGCCGGAGAGATCGATCTCGCCTTCCGGCGCTGGGACCGACCTCGGGTGGTGGTCGGCACCAAGATGCGCACCGCGGTCGGGCTGCTCGAGGTGACCTCGGTCGACGAGGTCGACGTCGACGCGATCACCGACGAGGACGCCCACCGAGCGGGCGCGGCCTCGCGCGAGGCCCTCCTGAAGGCCCTGGCGGGACGCGCGGACCGCCCGGCGTACCGCGTCGGGCTGAGGTACGCCGGCCCGGACCCGCGGATCGCCCTGCGCGCCGCCGCGCCCACGGCCGCCGAGCTGGCCGAGATCCAGACCCGGCTGGACCGCCTCGACCGGGCCTCGTCGATCGGCCCGTGGACCCGCGCCACCCTCGACCTGGTCGACCGGTTCCCCGAGGTGCGCGCGCCGGACCTGGCTGCGCGGGCCGGCCGGGAGACGGCCGACTTCAAGCGGGACGTGCGCAAGCTCAAGGAGCTCGGGCTGACCGAGTCCCTCGACATCGGCTACCGCCTCGCGCCGCGCGGGGAGGCCGTCGTGGACGCCGGCCGCAGCCGTCCGCGCAAGCGTCCGCCGCGTCCGACCGGCACGCCGTTGCCGTCCATCGGCGCTCCCGCGACCCGCGCGCTGCGCGCCGCGGGGCTCACCACGCTGGAGAGCCTGACCGCCGTCACCGAGGCGCACGTGGCCGGCCTCCACGGCGTCGGGCCGATCGCGATCGACCGCCTGCACACGGCCCTCGCCGAGGCATCATTGGCGTTCGCGCACGCGTGAACCCGGAGTCCTACAGTGGCTCCATGGACGCCCAGAGCTCACCGCTCCTCGAACGCATCCGGGCGGCCGTCATCGGGGACGACCAGGTCATGCCCGGACCCTACGGCCCGCGCCGGGTCACCTACGCCGACTACACCGCCTCCGGCCGGAGCCTCGACTTCATCGAGGACTTCATCCGGTGCGAGGTGCTGCCGCGCTACGCCAACACGCACACCGAGGCCAGCGGCACCGGGCTGCAGACGACCCGCCTGCGCGAGGACGCCCGCCGGATCATCCGTGACCACGTGGGCGGCGACGAGACCACGGCGGTCATCTTCGCCGGCTCGGGCACCACGTCGGCCATCGACAAGCTGATCGGCATCCTCGGCCTGCGCATCCCCGCCGAGCTCGACGACCGCTACCACCTCACCGCGCAGATCCCGGCGGCCGAGCGGCCGGTGGTCTTCATCGGCCCCTTCGAGCACCACTCCAACGAGCTCCCGTGGCGCGAGTCCATCGCCGACGTCATCACGATCCGCGAGGACGCCGACGGGCACATCGACCAGGCCCAGCTGGCCGACGAGCTCGCGCGGTACGCCGACCGGCCGCTCAAGATCGGCTCGTTCTCGGCGGCCAGCAACGTGACCGGCATCGTGTCCGACACGTTCGGCATCGCCGCCCTGCTGCACCGGCACGGCGCCCTGTCCTTCTGGGACTTCGCCGCGTGCGCGCCGTACGTCGACATCGACATGCACGCCCCCGACGGCGTCGACCCCGCGGCGTACAAGGACGCGATCTTCCTGTCACCGCACAAGTTCATCGGCGGGCCGGGCACGCCGGGCGTCCTCGTGGTCCGCCGGGACCTGGCCACCAACCGCGTCCCCGACGTGCCCGGTGGCGGCACGGTCATGTACGTCAACCCCGAGGAGCACCGCTACCTCGACGACGTGGAGCACCGCGAGGAGGGCGGCACCCCCGGGATCGTCGAGTCGATCCGCGCCGGACTGGTCTTCCAGCTCAAGGAGGCCGTCGGGGTCGCGACGATCGAGGAGCACGAGTCCGACAAGCTCGCCCGCGTGGTCGCGGCCTGGCAGGAGGAGCCGGCCATCCAGATCCTCGGCAACCTCGACGCGCGCCGGCTCTCGATCGTGTCCTTCGTGGTCCGGGCGCCGAGCGGCGACTACCTCCACCACAACTACGTGGTGGCGCTCCTCAACGACCTCTTCGGCATCCAGACGCGGGGCGGCTGCTCCTGCGCCGGGCCCTACGGCCACCGACTGCTCGACATCGACCTCGAGCGCAGCCACGAGTTCGAGCGCCAGATCGCGACGGGCTGCGAGGGCATCAAGCCCGGCTGGGTGCGGGTCAACTTCAACTACTTCATCGACGACGCGGTCTTCGACTACATCGTCGAGGCGGTGCGCCTGGTCGCCCGCGAGGGTTGGCGGCTGCTCGGCGACTACCGGTTCGAGCCGACCACCGGGCTGTGGCGCCATCACGAGGGACCGGTCGAGCCCCCGCTGCGGCTGCGCGACGTGTCCTACGCCCCGGACGGGACCATGACCTACGTCCGGCACGACACCACCGCCCCCGTCGAGGTGCTCGCCGACTACATGGCCGAGGCCCGGCGGATCATGGCCGAGGCCGAGCCACCGGACTGCTCGGACCGCGCCCACCTGTCGGAGGACTTCGACTCGCTGCGCTGGTTCGAGCTCCCCGCCGCCGCCCTCGCCGACTGACTCACTCCAGGGGCAGGAGCACCCAGAGCACGACGTAGACCACGAGCAGGCTGCCGAAGCCCAGCAGGGTGCCGAGCAGCGTGAGGATCCGGACCAGCGTCACGTCGACGCCGAGGTGCTCGGCCACGCCGGCGCACACGCCGGCGAGCATCCGGTCCTCGCGCCGCCGGACCAGCCGGCGCGGCGCGGAGGCGGGGGAGTACGACGGCTGGCTCATCACAGCTCCTCGGCGGGACGCTCGACCTGCTTGGGTCGCCGACCGGCGAAGGCCAGGGCGATCAGGCCCGCCGCACCGGCGAACACCCACGGCAGCGGGAGCAGCCAGCGGACGTCGTCGGTGGCGACCAGGTCGGTCTGCACGGCTCCCCAGACGGCGACCAGGCCCAGGAAGGCCAGACCCATGACCAGGTGGCCGACGTTGACCGGGTGGACGCCGCTCTCGTCGGTGACGTCGGCGGTGGGATCGGTGTAGGTGCTCATCGGAAGACTCCTCGCTCGGTGCTGATGACGATCTCGCCGACGCCGAGGTCGGCGTCGAGCCGGATGCTCGCGACCTCGTCGCGGGCGTCCTGGGTGCGGGAGATGCTGCGGTCGATGCCGTCCGCGTGGTCGCCGAAGACCGACACGTCGCCCGGACCGCCGACCGAGGCGCTCGCGATGACGTCGACGTCGTCCGGGACGATGATCTCGATGCGGCCGATGCCGCCGTCGACGGAGATCAGCTCGCCGTCGAGCGCCTCGATGTCGGACACGTGGGTCAGGTCCAGGGTCAGCTCCCCGGCGCCGAGCTCGTAGCGCGGCTGCACGGCGGCCGCCGTCAGGGGGGTCTCGACGACCGTCTCGTCCTCGTAGTTCTCGGCCACGGTCGCGACCGCCAGGCCCGGGGCGATGAGCAGGCCGAGCAGGATCAACCCGCCGGCCCGGCCGAAGAACGCTCCGACGACGAGCATCACGCCGGTGATGCCGAGGGCCAGCGCGGGGTACGCCGAGCCGGGTACGTCGACGCCGGACACGTGGACCATGCCGAGGATGCCGACGGCCAGCGCGATCAGCGCCAGCGGTGAACCAGAACAGCAGGGGTCCGCGGCGGCGCGGGTCCCGGGGCTTCGGCGCGCGCACCGGCGGGGTCCACGGCACGCCGCCGGCGGGTGCGGTCGGGTAGGTCGCGGTCGGGTCCGGGTAGGCGTAGGCGTACGGCGTCTCGGCCGGAGCCTCCTCGTCCGTCCCGGGGACCGGGGCGTACTCCGGGACCGGAGGACCGGCGTACGGCTGCGGCGGGACCGGGGTGGTGCTCGCGCGCCGGTCCCGGGTCAGCAGCACGACGGCCACCACGATGCCGGCGATGGTCAGCGGCCAGGGGAACCCGAAGCCGCCCCACGAGTCGCCGACCAGCAGCACCGCGGCGAGGCCCAGGACCGCCACCAGGACGAAGCCGAGGCTGCGCTTGTCCAGGTTGATCATCGCCTGGTCGCCGTCGTCCTCGGGCATCAGCAGCCACAGGGCGCCGTAGAGCAGCAGCCCGGCGCCGCCGAAGAAGGTGAGCACCACGAACAGCACGCGCACGATCGCGGGGTCGATGTCGAGGTGCCGGGCGACGCCGCCGGCGACGCCGGCGACGTACTTCTGGCTGCCCGTCGTGCGCTGCAGACGGTCGAGGTCGCGGATCTGGTCGCGGGTCACGCGGGGTCCGCCGACGGGCGGGGTGGGCGGTGCTTCGGGCGGTGTGCTTGTCATGGCTCCAGCCTGCTGCGTCGGGGGGCTCGGCGGTATCGGGGACGACCCTGATCCGCACCGGGTACGCGGGCCTCCGGCTCGGGGTCGGGTCGGGGTTTCGCCTCATGGTGAGGCCCCACCCGCTGTGTGACGATGGAGGCCGAGATGAGTGCCGCCCCCGTCGACCCCGCCCTCACCGACGCCCGCGAGGGCCCCGGTGTGGTGCGTCGCGCCTACCGCGACACCCAGGAGCCGATCATCGGCGGGGTCGCCCGCGGGCTCGCGACCCACCTCGGTGTGCCGGTCGTCTGGGTGCGCGCCGCGTTCGTGCTGTTCACGGCCCTCGGCGGCATGGGCATCGCCCTGTACGCCGGCCTCTGGATGGTGCTGCCCTCCGACTCGCGCTTCTTCGAGGACGCGCCCGGCCTCGAGAGCGCGACCCGCACCGGCAAGCGACCCGGCCGGGTCCGCCGGCTCACCGACGTGGGGCCGGCCATCGCGCTCGGCGCGATCGCCTTCGGCGTGGTCATCGCGGCGGAGGCGGTGCTCGGCGCGGGCGGGCTGTTCTGGCCGCTGTTCATCGGGATGGCCGGGATCGCGCTGCTGTGGCGGCAGGCCGACGAGGCCCAGCGCGAGCGGTGGATCGACACCACCGGCCGGATCAACCCGGTCAAGGCCGTCTTCGGCAGCGGCGGCTGGGCGTCCTACGCCCGCGTCGGTGCCGGGCTCCTGCTGATCCTGGTGGCCCTGCTGGTGTTCTCGCTGCGCAGCGGCTCGCTGGGCTCGGCCCGCGAGGTCGTGATCGCGGGTCTGCTCGGCGTCGCCGGCCTGGCGATCGTGGTCGGCCCGTGGATCTACCGCCTGGCCTCGGACCTGACCGCCGAGCGCGCCGAGCGGGTCCGCACCCAGGAGCGGGCCGACCTGGCCGCCCACCTGCACGACTCCGTGCTGCAGACCCTCGCGCTGATCCAGAAGAACTCCGGTGACGCCGCGCTGGTCGCCCGGCTCGCCCGCTCCCAGGAGCGCGACCTGCGGTCCTGGCTGTACGCCGGCGAGGCGGCCGACGAGAGCACCCTCGGCTCCGCGCTGCGCGGCGTGGGCGCCTCGGTCGAGGACAGCCACGGCGCGTCGGTCGACGTGGTCGTCGTCGGCGACTGTCCCTTCGGCGAGCCGCTCCGGCCGATCGTCAACGCGGCCCGGGAAGCGGTCACCAACGCCGCCAAGCACGCCGGCACCGGCAGGGTGGACGTCTACGCGGAGGTCACGCCCGCGGCGGTCGACGTGTTCGTCCGCGACCGCGGCGCCGGCTTCGACCCGTCGGCGGTGGCCGGCGACCGGTACGGCGTCAAGAACAGCATCATCGACCGGATGCAGCGGCACGGCGGGACCGCCGAGATCCGCTCCGCACCCGGCGACGGCACCGAGGTGCGGCTGCACCTGCCCCGAGTCCCCGACGAACGAGAGAGCACCCGATGAGCGAGAACCCCGCCGAGACCGGACCGGTCACGGTCGTGATCGTCGACGACCACGCGATGTTCCGCGCGGGTGTCCGCGCCGAGCTGACGGGCGTCGGCGCCGGTCAGGTCGAGGTGCTCGCGGAGGCGGCCGACGTCGACTCCGCCGTCGCGGTGATCGCCGACCGGCGGCCCCGCGTGGTGCTGCTCGACGTGCACCTGCCCGGCGGCGGAGGGGTGGAGGTCATGCGGAGGGCGCCCTCGCCGGACACGCTGTACCTCGCGCTGAGCGTGTCCGACGCCGCCGAGGACGTGATCGGCACCATCCGCGGCGGGGCCCGCGGCTACGTCACCAAGACCATCACCGGGCCCGAGCTGGTGTCCGCGATCGTCCGGGTCGCCGGCGGGGACGCGGTGTTCTCACCGCGGCTGGCCGGCTTCGTGCTGGACGCGTTCGCCGGCTCGATCGACGTGGCGGCCGTGGACGAGGACCTCGACCGGCTCACCGAGCGCGAGCGCGAGGTGATGCGGCTCATCGCCCGCGGCTACGCCTACAAGGAGGTGGCCAAGGAGCTGTTCATCTCCATCAAGACGGTGGAGACCCACATGTCCAACGTGCTGCGCAAGCTCCAGCTGTCGTCACGCCACGAGCTCAGCCGCTGGGCGTCGGACCGCCGGCTGCTCTGAGCCACCCGAAGATCTCGTCCCAGCGCGCGTGCAGCGTGCTGAGGTGCGCGGTGCCCTCCGCGACGACGAGCCGGGAGCCGGGCACGTGGGTCGCCAGCCACCGGCCGTTGCGCAGGGACAGCTGCGGGTCGAGCTCGCCGTAGTAGAGCGTGGTCGGGCAGGCCACGTCGGCCACGTCGAAGTCCCACTCCCGGAAGGTGAGCGCGGCGTCGCGGAGGTAGCCGTCGAGCACCGCGAGCGACTCCCGCCCGCCCGCGGCCAGGTCGGCGGCCGGCACCGTCGCCAGCGCGGCCACGTCCGCGGGGTGCAGCCCCTCGACGAGGCGGGCCGCCAGCGCCTCGTCGCTCGGGTCGTCGACGGCCGTCTGCGCGACGTACGCCGCGAAGTCCGGGCGCATCGACGCGATCGCCTCGTCGACCGACGCTGCCGCGAGCCCGACGAACCACTCCTGCTCCTGCGCCGACAGGCCGTCGCGCAGCCAGGGCGGGTCGAGCAGGGGAGTGGGCGCCGGGGAGGCGACGGTGACCGCTGCGGTCACCCGGTCCGGGTGCCGGGCCGCGACCGCCAGCGCGTAGGGACCGCCCAGCGACATGCCCAGCACGGCGAAGGTCCCGATCCCCAGGGCGTCCGCCACGGCCGCGACGTCGTCGGCGACCGAGGAGTGCGTCGAGGGCGCCGGGTCGGACCGCCCGTAGCCCGGCCGGTTGACGGCCACCAGCCGGACCCCGGCGCGGTGTGCGGCGTCGTTCCCCGGACGGGCCGCCCACCGGCAGTCGGGGGTGCCGTGCAGGAAGAAGACGGGACGGCCGTCGGGTGACCCGCCGAGCCACAGCTGGGCCCGGCGCCCGTCGGGCAGCACCAGCTCGCTCATGCCCGGCAGCCTAGGCGGGTACCACCCGAGCGCACGGTCGTTGACTTTGCCGTTCCTCCCGGGATTGGGTTGGGGCGACCAAGATCGCTCCACATCCGGGAATGAGTGCGAGACATGGCAGCCACCGGCATCACCGACGACCGGGCCGACGCCGCGGGGCGGCCCGACGAGCTCACCAGGTCCATCACCGGCAGGCTCCTCTACTTCTACGTCCTCGGGGACGTGCTCGGGTCGGGCATCTACGTCCTGATCGGCGCCGTCGCCGGCGCGGTGGGCGGCGCCTTCTTCCTGGCCTTCGCCGTCGGCGTCACGATCGCCACCCTGACCGGGCTCGCCTACGCCGAGCTGGTGACGAAGTACCCCCAGGCGGCCGGCGCCGCGCTCTACGTCAACAAGGCGTTCCGCAACAAGCCGCTGACCTTCCTGATCACCATCTCGTTCCTCTCCTCGAGCTTCGCCGCCTCCGGGTCGCTCGCCTCGGGCTTCGCGGCGTACTTCCAGGAGGTCTGGTCGCTGCCGCCCGAGCTGCTGATCACCATCGGCTTCCTGCTGGTGCTGACGATCATCAACTTCATCGGCATCACCGAGTCGGTGGTGACCAACATGCTGATGACCTTCGTGGAGGTCGGCGGCCTGGTCGTGGTGATGATCATCGGGGTCTGGTACGTCGTGGAGGGCGACGCCGACTTCGGCGTGCTCACCGAGTTCAACGCCGAGGGCAGCCCGATCCTGGCCCTCATCTCGGGCGTCGCCCTCTCCTTCTTCGCGATGACCGGCTTCGAGAACGCCGCCAACGTCGCCGAGGAGACGATCAACCCGAAGAAGACCTTCCCGCGCGCCCTCGTCGGCGGCATGCTCACGGCCGGTGTCATCTACATCCTGGTGGCCATCAGCGCCGCGCTCACCGTGCCCGTCGACCAGCTCGCCGACTCCGACGCCGCGCTGCTCGAGGTCGTGGAGGCCGGCATCATCCCGATCCCCGTCGGCGTGATGACGATCGTGTTCGCGATCATCGCGATGACCGCGATCACCAACACCACCCTGGTCTCGGTGGTCACGCAGTCGCGGATCCTCTACGGCATGGCCCGGGAGGACGTCGTCCCCGCCGCGTTCGCGAAGATCCACCCGACCCGCCGCAGCCCGTTCGTCGGTCTGGGCTTCAGCTTCATCGTGGTCTCGGGCCTGCTGATCGTCGGCACCCTGCTCAACAGGGCGGGGGCGGACATCGACGTGGTGGAACGGCTGGCCACCGTGACCGTGGTGTTCCTGCTGTTCATCTACGCCCTGGTGATCGTGTCCTGCCTCAAGCTCCGCGGCCACGACGAGGACGAGGAGACCTACCGCGCCAACACGCCACTGCTCGTGTTGGGCCTGGTCGGCAACATCGTGCTGCTCGGCTACGTCGTGTACGACGACCCGTCGTCCCTCTACTGGGTCGCCGCGCTGCTGGCGGTCGGTCTCGTGCTGTTCCTGGTCGAGACGGTGGTGGGCTCCCGCAAGTCGGCCGGCAAGCAGGAGGCCTGACATGCACGTCGTCGTCGCCACCGACGGGTCGCGCGAGTCCCTCGTGGCCGCCCGCTACCTCACCTCGTTCGCCGACCCCGCGAAGGTCACCGGCATCACGGTGGTCGCCGTGGTCCGGCCCCTCGCCTCCGTCGCGTTCGCCAACGACCTGTCGCCCCGGGAGAAGAAGGCCGCCGGCACCGAGACCGGCAGCTTCCGCGAGGCGGCGAACGCCGCCGTCGGGATCGTCGCCGACGCGCTGCGCGGCTGGGGTCCGAAGGTGAAGACCAAGGTGCGCAGCGGCTCCCCGGCGAGCGAGATCCTCAAGGAGGCCGAGCTCACCGGGGCCGGTCTGGTCGTCGTCTCGGCCGGCGGCCGTGGCCTGACCGACACGGTCCTGGTCGGCAGCACGGCGCAGCGCGTGCAGCACTACGCGCCGTGCCCGGTGCTCGTCGTCCGCCCGGGCCGCAAGCGCTGACCCGCGGTCCTCACCGCAGGTGGTGCACCTCCGGCAGCCCGTAGACCGGCGTGTCGATGCCCACCGACCGGGCCTTCAGCTGGAGGGCGAGGAACTGGGAGTAGTGGCGGGACTGGTGCAGGTTCCCGCCGTGGAACCACAGGGCCTGCTGCTGGGTGGGCTTCCACATGTTGCGCTGCTCGCCCTCCCACGGCCCGGGGTCCTTCGGGGTGTCGGAGCCGAGGCCCCACACCTTGCCGACCTTGTCGGCGACCTCCTGGTTGATCAGGTCGGCCGCCCAGCCGTTCATCGAGCCGTAGCCGGTGGCGTAGACGACGACGTCGGCGGGCAGCTCGGTGCCGTCGGCGAGCACCACCGACGTCTCGGTGAGGTGGTCGACCTGGCCGTGCGCGAGCTTGACCTGTCCGTCGGCGACCAGCTCGGCGGAGCCGACGTCGATGTAGTAGCCGGAGCCGCGACGCAGGTACTTCATGAACAGCCCGGAGCCGTCCGCACCCCAGTCCAGCTCGAAGCCGGCCTTCTCGAGACGATCGTAGAAGTCGGCGTCCTTCTCGCGCATCCGGTCGTAGAGCGGGATCTGGAACTCGTGCAGGATCCGGTACGGCACCGAGGCGAAGATCAGGTCCGCCTTCTCGGTGGTCACGCCCGAGGCGACGGCCCGCTCCGAGTAGAGGTCGCCCAGGCCGATCTCCATCAGGCTGTCGCTCCTCACGATGTGGGTCGAGGACCGCTGCACCATCGTCACGTCGGCGTCGTGCTCCCACAGCGCCCCGCAGATGTCGAACGCGGAGTTGTTGCTGCCGATGACCACCGCACGCTTCCCGGCGTACGGGTCCGGACCGGGGTGTGCGGACGAGTGGTGCTGGTCGCCGGTGAAGACGTCCTGGCCGGGCAGCTCGGGCACGTTCGCCTTGCCGGACATGCCGGTGGCGAGCACCAGCTGCTGCGGGCGCAGCGTCAACGGCTTGCCGTCGCGCTCCACCTGCACCGTCCACTCGCCGGTCTCCTCCGAGTACGACGCGGACTTCGCCTCGGTGCTGGACCAGTAGGGGATCTCCATCACCCGCGTGTACGACTCCAGCCAGTCGCCGATCTTGTCCTTGGGGGCGAAGACGGGCCAGTTGTCCGGGAACTTGAGGTACGGCAGGTGGTCGTACCAGACCGGGTCGTGCAGGCAGAGCGACTTGTAGCGGCCGCGCCACTGGTCGCCGGGCCGGGCGTGCTTGTCGATGACGAGCGCGGGGACACCGAGCTGGCGCAGCCGGGCGCCGAGGCCGATCCCGCCCTGGCCACCCCCGACCACGAGCACGTAGGGCTGGACGGAGATGCCGAGCTCGGCCTCCTCCTGCTCCCGGCGCTCCAGCCACGTCGTCCGGTGCTTGTTCGCACCGTGCTCCACGCCCTTGGGTCGGGCCGCGCCGCGGGCCTCCTCGTGGCCCTTGAGCTCCACCAGCGTGGTCAGGAACGTCCAGGCCTTGAGCGATCCCTCCTCCTCGACCAGCCGCAGCAGGCCCCGGCCCCGGCCGACCGCGGTCTCGAACGTGAACCACGCCGGTGGTCACCCCGTCCGCCTCGGCCGGCTCCTCCTCGAAGGCGAAGTCGTGGGGACCCGTGCGCGCGAGGGTCTCCTCCAGCAGGTCCCGCACGCCGGCGGGGTTCTCGACGGTCGTGATGTTCCAGGTGAACGACACCAGGTCGCGCCAGAAGCTGGTGGCGGCGAACATCGACGCCGCCCGGCCGGCGTCGCCCGCCACCAGGGCGTCCTCGAAGTCCCTCAGCCATGCCTGGGCACGTGCCTCGGGGCCGTCCGTGCCGGCGGTCTCGCGGTCCAGGGTCTGGGTCATGCTGGCCTCCTCGCCTACGCTGTGTGACGAGCAGCACACACCACGGCCGAGGGCCGGGGACAGGGTTGCAGGAGGTTGCATCGGCCGTGGACCACGCGGAGCTGGGCCGGCGACGAGCCCGCGAGGCGGTGCTGTCGGGCGCCCCCGAGGTCGCACCGGTGCGCGCCGAGATCGCCGCCTCCTGGCGTCGGGTGGCCACGGTCGGGGTCGACCCCGTGGGCGGCGCCGAGATCGCCCCGCTGGCCACCGGGGACCTCGAGCACCGGCGCGCCACCAGTGCGCTCGGCCCCTTGGTGCCCCGACTGCGTGCAGCTCCTCGGTCCGGTCGTCGACGCCGGGCAGCTGGTGGTCGTCACCGACCACGACGGCCGGGTCCTCTGGCGCAGCGGCCACAGCGGCGTACGCCGGATGGCCGACGACCTCGGGTTCGTCGACGGGTCCGCCTGGACCGAGGGCAACGTCGGCACCAACGCGATCGGGACCGCGCTGGTGCTCGGTGCCCCGGTGAGCATCAAGGGCGCCGAGCACTTCGTGGAGTCGCACACCCGGTGGGGCTGCGCGGCGGCGCCGATCGTCGACCCCTGGACGGGTCGCACGCTCGGGGTCGTCGACGTCAGCGGTCCGAGCCGTGGCCTGCACCCCGCCGAGCTGGCCCTGGTGGAGATGGCCGCGCGGGTCTGCTCGCTGGAGCTGCTGGAGCAGCACCACGCCGGCCTCGAACGGCTGCGCGCGCACGCCGCGCCCCTCCTCGCCCGGGTCGGGGGCGCCGCCCTCGTCGTCGACCAGGACGGCCACCTGGTGGCCGCCACCGGACTGCCCGCCCCCAGCCGCGTGACGCTGCCCGGCAACATGGCGGTCGGCCGGATCTGGCTGCCGACGCTCGGCCCGGCCGTGGCCGACGCCCTGCCCGGCGGGTGGCTGCTGCGGCTCGACGACGACCGGGACACACCGTCGCCCGGCGCCGTCGAGATCGACCTCGCGGGGACGCCCGAGGTCCGCGTCACCGGTGCCGCGACGTCCTGGCGCCGCGGGCTGAGCCCGCGGCACGCCGAGATCCTCCTGAGCCTCGCCGACGCCGGTGTCGCCGGCCGCTCGGCCGCCGCGCTCGCCCTCGACCTGTTCGCCGACGACACCCGGGTCGTGACGGTCCGGGCCGAGATGTCCCGGCTGCGCCGCGACCTCGGTCCCGTGCTGCTGGCCCGGCCCTACCGCTTCGCTCCCGGCGTCGACGTACGCCTCCTCCTGCCCGCCGACCGGGCCACCCTGCTGCCCGGCTCGAGCGCGCCCGTGGTGGTCCGACTCCGGGGCTGAGCGCCGTCGGCGCCGGGGGTGCCGGGACGTAGGGTGGAGCCCGAGATGAGCAGTCCCGCCGCGAGCCCCCTGCCGGGGCTGGAGTTCGCCGAGCCGGAGCGCACCGAGCGCCGCGGTCCCAGTGCCGACGAGCTCCTCGAGGGCCTCAACGAGCCGCAGCGCGCGGCCGTGGTGCACGCGGGCGGTCCGCTGCTCGTGGTGGCCGGTGCCGGGTCGGGCAAGACCCGGGTGCTGACCCGGCGGATCGCCTGGCTGATCTCCGAGCGCAAGGCTCATCCCGGGTCGGTGCTGGCCATCACCTTCACCAACAAGGCCGCCGCCGAGATGAAGGAGCGCGTCGAGGCGCTGGTCGGGCAAGCGCGCCCGGATCATGTGGGTCTCCACCTTCCACTCCGCCTGCGTGCGGATCCTGCGCAAGGAGATCGACAAGCTCGGCTTCAAGTCCAACTTCTCGATCTACGACGCGGCCGACTCCAAGCGGCTGATGGCGCTGGTGGTGAAGGACCTCGACCTCGACCCGCGCCGCTACCAGCCCAACGCCGTGCTCAACTGGGTCTCCGACCACAAGAACGACCTGCGTGACCCCGAGGACGCCGCGAAGGACACCCGCAACAAGTTCGAGGAGGCCTACTCCGCGGCCTACACGTCGTACCAACGGCGGCTGCGGGAGGCCAACGCCCTCGACTTCGACGACCTGATCATGTTCACCGTGCACCTCTTCCAGCAGTTCCCCGAGGTGCGCGAGACCTACCGGCGCCGCTTCCGGCACGTGCTCGTCGACGAGTACCAGGACACCAACCACGCGCAGTACGCCCTCATCCACCAGCTCTGCGCCGAGTCGATGGAGGACTACTCGCTGGTCGAGCCGGTCGACGGCACGCCGGGCGACCGGGTGCCGCCCGCCGAGCTGATGGTGGTCGGGGACGCCGACCAGTCGATCTACGCCTTCCGGGGCGCCAACATCCGCAACATCCTCGACTTCGAGAAGGACTTCCCCGACGCGACGTCGATCCTGCTGGAGCAGAACTACCGCTCCACCCAGACCATCCTCAACGCCGCCAACGCGGTGATCGGCAACAACCGCGGCCGCAAGGAGAAGCGTCTCTGGTCCGACGCGGGCGACGGTGACGCCATCACCGGCTACGTCGCCGACGACGAGCACGACGAGGCCCGGTTCGTCTCCGAGGAGATCGACCGGCTCACCGACGCCAAGGACGCCAAGCCGTCCGACGTCGCGGTCTTCTACCGCACCAACGCGCAGTCGCGAGTGTTCGAGGAGGTGTTCATCCGCGTCGGCATGCCCTACAAGGTGGTCGGCGGGGTGCGCTTCTACGAGCGTCGCGAGATCCGGGACGCGCTCGCCTACCTGCGGATGCTGGTCAACTCCGCCGACGAGATCTCGCTGCGCCGGGTGCTCAACACCCCGCGCCGCGGCATCGGTGACCGGGCGGAGGCCTGCGTCCAGGCGCTCGCCGAGCGGGAGCGGATCACCTTCTGGGAGGCGCTGACCCGCGCCGACGAGGCGCCCGGCCTCGCGACCCGGTCCCTGCGCGCGATCCAGGGCTTCGTGGGCCTGGTCCAGGAGCTCCAGTCGATGGTCGACGCGGGGGAGCGGGCCGACGTGATCGTGGAGTCCGTGCTCGAGCGCACCGGCTACCTCGCCGAGCTCGAGGAGTCCGACGACCCGCAGGACGCCACCCGGGTGGAGAACCTCGCCGAGCTGGTGGCCGTGGCCCGGGAGTTCTCCGACGACCCGGTGGCCGGGCCGTCCGCCGACCCCTCCGACGTGGACGCCGGCACCGTGGCACCCGGGCTCGGGGACTTCCTCGAACGCGTCGCGCTCGTCGCCGACAGCGACCAGATCCCCGACGCGCCCGAGGGCGAGGACGCCGGCGTGGTCACCCTGATGACACTGCACACCGCGAAGGGGCTGGAGTTCCCGGTGGTGTTCCTCACCGGGCTCGAGGACGGCGTCTTCCCGCACTCCCGCTCCCTCGGCGACCAGCCCGAGCTCGAGGAGGAGCGCCGGCTGGCGTACGTCGGCGTCACCCGCGCACAGCGCCGGCTCTACGTCTCGCGGGCCATGGTCCGCTCCGCCTGGGGTGCGCCCGCCCACAACCCGGCCTCCCGCTTCCTCAGCGAGCTGCCGGTCGACCTCGTGGACTGGCGGCGCACCGAGGCCGCCCAGACCTCCTGGGCGCGTCCGGACTGGTCGAGCCGGTCACCGGCGGCCTCGGGCGGCCTGGGCCAGCCGACCGCCGCGGGGCGTCGCAACTTCTCCTCGGCGGCGCTGCGTGCCGACGCCGCGGCCAAGGCCAAGCCGGCCCGCGAGATCCCCTCGCTGGAGCCCGGCGACCGGGTGGTGCACGACTCGTTCGGCCTCGGCACGGTCGTGGCCGTCGAGGGCGTGGCCGACAAGACCGTCGCCTCGATCGACTTCGGGTCGGAGGGCGTCAAGCGGCTGCTGCTGCGCTACGCGCCGGTCGAGAAGCTATAGGCGTCGCGGTCGGCGCGCACGGGTCTCGATACGCCGTTGCGCGACCTCGCAGGCTCGGTCGCGACGGCTACTCGACCTGGCTGAGCCCACGCCGCCAGCTCGTTCCTCGCTGCCGGCTGCTCAGCTCACAGCGTGATGCCGTGCACGAGGAAGGCCTCCATGGGGTCCACGGGGTCGCCGCCGCCGGGGCGGACCTCGATGTGGAGGTGCGGGCCGGTGCTGTTGCCGGTCGAGCCCACGGTGCCGATCGTCTCGCCGCCCCGGACCACGTCGCCGACGCTCACGAGGTACGACGTCTGGTGGCAGTACCAGATCTCGGTGCCGTCATCGAGGGTGACGACGGTCTTGTTGCCGTAGGACCCGTCGTAGCCGGTCTCGGTGACCACGCCGTTGGCGATGGAGTGGATCGGGCTCCCGATCGGGGCGCCGAGGTCCTGCCCGGTGTGCAGGTGGGACCAGAGGTAGCTCGCGGCACCGAAGCCGGCGCTCAGGTGGTAGCTGTCCAGGGGCGAGACCCAGGCGTTCTCCGCGATCTTGGCGGCCTGCGCCTCGGCCTTCTTGGCGAACTGGGCCAGGGCGACGTTGCGCTGCTTGACCTGGGCCTCGGCCTCGGCGACCAGGTCCTCGTTGACCACGTCGGCGAGCGCGTCGCGCGAGGAGTCGCGGCTGACGTCCTGGCCGCGGCCGGACAGGAGGCTGTTGGTGGAGGTGGCGCTGCTGCCGGACAGGGCGCTCGCGGGCCTGAAGGCGAGGCTCTCCTGGGCGGCGGCCGGCGTCGAGACCGGCGTGTCGACGGCCGAGAGGGCGCCGATCGCGGCGATCGCGACGGTGGCGACCCCGGCCAGGACCGGCACGGACGGCAGGATGCGGAGCAGGCCGCCCCCCGAGGGCGCGGAGTGCCGCGAGGCGCGGCGCTTGCCCGTGGTCGGGACGGCTGCCGCGGGCTTCTTCGACGGAGTACGGGTCACCTCTGCACGGCGACGCGGGCCGCGTCTGTCCGCTCGGTGGTCACCCATCGATGAAGAGTCCTCTGCTGGTCGGGGGAGCGCCGAGACCCGCACCTGGCAGATGAGCGCTTCCAAACTGTAACGGAACGGTCACCGACCCCGAAAATCGAGGCCTGCTCCCGATTCTGCCCGACTCGTCTCCTCACGGGTGGCGTTTCTCCACAACCGCGACGGACTAGCCTGCCCCCTATGACGACACCCAACCGTATTCGCATCGTGGTGGGCAAGCCCGGCCTCGACGGGCACGACCGCGGGGCCAAGATCGTGGCCCGGGCGTTGCGGGACGCGGGGCACGAGGTCGTCTACACCGGGCTGCACCAGACGCCGGAGCAGATCGTGGAGACCGCGATCCAGGAGGACGCCGACCTGATCGGCCTCTCGGTGCTCTCCGGGGCGCACATGACGCTGTTCCGCAAGCTGGTCGACCTGCTGGCCGAGCGGGAGGCGTCCGACATCGTGGTGTTCGGTGGCGGGATCATCCCCGAGGAGGACATCCCGGTGCTGGAGGAGATCGGGGTCGCCAAGGTGTTCACGCCCGGGGCGACCACGCACGACATCACCGGCTGGGTGGCCGCGCACTTCTCCGCGGCGGAGGCCTAGGGGCGGCGTACGTCCAGCGTGACGTTCAGCCGCTGCCCCACGTGGGTGACCTCGCGGAAGCTGAGCCGCGACGACGTGATCCGCCGCGGCAGCAGCGGGGCGCCGGCGCCGAGCACCACCGGCGTGAGGTGCACGTGGATCTCGTCGAGGAGCCCGGCGTCGTCGAACTGACCCACCAGGTCGCCCCCGCCCACCACCCAGATGCTGCGGCCGTCCGCCACCGCCGCCATCTCGTCGTACGCCGGCCGGACGTCGCCGGACACGAAGTGGATGTCCACGCCCGGCAGCGGCGGCAGGTCGCGATGGGTGAACACCCAGCACGGCCGGTCGTCGTAGAACTCCCGCCAACGCTCGGGGCCCTCGAGCATCTCGGGGTACCTGTCCTGGATCCACTGGTACGTCGTCGCGCCCATCACCATCGGGCCGACGCCGCCGATGAAGGCGTCCCACGACCCGTCGTCGTCGCCGTGCGGGACCTCGAAGAGCCAGTCCAGCGAGTGGTGCTGGTCGGCGATGAAGCCGTCGAGGCTGGCGGCCGTGTAGTACTGAACCTTCGTCATGCCACGACGCTAACCACAGGTGCCCCCGGGCGCCTTGACCCTGCTTGCGGTCGCGGACCCCCGTGCCTCGGACGGCCCACCCCGACTAAGGTGCCGGACATGGACCTGATGGAGTTTCAGGCGAAGGAGCTCTTCGCCAAGCACGGCGTCCCCGTGACGCTCGGGATCGTCGCCCACACGCCGGCCGAGGCCAGGGCCGCCGCCGAGGAGCTCGGTGTCGTCGTGGTCAAGGCTCAGGTGAAGGCCGGTGGCCGCGGCAAGGCCGGCGGCGTCAAGCTCGCCAAGACCCCCGACGAGGCCGAGGCGCACGCCGCGGCGATCCTCGGCATGGAGATCAAGGGCCTGACCGTCAACCGGGTGCTGATCGCGCCGGCCGCCAGCATCGAGGAGGAGTACTACTTCTCCTTCCTGCTCGACCGCGCCAACCGGAAGTACCTCTGCATCGCCAGCGTCGAGGGCGGCGTGGAGATCGAGGAGGTCGCCAAGACCAACCCCGACGCGGTCCGGCAGATCCCGATCGACCCGGGCACCGGGGTCGACGAGGCCAAGGCCCGCGAGATCGTCGCCGACGCGAAGTTCCCCGAGCCGGTCGCCGAGCAGGCCGTGACCCTGGTGCGGGCGCTCTGGAAGGTGTTCGTCGAGGAGGACGCCACGCTGGTCGAGGTGAACCCGCTCGCCCGGCTCTCCGGCGACGTGCTCGAGGCGCTCGACGGCAAGGTCTCGCTCGACGAGAACGCCGAGTTCCGGCACGAGGACCACGCGGTGTTCGTGATCCGCGAGGAGGAGGACCCGCTCGAGGCGGCCGCCAAGGACAAGAACCTCAACTACGTGAAGCTGGACGGCCAGGTCGGCATCATCGGCAACGGCGCCGGCCTGGTGATGTCCACCCTCGACGTGGTCGCCTACGCCGGCGAGAAGCACGGCGGCGTCAAGCCGGCGAACTTCCTCGACATCGGGGGCGGGGCCAACGCCCAGGTGATGGCCGACGGCCTGCACATCATCCTCGGCGACCAGCAGGTCAAGAGCGTCTTCGTCAACGTCTTCGGCGGCATCACCGCCTGCGACGAGGTGGCGAACGGCATCAAGGGCGCGCTCGAGATCCTCGGCGGCGAAGCGACCAAGCCGCTGGTCGTCCGGCTCGACGGCAACAACGTCGACGAGGGCCGGCGCATCCTCAGTGAGCTGAACCACCCGTTGGTGACGATGGTGGACACCATGGACGGCGCGGCCGACAAGGCCGCCGAGCTGGCGAACGCCTGAGACGGAGAGCGAACGATGTCGATCTACCTCAACAAGGACTCGAAGATCATCGTCCAGGGCATGACGGGCGGGATGGGCTCCAAGCACACCACCCTCATGGTCGAGGCGGGCTCCACCATCGTGGGCGGCGTCAACGCCCGCAAGGCCGGCACCAGCGTCGAGCTCGGCGGCCAGGAGCTGCCGGTGTTCGGCAGCGTGAAGGAGGCGATGGCCGAGACCGGCGCCGACGTGTCGGTCGTCTTCGTGCCGCCGGCGTTCACCAAGGACGCCTGCCTGGAGGCCATCGACGCCGGCATCGGCCTGCTCGTGGTCATCACCGAGGGCGTGCCGGTGCAGGACACGGCGGAGGTCTTCGCCTACCTCGAGGGCAGGTCCACCCGGATGATCGGCCCCAACTGCCCGGGCATCATCACGCCGGAGGAGTCGCTGGCCGGGATCACGCCGCACACCATCGCGGGCAAGGGCCCGGTCGGCCTGGTGTCGAAGTCGGGCACCCTGACCTACCAGATGATGTACGAGCTGCGGGACTTCGGCTTCTCGACCGCCATCGGCATCGGCGGCGACCCGATCGTCGGCACCACGCACATCGACGCCCTGGCCGCCTTCGAGGACGACCCGGACACCAAGGCCATCGTGATGATCGGCGAGATCGGCGGTGACGCCGAGGAGCGCGCCGCGGCGTACATCAAGGACCACGTGACCAAGCCGGTCGTCGGCTACGTCGCCGGCTTCACGGCTCCGGAGGGCAAGACCATGGGCCACGCCGGCGCCATCGTGTCCGGCTCCTCCGGCACCGCGCAGGCCAAGAAGGAAGCCCTCGAGGCCGTCGGGGTCAAGGTCGGCAAGACGCCCTCCGAGACCGCGCAGCTGATGCGGGAGATCCTCGAGTCCCTCTGACCCGCCGGCCGGGCTCGGGCGGGCGGTCGATCGCGGCGTCGAACGCGCGGTCATGGTCGTCGAGCTGGGCTCCAGCGGCCGCCGACTGGGGCACACCATCGCGCCGACTCGACGTCCGTTCCCGGTCGCTCGTCCACCCGCTCACCCCCTCGTCCCGGACAGTCTGTCGTGAGGGATACGCGCGGAGCCCGATCGGTTGCGTCCGGTCAGGGTTCCGGCATCCGCTGGAGGCGGAGCAGCGCCCGGTCCGCCAGCGCGGCGAACGCACCCGGGGCCATCGCGACGCCCTGGGCGGGGATGAAGCCGATCTGGGAGATGGCCGTGCCGTTGCGGAGCACCGCCATCTGGTAGCTCACCGAGCGCTCGTCGGAGATCTCGGTGGTGAGGTTCCAGACGGTGATGTCCTGACGGGGGCCGACCCGGTGGACGGTGCGGGTGACCGTGGTGCCCAGCCGCTTGTCGGCGCACGCGGCGATGCGCTGGCGCAGGGCGGTCACCCAGGCGCGGGCCTTGGCCTGCTCCATGGTCCCGACCGTCTCGGTGATGCCGAACTCGGTCGGGAGCTTGGCGTTGGGGATCACGAACGAGCGGGTCAGCGCGTTGGAGACGCCCTTCACCTGGAAGCTGGCCCGGGCGCAGCCGCTGGCGGCGTAGTTGACGGTCGCCTTGCGGACCTGGGTGCCGACCCAGGGCTTGTCGACGCGGGTGACGGGCGGCAGGTCGACCTCGGTGAGCATGCCGGGCACGTCGCCGGCCGGGAGCGGGGCGATGTCGGTGAGCGCGGGCGGGCCGGCGCAGGTGGCCGCGCCCGGCGCTCCGCAGAGCGCGTTCGTGGCCGCGGCCAGCAGGGCCGTCGGAGCGGCCCGGTCGACCGGGCCGGTGCCGGGCGTCCGGCTCACGGTGGTGGTCGTCACCCGGCCGGTGCGCGCGATCCCGACGACGAGCGTGGTGACCGGTGTCTTCCACGAGCGGAGCACGAACAGGACCGCCTCGTCGCCGACCTTGTCGACGCGGTGCGTGCTCAGCAGCTGCATCCGGCGGTCGAGGCACCCGGCGTACCAGTTCACGGCCGTGTCGAACGTCGTCCGCGCGGCGCTCTCGCTGACCGAGAGCTCGGAGATCTGGACCGCCGAGAGGGCGGGCTCGCCCTTCTCCTTGGTCGCGCTGAAGCGACGCATCAGGGTCTCGCCGCCGCCGGGGTCGGCGTTCCGCGCCTGGCGGCACGGCACCACCATGCCGGTGCCGGAGGAGTTGTCGGAGGTGCGGCCCTCGGTCCAGTCGCGCTTCGCCGCGAGCCGGGTCACCTGGTCCGCACCGAGCAGGTCGTCGGCCGACAGGACGGCCGGGGGCGCCGCCACCGGGCTCGGGGTGGCGAACGTGCGCGACGGACCCTGGTCGTCGGCGAGCGCGGGCCGGACGTTCCCGCCCTGGGTCACCAGGACGCCGCTGACCACCAGCGCCGCGACCGTCGCCAGCACGCCCACCGAGGTGTGGGTACGCCGACGCGCGGCCCCGGCCCGTCGGATGATCGGCGCCCGCGGCAGCCGCGCGTCGTCGACCTGGGCGCGCAACGGCTCGAGGGTGCGGCGCGCCTCGCTGGACGCGATGCCGCGGTGGCGGGCGTACGTCGCGGTGGCGGTCTGCAGGGCGCGCTCGGCGGCCTCGCGCGGGAGGCCGACCTCGCGGGCGATGTCGGCGAGCGAGCCGGTGGTGAGCAACGTGAGCAGCATCACCTTCCGCTGGACCAGGCTCAGCTTGCCCAGCGCGTCCAGCGTCGCGCTCACGTCGGGGTCGAGGTTCTTGTTGCGGTGCCAGACCCGGGCGGTGTGCCGGCGCTGGGCGTGCGCCCACGCCTGCGGCCGGACGGAGGCCTCGGGGTCGTCGAGCCGGGAGACCTTGCGCCAGTGGTGCCAGGCGACGACGAAGGCGTCGCGCACCGCGGCCCGCGACGCCGGCAGGTCGCCGGTCAACGCGTAGGTCTGGAGGAGAAGGCGGCTGCGGGCGTCCTTGTAGAACGCGTCGAAGTCGGCCGGATCCCTCATCAGGTCAACGGTACGGGAGCCGGGCCGGGGTCGCACATCGGCGTGGGACCGCTCGGGGCCGCGAGCCCCCGCGTGATGATGAGGCCGTCATGACTGCCCTCGTCACGCCTCCGGCCACGACCGACCGGCCCCCCGCGGACCGCCGCCACCAACGGCCGCTGGTGCTCCTGGCCACGCTCGGCGGGGCCGTGGCTGCGGCGTCGACGCTCGTCGTGTGCATGGCCGTGGGGATGATCGGCTGGTTCCTGACCGACGCCGGCGCGCACGGCGCGCCCCGCGACGGGCTGCGCACCGGCGCCCTCGGCTGGCTGATGGCCCACGGGTCGGGCGTGCTCGTGCAGGGCGTGCACGTCACGGCCGTCCCGCTCGGCCTGACCCTGGTCTGCGGGTGGACCGTGTGGCGCACCGCGCACCGCGTCGGCGACGCGATCTCCGGGCACGGCCCGGATGCCGACCGGATCGCCGACGGCGAGCGGGACTGGACCGTCCCGACCGCGGCCGCGCTCTTCGCCGCCGGGTACGTCGTCGTCACGGTCGTCACCGCCTCCCTCGCCTCCACCGCCACCACCGCCCCGTCGACGGGGCGAGCCGTGCTGTGGTCCCTGGGGCTGGTGCTCTTCCTCGGACTTCCGGCCCTGGCCGTCGGCTCCGGGCGGGCCGCGATCTGGGCGTCCCGGTTGCCGGCCGGGGTGCCGCCCGCCCTGGCGGCCGCCTGGGCGGTGCTGCGGCTGTTCGTGCTGGTCTCCGCGCTGACCGTCCTCGCCGCGCTGGTGCTCGACCTCGGGACCGCCCTCAACGTCCTCTCGCAGCTGGGCACCGACGCCCAGGGCGCCGTGCTCTACACCCTGCTCAGCCTGCTGCTGCTGCCCAACGCGGTGCTCTTCGGCGGCGCCTACCTCCTCGGCCCCGGCTTCGCCGTCGGCGCCGGCACCCTGGTCACGCCGGGCGCGGTGGTGCTCGGCCCGCTGCCGCTCTTCCCGCTGCTGGCCGCGCTGCCCGGCACCGGTCCGACGCCGGTGTGGACGGCGCTCCTGGTGGCCCTCGGGCCGCTGGTGGCCGCCGTGGCCGTCGCCCGGGCGCAGCGCCGCCGGCCGACGCTGCGCTGGGAGGAGGGGGCGCTCCGCGGGTGTGCCGCCGGGATGGGCGCCGGGGTCCTCCTCGGCCTGCTCACCGCGCTCGCCGGCGGCGCCGTGGGACCGGGTCGGATGCGGGTCGTCGCGCCGTTCGCCCAGGACGTGCTCCTGCACGCGGTCACCGCCTTCGGCATCGGTGGCCTGGTCGGCGGACTGGCGATGACGCTGTGGCAGCGTCGTGCCGCGCGGACCGTCGCCGACGAGGGCGTCGGCACTCCGTAGACTGCCCGCCGTGCCCCGCCCCTCACGGCTCGTCGTGCTCGTCTCCGGCGCCGGCACCAACCTCCAGGCGCTCCTCGACGCGGCCGCGGACCCGTCGTTCGGCGCCCGGGTGGTCGCCGTGGGCGCGGACCGGCACGGCACCGAGGGTCAGGCCCGGGCCGACCGGGCCGGGGTCCCCACCTTCGTGTCCCGGGTCGCCGACTTCACCAGCCGGGACGCCTGGGACCGGGCCACCGCCGACAAGGTCGCGGCGTTCGACCCCGACCTGGTGGTGCTGGCCGGGTTCATGAAGCTGGTCGGCCCGGACTTCCTGCGCCGCTACGCGGGCCGCACCCTCAACACCCACCCCGCCCTCTCGCCGGCGTTCCCCGGCATGCACGGACCCGCGGAGGCGCTCGCGTACGGCGTCCGGGTCACCGGCTGCACGCTGTTCGTGGTCGACGACGGGATCGACACCGGTCCGATCGTGGCCCAGACCCCGGTGCCGGTGGCCGACGACGACACCGTCGAGTCGCTGCACGACCGGATCAAGGCGGCCGAGCGCGCCATGCTCGTCGACGCCGTGGGCCGGATGGCCCGCGAGGGCTTCACCATCACCGACAGGAAGGTCCGGATCGGCACATGAGCTCACCCGACACGAGCAGCGACCGCGTGGCGATCAGGCGGGCCCTCGTCTCCGTCTACGACAAGACCGGGCTCGAGGACCTCGTCCGCGGGCTCGACCGGGCCGGCGTCGCCGTGGTGTCCACGGGCGGCTCGGCGGCGCTCATCGAGTCCGTGGGCGTGCCGGTCACCCGCGTGGAGGAGCTGACCGGCTTCCCCGAGTGCCTCGACGGCCGGGTCAAGACCCTGCACCCGGCGGTGCACGCGGGGATCCTCGCGGACCGCCGCCTGGCGACGCACCGCGACCAGCTCGCCGACCTCGGGATCGAGGCGTTCGACCTGGTGGTCTCGAACCTCTACCCGTTCGCCGACACGGTCGCCTCGGGCGCCACGCCGGACGAGTGCGTCGAGCAGATCGACATCGGCGGGCCGTCCATGGTCCGGGCCGCGGCCAAGAACCATCCCTCGGTCGCGATCGTCACCTCGCCGTCGCGGTACGCCGACGTGCTGGCCGCCGTCGCGGCCGGCGGGTTCACCCTCGCGGACCGCAAGGGCCTCGCCGCCGAGGCGTTCGCGCACACCGCGGCGTACGACGTCGCCGTCGCGAACTGGTTCGCCTCCGCCTACGTCGGCGCCGAGGACGGCTGGCCGGCCTTCGCGGGGGACACCTGGCAGAAGTCCGAGGTGCTCCGCTACGGCGAGAACCCCCACCAGTCGGCGGCGTTGTACGCCGACGGCACCGGTGGGCTCGCGTCCGCCGAGCAGCTGCACGGCAAGGAGATGTCCTACAACAACTACGTCGACACCGAGGCCGCACGCCGGGCGGTCGGCGACCTGGACCGCCCCGGCGTGGCGATCATCAAGCACGCCAACCCGTGCGGGATCGCGGTCGGCGAGGACGTGGCCGAGGCGCACCGCAAGGCGCACGCGTGCGACCCGGTGTCCGCCTTCGGCGGCGTGATCGCCGTCAACCGGCCGGTCTCGGTCGCGATGGCCGCCCAGGTGGCCGCGGTGTTCACCGAGGTGATCGTGGCGCCGGGCTACGAGGACGGCGCCGTCGAGGTGCTCCAGGGCAAGAAGAACATCCGCATCCTCCGGTGCGACGACACGTCCGGCGACCGGCCGGCCGAGCTGCGGCAGATCAGCGGGGGCATCCTCGTCCAGATGCGGGACCACGTCGACGCTCCCGGTGACGACCCGGCCTCCTGGACGCTCGCCAGCGGCGAGCCGGCCTCCGCCGAGGTGCTCGCCGACCTCGCGTTCGCGTGGACCGCCTGCCGGTCCGTGAAGTCCAACGCCATCCTGCTGGCCGCCGGCGGCGCGTCCGTCGGGGTCGGGATGGGTCAGGTCAACCGCGTCGACTCGGCGCGGCTCGCCGTCGCGCGGGCGGGCGACCGGGCTGCCGGGTCGGTGGCGGCGTCGGATGCGTTCTTCCCGTTCCCCGACGGCCTCGAGATCCTGCTCGACGCCGGGGTGCGGGCCGTCGTGCAGCCGGGCGGCTCGGTCCGCGACGACGAGGTGGTCGCGGCGGCTCAGGCCGCCGGCGTGACGATGTACCTCACCGGGACTCGCCACTTCGCGCACTGACCTCGCGGTTCACGCGCAGCACGACGTCGCGGGGGTCGTCGGCGAAGAACCGCACCTCGGTCACGGACCGGGGTGTGCCCGCCACCGGCACCTCGATCGGCCGCGTGAGGCGCAGCTCGACGTTGGTCCGGCTCCCGGTCACGACCGAGAGCACGCCGTCGTCGTACTGCAGCGTGCGGGACTCCTCCGTGCTGCGCTCCCGGCTGGTCGCTCGCCCACCGCGTCCCAGGGGACGTCGACGGCCAGGTGGTGCCCGCTCCGGAGCCGCAGACCCGTCTCGTCGAGCAGGTGCGGGTAGACGTAGTGGCTCGCGGTGTAACCGAGCATCCACACCAGCCCCCAGATCCCGATGATGTCCGCGACGAGGCGGACGTGCTCCCACGGGAGGATGACGTGCAGGACGACCAGCTCCACGGCGGAGCCGATCGTGAAGACCCACAGGAGCAGGCTGACGGCACCGACGTACGGCACCGCCGTGGCCCCGGGAGGCACCGCGGGCCGTCGGGTGGCCCAGCGCACCAGGCTGCGGTAGAGCGCCACCTCGAAGCGCCAGGCGAAGGCCAGCCAGCCCCCCAGCGTCCTCATGGCGCCTCCTGGGCCAGCACGGCGGGCAGCCGCTCGAGCAGTGCCTCGAGCCCGCTCGACAGGGCCGCGAACCGGCGGTCGGACATCTCCGCGAACAGCGCTTCGGCGAAGGCGACCCGCCCCGCGGCCAGGCCGGCCGCGACCTCGGCGCCGTGGGCGGTGAGGCTGACCAGGGTCGCCCGCCGGTCGGTCGGGTGCGGCCCGCGGGTCACGAAGCCGGTCTCGACGAGCGCGTCCACCAGGCCCGTGACGTTGCGCGGGGTCACGCCGAGCGCCTCGGCGAGCTCGCGCTGGGTCCGTGGACCGTGCTGGTGCACGAGCCACACGGGACCGACCCGGGACTTGGTCAGGCCGAGCGCGCCGAGACCGCGGGTCATGTCGTCGTCGACCAGGGTGGTGAGCAGGAAGATCCGGTCGAGGGCCTCGACGTGGGCTGCCTCGGTGCGCCGCTTTGGTGAACTTCCTTCACAATGAAGAGAATACCCGATGTCGTGGTGGTGCCGCACGTGTGCTCGGTCACCGTGATGACAAGATGACCCCCGTGACGGCGCAGACCCTGGACGGCGAGACCACCCTCCGAGCCATCAAGGCCGAGCTGACCGCACGGGTCACCGCGCTCCGGGAGCGCGGCGTCGTCCCGGGACTCGGGACGGTCCTGGTCGGCGACGACCCGGGGTCGCACTGGTACGTCGGGGCCAAGCACAAGGACTGCGCCGCCATCGGCATCACCTCCCTGCGCCGGGACCTGCCCGCCACCGCCACCCAGGCCGAGGTCGAGGCGGTCATCGACGAGCTGAACGCCGATCCGGCCTGCACGGGCTTCCTGGTCCAGCAGCCGACCGGGCTCGACGAGTTCGCGCTGCTGTCCCGCGTCGACCCCGACAAGGACGTCGACGGACTGCACCCGACCAACCTCGGCAAGCTGGTGCTCGGCGAGGACGGCCCGCTGCCGTGCACCCCCGTCGGGGCGATCGAGCTGTTGCGCCGCCACGGCGTCCCGATCGCCGGCGCCGAGGTCGTGGTCGTCGGTCGCGGACTCACCGTCGGCCGCCCGCTCGGCCTGCTGCTGACCCGGCGCTCGGAGAACGCCACCGTCACCCTGTGCCACACCGGCACCCGGGACCTGGCCGCGCACGTGCGCAACGCCGACATCGTCGTGGCCGCCGCCGGGGTCCCCGGGATCATCTCGGCGGACATGGTCAAGCCCGGCGCGGCGGTCCTCGACGTCGGCGTCTCCCGTCGCGACGGCAAGATCGCCGGCGACGTGGCCGACGACGTCTGGGAGGTCGCCGGCTGGGTGTCCCCGAACCCGAAGGGCGTCGGGCCGATGACGCGCGCGATGCTGCTGTCCAACATCGTGAGCATCGCCGAGAAGGCACTGGCCTGACCTTGGACCCCGTCGACATCCCGCTCGAGCCGCCGGACGACGTTCCCGCCGTCTCCGCGGAGCGCCTGGTCGACGGCCACGTCGAGGAGGACGTCGCCGAGGACGAGCCGCGGCGCTACCCCTCGACGATCGGCGGGGCGTTCTACCTCATGGTGCTGGGCGTCAGCCTGACCGGACTCGGGCTGGTCGTGTGGGGCGACTGGCGCACCGGCATCCGCTGGATGGGGGCCGCACTGCTCTTCGGCTCCCTGGTCCGGCTCGTCCTGCCCAGCCGGGACGCCGGGATGCTCGCCGTCCGGTCGAAGCTGCTGGACGCGTTGATGCTCAGCGGCGCCGGCGCGGCCCTGTTCTTCCTCGCCGCGACGATCCCCGGCCCACCGGGCTAGATCAGGCCGAGCTCCTTCACGGCGTCGCGCTCCTCGGCCAGCTCCGCCGTGGAGGCGTCGATGCGGGCCCGGGAGAAGTCGTCGATCTCGAGACCCTGGACGATGCTCCAGTCGCCGCCGGAGGTGGTGACCGGGAAGGAGGAGATCAGGCCCTCCGGCACGTCGTAGGAGCCGTCGGAGACGACCGCCATCGAGACCCAGTCGTCGGCGGGGGAGCCGAGCAGCCAGTCGCGGGCGGCGTCGACGGTGGCGGACGCGGCCGACGCCGCCGAGGACGACCCGCGTGCCTCGATGATCGCCGCGCCACGCTTGGCCACGGTGGGGATGAAGTCGTTCTCGATCCACGACTGGTCGGCGACGACCTCGGCGGCGTTGCGACCCGCCACCTCGGCGTGGAACAGGTCGGGGTACTGCGTCGCCGAGTGGTTGCCCCAGATCGTCATCTTCTTGATGTCGGTGACCGGGGCGCCGGTCTTGGCGGCCAGCTGGGAGATCGCCCGGTTGTGGTCGAGCCGGGTCAGGGCCGAGAAGCGCTCGCGCGGGATGTCCGGCGCGTTGGTCATCGCGATGAGGGCGTTGGTGTTCGCCGGGTTGCCGGTGACCCCGATCCGGACGTCGTCGGCGGCCGCGTCGTTGAGGGCCTTGCCCTGCGCGGTGAAGATCGCGCCGTTGGCCTCGAGCAGGTCTCCGCGCTCCATGCCGGGCCCGCGCGGTCGCGCGCCGACGAGCAGGGCGAGGCTGACGCCGTCGAAGATCGTGGCCGGGTCATGGCCGATCTCGACGCCGGCCAGGGTCGAGAAGGCGCAGTCGTCGAGCTCCATGACGACACCCTCGAGGGACTTCAGGGCCGGCTCGATCTCGAGGAGCCGCAGCTCGATCGGACGGTCCGCGCCGAGCAGCGAGCCGCTCGCGAGCCGGAAGAGCAGGCTGTAGCCGATCTGGCCGGCGGCCCCGGTGACGGCGACCTTCAGTGGTGTGGCGCTCATGTGATCGAACCTAGCAGCGGGTCACCCGGCGACCGAGCGGGACCCTGCGCCATGCTGGAGCCATGAGGTGGTGGCTGGCGCTGGTCGCCGCTCTCGCGCTGGCGGGCTGTGGATCGGCTCCCGGCACCACCGATCCGGGCGGCGTCGACGGCCTCGTGATCCCGACGCCGACCCCCGATCCGGCCGACTTCGTGGCCCGGGTCGACAACCCCTACCTCCCGCTGGTGCCGGGCACGACGTGGACCTACGAGGCCACGGGCGGCGACGTGGCCGAGACGATCACGGTGACCGTCACCGACCAGACCCGGGTCGTGGCCGGGGTGACGACCACCGTCGTGCACGACGAGGTCGTCGACGCCGACGGCACCCTCGTGGAGGACACCTACGACTGGTACGCCCAGGACCGGGCCGGCAACGTCTGGTACTTCGGCGAGGACACCACGTCGTACGACGGCGACGAGATCTCCACCGAGGGCTCCTGGGAGGCGGGTGTCAACGGCGCGCAGGCGGGCGTGGTGATGCTGGCCCGGCCGCGGGTGGGCGACGGCTACCAGCAGGAGTACGACCCCGGGAACGCCGAGGACCGGGCCGAGGTGCTCTCCATCGACGACCAGGTCGTCGTCGGGGACACGACGTACGACGACGTCGTCGCGACCGTCGAGACCACGCCCCTCGAGCCCGACCTCGCCGAGAAGAAGTACTACGCCCCCGGGATCGGAGCGGTCCTCGAGGAGACGCTCACCGGCGGCACCGAGCGCGTCGTGCTCACGTCGTTCGAGGCGGGCTAGGGCTCAGGAGTCCTGGGGCCGGACCTGGGTCCGGCCGTCCTCGTCGTCGGGCCCGGGCTGGCCCCACTCCTGCGGCGGCGTCTCCTGGGTCTGCGGCGGCGGCGCGGCCTGCGGCTCCCAGCCGCCCTGCTGCGGGGGGTACTGCTGCGGCGGGTACCCCTGCGGGGTACTGCTGCGGGGGGTACTGCTGCGGCGGGTACTGCTGCGGGGCGGGCTGCTGGTACGCTGCTGCTGCGGGGGGTACTGGCCCTCGCCGTACTGGTAGCCGCCGTACTGCTGCTGGGGCGGGTACTGCTGCTGCTGTTGCGGCGGCGCGTACTGCTGCGGCTGCTGACCCGGCTGCCCCTGCTGGGGGTACTGCACGGTGGGCTGCGCGTCGGGCTGGTTCCACTGCTGCTGGTACTGGTCCGGGGCGCCGTAGCCGGGGACGCCGGCCGCGGGGGCGCGCGGGAAGTGCAGGCCCGAGCCCGGGACCGGGTCGTCGCCGCCGAAGAGCACGGGGTAGAGCAGGCCGGCCAGGCCGCCGCCGAGCAGCGGGGCCAGGATGAACAGCCAGAGCTGGATGATCGCGTCGGTGCCGGCGAACAGCCCGACCCCGATCGAGCGGGCGGGGTTGACCGAGGTGCCGGTGGCGTTGATCGAGGCGAAGTGGATCATCGCGAGCGCCAGGCCGATCGCCAGCGGGGCCATCACCGGGTGCTCCACCCGGCTGTCGGTCACCGCGAGGATGATCATGATGAACACGAAGGTCATCAGCATCTCGAGCAGGAAGGCCGCCCACCAGGCGTAGTCGGTGGCCCCCTGGTCGCCGAAGAAGTTCTGGGCCAGGCCGTCGGTGGTCGAGTCGTAGCCCGGGAAGCCGTGCATCAGGACCCACAGGCACACACCGGCGGAGACCGCGCCGACGAGCTGGGACCCGACGTAGAGGACCACCTCGCGCCACGGGAGGCGGCCGCCCAGGGCCGCCCCGAGCGTCACGGCGGGGTTGAAGTGCCCGCCGGTGATCCGGCCGACCGCGTAGGCCATCACCACGACGGTGAGGCCGAAGGCCAGCGCCGTCGCGACGTAGTCGCCGCCGCTGATCAGGGCCGCGCCGCAGCCGAAGAAGACCAGGACGAACGTCCCGAGCACCTCGCCGGCGATCTTGTGTACAGCTGTGGGTGTGTCCGTCATGACCGAGTAGCCCCCTAGCGGTTGACGGCCCCACTCCAGGGGCCACGATCACTCTAGTGCTCGCAGGCCTAGTACGGTCGGACGGTGAGCGACTCGACCATCATCTACACCCAGACCGACGAGGCGCCGCTGCTGGCGACGTACTCCTTCCTGCCGATCATCCAGGCGTACGCCGCGAAGGCCGGAGTGCCCGTCGAGACCCGGGACATCTCCCTGGCGGGGCGGATCATCGCCAAGTTCCCCGACCGGCTCACCGACGCGCAGCGCCTCGACGACGCCCTCGCCGAGCTCGGGCAGCTGGCCAAGCGCAGCGAGGCCAACATCATCAAGCTGCCCAACGTCAGCGCCTCGATCCCGCAGCTCAAGGCGGCCGTCAAGGAGCTGCAGGAGCAGGGCTACGACCTGCCCGACTACCCCGAGGCGCCGGCGACCGACGAGGAGCGGGCGATCCGGGCGACGTACGACTCCGTCAAGGGGTCGGCGGTCAACCCGGTGCTGCGCGAGGGCAACTCCGACCGTCGGGCGCCGCTCTCGGTGAAGAACTACGCGCGCTCGCACCCGCACTCGATGGGGGCGTGGTCCGCGGACTCGAAGACCAACGTGGCGCACATGACGGCCGACGACTTCCGGCACAACGAGAAGTCCGCGGTGCTCGCCGCCGACGACTCGTTGCGCATCGAGCTGGTCGGGGACGACGGGACCACCACCGTGCTGCGGGAGTCGGTGCCGGTCCTCGCGGGCGAGGTCGTCGACGCGACGGCGATGCGGGTCGCGTCGCTGCGCGAGTTCCTCACCGCCCAGGTCGCCCGGGCGAAGGCCGACGACGTGCTGTTCTCCGTGCACCTCAAGGCCACCATGATGAAGGTCTCCGACCCGATCATCTTCGGCCACGTCGTGCGCGCCTTCCTCCCCGACGTGTTCGCCGAGCACGGCGCGACGTTGGCCGCCGCCGGACTCTCGCCGAACGACGGGCTCGGCGGCATCCTGGCCGGCATCGCGTCGCTCCCCGAGGGACCGGCGATCAAGGCCGCGATCGAGCAGGGCATCGCGGACGGTCCCGCGCTCGCGATGGTCGACTCCGACAAGGGCATCACCAACCTGCACGTGCCGTCCGACGTCATCGTCGACGCGTCGATGCCGGCGATGATCCGCACGTCCGGACACATGTGGGGGGCCGACGGCCAGGAGGCCGACACGCTCGCGGTGATCCCCGACTCGTCGTACGCCGGGATCTACCAGGTCGTCCTCGACGACTGCCGCGCGCACGGAGCCTACGACCCGGCCACCATGGGGTCGGTGCCCAACGTCGGCCTGATGGCCCAGGCGGCCGAGGAGTACGGCTCCCACGACAAGACCTTCGAGATCGCCACGACCGGCACCGTGCGCGTCGTCGACACGAACGGCGACGTCGTGCTCGAGCAGGTCGTGTCCGCCGGGGACATCTGGCGGATGTGCCAGACCAAGGACGTCCCGATCCGCGACTGGGTCAAGCTCGCCGTCACCCGGGCCCGGGCGAGCGCGACGCCCGCGGTGTTCTGGCTGGACGCCGACCGCGCCCACGACGCCAACCTGATCGCGAAGGTGGAGACCTACCTCGCCGACCACGACACCGACGGCCTGGACCTGCGGATCCTGCCGCCGGTCGAGGCGATCGCCTTCACCCTGGAGCGGATCCGCAAGGGCGAGGACACCATCTCGGTGACCGGCAACGTGCTGCGCGACTACCTCACCGACCTGTTCCCCATCCTCGAGCTCGGCACGTCCGCCAAGATGCTGTCGGTCGTCCCGCTGATCAACGGGGGCGGGCTCTTCGAGACGGGCGCCGGGGGCTCGGCGCCCAAGCACGTGCAGCAGCTGGTCAAGGAGAACTACCTGCGCTGGGACAGCCTGGGCGAGTTCCTCGCCCTCGCGGTGAGCCTCGAGCACTTCTCCGAGGCCACCGGCAACGCCCGGGCGAAGGTGCTCGGTGCCGCGCTGGACCGGGCCACGGAGACCCTCCTCAACGAGAACCGGTCGCCGGCCCGCCGGGTCGGCCAGATCGACAACCGCGGCTCGCACTTCTACATCGCGCTCTTCTGGGCCGAGGAGCTCGCCAAGCAGACCGACGACGCCGTGATCGCCGCGGACTTCGCGGACCTGGCGAAGCGGCTGCGCGCGGAGGAGGGCACCATCACCGAGGAGCTGGTGGCGGTCCAGGGCTCGCCCGCCGACATCGGCGGCTACTACCGGCCCGACCCCGAGAAGGCGGCCGCGGTGATGCGTCCGTCGGCGACGTTCAACGAGGCGCTCGCCTCGCTCTGACCGGTGGGGACGTCGGAGGGCTCGTGGAATAGGACTTCGGCGGGTCGTGGTTGGACGATGAGTGTCGATGACCACCACCGCCCCCGCGGCCACCGAGCCCGACGTCCGCCGTCCCGTGCACTTCGGGCTGGCGGTCGCGGCGCTCGCCATGGGGGGCTTCGCGATCGGCACGACCGAGTTCGTGACGATGGGGCTGCTGCCCCAGATCGCCGACGGTGTCGGGGTGTCCATCCCCTCGGCCGGCCACGTGATCTCGGCGTACGCGCTCGGCGTCGTCATCGGGGCTCCCGTGCTCGCCTACTACGGCGCCCGGCTGCCGCGGCGCGGCCTGCTCGTCGCGCTGATGCTGGCGTACGCCACGTTCAACGCGGCCAGTGCGCTCGCGCCCAGCTTCGAGACGCTCGTCGTGCTGCGCTTCATGGACGGGCTGCCGCACGGGATCTACTTCGGGGTCGCCTCCCTGGTCGCCGCGAGCCTGGCGCCGCCCCACCGCAAGGGGCGTGCGGTCGCGAGCGTGATGCTCGGTCTCTCCGTCGCCAACGTCGCCGGCGTGCCGGCGGCCACCTGGCTCGGCCAGCACGTCGGCTGGCGTGCGGTCTTCCTGCTCGCGGCCGCGCTGTCGGTGCTGACCGTCGCGCTGACGCTGGCGTTCGTGCCTGCCGTGCCCGGGGACCAGGACGCCCGCGGGCGGCGCGAGCTCGCCGCCTTCGCCAAGCCCCAGGTGTGGCTGACGCTCGCGATCGGTGCGGTCGGCTTCGGCGGGATGTTCGCCCTGATGACCTACATCGCGAAGACGGTCACCACGACGGGCGGGTTGCCGGAGTCGGCGGTCCCGCTCTTCCTGCTCGCCTTCGGGCTCGGGATGGTCGCCGGCACCTACCTCGCCGGTGAGCTCGCCCGGTGGTCGATCATGCGATCGCTGTTCGTCGGCTCGCTCGGGATGGCCGCGGCCCTGCTCCTCTACGCCCTGCTGGCGCCGACCGGCTGGGGAGCGCTGCCGGTGGCCTTCCTGGTCACCAGCCTGGGCTCGGTGCTGGTGGTCAACCTGCAGCTGCGGTTGATGGAGGTGGCCGGCGACGCCCAGACCCTGGGCGCGGCCATGAACCACGCGTCGCTGAACGTCGCCAACGCGCTGGGCGCCTGGCTGGGCGGCCTGGTGATCGCTGCCGGCTACGGCTACCGGTCACCCGCGCTGGTCGGTGTCGCGCTGTCGCTCGCCGGCCTCGTGGTGCTGCTGCTGTCGGCCACGCTCCACCGTCGTACCCGTGCGGCGGAGGCCTGGGTCGGCTAGTTCCAGAGGTGGGACCGGCCGTAGACGACGAACACGACGAGGGCCGGGAACACCACGAGGGGCAGCCACAGGGCCGGCCACGTCTCGCGCTGCACCTTGGCGGCGACCGCCATCCCGAACGCCGGCATCGCCATCAGCAGCGCGAGCAGGAGCAGCACGGCGGCGGAGAAGCTGACCCACGGGTTGTCGGTGACGTCGGAGCCCTCGACGACGTAGGCGACCGCGAGCAGGGCGACACCCACGGCGACGATCCCGGCGAGTCCGACCGCCCACTTCGCGTGGGAGCTGTTCACCGAGACGGGAACGGTTGATAGCGGACATGGCGTCACCTGATTTTCGGTTGTGGGTCCTGCAGTCCCTCCACTCATCCTCCTGTTCGCCCCAATACCTCGCATCCGCGCAGCTCTCGTCGGTCGAGCAGCCCTCGGAGGTCGAGAACTCGTCGGTCGAGCAGGTTGCGCAGCAACCGTGTCGAGACCACCCACCGCGACCGCACGCTGCGGGTTCCAGCGGCTCAGGGGCACGAATCGTCGACCCGACGCACGACCAGGAACCGGTTGGCGCCGAGAGCCGAACGTTGCTGCTCCTCCACCTCCCAGAGCCCCGTGTCCACGAAGGTGCGACGGATGTGATGGACCACCTGCCGGTGGTCGAAACCCAGATGCGGACTCCAGATGGTGCGAGGTGGCGCACGGAACCGCTCGAGATCACCACGGGTCGCCACCGCCACCGTGTAGCTCATCACGTCCCTGGTCCTCGTGAAGAAGTCGCCGTACGCCTGACGCCGCAGGAGCGGGCGCGCGAGGAACTTGACCAGGCCGACCAACCCCACCTCGTTCGGCATCGACAGGACGATCCAGCCCGCTGGCCTCACTGAGCTGTGCAGGACCAGGAGCGCCTGCCGGTAGTTCCCGACATGCTCCAGCGTCTCCAAGCAGATCACCAGGTCCCCGGGCTGGACCACGTGAGCGCCGGCGTCGTTGAGGTCGATCCACCGGAAGCTGACATCGGCCAGGTTGCGACAGCGGGCGGCCCGGAGCAGGCGACGATCAACGTCGTAGCCGGCCGCACACCATGCCGACGACAGGTCCCCACGACGTCGGAGCTCCGAGATGACGAACCCGTCGGAACAGCCCAGATCAACGAGCAGCCCACTCTGCGGCAGGTTGAGCCCTCGCAGCAGCTCGCGGAGCCGGGCCAGGCGCGCGCGGTGCACGAAGTTGGCAGGAGACAGGCCCGCGTAGGACCTCGCGTGGGTCCAGCCTGGAAGGTCGGGCCCACTGCGAGCCTCGTGCCACCGCGTTCGGATTCCGCGCACCCTCGCATTCTGCGCCTGATCCGAGTTGCAGGGGACGCCTGCCCGCCGCTGTAGCGGGCCTGCCGCGCCAGCGCTCAGCGGCCGGGCAGGGTGCCCGGTTCCCAGGTGCGGCCGTCGTCGTCGGACCACAGGAGACGGGGGCCGTCGTCGTACTCAAGTGCCGCGATCCGGTCGCCCGCGAGGGTGAGTGCGCTGAGCGACGGGGTCTCGGTGACGACGCCGTGGCCGGACTTGTCGACGCGGGTGTAGCCACCGTGGTCATCAGTCGCCAACGTCGTGCCGGCAGGCGTGACGACCATCGAGGTCGTGCCGGCGGACCTGATCCCGGTGGCGCGCTGCCAGGTGTCGCCGAGGTCGTGGGAGACCACGAGCTCGAGCGTCGGGATCGAACCGTCCGGGGCGTCGCCGAGGGCCGCGGCCGCGATGTCGCCGCCGTACGCCGCGAGGACCACGGCTCGGGTGCCCTCCGGGAGCACGACCTCCGACCCCTTCGTGGTCTCGAGGAGCGTCGAGCCGGGATCGTAGGTGACGACCCGGCCCGGGTCCGTGACCAGGAACTGCGTCGTGGCCCTGTCCAGCGCCGGGTGCACGAGCAGGCCGGTGCGCGACTGCCACAACAGCGATGGGCCCGAGAGCTGGACGGCCCAGTCGCCG
The DNA here is from genome assembly GCA_963713255.1 of uncultured Actinomycetota bacterium. Classification (GTDB taxonomy): domain Bacteria; phylum Actinomycetota; class Actinomycetes; order Propionibacteriales; family Nocardioidaceae; genus Nocardioides. Next base: position 491,000 of record CAVQLC010000002.1, read on the forward strand.
GCCCGGGGCGCGCCTGCGTGGACTCGACGGGCAGGTCCGCGACCGTGCCGTCGGGGCGCACGAAGGACGCCCGCTGCCCGTCGCGCGACCCGACCCAGCCGCCGGGAACCGCCGTCAGGTCGAGCGGCTCGTCGAGCAGCCGCCCGCTGACGCTGCCGTCGGAGTCCTGGACGACCAGCGCGAACGTCGGCTCCGGGTGCACGAGGTCGCGCCAGATCACCGCGAGCGAGCCGTCGAGCCCGCCGGCCATCTCGAACGGCGCGGCACTCGCGTGCCCGACGAGCTCCGAGACCGCCGCGGGCAGCGACTCCGTCGACGCGGGAGGCGCGGGGGAGGGTGAAGGGTCGGGCGCGCCGGGCCACAACGCCGCGCCGGCGACGCCCAGGACCAGCACGGCCGCCGCGGCGACCAGCGACGCACGGGTGCGGCGTCGGCGACGTGCTCGTGCCGTGACCTCGTCGAACGGCGGCGGCACCGCGCGCTCGCCCACGTCCTCGGCGAGCGCCCGCAAGGCGGTGAGCGTGGGGTCAGACATGACGTTCCTCCTCCTGGTCCACGGTGACGTCGAGCAGCACGGCGAGCCGGGCCCGACCCCGCGACAGCCAGGCCTTGACGGTGCCGACGGGGACGCCGAGCGTGGTGGCCACCTCGTGCACGGGCAGGTCGGCCAGGTGGTGCAGGGCGATCGCCTCGCGCTGGCCGGTCGGAAGCGTGCGCAGGGCGGCCAGCAGGGCGAGCCGGTCGGCGGGGAGGTCGTCGTACGACGACCGGTCCACCAGGCGCGGGGTGAGCGCCCGGAGCCGGGCCACCCGACGCCACCGGCTGCGGGCGATGTTGACCGCCACCGTGCGCAGCCAGGCCTCGGGGTTGTCGACGTCCGCGAACGCCCGGGACTTCGTGACCGCGCGCGCGAACGCCTCCATCACGACGTCCTCGGCCTCGACCGGGTCGCCCGTCACGCCGGTGAGCTGCCCGACGAGTCGGCGGTACGACGTGGCGTACACCTCGCGCACCCGCCCGGTCGCGTCCACACCGGCCTCCCGTCACGTCCTCGTCGGCTTCCAGTGTGACGACTCCCGGGCGGGGCGGGCGGTTGCAGGTCGTGCCGACCTCCTTTGACACAATCCTCCGCATGTCCGCACAGATCGCAGGGATCGACACCGCGCCCGAGACCCAGGTGGTCGGAGGACGCGCCGGAGCGGGCCGGCCGCGGGTGCTGTCGGGCATCCAGCCGACCGCGGACTCGTTCCACTTCGGCAACTACCTCGGCGCGCTCCGGCAGTGGGTGGACCTCCAGGCCGACTACGAGCCGTTCTTCTTCATCGCCGACCTGCACGCGATCACCCTGGAGCAGGACCCCAAGGTCCTGCGCGAGCGCACCCTGCGCGCGGCGGCCCAGCTCGTCGCGATGGGGATCGACCCGGCGCGGTCGGCGATCTTCGTGCAGAGCCAGATCCCGGCCCATGCCCAGCTCTCCTGGGTGCTCCAGTGCCTGACCGGCTTCGGCGAGGCCCGCCGGATGACCCAGTTCAAGGACAAGTCGGCCAAGGCGGGGGAGGGCGCGGCGTCGGTCGGGCTGTTCACCTACCCGATCCTGCAGGCGGCCGACATCCTGCTCTACCGGCCCCACTACGTGCCGGTCGGCGAGGACCAGCGCCAGCACCTCGAGCTCACCCGCGACCTCGCCCAGCGCTTCAACCACCGCTACAAGAAGACCTTCCGGCTGCCGGAGCCCTACATCCTCAAGGCGACCGCGAAGATCACCGACCTCCAGGAGCCGACCGCCAAGATGTCGAAGTCGGCGTCCTCGCCGGCCGGCATCATCGAGCTCCTGGACGACCCCAAGGTGTCGGCCAAGAAGATCCGCTCGGCCGTCACCGACTCGGGCACCGACGTCCGCTTCGACCTCGAGGAGAAGCCCGGCGTCAGCAACCTGCTCACCATCTTCTCCGCCCTCACCGGGACCGCGGTGTCCGACCTGGAGGAGCAGTACGGCGGCAGCGGCTACGGCAAGCTCAAGGGCGACCTGGCCGACGCGGTGGTCGAGTTCGTGACGCCGTTCCGCAACCGGACCCTCGAGCTCCTCGACGACCGCGACCAGCTCGACGCCATCATCCGCGACGGCACCGAGCGGGCCCGCGCGATCGCGGAGGCCACCCTGCGGGACGTGGTCGACCGGGTGGGATTCCTCCCCACGACCCCGCGCTAGGGTCCTGCGGTGCCCACCATCGGAGTCGCCGTGGCCATTCCCGAGCCCTGGGGGCAGGAGCTGCAGGACTACCGGACCTCGATCGGCGACCACACCGCCACGGAGATCCCCACGCACGTGACGTTGGTGCCGCCGGTCGCGGTCGAGGACGAGGCGCTGCCGTTCATCGAGCGGCACCTGGGGAGCGCGGCCACCGAGGTCGGACCGTTCCGGATGCGGCTGCGCGGGACCGGCACGTTCCGCCCGGTCTCGCCGGTCGTCTTCGTCACGGTCGCCGAGGGGATCTCGCAGTGCGAGGCGCTGGCGGACGCCGTACGCCGCGGTCCGCTCGAGACGGAGCTGCTCTTCCCGTACCACCCGCACGTGACGGTGGCCCACCACCTCGACGACGAGGTGATGGACCGGGCGTTCGACGAGCTGGCCGGCTTCGAGTGCATCTTCGACGCCGACCGGTTCCACCTCTACGCCCACGACCCGGGTCGCGGGTGGCAGCCGACGCGGGAGTTCCCGCTCGGCTGACGCCGGACCCGAGCGGTCGTCAGTGACCGTGCTTGATCGCGGTGCGCAGGTCCTTGTTGAGCTGGGAGATCACGTCGAGCGGGATCTCCTTCGGGCACGCCGCCGTGCACTGGCCGATGTTGGTGCAGCCCCCGAAGCCCTCGGCGTCGTGCTGGGCGACCATGTTGACGACCCGGGTGTCCCGCTCCGCCTGGCCCTGCGGGAGCTCGCCGAGGTGGGTCACCTTGGCGCCGAGGAAGAGCGAGGCCGAGCCGTTGGGGCACGCGGCGACGCAGGCGCCGCAGCCGATGCAGGTGGCGACGTCGAACGCCCGGTCCGCCTTGTCCTTCGGCACCGGGGTCGCGTGCGCGTCCGGAGCGGCTCCGGTGTTGACCGAGATGTAGCCGCCGGACGCGATCATCCGGTCGAAGGCCCGCCGGTCCACGCACAGGTCCTTGAGGACGGGGAACGCCGTGGCGCGCCACGGCTCGATGGTGATCGTCTCGCCGTCGGAGAAGGACCGCATGTGCAGCTGGCAGGTCGTGGTGACCTCCGGGCCGTGGGCGTCCCCGTTGATCATCAGGCCGCACATGCCGCAGATGCCCTCGCGGCAGTCGGAGTCGAAGGCGATGGGCTCCTCGTCGCGGGCGTGCAGCTCCTCGTTGAGCACGTCGAGCATCTCGAGGAACGACATGTCCGGCGAGATGTCGGACACCTGGTAGGTGTGCATCGCGCCCGCGGTCGCGGTGTCCGGCTGACGCCAGATCTTGAGCGTGAGATTCATGTCAGTGGGTTCGCTCGCAGTTCGACCGCACGGTGACGGTGGTGGACGGGTGCAGACCGACGCGCTCTCTCGCTTCGCTCACTTGTACGACCTCTGCTTCATCTCGACGAACTCGTAGGTCAGCTCCTCCTTGTGCAGGATCGGGCTCTCGCCCTCACCCGCCCACTCCCACGCCGCGACGTACGCGTAGTGGTCGTCGTGGCGCAGGGCCTCGCCCTCCTCGGTCTGGGACTCGGCCCGGAAGTGGCCGCCGCACGACTCGCGCCGGTTCAGGGCGTCGATGCACATCAGCTCACCGAGCTCGAAGAAGTCGGCCACCCGGCCCGCCCTCTCCAGGGACTGGTTCATGCTCTCGGCGCTGCCGAGCACCTTCACGTTGCGCTGGAAGTCGTCCTTGAGGCTGCGGATCAGGTCGATCGCCTTGCGCAGGCCGTCCTCGGTCCGCTCCATGCCGCAGTACTCCCACATGATGTTGCCGAGCTCGCGGTGGTAGCTGTCGACCGAGCGGGTGCCCGGGTTGGTCATGAAGTGCTCGATGCGCGCCTTGACCGTCTCCTGCGCCTCGACCACCGCCGGGTCGTCCTCGGCGACGCGGTCGAACGGCCCGTCCGCGAGGTAGTCGCGGATCGTGTTCGGCAGCACGAAGTAGCCGTCCGCGAGGCCCTGCATCAGCGCGGACGCGCCGAGCCGGTTGGCCCCGTGGTCGGAGAAGTTGGCCTCGCCGGTGACGAACAGCCCGGGGATCGTGGACTGCAGGTCGTAGTCGACCCAGAGGCCGCCCATCACGTAGTGCACGGCGGGGTAGATGCGCATCGGCACCGTGTACGGGTCCTCGCCGGTGATCCGGGCGTACATGTCGAAGAGGTTGCCGTACTTGCTCTCGATGGCCTTGCGGCCCAGCCGCTCGGTGGCCTCGGCGAAGTCGAGGTAGACGCCACGCCGGACGCCCTCCACCTCGGGGCCGACGCCGCGGCCCTCGTCGCACATGTTCTTGGCCTGGCGGGACGCGATGTCGCGGGGGACCAGGTTGCCGAACGCCGGGTAGATCCGCTCGAGGTAGTAGTCGCGGTCCTCCTCGGGGATCTCGCGCGGGTCCTTGGCGCAGTCCTCCTTCTTCTTCGGCACCCAGATCCGGCCGTCGTTGCGCAACGACTCGCTCATCAGCGTGAGCTTGGACTGGTGGGCGCCGGAGACCGGGATGCACGTCGGGTGGATCTGCGTGTAGCAGGGGTTGGCCATCAGGGCGCCCTTGCGGTGCGCCCGCCAGGTCGCCGTGACGTTGCAGCCCATCGCGTTGGTGGAGAGGAAGAAGACGTTGCCGTAGCCGCCGCTGGCCAGGACGACGACGTCGGCGAAGTAGGTCTCGATCTCGCCGGTGACCATGTCGCGCACGATGATCCCCCGCGCGCGACCATCGACGACGATCAGCTCGACCATCTCGTGGCGGGTGTAGGTCTTCACGGTGCCGGCGGCGACCTGCCGCTCGAGGGCCTGGTAGGCGCCGATGAGCAGCTGCTGGCCGGTCTGGCCGCGCGCGTAGAAGGTGCGCGACACCTGCACGCCGCCGAAGGAGCGGTTGTCCAGGAGGCCGCCGTACTCACGCGCGAAGGGCACGCCCTGGGCGACGCACTGGTCGATGATGTTCACGCTGACCTGGGCCAGCCGGTAGACGTTGGACTCCCGCGAGCGGTAGTCGCCGCCCTTGATGGTGTCGTAGAAGAGCCGGTAGACCGAGTCGCCGTCGCCCTTGTAGTTCTTGGCGGCGTTGATGCCGCCCTGCGCGGCGATCGAGTGCGCGCGCCGGGGGGAGTCCTGGTAGCAGAAGGACTTCACGACGTAGCCCGCCTCGCCGAGCGTCGCCGCGGCGCTGGCCCCCGCCAGGCCGGTGCCGACCACGATCACGGAGAGCCGGCGACGGTTGGCCGGGTTGGCGATCCGGGCCTCGAACTGCCGGGTGCCCCAGCGCTCGTCGAGGGGGCCGTCCGGGGCCTTGGTGTCCCGGATCGGGTCGCCGGGGGTGTAGTAGCCGGCGGCGTCGTCGTACTCGCCGTCGAGGTCGCCGTGGTGTGACGGGTTGCCGGTCAGGGTGGTGTCCGGCATGTCCGGGGTGTGGGTCATGGGGTGCGCCTCACTTCTCGATGATGCCGGCGAGCACGGCGAGCGGGACCAGGCTGAAGCCGACCGAGATGATCAGCGCAAGGGTGAAGCCGACCGCCTTGGCCAGAGACCGGGCCCGGGCGGTGCCGGTCCACCCGAGGGTCTGGAAGGCGCTCCAGAAACCGTGGTGCAGGTGGGCGCCCAGCATCGCCATCGCGGCGAGGTAGATCAGGGTGAGCCACCAGACGGAGAAGGTGTCGACGAGCAGGTTGTAGGGGTCGTTCGTCGGGCCGCCCTCGACGTTGACCTTGCCGACGGTGAAGTTGAGCAGGTGCCAGATGATGAAGAGGAGCAGCGTGACGCCGCCCCAGCGCATCATCAGGCTGGCCCAGGTGGCGCCCGTCCGCTTCTTCATGACGTACGGCGTGGTTCGCGCCCGCTTGGCCCGCGCCCACAGCGTGAACGCGGCGTAGAGGTGCACCGCCAGCGCGAGGATGAGGGCGACCCGGAGGATCCAGAGCAGGCCGCCGTACGGCAGGAACGGCTCCCCGATCGTCCGCAGGTGCTCGGCGTAGTCGTTGTACGCCTCGTGACCCGCGAACGCATGGAGGTTGCCGTACATGTGCCCGAGCACGAAGGCGATGAACAGCAGCCCGCTGAGGGCCATCAACATCTTCAGGGCGATGGTCGAGCGGACGGCGCGGCCGTCCCGGACCAGACTGGTCGTTGCCACGTCCCGCACGCTACTCGGCCGGGCACCTCGCCGACGACCGCGGGCAGTGTGACAATTTCGAGGCCGCTCACGCCGGAAGGCGGACGCGCAGCACCGTCTCGCCGTCGACGCGGTCGATCTCGATCGTGCCGCCGTGCCGCTCGACGACGATCCGCCGGGCGATGTCGAGCCCGAGGCCGGTGCCCCGGCCGACCTCCTTGGTCGTGTAGAACGCGTCGAACGCCCGGGCGGCCACCTCCGGCGGCAGGCCCGGACCGGAGTCGGCGATCTCGACGACGACCCCGTCACCGTCGGCGCGCGCCGAGACCCGCAGCCGGCCCTGCTCGCCGATCGCGTCGATGGCGTTGTCGATCAGGTTGGTCCACACCTGGTTGAGCTCGCCGGGGAACGCCTCGACCTGCGGCAGGTCCGCGTCGTACTCCTTGACCACCTCGATGCCGCGGCCCAGCTTGTGGCCGAGCATCACCAGGGTGTTGTCGAGACCCTCGGTGACCAGCACCCGCTGGGCCGCCGCGCGGTCCATCTGGGTGTAGGAGCGCACCGACCCGACGAGCTCCGAGATCCGGTGCGTCGCGTCCCGCACCTCGCCGAGCACGGCGTACAGCGACAGCATCCCCGCGACCCACTGGAGGCCGGGCTGGACGGCGTGGCGCGGGAGGAGCTCGGCCACCGTGCGGCACCAGGTGACGTCGGCGCCCTGGGCCGCGAGGGGCGGCATGAGGGTCCAGGCGCCCTCGAGGCCGTAGTCCTCGGCCCAGTCGGCGAGCTCCTCCTCCCGGTCGGAGAGGTCGAGCGCCGAGGAGATCGGCTCACGGGCCACCAGCTCGCGGCGCAGCCGCTCGAGCTCCAGGAACTGGTCGACGGACAGGTTGGCCAGGGCGAGCCTGCCGATGGCGTCCACCAGGGACGCGCAGGCCTCCTCCATGGCCTGCACGCTCCGGGTCGCCGCGGCCGCCGGGTTGTTCAGCTCGTGCGCCAGGCCCGCCGCCAACGTGCCGAGCGTGACCAGGGAGTCCCGCTGGCGCGCCGTCGACTCGATCGAGCGGGCGGTCCCGTAGAGGCCGTTGATGAGGTGGCCGCCGAGGGGGAACCACGCGCTCATCCGGTCCCGCAGGACCTCGGCCGGCACCCGCAGCAGGTGCGCGGGCTCGACGCAACGCCCGGAGGCCAGGTAGCTGCCCTGCGGGTCCCACGCGCGGAAGCCCCCCGCCCACCGGCCCGGCACGTCCATGCGACCGACCACGACGTCCTCGCGGCCCACGTGCCGGGACAGCTCGAGCACCCCGTCGACGAGCACCCACCAGGCCTCCGCGGGGTCGCCCTCGGTGAAGACGACGGTGCCGGGCTCGACCGCCACCTCCTCGGCGCCGGCCACGAGCTCGTCCAGCTGGGTGTCGGAGACGCCGTCGAAGATCGGCAGGCTGCGGATCCGGTCGTCCACGGTGCTCCTCAGGGCTCCTCAGGGCTTGTCAGGGCTTGTCAGATCGTCGCCAGGTAGCGGTGCACGAGGTGGACGGCCATGGCGCCCTCGCCGACGGCGGAGGCGACCCGCTTCATGGAGTCGCGGCGCACGTCACCGGCGGCGAACACGCCCGGCACGCTGGTCTCGAGGACGTACGGCGGCCGCTCGAGCGGCCACTCCGCACCCTCGGCCGCGCTCGCCTCGGACCCGGTCACCACGAAGCCCTGGGCGTCGCGGGCGACCTCCCCGCCGAGCCAGTCGGTGTGCGGCGAGGCGCCGATGAAGACGAACAGCCAGGTGGCCGGCACCTCGTCACGGCCGCCGTCGGTCCGGTGGGCCAGCGTCAGCGACTGCAGGTGGCCGTCTCCGTGTGCCGCGGCGACCTCGGTCTCGAACCGCACCGAGATGGTGGGCGACTCCTCGATGCGGTCGATCAGGTAGCGCGACATCGTCGCGTCCAGGCTCGCGGCCCGCACCACCATCACCACCTGCTTGGCGTGCCGGGCCAGGCTGAGGGCCGCCTGTCCGGCGGAGTTGGCGGCGCCGACGATGTAGACGTCGTCCCCCGCGACCTGCGCCGCGTCGCTGGCGTCGGCGCCGTAGTAGACGCCCCGTCCGGTGAGGTCGGCGAGTCCGTCGGCCGCCAGCTTGCGGTAGGCCACGCCCGAGGCGACCACCACCGAGCGCGCCTCGATCTCGCCCGACCCGGCCAGCAGCACCGCCCGGACCGGGCCGCGCTGCTCGAAGCCCACGACGTCGCGGGCGAGCACCAGCTCGGCCCCGAAGCGGGACACCTGCGCGATCGCCCGGTGCGTGAGGTCGGCGCCGCTCAGACCCTTGGGGAAGCCCAGGTAGTTCTCGATCGAGGCGCTCGTGCCGGCCTGGCCGCCGGGGGCCTCGCGCTCGACGACCACCGTGCTCAGCCCCTCGGACGCGGCGTACACGGCGGCGGCCAGCCCGGCCGGTCCGCCGCCCACGATGCAGACGTCGTAGAGCGGCTGCTCGGGCCGGGTGCGCAGGCCCAGGCGGTCGGCGAGGTCGCGGGTCGCGGGCGACCGCATCGGCTCCGCGTCGGGGACCAGGACGAGGGGCAGGTCGTCGGGGGTCGCCGCGGCCAGCTCCGCGAGCCGGCGTCCCTCGTCGTCGCTCTCCACGTCGTGCCAGCGGTAGGGCACGTGGTTGCGGGCCAGGAAGGTCTTGATCTCGTAGCTGCGCTCGGACCACCGGTGCCCGACCACCCGCACGTCGACGCCGTGGTCGGGGTGCTGCGACCTCCAGTCGCCGAGCAGGTCGTCGATGACGGGGTAGAGGCGCTCCTCGGGCGGGTCCCAGGGCTTGAGCAGGTAGTGGTCGAGGCCGATGTCGTTGATGGCCTGGATCGCGACCTCGGTGTCGGCGTACGCCGTCAGCAGCAGGAACTTCGCGGTCGGGGCGTGCGTGCGCGCCTGCGCGAGCAGCTCGATCCCGGTCATCCCCGGCATCCGCTGGTCGGTGACGATGAGGGCGACCGGTCGCCCGCGCAGGGCCAGCTCGGCCAGCAGCGCCAGGGCGTCGGCGCCCGAGGTGGCCTTCACGATCCGGTGCTCGGTGCCGTACCGCGCCCGCAGGTCGCGCGACACCGCGGCCGACACCAGCGCGTCGTCGTCGACGGTCAGGATGGTGGGTCTCGTCATTCCAGCCGCTCTCCGAGAGATCGCCAGTGCCACGGCCGAGGTCCGCGTTCTCGCTGGGGAGCGTACCCCGCGGGGCCGGCCGCCCGGCGATGTGATCCATGGCACATCGACCCGCGCGAGACCCGGAGGCACCTTCCGCATCAAGGCGCCGCCGGGCATGGTTCTCTGTGTCCTGAACCACACGGAGGTGTTCATGGCAGATCGACGGACGCGGGCGTGACCGGGCCCACGCAGGGCCCGCATCCAGGAGAAGACCCTCCGAGGTGACCGCTGGTGGCTCACGCCGCTGCTGACCTTCGTGGTGTTCTCGGGCTTCGTCGTCTTCGCGACCATCCGGGCGTTCATGGGGCGCGACTACTACTCCTCGCCGTACCTCTCGCCGTTCTACTCGCCCTGCCTCGGTGACTGCGTGGAGGGCGCCTCGGACTTCGGCCAGCCCTTCGACTGGTTCCCGCTCTCGGCGGCGCTGATCATCCTGATCTTCCCGCTGGGCTTCCGGATGACCTGCTACTACTACCGCAAGGCCTACTACCGGGCCTTCTGGCTCTCGCCGCCGGCCTGCGGCGTCGCCGAGCCGCACGCGAAGTACTCCGGCGAGACCCGCTTCCCGCTGATCCTCCAGAACGTGCACCGCTACTTCTGGTACGCCGCGATCGTGGTCGGCTGCATCCTCACCTACGACGCGGTGCTGGCCTTCCGCAACGAGGACCACGAGTGGGGTCACGCCGGCCTCGGCACCCTCCTGATGTGGATCAACGTCGTCCTCATCTGGCTCTACACGCTGTCGTGCCACTCCTGCCGCCACATCACCGGTGGCCGGCTGCGGCACTTCTCCAAGCACCCGGTCCGCTACCGGCTGTGGACCTGGGTCTCGCGGCTGAACGTCGACCACGCGCGGTACGCGTGGTACTCCCTGTTCTCGGTGGCCCTCGTGGACTTCTACATCTTCCTGCTGGCCACCGGCACGATCGAGGATCCGAGGTTCTTCTGATGACTGAGCGACACCCGGCACCCGATGACCGGCAACGAGATGTCGGGCAGCGAGCGCGGCGGGATGGAGCGGCACCAGTACGACGTCGTCGTCGTCGGCGCCGGCGGAGCCGGCCTGCGGGCGGCCATCGCCGCGCAGGACGCCGGCGCCCGGGTGGCCATCGTCTGCAAGTCGTTGCTCGGCAAGGCGCACACCGTGATGGCCGAGGGCGGCATCGCCGCGGCCATGGGCAACCGCTGGCCGGAGGACAACTGGGAGGTGCACTTCCGCGACACCATGCGTGGCGGGAAGATGCTCAACAACTGGCGGATGGCCCAGCTGCACGCCCAGGAGGCCCCCGAGCGGGTGATGGAGCTCGAGGACTGGGGCGCCCTCTTCGACCGCACCGACGACGGGCTCATCTCGCAGCGCGACTTCGGCGGTCACAAGTACGCCCGGCTCGCCCACGTGGGGGACCGCACCGGCCTGGAGATGATCCGCACCCTCCAGCAGCGCGCGGTCCAGCTCGGCATCGACGTGTTCATGGAGTGCACGGTCACCGAGGTCCTGAAGGACGGCGACCGGGTGTCCGGGGCCTTCGGCTACTGGCGGGAGACCGGTCGCTTCGTGGTCTTCGAGGCGCCGTCGGTGATCCTGGCGACCGGCGGCATCGGCAAGTCCTTCAAGGTCACCTCCAACTCCTGGGAGTACACCGGCGACGGCCATGCGCTCGCGCTGCGCGCGGGTGCGGCGCTGATCAACATGGAGTTCGTCCAGTTCCACCCGACCGGCATGGTGTGGCCGCCCTCGGTGAAGGGGCTGCTGGTGACCGAGTCGGTCCGCGGCGACGGCGGGGTGCTCAAGAACTCCGAGGGCAAGCGGTTCATGTTCGACTACATCCCGGAGTTCTTCAAGAGCGAGACGGCCGACACGATCGAGGAGGCCGACCGGTGGTACGACGACAAGAAGAACAACCGCCGTCCTCCTGAGCTGCTCCCGCGCGACGAGGTCGCCCGGGCGATCAACTCCGAGATCAAGGCCGGCCGCGGCACCCCGCACGGCGGCATCTACCTCGACATCGCGTCGCGGCGCAGCCCGGAGTTCATCCGCAAGCGGCTGCCGTCGATGTACCACCAGTTCAAGGAGCTGGCCGACGTCGACATCACCGCCGAGCCGATGGAGATCGGGCCCACCTGCCACTACGTGATGGGCGGCGTCGAGGTCGACGCGGACACCCAGGAGAGCGCGGTCACCGGCCTGTACGCCGTGGGCGAGTGCTCCGGCGGCATGCACGGGTCCAACCGGCTCGGCGGGAACTCGCTCGGGGACCTGCTGGTCTTCGGCAAGCGGGCCGGGGAGGCGGCCACGGCGTACACGCGCTCGGTCGGCGACCGTCGGCCCGAGGTCGACGAGGCCGACGTGAAGGCGGCCCAGGAGAGTGCGCTGGCGCCGTTCGAGGTCGAGGGCGGGGAGAACCCGTACACCATCCAGTCCGACCTCCAGCAGTCCATGAACGACCTGGTCGGCATCATCCGCACCGCCCCCGAGCTCGAGGAGTCCCTCGAGGCGATCGAGGCGCTCAAGGTGCGCGCGAGCACGATGGTCGTGGAGGGGCACCGGCAGTACAACCCCGGCTGGCACCTCGCGCTCGACCTGCGCAACATGCTGGTCGTCAGCGAGGCCATCGCCAAGGCCGCCCTGGCCCGGCAGGAGTCCCGGGGCGGGCACACCCGCGACGACTTCCCGGGGCCGGACGCCGAGTGGGGCACCAAGAACCTGGTGGTCACGCTGAGTGCCGACGGGGCGGGCGTGGACCTGGCCGAGAAGCCCCTGCCGGTGATGCCGGACGAGCTGAAGAAGTACTTCGAGACTCCCGCGACCGAGAGCAAGTGAGGCAGTAGGCATGGGCTACGACCTGAAGATGCGCATCTGGCGGGGCGACCAGAGCGGCGGCGACCTCGGCGACTACACCGTCGAGGTGTCCGAGGGCGAGGTCGTGCTCGACGCGCTGCACCGCGTCCAGGCCACCCAGGCCGGTGACCTGGCGATCCGGTGGAACTGCAAGGCCGGCAAGTGCGGCTCGTGCAGCGCCGAGATCAACGGCAAGCCGCGGCTGCTCTGCATGACCCGGCTCTCGGACTTCGACGAGGCCGAGACGATCACGGTCACCCCGATGCGGACCTTCCCGGTCATCCGCGACCTGGTCACCGACGTGTCCTTCAACTACGAGAAGGCCAAGGAGCTGCCGTACGCCGAGCTGCCGCCGCGGGATGCGGACGGCAAGCGCCGGATGGCGCAGATGGACGTCGAGCGGGGCCAGGAGTTCCGCAAGTGCATCGAGTGCTTCCTCTGCCAGAACGTCTGCCACGTGGTCCGCGACCACGAGGACAACAAGCCGGCGTTCTCCGGACCGCGCTTCTTCCTGCGGTACGCCGAGCTGGACATGCACCCGCTGGACACCCACGACCGGCGCGAGCTGGCCCAGGGCGCGGCCGGCCTCGGGATGTGCAACATCACCAAGTGCTGCACCGAGGTCTGCCCGGAGGGCATCAAGATCACCGACAACGCGATCATCCCGATGAAGGAGCGCGTGGTGGACAAGAAGTACGACCCGCTGGTGTGGCTCGGCAACAAGATCGGGCTGCGCAACAAGGACAACGACGGCCGCACCGAGGTGTGAGACGCCGGGAGAGGTGACCCATGGAGCTCGACGAGGACGTCCGCCGGCACCTCGACGGCGTGACCCACGCGACGCGCCGCCGCGACGCGGAGACGCTGCTGGCGCTCCTGCACCGCGTCACCGGTGAGAACCCGCGGATGTGGGCGACCGTGATCGGCTTCGGGGAGTACCACTACCGCTACGCGAGCGGGCGCGAGGGAGACGCCCCGGCGGCCGGCTTCGCCCCGCGCAAGGCCGCGAGCACGATCTACCTGGCCGACGGGGTCGGGGCGCACGCGTCCGAGCTGGCCCGGCTGGGACCGCACACGACCGGCGTCGGCTGCCTCTACGTCAAGGACCTCGACGACGTCGACCTCGCGGTGCTCGAGGGGATCGTGGCGTCGTCGTACGCCTCGGTCCGCGACGGCACCTACCTGCTCCGCGCCCGCGAGGGCACCGAGACCTGAGCCCGACAAGCGGTCAGGAAGTGGCCGCAATTGCTCGTAGCCTGTCCGCATGGACATGAAGCTGGAGCTGGTGATGGTGCCCGTGACCGACATCGACCGGGCGAAGGAGTTCTACGAGCGGGTCGGGTTCGTGGTCGACCACGACCGGACCGTGAGCGAGGAGATCAGGTTCGTGCAGCTGACCCCGCCCGGGTCGGCCTGCTCGATCGCGATCGGCCGCGGGCTGACCGAGATGGCCCCGGGCTCGCTGGACAACCTGCAGGCGGTGATCGCCGACGCGGACGCGACGTACGCCGACCTGCGCGAGCGCGGCATCGAGGCGGAGGGCGTCGCCGACCTGGCCTGGGGACGCTTCGTCAGCTTCGCCGACCCGGACGGCAACCGGTGGGCGCTCCAGGAGCTGCCCGACTACGCCGCCAACGCCGGCGGCTGAGCCCGCGTTCAGCCGCCGAGCCGGCGGGTGATGGTGCCCTCGGCGGCGCTGCGCGCCTCGGTGTCGCCGGTCACCACCGACAAGAACTCGTCGCGCTCCACCGAGAGCAGGACGGTGTCCTCGACCGCGGTGACCGTGGCCGTCCTCGGCACGTCGCGCAACAGCCCGATCTCGCCGAAGTAGTCACCGGGCTCCTCCTGGCGGATCGCCTCGCCGTGCTGGGTGACGAGCACCCGCCCCTGACTCGACGATGTAGAAGCGGTCGGACAGGTCACCCTCTCGCACGATGACCGCGCCGGCGGGCACGTGGAAGATGGACGCGCTGCGCGCGAGGGACTCGACCGCGGCCGGCGGGAGCGGGGCGAAGATGTCGATGGCCTGGAACAGCGCCAGGTGGGCGGGCTGGTGCAGCTCGGCGTCGAGTCGTCTCAAGCGGTGCGATCAGAAGCAGGGCAACCAGCGACGACCGGGCCGGCCAGCACGAGGAGTGCCGTCTGCAGCCCCCACGCGTCGATCGCGAACGGCATGACGAGCGCACCCAGGGCCATGGTGGCGATGAAGCACGACTCCATGGCGCCGAAGACCCGGCCCATCACCGATTCCCGGGCCACGCGCTGGACGATGGTGTCGAAGTTGACGTCGACCAGGGGGTTGCCCAGCCCCAGGAGAGCCATCGCGGCGAAGCACGCGGCAGGCGTCGGCCAGATCGCCACCAGCGCCAGCGGCAGCGACCAGAGCAGGATGCCCATCGCCATGTCGTTGCCCATCCGACCCCGTGAGGCCCGGGAGATGGCGAGCACGCCACCGGCGATCGCGCCGACGCCCAGCACCGAGTCGAGGAAGCCGACGCCGCGGGCGCCGATCCCGAGGATCTCGTCCGCCATGACGAGGACGAAGACGGCGGAGCCGCCGGCGACGATCGTCTGCACGGCCGTGCCGAACGTGATGAGGCGCAGCCCCCGGTTGTGGGCGATCTCGCGGAACCCCGCGGCGATCTCGCGCAGGTAGCTCTCGTCGTCCTCGTCGTCGTCCGCCGCCCGGGGCGGCGTCGGCTGCGGCGTGAGGCGGGCGACGAGCAGCATCGACCAGACGAACGACGCCACGTTCACCATGAACACCGACGGGGATCGCGACCACGCCGAGCAGGACGGCCGCGAGGGCCGGACCGACGAAGAACGCGAGGGACTCGATGGTGCTGGACGTGCCGTTGGCGGCGGTGAGCTCCTCAGGACGGTTGGCCAGGCTCGGCATGATCGCCCGCTGGGCCACGCGGAACGGCGTTCCCAGGAGAGAGGCAACCGTCGCCAGGATGTAGACGGGCCAGGCCGGGGTGTCCATCCACAGGCACACGGCCGCGGCGGTGACGACGACCGCGCGCACGAGGTCCGTCAGGATCATCACGCGCTTCTTCGGGAACTTGTCGGCGAACGCGGCCAGGAACGGAGACGTGACGGCCATCAGCGTGTACCGGATGGCCATCCAGATGCCGACCGACCGCGCGCCCACCCTCGCCGTACGCCCACACGGCGACCGCAGTGGTGTAGGCCCAGTCACCGATGGCGGACCCGGCGAAGGCCAGCTGGAGCCGGCGCAGGTTGGGGTTGCGCAGCACGGCGATGAAGGGACGCGGGGGAGGCGGTGGCGAGCTGGTGTCCGCGTCCGTCCCGGTCGCATCAGCCATGGCGTCCCCCACACGTCGGTCAGCAGGTCCCGAGAGAGGTGTGTCCCCAAGGGACGAGGTGACCCTAGACCATGCCTGCCCCGCGGGAAGGGATCCGTCGGCCGGGCCGAGCACGAAAGATCACACTCGGTGGCCGCGGCCCCGCCCTGCTCCTAGGCTGCCCAGCATGACCGTCGAGGGTGGACTCGAGGAGCCCGAGGCGCTCCAGCCGGAGCAGGGCTCCCTGGCGCTGCTCCTCCCCGGGGACGAGCACCGCCGGGAGGACTGGGACAAGGCCGCGGCCGGCGTGCTGCGCAAGGCCCGGCGGATGACCGAGGACGACCCCGACGCGGAGGCCTGGGACCGGCTCTGCCGGACGACCCTCGACGGCATCGACGTCCCGCCGCTCGGCACCCCCGACCTGCTGCGCGGCCTGGACACCGAGGGCCGCCCGACGCGCGCCGGCGCCTGGGACGTCCGGGCCCGTCTCGGCGGCGGACCCGCCGAGACCCTGAACGCCGAGGCCCTCGCCGACCTCGACGGCGGCGCCTCCTCGCTCTGGCTGCGGCCCGGCGACTCCGACCTGGCCACCGTCCTCGACGGGGTGCTCCTCGACCTCGCGCCGGTCGTCCTCGACGCGCCCGACGACCCGCTGGCCGCGGCGGAGGCGTTCCTCGGCGTGCTCGGCGGCACCAGCCCCGCGCCCGGGACCAACCTCGGCGTCCCCGGCACCGCGCCCGACGACGTGCTGCTGGCCGTGGCCGACCGGGCCCGCGCCGCCGGCGTCCTGGGTGTCGTCGTCGACGCCACCGCGCTGCACGAGCGCGGCGCCTCGGACGCCCAGGAGCTCGCGTGGTCGATGGTCACGGGCGCCCGGGTGCTGCGGGTCCTGGAGGCGGCGGGGGTCGCCGCGGCCGACGCCGCGGCGCTGCTCGAGTTCCGGTACGCCGCCACCGACGAGCAGTTCCCCACCATCGGCAAGCTCCGCGCCGCCCGGCGCCTCTGGAGCCGGGTGCTCGCCCTCAGCGGCGCCGACCCGGTGACCCAGCGCCAGCACGTCGTCACCAGCCGGCCGATGATGAGCAGGTACGACCCCTGGGTCAACATGCTGCGCACCACCGTGGCCGCCTTCGCGGCAGGCGTCGGCGGCGCCGACGCGGTGACCGTGCTGCCGTTCGACAGCCCGCTGGGACGTCCGGACGCGTTCGGCCGCCGGATCGCCCGCAACACCTCCGCCGTCCTCGTCGAGGAGTCGCACCTGGGCCGGGTCACCGACCCGGCGGGCGGGTCCTTCGCGGTCGAGAAGCTCACCCACGACCTCTGTCTGGCGGCGTGGGACATCGTCGGTGCGGTCGAGGACGGCGCCACCTGGGACGACCTGATCGCGCCGGTCGTCGCCCGCCGCGACGAGGCCATCGCGCGGCGAGGGCGGCCACTCACCGGGCTGAGCGAGTTCCCGCACCTCGGCGAGGCGCTGCCGACGCGCGAGCCCGACGACACCTGGGGCGAGGTCCGCGGCTACGGCGCTGCCTTCGAGGCGATGCGTGACGACCCCGCTGCCCGCCCGGTCTTCCTGGCCACGCTGGGCCCGGTGGCCGCGCACACGGCCCGGGCCACCTTCGCCACCAACCTGTTCGCCGCCGGCGGGGTCGCGGTGGAGGTGGCCGGCGCGACGGCCACCACCGACGACCTGCTCGCGGCGTACGCCGGGCAGCCGGTCGTCTGCCTGGCCGGCACCGACCGCGCCTACGCCGAGAGCGGCGCCGAGGCGGTCGCCGCGCTGCGCGCCGCCGGGGCCACCCACGTGATCCTCGCGGGCCGGCCGGGGGACCTGGCCGTGGACGACTCGTGCGCGGTCGGCGTCGACACCCTCGCGTTCCTGCGGCGGACCCGGGAGGCGCTGCGATGACCGTCCCGGACCGGCTGGCCGACCAGCCGTGGCTGAGCCCGGAGGGGATCGAGATCCTCCCGGTCTACGGCCCCGAGCACCTCGACGGCCTCGACGCGCTGGACACCTATCCCGGGCTGAGTCCGTTCCTGCGCGGGCCGTACCCGACGATGTACACCACCCAGCCGTGGACGATCCGGCAGTACGCCGGGTTCTCCACCGCCGAGGAGTCCAACGCGTTCTACCGGCGCAACCTGGCCGCCGGGCAGAAGGGCCTCAGCGTGGCCTTCGACCTGGCCACCCACCGCGGCTACGACTCCGACCACCCCCGGGTGCGCGGCGACGTCGGCATGGCCGGCGTCGCGATCGACTCGATCTACGACGCCCGCACCCTGTTCGACGGCATCCCGCTCGACGAGATGAGCGTCAGCATGACCATGAACGGCGCGGTGCTGCCGGTGCTGGCGCTCTACATCGCCGCCGCCGAGGAGCAGGGGGTGAAGCCGGAACAGCTCACGGGGACCATCCAGAACGACATCCTCAAGGAGTTCATGGTCCGCAACACCTACATCTACCCGCCCCAGCCGAGCATGCGGATCATCAGCGACATCTTCTCCTTCACCGCCGAGCGGATGCCGCGCTTCAACTCCATCTCGATCTCCGGCTACCACATGCAGGAGGCCGGGGCGACGGCCGACCTGGAGCTCGCGTACACGCTCGCCGACGGCGTGGAGTACGTCCGCGCCGGGCTCGCGGCGGGCCTGGACATCGACGCCTTCGCGCCGCGGCTGTCCTTCTTCTGGGCGATCGGCATGAACTTCTTCATGGAGGTCGCCAAGATGCGCGCGGCCCGGGCGCTGTGGGCGCGGCTCATCCACGACTTCGAGCCGCGGAACCCCAAGTCGCTCAGCCTGCGCACCCACTGCCAGACCAGTGGCTGGTCCCTCACCGCCCAGGACGTGTTCAACAACGTCACCCGCACCTGCGTCGAGGCGATGGCCGCGACCCAGGGGCACACGCAGTCCCTGCACACCAACGCCCTCGACGAGGCCATCGCGCTGCCGACCGACTTCTCGGCGCGGATCGCCCGCAACACCCAGCTGCTGCTCCAGCAGGAGTCCGGCACCACGCACACGATCGACCCGTGGGGCGGCTCGTACTACGTCGAGCGGCTCACGCACGACCTCGCCGAGCGCGCCTGGGCGCACATCCTGGAGGCCGAGGCGGCGGGCGGCATGGCCCGGGCCATCGAGCAGGGCATCCCGAAGATGCGTATCGAGGAGGCCGCGGCCCGCACCCAGGCCCGCATCGACTCCGGCGCCCAGGCGGTCATCGGCGTGAACACCCACCGGATCGACGACGAGGACGCGCTTCGACGTGCGCCGGGTCGACAACGACGACGTCTACCGCGCCCAGATCGCCAAGCTGGAGCGGCTGCGCGCGGAGCGCGACGACGACGCCGTCCGGAGGTCGCTGGACGCGATCACCGCCGCCGCCGAGCGGGGCGACGGCAACCTGCTCGAGCTCGCCGTCGACGCCGCGCGCGCCAAGGCCACCGTCGGCGAGATGTCGGACGCGATGGAGAAGGTCTGGGGTCGGCACCGCGCCGAGATCCGTACGATCAGCGGCGTGTACACCTCGTCCATGGCCGGGCATGGCGACACCGCGGTCGCGGCGGTGCTCGCCGCCACCGAGGCGTTCGAGGCCGAGGAGGGCCGCCGGCCGCGGATCCTGGTCGCCAAGATGGGCCAGGACGGGCACGACCGCGGCCAGAAGGTCGTGGTCACCGCCTTCGCCGACCTCGGCTTCGACGTGGACGTGGGCCCGCTGTTCTCCACGCCCGAGGAGGTGGCGCAGCAGGCGGTCGACGCGGACGTGCACATCGTCGGCGTCAGCTCGCTGGCCGCCGGGCACCTGGCCCTGCTGCCCGCGCTCAAGCAGGCGCTGGCCGACCGCGGTCGCGCCGACATCATGGTCGTGATCGGTGGGGTGATCCCGCCCGACGACGTCGAGCGGCTCAAGGAGATGGGTGCGGCCGCGGTGTTCCTGCCCGGCACCGTCATCGCCGAGTCCGCCCTCGACCTCCTCGACAAGCTGTCCGCCGCGCACTGATGGCGCGCCCGGTCGACGTCGAGGAGCTCCTCGCCGGCATCCGCGCGGGCGACCGGGCCACGGTCTCCCGGGCGATCACCCTGGTCGAGTCCGGTCGGGACGAGCACCGGCTCGCGGCCCGCGCGCTGCTCACCGCGCTCGCCGGCCCGACCGGGCACCGTCCGGGTCGGCATCTCCGGCGTGCCGGGGGTCGGCAAGTCCACCTTCATCGAGACGCTCGGCACCCACCTGACCGGCGCGGGCCACCGGGTGGGCGTGCTGGCGGTGGACCCGTCGTCGGTGCGCACCGGCGGCTCGGTGCTCGGCGACAAGACCCGGATGGCGCGCCTGTCGACCGATCCCCACGCCTACATCCGCCCCTCGCCCGCGGCCGGCACCCTGGGCGGGGTGGCCCGCGCCACCACCCAGGCGATGCTGGTCCTCGAGGCGGCGGGCTACGACGTGGTCCTGGTCGAGACCGTCGGCGTCGGCCAGTCGGAGATCACGGTGGCCGGGATGGTCGACACCTTCCTCTTCCTCACCCTGGCCCGCACCGGCGACCAGCTCCAGGGCATCAAGAAGGGCATCCTCGAGATCGCCGACGTGATCGCGGTGAACAAGGCGGACGACGAGGGCGGTGCCGACCGGGCCCAGGAGGCCCGCGCCGCGGCCAAGGAGCTCGCGGGCGCCCTCCGGCTGGTGCATCGCTCCGGCGAGGGCTGGGTGCCGCCGGTCCTGACCTGCTCGGGGCTGACCGGGGCCGGCGTGCCCGAGGTCTGGGAACGCGTCCTCGCGCACCGCGACCACCTGGGCGCGGACGGCCTGGCCGCCAAGCGGGCCGAGCAGCAGCTGGACTTCACCTGGACCCTGGTCCGCGACGAGCTCGCCCAGCGGCTGCGCCGGTCCCCGGGCGTGCGCGCCGTCCGGGACGAGGTGCGGGCCGCGGTGCTCGCGGGCGACCTGCCCGCGAGCGTCGCTGCCGACCGTCTCCTCGCGGCGTACGACGCCCCCGAGGAGCCCCGGCCGGGCCGCTGAACTAATCTCGTGCCGATGTCCGTTCCCACCCTCCCCGATCCCTCGATCGACGCCACCCGCGTGGTCGAGGCCGTCGTCGACAAGCACGCCGACGACCTGATCGAGATCCGTCGCGACCTCCACGCGCACCCGGAGCTCTCGTGGACCGAGCGCCGGACCTCCGGCGTCGCGGCGGCCCAGGTCCTGGACGCCGGCTGGTCCGTCACCCGGACCGGGGACTCGGGACTCCTGGCGGAGCTGGGCGACGAGGGGCCGATGGTGGCGCTGCGCGCCGACCTCGACGCCCTGCCGGTGCAGGACACGACCGGCGACCCGTGGGAGAGCACCGTCCCCGGGGTCGCGCACGCCTGCGGGCACGACGTGCACACCACGGCCCTGATCGGCGCGGCCCGGGCGCTGGCCGAGGTGCACGCCCAGGGCCTCCTCCGCGGTCGGGTCCGGCTGCTGTTCCAGCCCGCCGAGGAGATCATGCCCGGGGGCGCCCTCCACCTGATGACCGCGGGGGCGCTCGACGGCGTGGACCAGATCTTCATGCTCCACTGCGACCCGACGGTCGACGTGGGCCGGCTCGGCCTCCGCGAGGGCCCGCTGACGGGCGCCGCGGACCGGCTCGAGGTCCGGCTGACGGGTGCCGGCGGCCACACGTCGCGGCCGCACCTCACCCAGGACGTCATCTTCGCCCTCGGCAAGGTGATCACCGAGCTGCCCGCGATCATGTCCCGCCGCCTCGACCCGCGGGCCGGGGTGAGCGTGGTCTGGGGCATGGTCGACGCCGGTGCCACCCACAACGTCATCCCCAGCCAGGGGATCGTCGGCGGCACCGTGCGGATGCTCGACCTGGTCGCCTGGTCCGAGGCCGAGGCGCTGGCCCGCTCCGCCATCGAGCAGGTCGTCGCGCCCTACGGCGTGCGGGCCGACATCGACTACCACCGCGGCGTGCCCCCCGTGGTCAACGACCCGGGCGCCACGCAGGTGCTCGGCGGCGCCATCGCTCGGGTGCTGGGCGTCAACGGCTGGGTCTCGACGTCGCAGAGCCTGGGCGGCGAGGACTTCGGCTGGTACCTCGACCGGGTGCCCGGAGCGATGGCCCGGCTCGGGACCCGGACACCGGGCGGACCGACGTACGACCTGCACCAGGGGAACCTGCGCATCGACGAGGCCGCGACCGGGCTGGGAGCCCGGGTCCTGGCGGAGGCCGCGCTCGGCGCCATCGCGTCCCTCCGGGGTCCGGTCACCTCCCGATAACGTTTCGGCCCCGGTGTCGCGTTGCGGGGGTCGTTGTCGATTAGGGTGACCCCGCAAGTGCGCCGGTCCGGCGCGGACAAAACCCAAAGATCAGGAGGCGCCGTGAAGAAGACGGCCCGTATCGCAGCGGTGGCATGTGTTGCCGCTCTTAGCTTGGCCGGCTGTGGCGACCGCGCAGACGACAACAGCTCCGACGAGCCCACCGAGGCCTCGGAGTCGTCGTCGGCTCCGGAGTCCTCGGACGCCGCCGAGGCTGTCGACTTCAAGGCCTGCATGGTCTCCGACTCGGGCGGCTTCGACGACAAGTCCTTCAACCAGACGTCCTACAAGGGCCTCACCGACGCGGCCTCCACGCTCGGCGTGCAGACCGGTGAGGTCGAGTCGCAGTCCGACTCGGAGTACGGCGACAACATCCAGGCCATGGTCGACGCGGGCTGCCAGTCCATCACCACGGTCGGCTTCCTCCTCGGTGACGCCACCCTGGAGGCCGCCAAGGCCAACAAGGACGTCGACTTCTCCATCGTCGACTTCGCCTACGAGAAGGCCCCCAAGAACCTCAAGGGTCTGGTGTTCAACACCTCCGAGCCGTCCTACCTGGCGGGCTACCTGGCCGCCGCGAAGTCCGAGTCCGGCACCGTCGGCACCTTCGGCGGTCTGAACATCCCGACCGTGACCGCGTTCATGGAGGGCTTCAAGCAGGGCATCGAGAAGTACAACGAGGACACCGGCGTCCGACGTCCAGCTCCTGGGCTGGGACGGCAAGGACGGGTCCTTCCTCGACGGCTTCGACGACAAGGGCAAGGGCCAGAGCACGGCCGAGCAGATGATCCAGCAGGGTGCTGACGTCATCTTCCCGGTCGCCGGTCCCGCCGGCCTCGGTGGCCTCCAGGCCGCCCAGGACAACGACGTCAAGGCCATCTGGGTCGACACCGACGGCTGCGTCTCGGCCGCCGAGTACTGCGACGTGCTGCTGACCTCGGTCGTGAAGGGCATGGACGTCGCCGTCACCACGGCGATCGGCGAGTCGCTCGACGGCACCTTCACCAACGAGCTCTACGTGGGCACGCTGGAGAACGACGGCGTCGGCCTCGCGCCGTACGCCGACGGCGAGGTGGACGACGAGCTCGCCGCCACGATCGACGACCTCAAGGCGCAGATCATCGCGGGTGACATCACCACGAGCTGATCGCGACACGCTGTGACACGCGGCCGGGGCGGGGGAGTGTTCCCCGCCCCGGCTTCGTGGTTCTAGTGTCTACCCCACGCACCACGTCCGGGGGATCAGGAGGAGCCACATGAGGCTGGAGGCCGCGTGAAACTCGAGATCAGAGGGCTGACCAGACGTTTCGGGACGTTCACGGCCAACGACAAGATCGACCTCACGGTCGAGCCGGGCCAGATCCACTGCCTGCTCGGTGAGAACGGCGCCGGCAAGTCGACCCTGATGAACATGCTCTACGGCCTGCTCGAGCCGACCGAGGGCGAGATCCTGGTCGACGACGAGCCCGTGCAGTTCGCCTCGCCGAGCGACGCGATCGAGGCCGGGATCGGCATGGTGCACCAGCACTTCATGCTCGTGCCGGTGTTCACGGTCGCCGAGAACGTCATGCTCGGCCGCGAGCACACGCGGGCCGGCGGCGTGCTCAACCGCCCGCACGCCGCCCAGATGGTGCGCGAGCTGTCCGAGCGCTACAACCTCGCGGTCACCCCCGACACGCTGGTCGAGGACCTCCCCGTCGGTGTCCAGCAGCGGGTCGAGATCATCAAGGCGCTCTCCCACGACGCCAAGGTGCTGATCCTCGACGAGCCCACGGCGGTCCTCACGCCGCAGGAGATCGACGAGCTGATGGACATCATGCGCGGGCTCAAGGAGCAGGGCACCTCCATCATCTTCATCACCCACAAGCTCCGCGAGGTCAAGGCGGTCGGTGACGTCATCACCGTGATCAGGCGCGGCAAGGTCGTCGGCAGCGCCCCGCCCAGCACCTCCGAGGCCGAGCTCGCGGAGATGATGGTCGGCCGGGAGGTCAACCTCGTCGTCGACAAGGAGGCCGGGGCCTCCGGGAACGTCGTCCTCGACGTCTCGAACGTCACGGTCGTCGACCCGCGCGGCCACCAGGTGGTCAAGGACGTCTCGTTCGAGGCGCGGGCCGGTGAGGTCCTCGCCATCGCGGGTGTCCAGGGCAACGGCCAGACCGAGCTGATCAAGTCCCTGCTCGGGCTGATCAAGCCCGATGCCGGCACCGTGACCCTCGACGGCGAGAACATCTCCAAGCACGGCCCACGCGACAGCCTCGACGCCGGCATCGGCTACATCCCCGAGGATCGCTCCCACGACGGCTACGTCGGCGAGTTCAGCGTCCGCGAGAACCTCGTCCTCGACCTCTACCACCGCGACGAGTTCGCCCGCGGTCCCGCGCTCCGGCTCGACGCCATCGCGGCCAACGCGCGCGATCGCATCGAGGAGTTCGACATCCGCACCGAGACCATGGAGACCCCGGTCCGATCGCTGTCCGGCGGCAACCAGCAGAAGGTCGTCGTCGCCCGGGAGTTCAGCCGGCCGCTGAAGGTCCTCATCGCCTCACAGCCGACCCGCGGCGTCGACGTCGGCTCCATCGAGTTCATCCACAAGCGGATCATCGAGGAGCGGGACCGCGGCACCGCGGTGATCATCGTGTCGACCGAGCTCGACGAGGTCTACGCCCTCGCCGACCGGATCGCCGTGATGTACGACGGCCGCATCGTCGGCACCGTCACCCCCGACATCCCCCGCGAGGAGATCGGCCTGATGATGGCCGGTGCCCACGACGCCGACGCAGTGGGAGCGACAGCATGAGCGACGACGGCAAGGAGGTGCTGGGCAGTCCCGCGGAGGAGCGCAGCGGCACCGACCCCAAGCCCGCGCCCGAGGACGCGTCGACGGCCCGGCTCTCCAGCCCGGTCACCTGGCTGCCCACGGTGATCGAGACCTTCATCGCCATCGCGCTGGCCCTCTTCATCGGGGCGATCCTGATCGCCCTCTCCGACCAGGACGTCATCGAGACGATGCCGTCCATCCTGTCCTACCCCCAGGACTTCTTCGGCCGGTCGTGGGACGCCATCTCCTCGTCGTACGCCGCCCTGGTGAGAGGCTCGGTGGGGAGCACCAACGCGCTCAGCATCACCGTCGAGCGCGCGGCCCCGCTGATCTGCGCGGGGCTGGGTGTCTCCCTGGCCTTCCGGGCCGGCCTGTTCAACATCGGCGCCCAGGGCCAGCTCATCATCGGCGCCCTCTTCGCGGGGTACGTCGGCTTCGGCTGGTCACTGCCCGCCGGCCTGCACCTCCTGGTCGCGTTCGCCGCGGGCATCCTCGGCGGCGCGATCTGGGGCGGCATCGCCGGCGTCCTCAAGGCGCAGACCGGGGCGCACGAGGTGATCACCACGATCATGCTCAACTTCCTGGCCGGCTCGGTGCTGCTCTACGCGCTGTCCAAGGAGGTCTTCCAGCGTCCCGACAGCGACAACCGGCTCTCGCCGCCCGTCGACGAGTCGGCGCGGTTCGGCCAGCTGTTCGGCACGCACTACGGCGTGATCCTCGCGTTCGTCGCCGCGGCCGCCGTCTGGTGGCTGCTCGAGCGGAGCACCTTCGGCTTCGAGCTGCGGGCGGTCGGCCTCAACCCCGACGCCTCGCGCACCGCGGGCATGAGCGTGCCCAAGATCTACACGATGGCGATGGTCATCGCCGGGGGTCTGGCCGGGCTGGCGGCGACCATGAACATCCTCGGCCACTACGACTCCCTGAGCCCGACGATGGCCGGCAACATCGGCTTCGACGCGATCACCGTGGCGTTGCTGGGCCGGGCGACGCCGCTGGGCACCGTCCTCGCGGGCCTGCTGTTCGGCGCCCTGAGCGTGGGCGGCGTGGCCATGCAGGCCAGCTCGGCCTCGACCCCGAAGGAGCTCACCGAGGTGGTGCAGGCGCTCATCGTGCTCTTCGTCGCCGCGCCGGCGTTCGTGCGCGGTCTCACCAGGCTCAAGCTCAAGGGCGCCGACTCCACGATGATGGCGCGGGGGTGGTGACGGCATGAACACCCCAACACGCTGTTCGCTCCGCTCACACCGCGCCGGGGACCCCGCATGAGCACCGCAACCGCCATGTCGGACCAGTCGCTCGACCTCGTCGACGTCCGCGACCGGGCGAGCATCGCCCGCCAGATCAAGCTCATCGTGGTCTTCTCGATCGTGGTGGCGCTGCTGCTCTTCTTCGCCCTGACCATCAACGACTCCGCCGTGCTCTACACGCTCGGCGAGCGGATCAGCCGCGAGAACCCGGCCAAGGAGATCAACGGACAGGCCGTCGCCTGGGGTGCCCTCGTGGTCGCCGTCGTGGCGCTGGTGCTGGCCGTGCTCGACCGGGTGCCCAAGGGCGCCTGGGGCGCGGTGATCTTCGTGCTGGTCGGGGTCGCGTTCTTCACCAGCTTCCTGGTGTGGAACTACGCCGACCAGGACCTCGCGCGCCCGCTCGCCATGGTCAACCCGCTGCCCGGCACCGTCCGGCTCGCGACGCCGCTGGTGTTCGGTGCGCTGGCCGGGGTCCTGTGCGAGCGCTCCGGCGTCATCAACATCGCGATCGAGGGCCAGCTCCTGATGGGCGCGTTCTTCGCCGCGGTGGCGTCCTCGCTCGCCTACAGCGCCGAGATGGGACTCGTCGGCGGCATCATCGCCGGTGTCGCGATGGCGTGGATGCTCGGCATCTTCGCGCTGCGCTACCAGGTCAACCAGGTCGTGCTCGGGGTCGTGCTGATCGCGTTCGCCAGCGGGCTGACCGCGTTCATGCTCAGCCAGATCCCCAACGACCCGGACATCAAGAAGTACCTCAACGAGCCGCTGGTGCTCGAGCGCATCCCGGTCCCGGGGCTGGTCGACATCCCGGTCCTCGGGCCGACGCTGTTCAACCAGTCGCTGCTGGTCTACCTGATGTACGCCTCGGTCGTCATCGTCACCTTCCTGCTGTTCGAGACCAAGTGGGGCCTGCGGGTCCGCTCCGTCGGTGAGCACCCCAAGGCGGCCGACACGGTCGGCATCAAGGTCAACCGGGTGCGGTGGCAGGCGGTGCTGTTCGGCGGCGTCTTCGCCGGCCTCGGCGGCGCCTACTTCACCGTCGGCTCCACCGGGTCCTTCGACAACGACGCCTCGGCCGGCAACGGGTTCATCGCGCTGGCCGCGGTCATCATGGGTCGCTGGCACCCGGTCGGGGCCACCATGGCGGCGCTGTTCTTCGGCTTCACCTGGACCCTCCAGGCGCAGCTGCAGGTCCTGGACAAGATCCCGGGCGAGCTGCTGCGGGCGTCGCCGTACCTCGCCACGATCATCGCCGTCGCCGGCTTCGTGGGCCGCGTGCGCCCGCCGGCGGCCGACGGCGAGCCCTACGTGAAGAGCTGAGATGCCCGACTTCGACTGGGCGGCCCTCACGGCCGCCGCCGTGGACGTCTCCGCGCGCGCGTACGTGCCCTACAGCCACTACCCGGTGGGCGCGGCCGCGACGGCCGACGACGGCCGGGTGCTGGTGGGGTGCAACGTCGAGAACGCGGCGTACGGCGTCGTGCTGTGCGCCGAGTGCGGCCTGGTGTCCTCGCTCCACGCCACCGGCGGAGGCCGGTTGACCCACTTCGTGTGCGTCAACGGGCTGGCCGAGGTGATCATGCCGTGCGGGCGCTGCCGCCAGCTGCTCTTCGAGCAGGGTGGGCCGGACCTGCTGCTGCTCACGCCCTCGGGGGTCCGGCCGATGTCCGAGGTGCTGCCGGACGCGTTCGGCCCCGACGACCTGACCCACGTGGAGGAGGCGCGATGAGCGGCCACGACGCCGTCGAGGTGATCCTCGCCAAGCGGGACCGCGCCGCCCTCAGCGACAGCCAGATCGACTGGGTCGTGGACGCGTACACGCGCGGCGAGGTCGCCGACGAGCAGATGTCGGCGCTGGCGATGGCGATCCTGCTCAACGGCATGGACCGGCGGGAGATCGCGCGCTGGACCGCCGCGATGATCGCGTCGGGGGAGCGGATGGACTTCTCCGCGCTGTCCCGGCCGACGGCCGACAAGCACTCGACCGGCGGGGTCGGCGACAAGATCACCCTGCCGCTCGCGCCGCTGGTGGCGGCCTGCGGGGTGGCGGTGCCGCAGCTGTCCGGGCGCGGGCTGGGCCACACCGGCGGCACCCTCGACAAGCTCGAGTCGATCCCCGGCTGGCGCGCGGCCCTGTCCAACGAGGAGATGCTCGCCCAGCTCGAGTCCGTCGGAGCGGTCATCTGCGCCGCGGGGGACGGGCTGGCGCCGGCGGACAAGAAGCTCTACGCCCTCCGCGACGTCACCGGCACCGTGGAGGCGATCCCGCTCATCGCGTCGTCGATCATGTCGAAGAAGATCGCCGAGGGCACCGGCGCGCTGGTCCTGGACGTCAAGGTCGGCACCGGCGCGTTCATGAAGGATGCCGACCGGGCCCGCGAGCTCGCCGAGGTGATGGTCGGGCTCGGCACCGACGCCGGCGTCCACACCGTCGCGCTGCTGACCGACATGTCCACGCCCCTCGGCCTGACCGCCGGCAACGCGATCGAGGTCGCCGAGTCCGTCGAGGTGCTCGCCGGCGGCGGGCCGGCCGACGTGGTCGAGCTGACCCTCGCCCTGGCCCGCGAGATGCTCGCCGGGGCCGGTCGTGGCGACGTCGACCCGGCCGACAAGCTGGCGGACGGGTCCGCGATGGACGCGTGGAACTCGATGATCCGCGCCCAGGGCGGCGACCCCGACGCCGCGATGGCGACGGCCCGCGAGTCGCACGTGGTCCTCGCGCCCTCCTCGGGGGTGCTCACCCGGCTCGACGCGATGGCCGTCGGGCTCGCCGCCTGGCGCCTCGGGGCCGGCCGGGCGCGCAAGGAGGACCCGGTCCAGGACGGGGCGGGTGTCGTGTGGCACGCGCGTCCGGGCGACGAGGTCGCCGAGGGTGCGCCGCTGTTCACGCTGCTGACCGACGAGCCGGCCCGCTTCGAGCGCGCGCTCGACTCGCTCGAGGGCGGCTACGACATCGCGCCGTCCGGCACGTCGTACGTCCCGGACCCGCTGGTGATCGACCGGGTCGGCTAGCCGAGCAGCAGCACCACGTGCGCGGCGACGCACGCGGGCTTGTCGACGCCCTCGATCTCGACGGTGTGCTGGATGATCAGCTGCTTGCCCGCCGCCAGGTCGGTGACGGTGCCGAAGCGGACGTGCGAGCGCAGCCTGCTGTCGACCGGCACCGGGTGCGGGAACCGGACCTTCTCGAGGCCGTAGTTGAGCCGCGCGCCGGGCGTCTCGAGGCTGAACACCTCCGACGCGAAGTGCGGGAGCAGGCTGAGGGTGAGGAAGCCGTGGGCGACGGTCGTCCCGAACGGGCCGCTCGCCGCGCGCGCCGCGTCCACGTGGATCCACTGGTGGTCGTTCGTCGCGTCGGCGAACGCGGTGATGCGGTCCTGGTCGATGGTGAGCCACTCGCTGGTGCCGATGTCGCTGTCGGCCGCCGCGGTGACCTCGTCGAGGGTGCTGAAGGTGCGCATGGCCAGCCAGCCTAGGGGGCACCGCGCGCCGCCGGAGTGCGAGGATGCCGGGGTGACTGCTCCGAGCCGCGACCAGGTCCGCCTGGCCCCCAAGGTCCTTCTCCACGACCACCTCGACGGCGGACTGCGGCCGCAGACCATCATCGAGCTGGCGGGCGAGCGCGGGCACGACCTGCCCGCCACGGACGCCGACGCCCTGGGTCGGTGGTTCCGCGAGTCGGCCGACAGCGGTTCGCTGGTGCGCTACCTGGAGACGTTCGACCACACGGTCGCGGTGATGCAGACCGCCGCGGGGATCACCCGGGTGGCGCGGGAGTGCGTGGAGGACCTGGCCGCCGACGGCGTCGTGTACGCCGAGGTCCGCTACGCCCCCGAGCAGCACGTCGGCAACGGGCTCACCCTCGACGAGGTCGTCGCGGCCGTCCAGGAGGGCTTCGACGCGGGGGTCGCGGCCGCCGACGGGAGCATCGTGGTCCGCCAGCTGCTCACCGCGATGCGGCACCAGGCCCGCTCGATGGAGATCGCGGAGCTCGCCGTCGCGTGGCGCGACCGCGGCGTCGCCGGCTTCGACATCGCCGGTGCCGAGGCGGGGTTCCCTCCGACCCGTCACCTCGACGCGTTCGAGTACCTCCAGCGCGAGAACTCGCACTTCACGATCCACGCGGGCGAGGCGTTCGGCCTGCCGTCGATCTGGCAGGCCATCCAGTGGTGCGGCGCGGACCGGCTCGGGCACGGGGTGCGGATCATCGACGACATCACCGTGGGCGACGACGGCGAGGTCGAGCTGGGCCGGCTGGCGGCGTACGTCCGGGACACCCGGATCCCGCTCGAGATGTGCCCCGCCTCCAACATCCAGACCGGCGCCGCCGCCTCCATCGCCGAGCACCCCATCGGGCTGCTCACCAAGCTCCGCTTCCGGGTGACCGTCAACACCGACAACCGGCTGATGAGCGGCACGTCGATGACCGACGAGATGACCGCCCTGGTCGAGGCCTTCGACTACGGCCTCGAGGACCTGCGCTGGTTCACGATCAACGCGATGAAGTCGGCGTTCCTGCCGTTCGACGAGCGCCTCGCGCTCATCGACCGGGTCATCAAGCCGGGCTACGCCGCCCTGATCGCGGCCCGCGGCGCCTGATCGCCGCTGGGGCCGGCGGCACGCCGGAATGGATCCTCCCGGGACCGGGTTGGGGCGGACATGACCACCATCGGACTCATCGGCGCAGGACACATCGGCGGCACCCTCGCGCGGCTGGCGGTGGAGGCCGGCCACGTCGTGGTGCTCAGCAACAGCCGCGGGCCCGAGACCCTGACCGCGCTCGTGGACGAGCTGGGGGACGCGGCGAGCGCCGGCACCCCCGCCGAGGCGGCCGAGGCGGGTGACCTGGTCGTGGTGACCATCCCCCTGAAGGCGTACGCCGAGGTGCCGGTCGAGCCGCTGGACGGCAAGGTCGTGATCGACACCAACAACTACTACCCCCAGCGGGACGGCCACTTCGCGGGCATCGACGACGGGACGACGACCTCCAGCGAGCTGCTCCAGGCGCACCTGCCCGGGTCGCGCGTGGTGAAGGCCTTCAACAACATCTACTTCGGGCACCTCGCGAGCCTCGGCCGCCCGGCCGGCGACCCCGAGCGCGGCGCCCTGCTGTTCGCCGGTGACGACGACGCGGCCAAGCAGCAGGTGGCCGCCCTCATCGAGGACCTCGGGTACGACCCCGTCGACGCCGGACCGCTGAGCGAGAGCTGGCGCTTCGAGCCGGGTCGTCCGGCGTACGGCGTCAACAGCCACCCCGGCGCGGGCTACCCGCCGGGTGAGGGGCACGCCGTCGGCGCCGCCGAGCTCAGGGAACGGCTGGCGCAGGCGACGCGCTGAGGACCGCGCACCAGGGCCTGGTCCATCCGGCCAGGTCGAGCGTGCCGTCGAGGAAGTGCCGGGTCGGGACGCTCTGGACGCGACCCCGGTGGGGCTCGTAGATGCTCAGCCGGCCGGCGTCGGAGCCGACGACGAGGACGACGTGCCGGGGGAGCCACCGGCTGCCGACGAAGAGCGGGACGGTCTGGCCGCGCTCGACCTGGGCGACGATCCGGTCGAGCAGCGGCCTGCGCCGCCAGGCCCAGCGGACGACCTGCCGTCCGCGTGAGGGCGCCAGCTGGCCGGCCACCGCCCAGGGGGGCGTCCCCAGCGCGCGTGGCCACGGGAGCTGCAGCCGGCCGGCCAGGGAGACCAGGCCGGTGGTGCGCCGGTGCATGCCGAGCGCCTCGGCGCGGAACCGGGCCTCGAGGTCCCCGGCCAGCAGCAGGTGCGCGTAGCCCTCGTCGCGCAGCGCGCGCTCCACCACCAGCACCGAGGCGCCGCAGGAGCGCCGGTCGGGCTGCCGCGGGTGGGCCGCCAGCAGCCGGGTCGCTCCCTCGCCCAGAGGCCTCATCGCAGCGCCCGGATCTCGGCGTACGCCTGGTCGGGCGTGGTCACCCGGCACCCCAGGGCCTCGGCCTGACGCACCAGCCGCCGCTGGTCCCGCATCAGCGCCATGCCCCGGCGGACCAGCACGAGCGGGGGCTTGCGGTGCTCCCGCAGGTCCCGGGTGAGGCGGCGCCAGAAGGTGACGAGCGGGCGCTGCGTGACGCAGTACGCCGCGGCGAGCAGGTCGCGGTCCCGCAGGGTCGGGACGATCTCCTGGGCGAAGATCCCCTCCGCCACGAACCGCGGGGCACCGGCCAGGTCGAGGACCTGCGACCCGTGGCGGCCGTCCTTGGCGATGTCGTAGACCGGGACCTCGGCCTTCCCGTCGCGACACAGCGCCTCGAGCGCCGCCAGCGCGTCGTCGGGCAGCCAGGAGTCGTGGTGGTCCCAGTCGACGATCCCGGCGTTGGGGCCCTCGGTGATCCTGGGCAGCGTGGGGTCGCCGCCGTCCTTGTAGAAGTCGTCGAGGCGCAGGACCGGCAGCCCGAGCCGCTCCGCGAGTCGGGACTTCCCGGCGCCGGAGGGTCCGGCCAGGACGATCACCCGCGCATGCACCCGGCACATTGTGCCGGGGCCACGCCCTACGAGACGAACGTGGTCGTGTTCGCGGCGAGGCAGGGCGAGCGCGAGCCCAGCCAGGTGTCACCGATGGACGTCTCGGCCTGCCACGCGTAGTAGCCCCGCTTGGTCGACGTAGATGGGGGTCGAGTCGAGGACCACGTCGCCTTGCCTGCTCTGGGTGACTCCTTGGAAGACCCGTCCGCAGCCGTCGGCCTGCAGCTCGGCGATCTGATCGAGTAGGGACCGAAGAGCGTCGTGGTCACGGTGATGGCGGGGGTGCCCGGCACGCCCGTGACGGTCACCCGAGCCTGGACGTTCCCGAGCGAGCGCGGTCGGCGGGGCGGCGACGCTGGTGGTCGTGAGCCCTCTGGCCTTGGTGGAGGCCCCGCACGCGGCGACGGGCAGGCTGACGGGTCCGCCGTCCACGGCGACCCGCCAGACGTAGAACCCGGCCCCGGAAGGGGTCAGGGACGGCAGGCGTGTAGCTGCCGTTGGCGGACACGGTGGTCGTCACCGTCCCCACCGCGGGTCCCGCGCAGCTCGCGGCGGAGGCCGCCGTGAAGGGCCCGTGCAACGACGCGGTGGCCGTGCGCGGGGTGCCGTCGCCGGCCACGGTCGCGGTGACGGCGGTCTTGCCGCCGGCCAGGATGATCTCGGGCGACGCCTTCAGCGAGAGCGCCTGCGGGCCCCTCACCGGCGCGGTGGTCGAGGCGGTCAGGGTCCGTCTGACCCCGCCCACGGCGGCGGTCGCCTGGTGCCGGCGCTTCGGGACGAGCAGGTGGAGGCGGTGCTCGGGCACCTGGCTCACCGTGGCGCTGATCTGCTGCCAGCCGGCGACCGGCGCGGGGAACCGGGCGAGAGCCACTCCGTCGTCGCCGGTCACGGCGGTGACCGGGTCGGCGCCGGACGACCGGAGCGTCACGGGCAGGCCGGCCACGGGCGCCCCCTTCCCGTCGGTCACCGTGACGGCTCCGGTGACGGTGCCTCCGACGTCGGCGCCGGTGGACCGGATGGCCACGCCGTAGGCGCCGGCGCTCTTGGCGGCCTGGCGCAGCATGATCCTGGCGAACCTCCGCACCGTGCTGGGCTGCCCCGTCTGGCGGATCCGGCGGCCGCCCCGGTCGCCGTCGATGCGCCACTGCTTGCCCACGAGCAGGTGGTAGACGGTGGCGTCCACCGCCGCGGCCTGCGTGGCGTCGCGGTAGCCGCCGTACTTCGAGAGGATCCAGGCCGCGCGGGCGGTCTCGCTGCGGGTCGCGCCCTTCTTCTCCCGGTAGTTGCCGACGATGTCCCTGGCCTGGTAGCCGCGGGTGTTGGGTCGCGCGCGGGGGGTGGTGACGAAGGCCGGTTCGCCCCGGACGCGGTACCCGCCGATCCAGCCGCCGTCGGCGTGGCCGTTCCGCGGGATCCGGAAGCCGGCCCAGTGCGAGGAGCGCCCGGTCGCCGGGCGCCGAGGCGGAGACGCCGACGGGCGCCAGCGCGGCTCCGCCCGTGGCGAGGACCAGGGCGACGACCCAGGCCGCCCGCGTGCCGATCGACGGAATGGACATGGGGGGCCTCTCGGTCAGCCGATCGGGGTCGGGGGGACGGTTCCGGGGTCGACGGGGCCTCGGGTGGGGGTGGGCGGGTTCGGGGCGGGGCTCGGCGCCGGTGTCGGCTGCGGTGCCGGCGGCTGCGGGAGGCGGCGGGGGCTGCGGGGGCCGGTGTGGGGACGGCGCTCGGGGTCGGGCTCACCGTCGCCCGGGGGGTCGTGGTCGGCTGCGGGGTCCGCGGCACCGGGTCCGGTTCGGCCATCACGACCCGGACCCGCCCGGCGACGCGGGCGGCCGTCGGCGAGGTCACCACCCAGCGGTAGTCACCCGGGGCAAGGCCGTGCACGGTCACGAGGCGGCCGTAGCGGCGCCACACCATCACCCGGCGGGTGATCGAGGCGGCCGCACCGTGCAGCCGGACCCGGACCGGGGCCGGCCGCCGGGTCGCGACCACCGCGAGGGTCACCGACCCGGTCACGTCCCCGGTCGTGCGGACCGCCAGCCTCCGGGGAGGCGGGGTCTTCGTCGGTGTCGACGTGGCCGGGTCCTCGACGCCGGGGCCCGGCCGCGGTGGCGCCGCGGAGGGACTCGCCTCACCGCCGGGAGGTTCCGGGCCGGTCACGGCCACGATCGAGGGACGCGGCAAGCAGCAGCACCGCCAGCGCGGCCGTCCGAACGGCTGCGCGGCGTCCGCTGATCGGCCCGGGGCCGGCGGAGGCCGGGTCCCCGAGACGGACGAGCCGCCATGACAAAACGGTACGCGCATTCGCGCTCGTCCGCACGGGGCGAAAAGCCGCCCCGAGGGCCGGTCAGAGACCGATCGGGTGCCAGACGGTCTTGGTCTCCAGGAAGGCGGTCATCGTGTCGAGGCCCGGCGGCTCCGTCCAGTCGGGTTCGACGGCCGGGGCGCGGCGTACCCGCTTGAGGTTCTCGGCCGCGGCGACCTCGTAGGCGGTGGTCGTCGCGGGGTCACCCGCGGCCCCGACGAGGTCGATGGCGTTGACGTCCATGTGCGAGGCCAGCCACGGGAAGACCGTGGTGTGGTCACCGGTGAGGATGTTGATGACGCCGCCGGGCACGTCCGAGGTGGCGAGCACCTCGGCGAAGGTGACGGCCGGCAGCGGGCGGGCGTACGACGACACCACCACCACGGTGTTGCCGGTCACGACGACGGGGGCGATGACCGAGACCAGACCGAGCAGGCTGGACTCCTGCGGCGCGATCACGGCGACGACACCGGTCGGCTCGGGGGTGGACAGGTTGAAGAACGGGCCCGCGACGGGGTTCGCCCCGCCCACGACCTGGGTGATCTTGTCGGCCCAGCCGGCGTACCAGACGAGCCGGTCGATGGCGGCGTCCACGACCTTGGCGGCCCGCGCCGCGGTGAGGCCCTCGGACTGGCGGACCGCCTCGACGAACTGCGGGCGGCGGTCCTCCATCACCTCGGCGACCCGGTAGAGGACCTGGGCGCGGTTGTAGGCCGTCTTGCCCGACCAGCCCTTGACGGCGCCGCGGGCCGCGACCACCGCGTCCCGGCCGTCCTTGCGGGAGGCGAGCGCGGCATTGGCGACGAACTTCCCCTTGGCGTCGGAGACGACGTAGGAGTGGCCCGACTCCGAGCGCGGGAACGCGCCACCGATGTAGAGCTTGTAGGTCTTGCGCACGTCGACGCGGCTGTCAGTGGGCAAGGTAGGCCTCCAGACCGTGGCGGCCGCCCTCGCGGCCGTAGCCCGACTCCTTGTAGCCACCGAAGGGGCTGGTGGGGTCGAACTTGTTGAACGTGTTGGCCCACACCACGCCGGCGCGCAGCTGGTTGGCCATCCACAAGATCCGCGAGCCCTTCTCGGTCCACACGCCGGCGGACAGGCCGTACGGCGTGTTGTTGGCCTTCTCGACGGCCTCGGCCGGTGTGCGGAAGGTCAGCACCGAGAGCACCGGTCCGAAGATCTCCTCGCGGGCGATCCGGTGGGCCTGGGAGACGCCGGTGAAGACCGTCGGCGGGAACCAGAAGCCCTTGGCGGGCAGCTCGCAGGGGGCCGACCAGCGCTCGGCGCCCTCGGCGTCACCGATGCCGGCGAGCTCGCGGATCCGGTCGAGCTGCTCGCGGGAGTTGATGGCGCCGACGTCGGTGTTCTTGTCGAGCGGGTCGCCGATGCGCAGCGTCGCCATCCGGCGCTTGAGCCGCTCCATCAGCTCCTCGGCGATGGACTCCTGCACGAGGAGCCGCGAGCCGGCGCAGCAGACGTGGCCCTGGTTGAAGAAGATGCCGGTGACGATGCCCTCGACGGCCTGGTCGACGGCGGCGTCGTCGAACACGATGTTGGCGGCCTTGCCACCCAGCTCGAGGGTGACCTTCTTCTGCGATCCCGCGACCGACTTCGCGATCGCGCGGCCGACGGCCGTCGAGCCGGTGAAGGCGACCTTGTCGACGTCGGCGTGCTCGACGAGCGCCTGGCCGGTGGCACCCGCGCCGGTGACGATGTTGACGACGCCCGGCGGGAGGTCGGCCTGCTGGCAGATCTCGGCGAAGAGCAGCGCGGTGAGCGGGGTGGTCTCGGCGGGCTTGAGCACGACGGTGTTGCCGGCGGCGAGCGCCGGGGCGATCTTCCAGGCCAGCATCAGGAGCGGGAAGTTCCACGGGATGACCTGGGCGGCCACGCCGAGGGCGCGGGGGCTGCTGCCGAAGCCGGCGTACTCGAGCTTGTCGGCCCACCCGGCGTAGTAGAAGAAGTGCGCGGCGACGATCGGGATGTCGACGTCGCGCGACTCCTTGATCGGCTTGCCGTTGTCGAGGGACTCCAGGACGGCGAGCTCGCGGCCGCGCTCCTGGATGATCCGGGCGATCCGGTAGAGGTACTTCGCGCGCTCGCTGCCGGGCATCCGCGACCAGACCCGCGTGTAGGCGCGGCGGGCGGCCTTGACGGCGGCGTCGACGTCGGCCTCGCTGGCCTCCGCGACCTCGGCCAGCACCTCCTCGGTGGCGGGGCTGATCGTCTTGAAGGCGGTGCCGGTGCCGTCGACGAACTCGCCGTTGACGAACAGCCCGTACGACGACTTGAGGTCGAGGATGGCGCGCGACTCGGGAGCGGGTGCGTAGGTCCAGTCGGTGGTGGAGCCAGTCGTTGCCATGGTCCTCAGTCCAGCGTGAAGTAGTCGGGGCCGGCGTACCGGCCGTCGCGCATCTTGGTGCGCTGCATCAGCAGGTCGTTGAGCAGCGTGGACGCCCCGAAGCGGAACCAGTCGGGGTCGAGCCAGTCCGGCCCGGCGGTCTCGTTGACGGTCACGAGGTACTTGATCGCGTCCTTGGTGGTCTTGATGCCGCCCGCCGGCTTGACGCCGATCATCTGGCCGGTGGCCGCGCGGAAGTCGCGGACGGCCTCGAGCATGATCAGCGTGACCGGAAGTGTCGCGGCGGGCTGGACCTTGCCGGTGGAGGTCTTGATGAAGTGGGCGCCGGCCATCATCGCCAGCCACGAGGCGCGGCGGACGTTGTCGTAGGTCTGCAGCTCGCCGGTCTCGAAGATCACCTTGAGGTGGGCGTCGCCGCAGGCTTCGCGGACCGCGACGATCTCGTCGTACACCTGGAGGTAGCGGCCGGACAGGAACGCGCCGCGGTCGATGACCATGTCGATCTCGTCGGCCCCGGCCTCCACCGCGTCCACGGTGTCGGCGAGCTTGATGTCCATCGCGGCGCGGCCCGAGGGGAAGGCCGTGGCCACGGCGGCGATGTGGACGCCGCTGTCGCCGAGGACCTCCTTCACGAACGGCACCATGTCCGGGTAGACGCAGACGGCCGCGGTGGCCGGGCACGTCGGGTCGGCGGGATCGGGACGCATGGCCTTGTTGGCCAGCGCGCGGACCTTGCCGGGAGTGTCCTGACCCTCGAGCGTCGTCAGGTCGACCATCCGGATGGCGAGGTCGATCGCGTGGGCCTTCGCCGTGGTCTTGATCGAGCGGGTGCTGAGTGCGGCCGCTCGGGCTTCGCAGCCCACCTGGTCGACCCCGGGCAGGCCATGGAGGAAGCGCCGCACGGAGGAGTCGGACGAGGTGACGTCGTCGAAGGCGGAACTTTTGGTCGCACCCGAATGAACAGAGGTCGTCACCGACCCAGCATAGGGTTGACGGATGAGCATGAGGCAATCTGCGGGGGAGGGCGCCGTGGACGTCGAGCGGTTCCGTCCGACGAGCGGACGTTTCACCGGGATCGTGCTCCTGTCCGGTGCGACGCTGACCGTGCTGCTCGCCGTCCTCGACTCCGACAAGGTCCTCCCCGAGGTCGGCGTCGCGGCCGTGCTGGTGGGGGTGCTGGGCTGGACGGCGACGCTCCGGCCCCGGGTGTCGATCGTGGGCGACGACCTGGAGCTCCGCGGGATGTTGGACACGGTGTCGATCCCCCTGGCGTCCATCGAGGAGCTGGCCGTCCGGCAGATGCTCGTGGTCCGGGCGGGCGACAAGAAGTACACCTCGCCCGCCCTCGGGCGGTCCCGCCGGTCCCTGGTGAAGGGCGCCAAGGAGACGGACCCCGACACCGACGAGACGTCCCGCGTCGCAGCGTCGAGCTATCCGGAGTTCGTCGAGGAGCGGATCCGGCAGCGGGTCGACGATGCGATGGCGGCGCAGGGCATCCGCCGCGGGTCGGCGGAGCAGGTCGCCCTCGGCGCGGGCGTCCGCCACCGCACCGCCTGGCTCGAGATCGGCGCGCTCGTCGTCAGCGCCCTGGCGCTGGTCGTGGTGATCATCCTGTGATGCCGGGCCCGGTCCATTGGTAGGTGCCGT
Organism: uncultured Actinomycetota bacterium; assembly: GCA_963713255.1. Lineage (GTDB taxonomy): Bacteria > Actinomycetota > Actinomycetes > Propionibacteriales > Nocardioidaceae > Nocardioides. Next base: position 529,799 of record CAVQLC010000002.1, read on the forward strand.
CGGGTAGTCGTCGGTATTGCCAGCGGCCGGTGGTCTTGGCGCGGTGGTGTCTCGGCACAGCGGGGCGAGGTTGGCTGGTCGGGTTTGGCCGGGTGGGCCGGTGTCGTCGTAGGGGATCGATGTGGTCGAGGTCGCAGCCGCGGGCGTCGCGTTGGCAGTGCGGGAACACGCAGCGGGGGTCGCGGAGGATGACCAGGTCGCGCATCCAGGCGGGTGGGTCGTGGGCGTCGACCGCGTCGGTGCGGTCGATGCGGAGGACGGGTTGGATGGTGACCCGGGAGTGGCCGACCCAGTCGCGGATCTTGGCGGCGGTGGCGGGGCCGAGCTTCTCGGCCCGGCCGACCCTGGTCTCGTCGAGGTCGGTGCGGTCGAGGTGCAGGTAGAGCTTGGTCCTCGGGGTGCCGGCCAGCTGCGCCGAGGGCTCTGGCCTTGCGGACGCCGAGGGGATCCTGGTCGCCGTGCGGTCTTGAGGTCGGCGGCGGTGGCGCAGATCCGGTCGTAGAGGTGGGTGAGGGTCATCGTGTCGCCGGTGACGTGGAGCTCGCTGGTGCCGGCGTACTCGGTGGGGTTGGGGTGGTGCAGGGCCACGTCCCAGGTCTGCCTGGGCGCGTTCCTCGCGGGTGGCGTGCTCCTCGGGCATGTGCTTGGCGATGGCCTGGGCGACGGTGCGGTCGATGAGGGTGACCCCGACGGTGTGCAGCCGGGGGGCGAGGACCCGGTCGACGTGGCGCGGCGGCCTTCACCGGTCAGGGTGTGGGTCTTCTGGGCGACCCGGCGGGCCCGCCAGATCGGGATGTCCAACGTCTGGGCGCGGCGCCAGGTGTGCGGGAGCCGGTGGACCAGGTCGAGGGCGTCGGCGATCAGGGTCATCGCGGTGCTGGTGGGGACGCCGAGGGCGAGGCCGAGGGGTTCGGGTGCGAACGCGGCCACCGAGGGTGTGCCGTCGCCGCCGAGGGACTCGTCGGCGTCCAGGTGCGGGTCGCCGCCCCAGGCCGCGGTGCCGGTGTCGGGGGTGGCGGGGTGCAGGACGCACCACTGGTAGGCGAGCTGGAGCTGGCGGAGGTCGGCTTCGCGGCGGGTTCGTTCGTTGTCGCGGAGGGCGGCGAGCAGCGCGTCGGGTCCGAGGTCGTCGACCCCGGACCGGCTGGTGGCTGCTGTGCTCATGGGTCTAGCCAAGCAGCCGCCACCGACACTCGGAGGGGCTCAGAACCCCTTGTCCACAAGGGGATCGAAGAATTTCTCGGCGTACCGTGACCACGAGCGGTCGACCCGCGAACCACCGTGCGCCGCGCGACCGCGACGAGTGCCAGCTCGAGACCGAAGCGGCGCGTCACCACGTCACTCGAAAATCAAGAACCTCGACCACGACGGCCGCCGCAAGCGTGCGGGTCGTGGGTGGGGGTCTCGACACGGTTGCTGCGCAACCTGCTCGACCAACGAGGTGCCGACCTGCTCGACCACGAGGTGCTGCGCAACCTGCTCGACCAGCGAGGGCGCGACTGCTCGCCAGCGAGCGCCGCGCTCAGAGGGCGAGGGCCTTCTTGGTGTCGGCCTTGATCGCGTCGAGGCGGCCGGCGGCGGAGATGCGGGCGGCGCCGACGCCGTCCTCGGGGGAGACGGGGACGACGACCTCGAGGTAGCACTTCAGCTTGGGCTCGGTGCCGCTCGGGCGGACGACGACGCGGGCGCCGTCGGCGAGGTGGTAGCGCAGGCCGTCGGTGGGAGGCAGCGAGGCGGATCCTTCGGCGAGGTCGTCGACGGAGAGCACCGCCAGCCCGCCGAGGGACGTCGGCGGGGTGGCGCGCAGCCGCTCCATGGCGGCGGCGATCTGCGCGACGTCGGTGACCCGCACGGCCAGCTGGTCGGTGGCGTGCAGGCCGTGCTCGGTCGCGATGTCGTCGAGCAGGTCGTCGAGGGTGCGGCCCTCGGCCTTGGCCGACGCGGCGAGCTCGCAGAGCAGCAGCAGCGCGGAGACTCCGTCCTTGTCCCGCACGTGCTCGGGGTCGCAGCAGTAGCCGAGGGCCTCCTCGTAGCCGAAGGCCAGCCCGGGCACCCGGCCGATCCACTTGAAGCCGGTGAGGGTCTCGACGTACTCCTGGCCCGCGGCCGCCGCCATCTTGCCGAGCAGCGACGACGACACGATGGTCGTGGCGTAGACGCCCTGGCGGCCCGAGCGCAGCAGGTGCGCGCCGAGCAGGGCCCCGACCTCGTCGCCGCGCAGCATCCGCCACCCGTGGGCGCCCGGGACGGCCGCCGCACAGCGGTCGGCGTCGGGGTCGTTGGCCACCACGAGGTCCGCGCCGCGCTCGGAGGCGAGCGCCATCGCGAGGTCCATGGCGCCCGGCTCCTCCGGGTTGGGGAACGCGACGGTGGGGAAGTCGGGGTCCGGTTCCTCCTGCTGCGACACGACGTGCGGCGCGGAGAAGCCGGCCGTCTCGAGCACCTGGAGCACCGACAGCCCGCCGACGCCGTGCAACGGCGTGTAGACGGTCTCGAGGTCGCGGGGCCCGTCCGCGGCGAGCTCGGCGACGATGTCGTAGTAGCGGTCGACGATCTCCTCGTCGAGCACCCGGCCGGCCTTGCCGCGCGGGATGTCGGCCACGGCACCGACCGCCTCGATCCGCTCGGCGATCTCCGAGTCGGCCGGCGGCACGATCTGGCTGCCGTCGCCGAGGTAGACCTTGTAGCCGTTGTCCTCGGGCGGGTTGTGGCTGGCGGTCACCATCACGCCCGCGACGCACCCGAACTCGCGGATCGCGAACGCCAGCATCGGCGTCGGCAGCGGGCGCGGCATCATCAGCGCGTTGAAGCCCGCCCCGGTCATCACCTCGGCGGTGTCACGTGCGAAGACGTCGGAGTTGTAGCGGGCGTCGTAGCCGATCACCACGCTGGCGCCGGAGGGCGATCCCGTGTCGCGGAGGTACGCCGCCAGCCCGGCCGCGGCGCGCAGCACCACGACCCGGTTCATCCGGTTGGAGCCGGGCCCGAGCGCCCCGCGCAGTCCGGCCGTGCCGAACTCCAGCGTCCCGTCGAAGCGGTCCGCGAGATCGGCCGGATCGCCGCCGCCCTCGACCTCGGCGATGAGCTGCAGGAGCCTGGCCCGGGTCTGGTCGTCGGGGTCGTCGGCGGCCCAGGCCCGCGCGCGGTCGAGCAGCGTCGCCACGTCCGAAGTCGTCATGGACGCACGCTAGCGCCATGATGCGAGGGTGCGCCCCCGCGACCTCGACGCCCCGGTCGGTGACCGGGTGCGCGAGCTCGCCGAGCACGTCGGAGAGCCGGGCGTGGTCGAGACCTGCGTGGCGTTGATGCGGGGCGCCGAGCGCGAGGACCACCTCGACGCGCTGCGCTTCCTCGCCGGTCGTTCGTTCGGCCCGGACGACCTGGGCATCGACCCCACGGTGTGGAAGGACTACTGGCTGCGCACCTGGGGCGCCCGCGGGCTGCTCTACGTGTGGGACGAGTCGGCCACCGACGCGGTGATCGCGGGCCTGGCCGACGAGCACTGGAGACCGGCCGAGATGTGCCTCAAGGTGGCGACCCGGCACGAGGTCGGGGGCGCGGGTGACGGCGCGGTGCTGCTGTCCCGCCACGAGCTGCCGCGGGTGCGGGCCCAGGCCCTGCGCACCCTGGCCGCGGTCGGCGACACCGAGCACGTCGACGCCGTGCGCGAGGCGCTCGACGACGACGAGGCCGCCGTACGTCGCCAGGCGGCCCGGGCGCTCGAGTCGCTGGAGCGCCGCCTGGACCTCTAGGACCGGTCCATCGCCGGGCGCTCGAACTGCGGGCCGGCGAAGGGGCCGCCCACGTGGGCGGCGTCGGCAGCGTCCGTGTCCGCCGAGGGTACGTCGCCGGCGAACTCCTCCGCGTCGTCGGCCGGCTCGTAGCCCAGCCTGCGTCCGGGCTCGAGGTCCCACCACGCGCGGGTGTTGGCGGAGATGCCGTAGAGGATCGCGAACCCGGGTGCCGGGGCGGTGAGCGCGGCGTCGACCATCCGGACGCAGTCGTCGTGGGAGAGCCACGTCGACAAGGCGCGGGTGGTCTCGGGGCGCTCGGTGAAGGAACCGATCCGGCACGCGACGGCGTCGATGCCGTAGCGGTCGACGTAGAGGCGCATCAGGGCCTCGGCGGCCACCTTGCCCACGCCGTAGAAGGTGTCCGGCCGCGGTGGCACGCCGTCGTCGAGCAGGTCGACGCGCGGCGTCCGGCCGACCGCGTGGTTGGACGACGCGTAGACGAACCGGGAGACGCCGTGGGCGCGCATCGCGTCGAGCAGCACGCCGGTGCTGACCACGTGGCTGGTCAGCGCGTCGGGGAGCGACGACTCGTGCGGCATGCCGGCGAGGTGCACGACCGCGTCGACCTGGCCCGCGGCCGCGAACACGTCGAGCACGGCGTCGACGTCGGTGCAGTCGGCGGTGTGCCAGGTCCCGTCGTAGCCCTCGGGCGCGGGCAGCAGGTCGACGGCCACGATCTCGTGGCCGCGGTCGGCGAGGCCGGTGGTGAGCACCCGACCGATGGAGCCGGCGGCGCCGGTGACCAGGACGCGCACGTCAGATCCTCGGGACGATCTTGCCGAGCAGCTCGCCCATCCGGGTCGCGGCCGCCTTGCCCGCCTCGAGGACCTCCTCGTGGTTGAGCGGCTGGCCGCTCATGCCGGCGGCGAGGTTGGTGACCAGGCTGATGCCGAGGACCTCCATGCCGGCCTCGCGGGCGGCGATGGCCTCGAGGGTGGTGCTCATGCCGGCCAGGTCGCCGCCGATCGCGCGCACCATCCGGATCTCCGCCGGGGTCTCGTAGTGGGGCCCGGGGAACTGCACGTAGACGCCCTCGTCGAGGCTCGGATCCACCTCCCGGCACATGGCGCGCAGCCGGCTGGAGTACAGGTCGGTGAGGTCCACGAAGTTCGCGCCCTCGATGGGGGAGCGACCGGTCAGGTTGATGTGGTCGGAGATCAGCACCGGGGTGCCCGTGGTCCAGGACTCCTTCAGCCCGCCGCAGCCGTTGGTCAGCACGATCGCGTGGCAGCCGGCGGCGGCGGCGGTGCGCACCCCGTGCACGACGGCGGCGACGCCCTTGCCCTCGTAGTAGTGGGTGCGGCTGAGGAACACCAGCAGGTTGCGCTCGCCCGCCCGGACGCTGCGGATCTTGCCGGAGTGGCCGACGACCGCGGCCGCGGAGAAGCCGGGCAGGTCGGTCGTGGCGATCTCCGCGGTGACCTCGCCGAGGGCGTCGACGGCGGGCAGCCAGCCCGACCCCAGCACGAGGGCGATGTCGTGCTGCTCGATCCCGGTCAGCTCGGCCAGCTTGTCGGCGGCCTCGCTGGGCCAGTTCTTGTGTCGTGGGCACGCCAGCACCCTAGAGCGCAGGCGTGCCCCGCGACGAGCCCGGTGCCCTCAGGCGTCGATGCTCGACATGTCGCCGTACCGCGCCCCGGCGACCGCGTCGCGCGGCACCGCGGCGTCGAGGGCGGCGAGGTCGTCCGCGGTCAACGAGATCGCCGCGGCGCCGACGTTCTCCTCGAGGTAGGCCACCCGCTTCGTGCCGGGGATCGGGACGACGTCGTCGCCCTGGGCCAGCACCCACGCCAGGGCGAGCTGACCGGGGGAGACGCCCTTCTCCTGCGCGAGCGCCCGCACCCGGTCGACGAGCGCGAGGTTGGCCTCGAGCGCCGCACCCTCGAAGCGCGGGAAGTACGCCGAGCGTCGGTAGTCGCCGTCACCCTGCGCGCCGGAGTCCTTGCTGACCGCCCCGGTGAGCAGCCCGCGCCCGAGCGGCGAGTAGGGCACCAGGCCGATGCCGAGCTCGCGGACGACGCCGAGGATCTCGTCCTCGAGGTCGCGGGTGAACAGCGAGTACTCCGTCTGGAGGGCGGTGATCGGGTGCGTCGCGTGGGCCCGCCGGATGGTCTCGGGCGATGCCTCGGACAGCCCGAGGTGGCGGACCTTGCCGGACTCGACGAGCCCGGCCATGGCGCCGACGGTCTCCTCGATCGGCACCGTCTGGTCGACGCGGTGCTGGTAGTAGAGGTCGAGGTGGTCGACGCCGAGCCGCTCGAGGGAGGCGTCGCAGGCGGCGCGCACGTAGTCGGGGTGGCCGTTGATGCCGACCCTGGTGCCGTCGGGCCGTCGCTCGTTGCCGAACTTGGTGGCGAGCTGGACCTCGTCGCGGCGCCCGGCGATCGCCGCGCCGACCAGCCGCTCGTTGGTGAACGGGCCGTACATGTCGGCGGTGTCGAGGAGGGTCACGCCCAGGTCGAGGGCCCGGCGGATGGTGGCGATGCCGTCGGCCTCGTCGGCGGTTCCGTAGAACTCCGACATGCCCATGCAGCCCAGGCCGAGGGTCGAGACGGTGAGGGGGGACGTGGTCCCGAGGACGCGGGTGCCGAGATCAGTGGTGGTCATGCCTCCACCTCACACGTTGGAGCGCGCTCGAAGTCAAGCGGGGTCGGAGCCCTCGTAGAGCGCGATCTTGTGGTCGATCGCGCGCAGGTGGTCCTGGACGGCCTCGAGCTCGGCCCGGACCTGGGCACGGTGCCGCCGCAGGATCGCGAGCCGCTCGGCCTCGTTGCCCGGCCCACGTCGGACCAGCTCGGCGTACTCCCGCACCTCGCGGATCGGCATGCCCGTGGACCGGAGCCGGGTGATCAGCAGGATCCAGTCCAGGTCGCGGTCGGTGTAGCGCCGGTGCCCGCTGGCCGAGCGGTCCACGGCCAGCATCAGCCCGTCGCGCTCGTAGTAGCGCAGCGTGTGCGTGGTGAGGCCGGTGCGCTCGGCGGTCTCGGCGATGCTCAGGCTCATGAGCGCAGTGTCCGGCTTCGAGTGTGCTCGAAGTCAAGCCCCGCGCGTGACGCGGTAGCGCAGGTGGGTCGCGAACGGCGACGCCAGCACCTCGACCGGCTCGAGGCCGGGGTCCGCCACGCCGTCGAAGAGCCGCTCACCCGTGCCGAGGAGGACCGGCACGAGGTCGAGGACCAGCTCGTCGACCGCACCCGCCGCCAGCGCCTGACGCACGGTGGAGGCGCCACCGGCGACGTGCACGTCCCCGTCCCCGACCTCGCGGGCCCGGGCCAGGGCCGCGTCGAAGCCGTCGGTGACGAAGTGGAAGGTCGTGCCGCCCACCATCTCGATCGGGTCGTGCGCGTGATGGGTGAGCACGAACACCGGGGCGTGGTACGGCGGCTCGTCGCCCCACCAGCCGCGCCAGTCCGTGTCCCACTCGCCCCGGACCGGCCCGAACATGTTGCGGCCCATCACGTAGGCGCCCCGGGGCCGGAGCAGCCGCTCGGTCATCGCCGCGTCCGCCGGATGCTGGTCGGCGAGGTCCCCGAGGTGCCACCGGTGGAGCTCCAGCCCGCGCACGCCGATCGGGTCGTCCAGGCTCTGGTCGGGTCCGGCGACGAAGCCGTCCAGGGAGATGGACAGGTGGGCGGTGGTGAACGTCATGACGGGGTGGACCTCCGGGGCGCGGTGGACTCATCGGCGAGCAGCGCGTCCAGTGTGCGGCGCGCGGTCTCGGACATCGGCGGGTTGGTGACGCGGTAGTACGCCAGGCAGCCGATGGCCTGCGCGAGCGACCACGCCTTGCCGCGGTCCCACTCGTCGTCGTCGACCCCGACCGCGTCGCGGAAGACGGCCCGGGCGGGGTCGTCGAGCAGGTTCCAGGCCGGTTGGAGGTCGAGCGCGGGATCGGCCGGACCGGCGCCCCCGACGTCGATGACCGCGGCCAGCCGACCCTCCTCGACCAGCAGGTTCCCGGGCATCAGGTCCCCGTGCGTCCAGACGTCCTCGGAGCCGCGCGGGGTCCGGCTCAGCCGCGACCACAGCCGGCGCAGCGCGTCCGTGTCGATCATCCCGTCGGCGTCGTCGAGGTACGCCGCGACGTACCCGTCCGCCTCCGCCAGCACGCCGCCGCGACCCGCGACCGGCGAACCGGCGGCCTCCGGTGTCGATGCCGCGGAGCGCCCGCACCACCTCGGCGAGGTCCCGGGCCAGGGCCACGGAGCCACGGGTGGGCACCTCGCCGGGCAGCCACCGGTAGACCACCCAGGGCAGCGGGTAGCCCTGGCCGGGTTCACCGAGCGCGACCGGCTCGGAGCTCGGGACCGGCAGCCGGCCGAGCAGGGAGCGGGCGGCGTCGGCCTCGGCCCGCAGCCACGCCCGGGTCTCCTCGACGTCGCCGGGGTTGAGGGGGAAGCGCAGCACCAGGTCGTCGCCGAGCCGGTAGAGCTGGTGGACGGTGCCGTGCGAGGTCACCGGGCGGACCGCCCGCCCGCTCCACTGCGGCAGCTGCTCGGCCACCAGCGCCTCCGCCTGCTCGGCGGAGACGTGGAGCTGCCCGGGATGCATCGCCACGGGAGCGGTCAGAGGCCCATCGAGCGGCAGGGGCGACGGCGCAGGGCGGCGACGTAGTCCGAGGGCGCGTCGGCCGCCTCGGCGGCGTCCGCCAGCACGCCGAGGTACGACGCGGACGGCAGCCCGCCCTCGTAGGCGTCGAGGACGTAGGCCCACACGAGCAGCTCGCCGGTCAGCGTGGAGACGCGCACCCGGGTCTTGCGGAACAGGCCGGTGTCGGCCGACTCCCATCCGTCCAGGGTGGACTCGTCGTCGCGGGTGACGTCGTACACCGCGACGAAGACCTGCTCGAGCGGGTCCTCGACGATGGTGGCCAGCGCGCCGTCCCAGCCCAGCTCCTCACCGCCGAAGGTCAGCCGCCAGCCCAGCAGCCAGCCGGTGGTCTGGAGCGGGGAGTGGGGGCAGCGCTCACTCATCCGCGCGGGATCGAGGTTCGTCCCGTAGGCGGCGTAGAGCGTCACGAGGCGACAGGTTAGCCCCTCGGCGCGTCCCCTAGGCTGAGGCCGTGAGCGACTTCGATGTCCTGGTCCTCGGTGCCGGCCCCGGTGGGTACGTCGCCGCCATCCGCGCCGCTCAGCTCGGCAAGTCCGTGGCCGTGGTGGAGGAGAAGTACTGGGGCGGTGTCTGCCTCAACGTCGGCTGCATCCCGTCCAAGGCCCTGCTGCGCAACGCCGAGCTGGCCCACGTCCTCGAGCACGAGAAGGACAAGTTCGGGATCGAGGGCAACGCCACGATGGCCTACGCGCCGACCCACCAGCGGTCCCGCCAGGTGAGCGCCGGCATCGTCAAGGGCGTCCACTTCCTGATGAAGAAGAACAAGATCCAGGAGATCGACGGCTGGGGCACGTTGACCGGGCCGAGCTCGATCGACGTCAAGAACAGTGACGGCGAGACGGCGTCGTACACCTTCGGCACGTTGATCATCGCCACCGGCGCGACCACCCGGCTGATCCCGAACACCAAGCTCAGCGACCGGGTGGTGACCTACGAGGAGCAGATCCTCGACGAGGAGCTGCCCGGCTCGATCGTCATCGCCGGGTCCGGCGCCATCGGCGTCGAGTTCGCCTACGTGATGAAGAACTTCGGCGTCGACGTGACCATCGTGGAGTTCCTCGACCGGATGGTGCCGACGGAGGACGAGGCGGTCTCCAAGGAGCTCCTCAAGCACTACAAGAAGCTCGGCGTGAAGGTGCTGCTGTCCACCAAGGTCGAGGCCATCGACGACTCCGGCGAGAAGGTCAAGGTCACCGTCTCCAAGGACGGCAACAGCGAGGTGCTCGAGGCCGACAAGGTGCTCCAGGCGATCGGCTTCGCGCCCCGCGTCCAGGGCTACGGCCTCGACAGCACCGGGGTGAAGGTCTCCGACCGCGGCGCGATCGAGGTCGACGGCCGCGGTCGCACCAACGTGGACAACGTCTACGCGATCGGCGACGTGACCGGGAAGTTCATGCTCGCCCACGTGGCCGAGGCGATGGGCATCGTCGCCGCCGAGACGATCGCCGGTGCCGAGACCATGGAGATCGACTTCGCGATGGTGCCGCGGGCGACGTACTGCCAGCCGCAGATCGGGTCCTTCGGTCTCAGCGAGACGCAGGCCAAGGAGCAGGGCTACGACGTCAAGACCTCCACCTTCCCCTTCAGCGCCAACGGGAAGGCGATGGGCCTCGGCGAGGCCGTCGGCTTCGTGAAGGTCGTGGCCGACGCCGAGCACAACGAGATCCTCGGCGCCCACATGATCGGGCCGGACGTGACCGAGCTGCTGCCGGTGCTGACCCTGGCCCAGCAGTGGGACCTGACCGCCGACGAGGTGTCGCGCAACGTGTTCGCGCACCCGACGCTGACCGAGGCCGTGAAGGAAGCGGTGCACGGCATCGCCGGCCACATGATCAACCTCTAGCCCCGCCCTTCCGGGTCCTGCCTCATCCGTTCCGTGTGAGGCGCCGGGCGCCCGGAGGCGGTGGACTCGGGGCCTATGGCCACGACCGAGAGCACCGCAGCCCCCCGCCGGGGGGCTCGCCTCCGGCGCTGGATCCGGCCGCGATCATCCGGTCGCGGGCCTACCTCTCGGCCCTGGTGCTCGCCACGATCCTGGGCATCCCGATCTCGGCGATCGCCTACGGCTTCCTCGCGCTGGTCACCAAGATCCAGGACTACCTCTTCACCGACCTGCCGGGCGACGTCTTCGAGGGCGGGACCCCGGCGTGGTGGCCGATCCCGTTCCTCGTCCTGTGCGGTCTGCTGACCGGCGCGACCATCCGCTACCTCCCGGGCAACGGCGGTCACTCGCCGGCCTTCGGCTTCGTGACGGGCGGCGGGCCGCCCGTCGACCGCGAGCTCCCCGCGATCATCCTCGCGTCGCTCACCACCCTGGCGCTGGGTGCCGTGCTCGGCCCCGAGGCTCCGCTCATCGCGATCGGCGGCGGCCTCGCGGCCCTGGTCGTGCACCTGCTCAAGAAGGACGCGCCGCCGATGGCGGTGACGATCATGGCGTCGGCCGGCAGCTTCGCCGCGATCAGCACGCTGCTGGGGTCGCCGCTCCTCGGCGCGTTCCTGATCATGGAGGCCGCCGGGATCGCGGGCGCGACCCTCAGCCTGGTGGCGCTGCCGGGCCTGCTCGCGGCCGGTGTCGGCGCGATCGTGTTCATCGGCCTGGACAACTGGACCGGGCTCGGTGACTTCTCGCTGGCGCTCACCACGGTGCCTCCCGAGGTGACGCCGACGGTCGCGACGCTGGCCTGGGCCCTGCCGCTGGGTGCCGGGGCCGCCTTCCTCGGCTGGGTGATCCGCTGGATCGGCCTGTCGCTGCGCCCGGTGGTGCATCGGAACCGGGTGCTGGTGACGGGGTGCCTGGGGCTCGCGATCGGACTGTCACCGCGATGGCGTACCAGCTGGTGTCGGACCGCAGCTTCACCCAGGTGCTGTTCTCCGGCCAGGACGACGCTCCCCGACGTCGTGGCGCACGCGGCGGACTACTCGGTCGGCGATGCTCCTGCTGCTGGCGGCGTGCAAGACCCTGGTCTACGGCCTCTCCTTGAGCGCGTTCCGCGGCGGCCCGATCTTCCCCGCGATGTTCATCGGCGCGGTGCTCGGTATCGCCGTGTCCGGCCTCCCCGGTCTGGCGATGGCGCCGGCGATCGGGATGGGGATCGGCGCCATGTGCGCGGCGATGCTGCGGCTGCCGATGACGTCGGCGCTCCTGGCGACCCTGCTCCTGGGGGCCGACGGGCTCTCCACGACTCCCGAGGTGATCGTCGCGGTCGCGGTGGCGTACGTGATCACGATGATCCTCCCGGTCCCCGCCGCGGGTCGGGTCGATGCCGCGCCCGGGCCGCCGGCCAAGGCCATGGCCTAGCCTTCCCGTGTGAGCAACCGGGTCGTCATCGTCGGGGGCGGACCGGGTGGCTACGAGTCCGCCCTGGTCGCCGCCCAGCTGGGCGCCGAGGTCACCGTCGTGGACACCGACGGCCTCGGAGGCTCCGCGGTCCTCACCGACTGCGTGCCCAGCAAGACCCTGATCGCGACCTCCGAGCTGATGACCGACGTCGGCGGCGCCGCCGAGCTGGGCGTCAACTTCCACGACCGCGACGGCGACGCCGCGACCACCGTGAGCGTCGACCTCGGCACCGTCAACACCCGCGTCAAGCGGCTCGCCGCCCAGCAGTCGGCGGACATCGCCGCCCGGCTGGACCGCGAGGACGTGCGCGTCGTGCGCGGCCGCGGGCGGCTGGACGGCCCGGAGCGGGTCGTGGTCACGCACCGGAGACGGTGCGGAGCAGACCCTCGACGCCGACGCGATCCTGGTCGCGACCGGCGCCGCCCCTCGGACGCTGCCCTCCGCCCAGCCCGACGGCGAGCGGATCCTGACCTGGGAGCAGGTCTACGACATCGACGAGGTGCCGGAGAAGCTCGTGGTGGTCGGCTCCGGCGTGACCGGGGCGGAGTTCGCCTCGGCGTACCTCGCCCTCGGCGTCGACGTCACCCTGGTCTCCTCGCGCGACCGGGTGCTGCCCGGCGAGGACGCGGACGCCGCGCTGGTGCTGGAGGACGTGCTCACCCGCCGCGGCATGAAGGTGCTGTCGAAGTCGCGGATGCAGTCGGTGACCCGCGCGGGCGACGCCGTGACCGTGACCCTCACCGACGGCCGGACCGTCGAGGGGTCCCACTGCATCCTGGCGCTCGGGCTCGGTGCCCAACACCACCGACCTCGGGCTCGACGAGGCGGGGGTCGACCTCGGGGACGGCGGCTTCGTCAGCGTCGACCGGGTCTCGCGCACCTCCGCACGCGGGGTGTACGCCGCCGGCGACTGCACCGGGGTCCTGATGCTCGCGTCGGTGGCGGCGATGCAGGGCCGGATCGCGATGTGGCACTTCCTCGGGGACGCGGTCGCCCCGCTGGACCTCAAGAAGGTCTCGTCCAACGTCTTCACCTCACCCGAGATCGCCACCGTGGGGTGGTCGCAGCAGGCCGTCGACGCCGGCGACATCCAGGTCGAGGCGCTCACCCTCCCGCTGGCCGGCAACCCGCGCGCCAAGATGCAGGGCGTCCGCGACGGCTTCGTGAAGCTCTTCGCGCGTCCCGGCACCGGGATCATCGTCGGGGGCGTGGTCGTCGGCCCGCGTGCCTCGGAGCTGATCCACCCGGTCTCGCTGGCGGTGGCGGAGTCCCTCACGGCCGACCAGCTGGCCCACGCCTTCACGGTGTACCCGTCGCTGAGCGGGTCCGTGGCCGAGGCGGCGCGCCGCCTGCACCACGTCTGACCGCGTCAGCCGCCGCCCCCGTCGCCGCCGCCCCTCCGTCGTAGCCACCGTCGAAGCCGCCGTCGTAGCCCCCGCCGTAGCCCCCGCCGCCGTCGTATCCGCCGAGGCCCCAGTCCCCGCCCGTGTCGCCGGCGGACCAACCACCGGGGTCGGACCAGGCCACGGCTCCCAGGGCGCCGCCGGCGAGCGTGGGGCCGGCCAGCGGTGCGTACAGCATGGTGAGCCGGTCGGCCTCGAACCGACCGGCCCGGACGGCGTCGTCGTACCAGCCGCTCGCCCACGGGGCGTAGAGCGGTCCGGAGGAGAACCAGGGGACCTGGCGGTTGCCGAGCCGGACCAGGCGCACGTCGGGGCTCTCACCCGCCTCGAGGCGCTGCGCGTCGCGGAAGCAGACGGGGATCTCGCGCTCGACACCGCCGGGCGGTGCCCACGCGACGTCCCGGGTCGCCGGGCCGTGGGCGGGGTCGAAGAAGCACGGGTCGCGTCGCTCCGGAGGCGGTCGGCCGTCCCGCCGCGCCAGCACGCACGCCTGGGCGAAACGGCCGTCCTTGAGGGTCCGGGTGATCGCGGTGATGTCGGCCGACGTCGCCGCGTCCGCGAGCTGGGACTTGGCGCCCTCGTAGGCGTCGAGCGCTCGTTGGTAGTCCTCGCGCATCGCCGGGTCGAGCGGGGTCGCGAGCGTCTCCTCGTGGAGCAGGACCAGCTCCTCGCCGAGCCTGGTGACGTCCTCGTCGGTCGCCCGTCGCGCGACCCGGAACGTGTCCGCCTCGGCCAGCCTCCGCTCGCTCCGGCCGTGGATGGTGCGCCGGGCCCGCCAGGCGCCGACGGCGATGGCCGCCACCACGAGGACGCCGCCGATCAGCTCCATGAGGCATCGTAGGTCCGGGCTCCGAATTACAAAACTGTAGTTCGCGCATACACATTGCCGGGTCCGGGGACGCGTGATGCCATGGCAGGGCAGCCACTCCAGCAACTGCCGTCACACGTCTCCCGGAGCCCTCCCATGTCCCAGCCGTCCCGCGTCCCGCGCCGCCGTGCCGCGGTCGTGGCGACCGCCCTGCTGGCGGTGAGCGCGGGTGCGGCACCCGCGGGCGCCGCCGAGCGACGCCAGGAGGTGTGGGGGGTCCCGGCCCGGGCCACGATCACGCTCACCGGGCACGGCTACGGCCACGGCCACGGGATGTCGCAGTACGGCGCCGAGGGCGCCGCGCGGCAGGGCCTGGTGGCGAGCCAGATCATCGACTTCTACTACCCGGGCACCGTCTGGGGCACGGCCGGCGGCCAGGTGTCGGTGCTGATCGGCGCGGACACCACCGACGACCTCGAGGTGCTGGCCCGCCGGGGCCTGGCCCTGCGGGACCTGAGCTCGGGGGAGAAGACGGTGCTGCCCGAGGGCCCGAGCCGGTTCCGGCTGGTCACGAGCGCGCGGGGCGTGACCCGCCTCCAGTCGCGGACCGGCGGCGCGTGGACGAACAGCCGTCGCCTGGGCGGGGAGGGCGAGTTCTCCGCCCGCGGCCCCGTCACGCTGGTGACGCCGGCCGGGACCGCGGCGTACCGCGGCCGCCTGCGCGCGGCCGCGCCGAGGCCGGGCAGCATCGCCCGGGACACGGTCAACGTCCTGAGCCTCGAGAAGTACCTCCGCGGCGTCGTGCCGCGCGAGATCCCCGCGACCTGGAGCCCCGAGGCGGTGCGCGCGCAGGCCGTCGCGGCCCGCACCTACGCGGCGTACGAGCGGGCCCATCCCCGGGCGGCGCACTACCAGATCTGCGACACCACCTCCTGCCAGGTGTACGGCGGCGTCGCGGCCGAGCACCCGTCGGCGACCGAGGCGCTCCGGGCGACCCGGGGCCAGGTGGTCACCGACGGGACGGGTCCGGCGTTCAGCCAGTTCTCCTCCTCCAGCGGCGGCTGGACCGCGGCCGGCGCGGTGCCCTACCTGAGCGCGCACGAGGATCCCTACGACGGCTGGTCCGGCAACCCCAACCACAGCTGGACCCGCACCCTGTCCGACACGACGATCGAGGCCGCCTTCCCCTCGATCGGCGAGCTCCAGCAGATCCTGGTCGGCGAGCGGGACGGCAACGGCGACTGGGGCGGCCGGGTCGGCTCGCTGACGATCGTCGGCGACCGGCGCAGCGTTACAGTCTCCGGCGACACGGCGCGCGCGGTCCTCGGACTACGGTCGACGTGGTTCACCTTCGCGGTGGCGGCCCGCCCCTGACGTCCGCCGCGCACCGATCGGGGCTCGGGAGTGCACGGCATGTCGTGGCGGGGGATGGTGTCGGCCGTCGTCGTCGTCGGCGTGCTCGCGACCCTCACCGGCGCGGTCTGGGCACTGCGCAGCGGCGAGGACGCGCCGTCGGACGCCCTGGTCGAGACACCCGTCGACTACGTCGCGCTGGGGGACTCCTACAGCGCCGGCCCGCTGATCCCGGTGGTGCGCGAGGACGCGCCCGGCTGCTTCCGGTCCACCAACAACTACCCGGCGTACCTCGCCGGCCTGCTCGACGTCGACTCCTACGCGGACGCGACCTGTTCGGGCGCGTCCACCCGCGACGTCACCCACCGGCAGCCGTCGATGCTGGGCGGCACCCGCCCCCGGCCGCAGGCGGCGGCGCTGTCGGAGCGCACCGACCTGGTCACCGTGGGCCTGGGCGGCAACGACTTCGGCCTGTTCGGCTCGATCTCCGGCGGCTGCCGCGAGGGATTCTCGTGGCGGTCCGCCTCGGCGCCGTGCCGCGACGCCTTCGTCGACGCGGCCGGCCGGGACACCAAGGCGCGCGACGCCCGGCGCATCCGGGGCACGCTGCGGGCGGCGCTCGAGGAGGTGCGGGACCGCGCTCCCGACGCGGACGTGTACGTCGTGGGCTACCCACGGCTGCTGCCCGAGACCGGCTCGTGCGCGGCCGCCGGGTTCACGGCCGGTGACGCGGCCTGGGCCCGGGGGATCGAGGCGCTCCTGAACCGCTCGGTGCGGACGGCGGCCGAGGACGTCGGCGCGACGTACGTCGATCTCTACCCGGCCTCCCGCGGCCACGACATCTGCGCGGGCCGCGACGCCTGGGTCAACGGGCGTCGACTGCGGCTCGGGGTCGCCCTGAGCTACCACCCGTTCGAGGTCGGGATGCGCGAGGCAGCCCGCGTCGTCTACGCCGCGGTCACCGGCGAGGAGGCGCCTGCTGTGGAGGGCGGCGCCGCACCGCCGGCCGACGCCGTGGTCCCGAGCGGCTGAACGAACCTTCTGTGCGGCCGACGCGTCTGAGAAGGTGGACCCACCCGGAAAGGCTCGCTGATGCGCCGACGACCCGCCGCCCTGCTCCTCGTCATCTCAGTCGCGACGGCGGGAGGTGCGCCGGCCGTCGGTGCCTCGGCGGCTCCGGCCGCGGTCACGTGCGACGGCCGGCTCCCCACGATCGTCGGCACCGAGGGCTTCGACGAGCTCACGGGGACGAACGGACCCGACGTGATCGCCGGCCTCGGTGGCTGGGACTCCATCGACGGGCTCGGCGGGGACGACGTGCTGTGTGGCGGTGAGGGCACGGACGTGCTCGCCGGCGGAGACGGTGACGACCGGCTGTTCGGGGGGCTCGACGCGCCCGGCAACGTGCCGGGCGACACCCAGCGGTCCGGAGACTCCCTGTCCGGTGGCCCCGGCAACGACTGGCTCGACCCCGGGCACGACCCGCGCCGCACCCGCGGCTCCGCGGCCGAGGACCACGAGGTCGTCACCTACAAGGCCGCCGGACCGGTGCGCGTCGACCTGGGCACCGGACCCACCCTGGGGACGGTGACCGGCGAGGGGGTCGACACGATCGTGCTGAGCCCGACCCGGCTCCGGATCATCGGCTCCCAGCACTCGGACACGTTCCTCGGCTCGTTCCGGCCGGACTGGTTCGACGGCCAGGGCGGCAGCGACGTCATCGACGGACGGGGCGGTGACGACCACCTCCTCGCGGACGGCGGCGACCGTCCCACGTCCGGCGACGACCGGGTCGCCGGCGGCGACGGGGACGACTTCCTCCAGAGCCACGACGGCCGGGACCGCCTCATCGGCGGTCCGGGGGCCGACCAGCTCCGGACCACGTCGAGGGGCGCGACCCGGCTCCTCGGGGGCGCCGGCCCCGACCGGCTCCGGAGCGATCTCAACGCCGCGGGCCAACGGATCGCCGGCGGACCGGGCGCGGACGTGCTCCTCGTCGATCAGTTCGGCGTCCGGGAGACCACCATCGACCAGCACAAGGGCATCTACCGCGCCTCGAAGCAGCGGGAGTCGGTGCGCGGCCGGATCGACGGGATCACCGAGTTCGAGCTCGGGTTCGGGCGCTACCGCTTCCTGGGCTCGGGCCGCGACGAGATCGTCCGGGCGCTGCGGTCGCGCGGGCTCACGGCCAACGGCCGGGGCGGCGACGACGTCCTGACGGGCTCGCGCAAACGGGCCGACGTCCTCGACGGTGGCGGCGGCACCGACCGGCTGGACGGCGACCCGCACGAGGACGTCTGCGTCGACGGCGAGCGCGGGTCCTGCGTGCCCTGAGCTAGTCCTTCAGCTCGCAGATCACGGCGCCGTTGGTGACGGTGGCGCCGACCTCGGCGGTGAGGCCGGTGACGGTGCCGGCCTTGTGGGCCTTGAGCGGTTGTTCCATCTTCATGGCCTCGAGGACCACGAGGACGGCGCCCGACTCGACGGTGTCGCCGTCGGCGACGGCGATCTTGACGATGGTGCCCTGCATGGGGCTGGTCACGGCGTCACCGCTGGCGGCGGCGCCGGCCTTCTTGCCGGCGGCCCGCTTGGGCTTCCTGGCCGCCCCGGCCGCGCCGGTCGCGAGCCCCAGACCGCCGAGCCCGGCGGGCAGGGAGACCTCGAGGCGGCGGCCGCCGACCTCGACGGTCACGCGCTGCCGCTCGCCGGGGTCGTCGTCGGTGTCGGCCGCGTCGCCGGCGTACGGGCTGATCTGGTTGTCGAAGTCGGTCTCGATCCACTGGGTGTAGACGCCGAAGTGGTCGGTGTCGCCGATGTAGGCGGGGTCGTCGACGACGGCGGCGTGGAACGGGATCACGGTGGGCATGCCGTCGACCACGAACTCCGCCAGCGCGCGGCGGGACCGCTCGAGGGCCTGGGTGCGGTCGCGGCCGGTGACGATCAGCTTGGCGATCAGGGAGTCGAAGGCGCCGGGGATGGTCTCGCCGGCGACGTAGCCGCCGTCCACGCGGACGCCGGGGCCGCTGGGCGGCTCCCACCGCGACAGGGTGCCGGGGGCGGGCATGAAGTTGCGGCCGCCGTCCTCGGCGTTGATCCGGAACTCGATGGAGTGCCCGGAGACCGCGGGGTCGTCGTAGCCGAGCTCCTCGCCGGCCGCGATGCGGAACATCTCGCGGACCAGGTCGAGGCCGGTGACCTCCTCGGAGACCGGGTGCTCGACCTGCAGGCGGGTGTTGACCTCGAGGAAGGAGATGGTGCCGTCCTGGCCGACCAGGAACTCGCACGTCCCGGCGCCGACGTACCCGGCCTCGCGCAGGATCGCCTTGGACGAGTCGTAGAGGGTCGCGACCTGGTCGTCGGTCAGGAACGGCGCCGGCGCCTCCTCGACCAGCTTCTGGTGGCGGCGCTGCAGCGAGCAGTCGCGGGTGGAGACCACCACGACGTTGCCGTGCTGGTCGGCCAGGCACTGGGTCTCGACGTGCCGCGGCTTGTCGAGGTAGCGCTCGACGAAGCACTCGCCGCGGCCGAACGCCGAGACGGCCTCGCGGACGGCGGAGTCGAACATCTCGGCCACCTCGCCCATCTCCCGGGCCACCTTCAGGCCGCGGCCACCGCCGCCGAAGGCGGCCTTGATCGCGATCGGCAGGCCGTGCTCCTCGGCGAACGCGACCACCTCGTCGGCGCTCTCGACCGGGTCGTGGGTGCCGGCGACCAGCGGGGCGCCGACCTTCTCGGCGATGTGGCGGGCCTTGACCTTGTCGCCGAGGTTCTCGATGGCCTCCGGCGGCGGACCGATCCAGGTCAGCCCCGCATCGATGACGGCCTGGGCGAAGTCGCGGTTCTCGGCGAGGAAGCCGTAGCCGGGGTGCACCGAGTCGGCGCCGCTCTTCTCGGCGACCGCGATGATCTTCGCGATGTCCAGGTAGGACTCGGCCGGGGTCGCGCCGCCCAGGCTGTGCGCCTCGTCGGCCAACCGCACGAACAGCGCGTCCCGGTCGGGGTCGGCGTACACGGCCACGCTGCCGATCCCGGCGTCCCGGCAGGCCCGGACGACCCGGACCGCGATCTCCCCGCGGTTGGCGATGAGGACCTTCTGCAGGACGGCGCTGCGGTGCTTGGTCTGCTCGCTCACGCCCGGCAGCGTATCGCCCGACCTCCGGCCGGCGACCCGACGAGGCACTGCACCTGCGTGCAGTGCCTCACATCGCTCGCGTCAGCGCGCCGCCGGCAGCGGGTAGGCCACTCCGTCCATCGGGGAGGTCGGCGCGATCCCCAGCTGCCGCAGGATCGTCGGCATGATGTCGACCGATCGCACCTCGTCACGCAGGTCCTTGTGCGAGACGCCGCCGCCCGCGAAGACGATCGGGATCTGCTGGGAGGCGCGCTGGATGCCACCGTGGTCGCCGGCGACGGAGTACGTCGTGTTGTCGGGCAGGGTCGCGATCAGGTCCGGCCCGTAGTCGGCGGCCTGGGTGTCGACCAGCTCCTGCGCGTGGCGCGCGAACCACTGCTTCTCCGCACCGTGCATCAGGTCCCAACGGATCTCGGAGACCCGCGTGAAGTGGTCGCCGTCGCGGCGCCACACGGCGGTGACGTCCGGGCAGCGTCGCCATGATCGCGGCGGCCTCGGCGACCTTGTCGGACGACTGGTCCTTCAGCCACACGTTCAGCGACGAGTCGCTGTAGGAGAGCCCGATGTTGCCGGTGTCGACCAGTGGCTGCAGCGCCTCCTGCGGCTGGTCGTAGAAGATGTCGTTCTCCGGGTCGCCGTAGTACCAGTTGTAGTAGCCGTAGTCGGGCGCCGGGTCGTAGTCGCCGTGGAAGCTGCTCGCCGGCCACGGAGCCGTGGTCGGCGGTGAGGACGACCAGCGTGCTGTCGAGCTCGCCACTGTCCTCGAGCGCGTCCATGATCCGGCCGACCTGGGCGTCGGCGGTCGCGGCGGCGTACGCCAGGTGCGTCATCGGGTTGTACCCGGGCGTCGCCGCCTCCGGGTCGTCCACGCCGCCCCACATGTGGGCGGCCTTGTCGACGCCGGGCAGGCTGACGAAGAGGCCGCTCCAGCGTCGGTCTCGTGCTCCATGACGTCGAGCGCCGCGTCCGTCGCCCAGATGTCGCCGCCCTGGTGGGCCGGGTCGTCGCCGACGACGTAGCGGTCGTCGAGCGCGGGGTAGAGGCTGGCCGGGTCCTGGAGCGTGTCGTAGCCCTTGTCGCGCTCGACCGCAGTAGCGACCGCACGGGTCCGCGGTGATGTACGACGGCACGTTGCGGCCGGTGGGACCGCGCCAGCTGCCGACGCCGTTGCAGGTGGGCGCTCGCCGAACGTGATGATCGAGGTCTGGGGCGAGCCGGGGCCGGCGAACGCGTAGGCGGCGTACGACTTGGGGCTGATCGTGAAGACCTTGCCGGTGTCGTCGAGGTAGTCGGACAGGTGCGGGTGCGCCGCGTGGGTCTGCAGCGCGAACATCGGAGCGCTGCCGAAGTTGCTGGTGATGTAGAGGCCACCGACGGCGGCCGAGGACGCCGTCGACGTCGCGGTAGCCCTCGTTGGTCCAGCCCATGTGCTTGGGCAGCATCCCGGAGGTGATCACGTTGTGGGTCACCACGGTGACCGAGCCGGTGTGGCCGAGGTAGCCCTTGGGTGTGTCGACGCCGTCCTTCATCAACGCCTTGACGTTCTCCATGTCGTACTTGTCGACGATCTCCTTGCTCAGGGCGTCGACGAGGATGATCACGACCTTGTCGGGCTTGGTGGGCGCCGGCGTCTCCTTGCCCGGGCGGAGCCGCGGCGCTGGGCTGGAAGCCGGCGACGGCGACGGCCGCGACGGCGACGGCAGCGAGTGAGACGGTGGCGCGAGCGCGACGTGACATGGGTGTTTCCCCTCCCTCGGCCGGGCGAGGACACCACGGCCCTGTCGGGCAACCTAGACCCACGGCGGCTCGCTGGGAACCCTCCGCGACGCCGCTCAGGGAGCCAGGCAGGCGCTCGCGATCGCGTCGACGTGCCGGTCGTCGGTGCCGCAGCAGCCGCCGAGGACGTCGAGGGACGGGAGGCGGTCGACCAACCGCCGGTAGTGGGCTGCGAGGTCGTCGGGGTCACCGTCGTCGAGGTCCTCGGCCGCGTCGAGCTCGGCGTGGCTGCGGGTGGAGGCGTTGGCGCGCAGCCCGATGATGCGTCGCGAGCCAGTCGCCGTCCGGGAAGGCCGTGCCGAGGTGCGTCGGGTGCGCGCAGTTGACCATGAAGCCCAGGGCCGCGCCGCCGGTCTCGCGGTCGACCTCCTCGACGGCGTCGCGCAGTGCGCCGCCGTTGGGCAGCCGCCCGTCGGTCTCCACCGTGAAGGAGACGACGCACGGCACGCCCACCTCCTGGGCGGCGCGCACGAACCCGATCGCCTCGGCCGGGTAGGTCAGGGTGATCGCGGAGACCTGGTCCACCCCGCCGCCGGCGAGCGCCGCGACCTGCAGGGAGTGGTACGCCGCCGCCTCGTCGGCCGTCATCTCGACCCCGACCACGTAGCCGTCGCCGCGCGGCCCGACGACCCCGTTGACGGTGGCCCGGCCGACGTGTCCGGAGAGGTGCCGGGCGAAGCGGGCGGCCGCCTCGTTGACCGCGGCCAGCGCCGCGGCGTCGTACCCGAGCTGGGTGCCCCAGTCGGGGTTGGCGCGCCAGGTCACGGTGTCGACGACGAACTCGACGCCGTGCTGGTCGGCGATCTCGAGGTAGGGCATCCAGTACCCCTCCATCGCGGCCTTCCCCTCGCTGGTCTCGACGAGGGGGAACGCCGCGAACAGCGGGAGGTCGAGGCCCTGGTGGAAGATCAGGGACGTCTCCAGCCCGCCGTCGGTCAGCCGCATGTCCTCGACGATAGGGACCGCCGCACGCCCCCGTCGAGAGGTGTAAAGGCCGGACTGGACCGCTCCGCTCGAGCGTGGCAGGTGCCGCCCCTGCGAACTACCGTCGGAGCTGACAGGGGAGGCGATGTCCATGACTGTCGAGACGGGCGGTCCGCAGGAGCGTCTGCACTCACGGGACGCGTACCTGGCGCCCACGCGCGAGTGCGACGTCGTCATGAAGGGCGGCATCACCAGCGGGGTGCTCTACCCGTTGGCCGTGTGCGAGCTCGCGTCGGTCTACCGGCTGCGCAACGTCGGCGGCACCTCGGCCGGCGCCATCGCGGCCGCGGCGGCGGCCGCCGCGGAGTACGGCCGGACGTCGGAGAAGCCCGGCAGCGGCTTCCAGGGGCTGGCCGCACTGCCCGCCTGGCTCGGCACCGACGACCACCTGGTGGGGCTGTTCCGGCCACCCGCGGTCACCCGCCGACTCCACGGGCTGCTGCTGCGCGCGGTGAGCCCGGGGGCGAGCCGGGTGCGGCTGCTGGGCGCCGTCGTGTGGTCCGGGTCTGCGCTCGGGCCGCTGGTGGCTGCCGGTGCTCGGCGCGCTGCCGGGTGCCCTGCTGGTCGTCGCGCTGCTGGCCGGCGACTCCGGGTCCTGGCTGTCGTGGGTCGGCGCGCTGGTCGCCCTGGCGCTGGCCGCTCGGCGGACTCGTCGTCGGCGCCGCGCTCGCGGTGGTGCTCAACGCCGGCGCCGCCCTCGACGCCAACATGTACGGCATCGTGTCCGGGTCGGCCGCCGCGGACGGCGGGGACTCGCTCTCGGACTGGCTGGCCGACCAGATCGACACGCTGGCCGGACTCGAGCCGGGTGGCCCGCCGCTCACCTTCGGGGACCTGTGGGCCGGCCCGGAGCCCGGGCCCGACGCCGGCGCCGGGCCGGTCGTCAACCTCGAGATGCTGTCGACCAACATCACCGAGGGCCGGCCCTACCGGCTGCCGGACGACCTCGGCCCCGCCCTCGCCTTCAGCGAGGAGGAGTTCGCGACGGTTCTTCCCGCCGCGGGTGGTCGCGCACCTGGTGCAGCACGCGTCAGGCCCGCGCACCGACGAGGGGCTGGTGCCGTGGCCGGCGGCCCGCGACCTGCCGGTGGTCGTGGCGACCAGGATGAGCCTGAGCTTCCCGATCCTGATCTCGGCGGTGCCGCTGTACGCCGTCGACCGGTCGATGCAGGTCGGTGAGGAGAAGCGCTTCGAGCGCACCTGGTTCTCCGACGGCGGGATCACGTCGAACTTCCCGATCTCGTTCTTCGACTCGCTGCTGCCGTCGCGGCCGACGTTCGGCATCAACCTGCGCCCGTTCCACCCGCGGCACCCGGTCAGCACCGACGAGCACGACAACGTCTGGATGCCGCGCACCAACCGGGGCGGCATCCTCGAGTGGTGGTCGCGCTGGAACGAGGGCCAGGGTCTGACGAGCCTGGTCGGCTTCGTGCGCGCGATCGCGGACACCATGCAGAACTGGGTCGACAACCAGCAGACCAGGGTGCCGGGCTACCGGGACCGCATCGTGCACATCTCGCACACCGACGACGAGGGCGGGATGAACCTGGCGATGCCACCGGAGGTGCTGGACCGGCTGACCGAGCGTGGCCGCTGCGCCGGCGAGCGGCTCGTCGACTACTACACCACGCCCCCCGGCGTCGCCCTCCCGTCGGACCACGAGCGGGTCGGCGGCGGTGGCGCGGAGGCCCCGGAGCCGCGCGTCGTCTCGTGGGAGAACCACCGCTGGATCCGGCTGCGCACCTCCCTCGCGCTGGTCTCCGACGCGATCGACTCGCTCGCCGACCGCTTCGACGACGCGTACGCCGACGACCTGGCGGCCCGCCTCGACGACGCCCCCAGCTACCCGTTCAAGAACCTCGACCAGCAGGCGCTGGCCCAGGCCCTGATGTCCGGCGTGTCCGGACCCACCGGCCCGGTGAGCCCCGCCGGGAGCGTCGGACCCGACCCCCGCGTGCGGCTCTCGGCCGGCCTGCGGCAGCTGGCCCAGGAGATCGAGGCCGTCGAGCAGCGCGGTGCCAACGTGCCCCTCGGCGTGGGTGGGCCGAGCCCCGCGCCGGTGCTGCGCATCGCGCCGGGGGGACGTCCGACGGACAGGCGGGTGGCGTCGAGCGAGTCGCCGACATGAGACGCGTCGAGCGCGGTCCGGCGCCGGAGCTCGTCCAGGGTCCCGACTTCGTGAACCTGCGGCGGGAGTACGAAGCGTTCCGGGCCACGGGTGGGTCCAGGGTCACCCAGACCAAGCTGGACCCCCGGGCCTCGCTCGGTGCCATCGAGTCGATGGCCGGCGGTTACGTCCACGACCTGTTCCAGGGCAAGTGCGCCTACACCGAGGTGGCCGGGGAGACGCGCTTCCACCTCCACCGACCCGAGGCCGACGCGTACGACGACCGGCTGGGGATCTCCGCGGCGCACTACTGGTGGACCGCGACGTGGTACCGCAACTGGTATCTCGCCTCCAACGACGTCGCGTCCCTGAAGCGCAACAACTTCCCGGTCCTGGGGGATCGGGCGACGCGAGCCCACGGTCACCTCCTCCGACGGTGCGGGCGAGCCCACCGGCCCGCACCTGGACCGCGGCGTCCTGCTGGACCCCTGCGAGGACCGGCCCGAGTGGCACCTCCGCTTCGAAGGCGACGGCACCGTCCGGGCCTGGGCGGAGTCGGGCGTCCCCTGGCTCGGCGACGACGCCCGTCGCGGCCCCGACACGATCCGGCTGCTCGACCTCAACGCACCCCTCCTCGTGCGGTCGAGGCTGGCCGCCATCGCGGAGACGGTGGGGCGGGTCGATGCGGCTGCCGAGCTCGATCCCGCGCCTCCTCGACCCGGCTCGCGCGCACCTCGGTGCCGTCCGACAGGTGCTCGCGGCCCGCTTCCTCGAGGCCGGTGCGCCCGGGGAGCGGACCGCCGGGCTGCTGGCCGCAGGAGCTCGGGCCACTCCTCGCCTCGCAGCCGGGAGCCCACCCCTCCGGGCTCGTCGAGCTGGTCCGCCGGCACCTGGTCGACGTGGACGCGACCCTGGCCGCCCACCTCCAGGGACCGCCCGAGGCGCGGTGCCATCGAGGTCCCCACGACCCACGCGAAGCCGCCGTCGGGCCCCCCGGCGCGGGGCCTGACCGCCGCACGAGACCGCCGTGATCCCGAGGACGGCGGCGATCACCCGCGCAGTCATCTCGAACTTCCAGGCCATCGAGCGCGCGGAGCTCTCGATCGCGGTCGGCGAGGTCGTGATCCCGACCGACCCGCTGCCGCCGACCCCCCTGACCGGCCGGTCCTGGAGGGCGCTGCTCGGTGAGAACGGCGTCGGCAAGAGCGCCACGTTGCAGGGCCATCGGCCTGGCGCTCGCCTCGTCCTCGCTCCCGGACCTGGAGGCCGCGGCCGGGATCGACTGGGCGCGCCTGCTGCGGCGCGGCCAGAAGCAGGGCCGGGTCCTGCTGGAGTTCACCGACGGCTCGCGCATCGATCTGCGGTTCAACCGCAACCGGGCCTGGTTCGTGGGCGGGGCCCCGAGGATGGAGGGCTTCGTCCGCGGGTTCGGGGCGACCCGACTGCTCGGGCCCGACGACGGGTCGCCGGAGGCGAACGTCCGGCTCGGGAACCTGTTCAACCCGCGGATCCCGGTCATCGACGCCGAGGCGTGGTTGCTGGGCATCGAGGAGGAGGGCGACTTCAACGTCGTCGCGGTCGCGGTCGCCGAGCTGCTCGGCCGGCACGACGAGGTGACCGGGACCGCCGAGCCCGGCGCGGTGCCCGCGCGGTTCATCCAACGCGTGGACGGCGAGCTCA
Organism: uncultured Actinomycetota bacterium; assembly: GCA_963713255.1. Lineage (GTDB taxonomy): Bacteria > Actinomycetota > Actinomycetes > Propionibacteriales > Nocardioidaceae > Nocardioides. Next base: position 555,787 of record CAVQLC010000002.1, read on the forward strand.
GCATCGGTGGCGAGCCGCTCGACAACCTCAGCGACGGCTACCGCTCGGTCATCGCGACGGCCTGCGACCTGATGGCCGGGGCCGGCACCGGTCTCTCGGGCATGGGGAACGCCACCGGGATCGTGCTGATCGACGAGCTCGGGGCGCACATGCATCCGCGCTGGAAGATGGACATCACGCGCACCCTGCGTCGGGTCTTCCCGTCCATGCAGTTCATCGTCTCGACCCACGAGCCGCTCTGCCTGATGGGGCTGGTGGAGAACGAGGTGGTCCGCGTGCGCTCGTCGTCGACCCGCGTGGGCGAGCCGTGGCACGCGCTGTTCGACCCGATCGAGGAGTCACCGAGCAGGTTCCGGGTCGACCGGCTGCTGACCTCGGCGTTCTTCGGCCTCGACACCACCATCGACCCGATCGTCGAGCGCCAGTTCCGGGAGTACTACGCCCTGATCAGGAAGCCCACGCTGACCCCCGAGGAGGACGCCCGGCGCGGCGAGCTGCGGGCCACGTTGTCGCAGCACGGCGTGCTGGGCTACACGGCCCGTGACCAGATGGTCTACGAGGCGATCGACGCGTTCCTGGCCCGGGAGCCCGAGCTCGATCCCGGGGAGCGGCTCCGGCAGCGGAAGGCCACCCTCAGCCAGGTCGGCGACATCTGGCGCAACGTGGCAGAACGACGTCGGGTGACGGGGCGGCTGTGATCCGCGTCGACCGGACCGCGGTCCCCGAGCCGGCCTCGCTCTCGAAGAAGCTGGGTGGCTCCGGGCCGTTCAGCGGCATGACGGAGGCGGAGCGGGTCGCGTCGCAGTTCGCCTCCCACGTCGCCGCCGGCGGCGACCCGGCGGAGTTCCGCTTCGACTACAAGCGGTACAAGGAGCCCGACGTGAAGCGCGCCCTCGAGACGCTGTTCGGGGGCAAGTGCGCCTACTGCGAGTCGCGGTACGCCGGCACGCAGCCGCTCGACGTGGAGCACTGGCGGCCGAAGAGCGAGGTGCACGAGCGGGACGCCAACGGCGGACGAGGTGGTGCTGCCCGGCTACCACTGGCTGGCGTCGGACTGGGAGAACCTGCTTCCCGTCCTGCATCGACTGCAACCGCCAGCGCAGCCAGCACGACGCGCTCACGGGTCTCGACGAGACCCTGGGCAAGGCGAACCAGTTTCCCGGTGGACGGGCCGCGGCTGGCCCCGCCGGTCGCCGGAGCGCCGCCGGGCGTCGAGACCCCACTCCTGCTCAACCCCTGCGCGCACGACCCCGCCGAGCACCTGGACTTCCACGACGACGGCACCGTGACCCCGGTCGCGGGCAGCCGCCTGGGCGTCGAGTCGATCCGCGTCTACGCCCTCAACCGGGCCGAGCTCGCCTTCGACCGGCTCGGCCTCGCCCGGCTGGTCGAGCAGCGGCTGCGCACCATCGAGGGCCTGTCGAACGTGGTCGCCGACCCGGGACTCAGCGAGGAGCTGCGGCGCGACCTCAAGGACCTGCTGTCGCACGAGATCGACGCCCTGTTCGAGCTGGCCGAGCCGAACCGGCCGTACTCGGCGCTGGCCCGGCACCTGATCGAGGAGAGCTCGCCCGGCTGACGGGCGGAGGGGAGACAGCCATGCAGGACGCCGGCGGAGCGGTGTGGGTCAGGGGCGCGGACGAGCTGCGGGCCCTGGTGGGCCGTGACCTCGGCCCCTCGGAGTGGTTCGAGGTCACGCAGGAGGTCGTGGACGCGTTCGGCCGGGCGGTCGCGGACTGGCACTGGGCCCACAACGACCCCGCGCGCGCCGTGCGCGGGCCGCTCGGCGGTCCGATCGGCCACGCGCACCTGACCCTGAGCCTGGTCCCGCACCTGCGCAAGAGCCTCGTCGCCTTCGCCACGGGGGAGTGCATGTTCTACGGCTACAACCGGGTCCGGTTCCCCACCGCGGTCCCCGTCGGTGCGCCGGGTCCGGATGCGTGGCACGGTGGCCCAGGTCGACGAGGTCGGCGGTGCGGACCAGCTCACCCTCGACCTCCGCGTCGCGATCGAGGGTCACGACCGTCCGGCGTGCGTCGCGCAGGCGATCTGGCGGCACTACGACTTCGAGGCACCCGGGTGAACCGACCGGCGTCCCTATAGTGGAGCCCCGCGCAGAGGAGGTCCGATGCTGTTGGTGCCGAGGCAGTTGCAGCGCTCCGGGATGACCGGCAGCGTCCCCTACTACGGGGGTCGGTTCACCCCCGCCCAGGCCTACGCGGCCTCCCATCCGAACTCGGCTCCGGCGGGCCCGCCGACCGCCGTCGCGGGTGGGGCGGTGGCACGCGCCCCGCTGCCTCCGCCACGGGCCAAGGCCCCGGTGGCCGCCGACCCCGACACGCAGGCGGCGCTCCGCCACCTCCGCGACACCGGGGTCCTCACCGCCGCGGAGTACGACGACCTGCAGGCGCGGACCGAGCGATGACCGGCCCGGTCCAGGTCCTCGTGGTCGGCTTCGACCAGCCGTCGTTCTCCGGGGAGGTGATGGCCGAGCTCGACCGGCTGGGGCAGGCCGGGACCATCCGTCTGATCGACGTGCTGCTCGTGGCCCGCGCGGACGACGGGAGCTTCGACTCCCTGCCCTTCCCCGAGGGTGCCGCCCCGGGGCTCGGCCGCCTGGCGGCCGAGATCCTCGGCGAGGCGGAAGCCGACGGCGTCGGTCCGACGGCGGCGGAGGACGCCGACGCCGCTGGCGCCGACGGCGCCGCGTGGTCGCTGGCCGATGCGGTGCCGGTCGGCAGCAGCGCCGCGGTGGCCCTCATCGAGCACCTGTGGGCGATCCCGCTCCGCGCCGCGGTGCACCGGTCCGGCGGTCGGGCGCTCGACGAGACCTGGCTGGCCCCGGCGGACGTCGAGCGGCTGGAGCGGTTGGCGGCCGGCGCCGGCGCCTGACGGGCCGTCCTTCGGGGCGGCGCCCGCGGTCACCCCTCGTGGGTGACGACGGGCGGGTCGGGCGGCTGCCACCGTCGGTGCGTCGACCGGACCTGGTGGGTCGGCGAGCTCGACCCCTCGACTGGTCGGCCGGAGGGAGCGCGATGGACATCGAGACCGGTCTCGACACGCTGCTCGTCGTGGCGATCGTGGCCGCGCTCGCGCCGTTCGTCGCGGCGCTGCTGGAGCGGATCCGGCTGCCGCAGGTCGTGGTGCTGATCGTCGGCGGCGTGCTCGTCGGGCCCGAGGTCCTCGGCTGGGCGGATCCGGAGAGCGTGTCCCTGCTGGCCGACGTGGGTCTGGGCTTCCTGTTCCTGCTGGCCGGCTACGAGCTGGAGCTGTCGCTGTTCCGGCGTCGGGTGGGTCGGCTGGCGGTGGCCTCGTGGTTCGTCACCGCCGCGATCGCGGTCGCGGTGACGGGCGTGCTGGCCTACGCCGGGCTGGTGCACGCGTTCGTGCCCGTCGCGCTCGGCCTGACCACGACGGCGCTCGGGACCCTGCTGCCGATCCTGCGCGACAACAACATGCTCGCGGGGCAGTTCGGCGCCTCCATCATGTCCGCGGGCGCGGTGGGCGAGTTCCTCCCGATCGTGGGGATCGCGATCTTCCTCTCCGCCAACGGCAGGTTCCTCGGCATCCTGTCGCTGGCGGCCATGCTGGTCGTCGCGGGCCTGTTCGCCCTCCTGCCGCGGCTCAACTTCCTGACCCGCTTCGCGGAGGTGGCCAGGCGCGGGGAGCACGAGACGTCCCAGACGACGCTCCGCCTGACCGTCGCGCTCCTGGTGGCGCTGCTCGTCGTGGCCTCGGACTTCGGTCTCGACGTCGTGCTCGGGGCGTTCCTCGCGGGCGTCGTGCTGCGGCGGTGGGCGCCGGGTGACGTGGCGGCCCTGGAGCACAAGCTCGACGCCGTCGGCTACGGCTTCTTCATCCCGCTGTTCTTCGTGTCCTCGGGCATGAACCTCGACATCATCTCGATCGTCGAGGCACCGCTGCGGACGCTCGGGTTCTTCGTCCTGATGCTCGCGGTGCGCGGTCTGCCGGCGTTGTTCTTCTACCGTCACGACCTCGTGCTGAACGAACGGGTGCAGATGACGCTGTTGACCGCGACGGCCCTGCCGCTCCTCGTGGCGCTCTCGGAGGTCGGGCTCAGCACCGGCGAGATGCTCCCGGAGAACGCCGCCGCCCTCGTGGGCGCAGGGGTGCTCTCGGTGATGGTCTTCCCCGGGCTGGCGATCGCCCTGAAGCGACGGGCCACGGTGGAGCCCGACCTCGCCACCACCGCGTGAGGCCACGCCCGCGCCTCGGGGCGCGGATCAGTGCGCCACGACCTCGTAGCCGCCCTGCGGATCCAGGAAGGCGCACAGCCGCTCGGCCTCGGCCCGCAGGGCGTCCGCGTCGGCCGGTCGAAGCGGCGTGAACGGCTCGAGGTGCAGGGACCGGTCCCGGACCTGCCAGGTGCCCTGCCACCAGCCGTCGACCAGGAAGGTGCCCACGGTCGCACCGTTGCCGGGCGGCAACGGCACCCGACGACCGTCGACGATCACGCGGGACCGGTCCTCGTGGGACAGCAGCAGGTTGTCGTACGCCGGCAGGAGGCGCGGCGGCGCGGGGGTGTCGGCGGACGGCCTGGGCGCGTCGGGCAGGTCGTGCAGGGTCTGCCCGTCCTCGCCCCGGAACGTCCGCACCGCGAGCCGGTCCACGACCTCGCGCAGGCGCGTCAACCCGGACCACACCTGGAGGTCCGCGACGGTGGCCGGGCCGAAGGCGCCGAGGTAGCGCAGCACCAGGTCGTCGGGCGGGCCCGCCCGCAGCGGTGCGCCCAGCCAGGTCTCCACCGGAGCCCACGCCGCCTGGCCGCCCGGGCTGCCCCAGACGCCGCGCGGTGGCACCTGGCAGAGCGCGAGGTGGTGGGTCGCGGCGTAGGCCAGCGTGAGCGGATCGGCGTCCGGCCAGTGCTCGCTGAGCAGGCGGCCGAGCTCCGCGCGGGTCCGGGGCCGGCCGTCGAGCAGCTGCCCGGAGTGCCGGAGCAGCGCCTCCCGGTCGAGCCCGTCGTCGCCGCGGGGGAAGTGCGCCCGGAGCTCGGCGGCGTGCAGCCGGTGGAACAGGGCCCGCCAGTCAAGGCAGTCGCGCGCGCTGACGAGGTGCATGGTGTTGCGCATCAGGTGGAGGCGGACCACCTGCCGGGTCTCCGTCAGCGTGGACAGCTCCGCGGGGTCGAAGTCCCGCAGCCGGGTCCACAACCCGACGTACGGCGCCAGCGGCGCCTGCGACTGCATCCCTCCCAGGTGCTCGATCGTGTCGAGGGCGCGGGCCGGCACCCGGTCCAGCAGGTGCTGGCGGGCGAGGGTGGCGCGGTTGAGGTCTCGCCGGGTGAGGGCGTCGGTCACCACCCGGTCACCGGAGCGGCCCGAAGAACGCCTGGAGGTCCGCGGCCAGCACGTCCGGGGCCTCCATCGCCGGGAAGTGCAGGCCGCGCTCGAACTCCGTCCAGTAGGCGTCCGGCGGCGCGGGCATCACCTTGCGCACCGTCTCGTCCGCGCCGAAGACGGCGAAGCCCTGCGGGACGGTGGCCGGCGCGCCCCAGTCCGTCGAGTGGGCCTGCTCGTACAACGAGTGCGCGGCGGTGGCGCCCGAGCCGGTGAACCAGTACAGGCTCACGGTCGTGAGCAGCTGGTCACGGTCGATGGGCAGGTCCGTCCACTCCTCGAACTTCTCGGCGATCCAGGCGAGCTGCAGCAGCGGCGAGTCCACGAGGCCGTAGCCGATCGTCTGCGGGCGGCTGTTCTGGAGGGCGAGGTAGCCGGAGCCCTCCTTGCGGAACTCGTTCATCCGGTCCAGGAGCAGCTTGTCCACCGGGTCGTTCTCGTCGAGCCCGTCGGCCAGGCCGGGCATGAAGGTCGCGACGTTGGCGGCGGTCAACGGGTCGGTGACCACGTGCACGCCGATGACGTGCTCGCTGTCGAGACCGGCCACCATCCCGGAGACTCCGCCGCCGATGTCGCCTCCGTGCACGCCGTACCGCTCGTAGCCGAGGCGCCGCATCAGCTCGGCCCACGCGCGCGCGGTGCGGCCCATCGACCACCCGGTCGCGCTGAGAGGGGTGGAGAACGCGTAGCCGGGGAGTGACGGCGCCACGACGTGGAACCCCGGACCGTCGGCCGGGTGGACCAGCGGGTCGATGAGGTGCAGGAACTCGGCGACGGAGCTCGGGTACCCGTGCGTGATCATCAGCGCCCTGGCGTCGGGATCGTCCGAGGTCACGTGCAGGAAGTGGATGCGTTGGCCGTCGATCTCCGTCGTGAACTGGGGGAACTCGTTGAGTCGCGCCTCCGCCGCGCGCCAGTCGTAGCCGGTCCGCCAGTGGGTGGCGAGCTCGGTGAGGTAGTCCAGCGGGACCCCGCGGGTCCAGCCGACATCGGGCAGCTCACCCGGCCAGCGGGCGGTGGCGAGCCGGTGGTGCAGGTAGTCGAGGTCGTCCTCAGGGATCTCGATGCGGAAGGGGCGGATCTCCTCGGTCAGGGTGGTGTTCATCGCGTTCTCCTGTGTCGGGGGCTGTTCGCACGGGACGAACCTAGGAACAATTGCGGACAGGAACGTTCCTCGATGGCGGACAGGATCGACGGATGCGAGAGACGGCGACCCGGTTGTTGCGGCTGCTGTCGCTGCTGCAGTCCCGGCGCCCCCGGACCGGGGCGGAGCTGTCGGGCCGGCTGGGTGTCACCACCCGCACGATCCGTCACGACGTGGAGCGGCTGCGCGAGCTCGGCTACCCGGTCGAGGCGCGTCCGGGTGTGGCGGGCGGCTACCGGCTCGGCGCCGGGGGCGCCATCCCGCCCCTCCTGCTCGACGACGAGGAGGCGGTCGCGGTCGCGATCGGTCTCCGCACCGCCGCGAGCGGCACGATCTCCGGCATCGAGGAGTCGTCGGTGCGCGCGCTGGCCAAGCTGCAGCAGGTGCTCCCGTCGCGGCTGCGGCGCCGGGTCGACGCGCTCCAGTCGTACACCCTGGCGATGCCCTCACACGAGACCCAGGTGGATCCGGACCTGCTCACGGTGATCGTCGCCGCCTGCCGCGACCACGAGCAGCTGCGCTTCGACCACCGGTCGTCGTCCGGGGTGGTCACCCGGCGCTCCGTGGAGCCGTACCGCCTGGTGTACGGGCGCCGCCGGTGGTACCTCGTCTCGTGGGACGTGGACCGGGACGACTGGCGGACCTTCCGGGTCGACCGGATGGAGCTGCGGACCCCCAACGGGCCGCTGTTCACGCCGCGCGCGCTGCCACCCGACGAGGAGATCGCCGAGCGGGTGGCCCGGGACGTCGGCGAGGCCGCCTGGCGCTATCGGGCCCGGGTGATCGTGCACGCGTCCGCGACGTACGTGCAGGGCCGGCTGCCGATCGCGGTGGACGTCGAGCCGCTGGGCGACGACCGGTGCGCCTTCGAGCCCGGCTCGGACCATCCGGAGATGCTCGCGCTCTACCTGGGCATGCTCGACGCGGACTTCGAGATCGTCGACTCCCCGGAGCTGGCGGACGCCTTGCGCACGCTCGTGCGCCGCTACGCGCAGGCCGTCGATGCGTACGGCGGACCGCCCGAGAGCTCCTGACGTGGATCGGCCGCGACGCGGGCATTGCGCGGGCCGGCGATTCGGGTCGACGATGGGAATTTGCCGGCGATGCCGCCGGGGCGTCGCCACTGTCCGAAGGGAAGTAGGCCGTGGACGCCTACGCACGCTCCACCTCCATCACCGCCCAGATCGACCGCATCGACGAGGGCATCAGGCTGGTCGACGACGAGCTGATGCCGGTGATGACCACCATCGACGGCTGTCTCGGGGTGTCTCTGCTCATCGACAGGGCGACGGGCCGTTGCATCGCCACGAGCTCGTGGCACTCCCGGGAGGCGATGCGCGCGAGCATGGACCAGCTCCAGCCCGTCCGACAGCGCTTGGTCGAGGCCATGGGCGGCGACACCCCCGAGGTCCAGGAGTGGGAGATCGCGATCCTCCACCGCGACCACGAGTCACCCGCCGGCGCCTGGGCTCGGGTGACCTGGGCCAGCCCACCGAGGGGCCAGCTGGATGCCGCGGTGGAGGAGTTCAAGGGCTCGGTCCTGCCGATGCTGGAGGGGCAGCCCGGGTTCTGCAGCGCGAGCATGCTCGTCGATCGGGAGACCGGGATGCTGTGCGGGACGATCAGCTTCGACAGCATGGCCACCGTGGAGGCCAACCGGCAGTTCGGCGCGGAGCAGCGGGCGAAGATGGCCGAGCGCACCGGGATCGAGTTCGTGGACGTCCTCGAGTGCGAGCTCGCCATCCACCACCTGCGGGTGCCCGAGCTGGTCTGACCCGTCTGAACTGGGGCGGACTACGGGGACAGCTGGCCGCGGATGGCGCCGGCCGGGAAGTCGGCGTTGTGGATGTTGACGTAGAAGCCGGCCGGGTCCTTGAGGATCTCGCGGGCCGTGGTGGCGGTGGGCGTGGTGCACCCCTCCAGCATGGTGTTGCCGGCCTCGAAGAACTCGACCACGATCGGCCCGTTCGCGCCGGCCACGGCCTCGTGGATGTGGCCACGCGTCGCGCCGTTGATGCCGGCGACGGTGATCTCCCAGCACACCAGGTTCTGGCCGGGGTTGACGGTGACCCGGGCGGTCCCGCTGCCGTCGGGGTCGCCGACGCCGAGCACGCCCGTGGCGCTCACCTCGTTGGCGCCGGACAGGGTGGCGTTCAGGGGGCGGCCGCCCTGGGTGTCGTCGGCGGCTCCGGCTCCGGCGCCCAGGAGGAGGGCAGCGCCCGCCAGAGCGACCACCCCGATGGATGCCGTCGTCGGACGCGCGGTCAGGTGTGTGCGCACAGGAGCCTCCCAAGGTCGGATCCCGGCCCGGTGCCGGGCTCTCCCTGAGACACGATCTGGTGGCGGGATCGGTTCAGTCGATCGTCCGCGAGGGTGTACCCCGCCGCGTCGCGCCGTCGTAGGTTGGGATCACCACCACCGCGGATCGGGCGCACACCCCACCCGGGGCGGTGGGGACCGCGCGGATCCACCATCCGTGTCGGCCAGCGCGGACCGCGTTTGCCGCGCCGAGGGTGTCGGCCCCGCGCACCCGACGGGTGCGTCGCCGACACCCTTTCGCTGTGGAGGGGTGCGCGGACCGCCGCCGCTCCGGAGGCGTAGGATTTGCGCGGCAGCCCTGGACGGCTGCGGGTTGCCGTGGGAGGACTGATGGTCACGGGCCCGCGCGACGACCGCGACGTGTTCCGACTGGCGCCGAGCATGGACGAGGTCGTGCTGCAGACGGTGGCCGAGCGCCTGGAGTTCCGGGCCACCGACGCCGGCTACGTCGCGGTGTCCCAGGCGTACTTCGACCATCTGCCGTTGTCGCCACCGTGCCGCGTCCTGGCCCTGGGGTGCGGCACCGGCGTCGAGGTCCGCGCCCTGCGGCGGCGGGCCGCTGCCGGGGTGGTCATCGTCGGGGTCGACCACAGCGCCGCGCTGGTGCAGCGCGCGCGCCGGGAGACGGCCGACGAGGGTCTGGGCGACCACGTCGAGTACCGCGTCGGCGATGCCCACGACCTGCCGTACGCCGAGGCGGAGTACGACGTGGTGACGATGCACACGCTCCTCAGCCACGTGGAGGACCCGGGACGGGTCCTCGCCGAGGGACGTCGGGTCCTGCGACCGGGCGGGACCCTGGCGGTCTTCGACGGCGACTACGCGTCGTTGACGTTCGCCCATCCCGACCCGGTGACCGCGGTCAGCGTGGAGGAGAACATCAAGCAGGTCATGGTCGCCAACCCGCGCGTCATGCGGGACCTTCCGCGCCTCCTCCAGGAGGCCGACCTCGACCTCGTGACGGCGCAGGGAGCGGTGTACGCCGACATCGGGACCGGGGCCTTCTGGACGAACGCGGCCGAGGCGTACGCAGCGCTGCTGGGCCGTTCGGGGCTGCTGCCGGCCGAGGTCGTGGAGGGCTGGAGGGCCGCGCAGGCGGAAGCCAACACGCGGCGGGCCTTCTTCGGAGCCTCGGTCTACTACACCTATCTGGCTCGCAGGCCGGGTCGGTAGACGTCGGCAGGTCAGGTGGCGGGCAGCGGGGCCAGCACGATGACGGCGGTCGGTCCCGACCGGAGGGCGGCGTAGGCGTCCAGGTCGGGCTCGATGCTGTGCCACCGGGCCCACAGCCGGTCGCGCTCGGTGCCCTCGGCCACCCGGGCCCGGACGCGCCGGGGCGGGGCGTTGGCAAGGTGCACGGTGGCCTCCGGGTGCGCTTGCAGGTTCAGTGACCAGGCGGGCTCACCCTCGCCCCAACCGTTCATCGCCAGGACCACCAGGTCCGGGCCGTCCTCGAGGTAGCCGACGATGACCGCGCGCTCCCGGCCGGAGCGGCGGCCGACGGTGACGAGCCGGAGCGCCCCCCAGCCCCGCTTGCTCGCGGTGGTCCACAGGCCGACCCGGCCACCGGTGATCCGGTAGAGCGCCCGATGGACCCTCCAGGCGGCCCGGACGAACCAGCGCGGCGGGACCCGCACGGACCGCTCGTCCTCGTGGGCCACGGCACCATCCTCCCAGTCAGCTCGGGGCGTCGAGACCCTGCTCGTGCCGCGTCAGGGTGCGGGTGATCCAGGAGAGGTCGGCATCCGCGAGGTCGTCGTCCGCGCCGTCCCGCATGAGGGACGGCAGCAGGGCGCGGTAGGTCTGCAGCTGGTACAGCGCGCCCACGACCAGACCCAGGGCCGCCGCCTCCCGCAGCGACTCCGCCGGGCCCGTCGCCGACCCGCCGGTCGACCACGCGTCGACGTAGGCATCGACGAGGCGGCGGCGCACGGCGGGGTCGTCGGTCCTGAACACGTAGGTGGCGAGGTCGACGAACGGGTGGGACACGGCGGCGTCGGTCCAGTCGAAGACGCGGGTCGCGGCCGCACCGAAGGCGACGTTCCACGGGTGGAAGTCCCCGTGGACGAGGGCGGGGGTCGGTCCGATCTCCTCGAGGCGGTGGCACGACGCGACCAACGCCGGGGCGGTGGTCAGCCACCGGTCGCGGTCCTCCACGGGCAACCTGGCCAGCAGCGCGGCGTCCCGGGTCGTCTCCTCGACGTACGCGGCGAGGTCCGTGAGCGACCGGACCGGCAGGCCGAGAGACACCAGCTCGTCGGTCCGGCCCCACCACGACCGCTGGATCCCGGCATGGACCACGACGCCCTCGTGCCACAGCGACTCGTCCTGCTCACCCAGCTCGCCGGCCCCGAGGTCGCGCATCAGCATCCAGCCCTCGTCGGCCTCGACGGCCATGACCTCCGGTACGTGCCCCGGCGTCCGTTCGGCCAGGGCCCGGGTCGCGATCGCCTCGTGCCGGAAGAGGTCGGCGCTGCACTTGAGGAAGACGTCGCCGTCGGACGACGAGGCACGCAGGACGACCGAGAGCCCCCAGAGCTGGTGGGCCCGGGGGGCGCCGAGCGCCGGGCGGCCGTCGGCGGCCATCTGCTCGAGCATCCAGGTCGAGGCGCGGTCCCACCACCCGGGGTGCGACCACGGCGGGCGTCGGGGTGACCAGCCCTCGACGCGCTCGCGGGCCCAGGAGGCCACGGCCGCCCGCGAGGTCGCCGGCTCCAGCCCGGCCGGCACGTCGCGGTCCAGGTCCAGCCAGCCCCAGCCGGTCGGTGGGTCGCTCCCGGCGGCGTCGAACTCCACCAGGAGCGCGGGCTCGGAGGCCGAGGTCACGACGAGCCGCAGCACCGCCGTCGAGGCGGTGTCGACGACGTCGACGCGGGCCAGGATGTCGGGCAGGCTCGGCTCGGCGCCGCTCATCAGCAGCGTCGGCAGCCGCGGAGTCGCGGAAGCCCCGGACGGGGCCGGACGGGTCGTCGTCCGCGACGAGGACGGCCAGGCGTCTCGGGTGCGGGACCAGCAGGCTCACCCGACAGCTCTGCTGCCGGCGCGGGTCCGGTCATGCGCCGAGCCTGCCACGGATCGCGCCGCGGCGACGGCGGCGAGACCGCCCGCCTCGGGCGAAGGCGGCACTAGCCTGACGGGGTGAGCCGCCGCCCGAGCGATCCCGAGAGGGTGGACCGGCAGGGGATCTTCGGGGTCAGCATGCGAGCCGTGGCGCGTGAGGCCGGTGTCGCCCTGGGTCTGGTCAGCTACTACTACGAGGACAAGACCAGCCTGATGGTCGCCGCCACGCACCCGAGGGAGGAGGACGGATGACGGTTCCCGACCTGGACCACACGTCCTTCGCCGTCCACGACGCGCTCGCGTGGGCGGGTCGACTGCGTCGTGAGCTCGGCGCCACCCCGATCGCGGGCGAGACGCTCGCCGAGTTCCGCTACCTGCTGCTCTACGTGGGCGATGCCACCGACGGGGCGCGCATCGAGCTGCTCGAACCCAGAGGGGCGGGCTTCCTGAGCCGGTTCCTGGAGCGCCACGGGATCGGGCCGCACCACATCACCTTCACCGTCCCCGACCTGCGCGCCGCGGTCGAGAGGGTCCGGGCGGTCGGCGCGACGGTGGTGGGCGAGGACTACGAGCACCCCTCCTGGCAGGAGGCGTTCGTCGCTCCCGACGGCATCCACGGCGTGGTCATCCAGCTGGCCCAGTCCGACACCGACTACCCGGGTCCGGCCGAGCTGCTGGCCAGCACGGACCGGGACCCGGCCCAGTTCCCCAGCAGCCGGGGCGCCACCGACCCGCTCTGGTGGACGCCCGTGTGGGAGTCGCCGGTCCGGAGCACGGCCCGCCTCGGAGCGACCCACCTCGCCTCGACGGACCCGGCGTACTCCCGTCGCCTCTTCAGCGACGCCCTCGGCGGCGAGCTCGACGAGCGCGCGGACGGGCTGCACTTCGCCTGGCCGAGCGGGACCGTGCGCGTGCACGCCGCGTCGAGACCCGGCGTGACGGCGATGACCCTCGACGGCGGCCCGCCGGACGGGATCGCCCTCGGGCCCTGCCGGCTGCGCCAGGAACCCGGGCGCCAGGTCGCGGACGTGGGTCGATCCTGAAGAATGGTGGTCATGGGCTGGTCGTGGTGGGTCGCGCTCGGCAGCCTCGTGGGCGGGATCCTGCTCGCGTGGGTGGTGCTCGTCGCCGCCCTGTGGCTCAACCGCACCGACGCGCTCCGCGCCCGGGACGCACTGCGCCTGCTGCCCGACCTGATCCGGCTCCTGCGGCGGCTGGCGGTCGACCCGACCCTCCCTCGGGGTGTCCGGATCAGGTTGTGGTTGCTGGTGGGCTACCTGCTGATGCCGATCGACCTGGTGCCCGACTTCATCCCGGTCATCGGCTACGCCGACGACCTGGTCATCGTGGCCTTCGCGCTGCGTTCGGTCACCCGGGCCGCAGGTGACGAGGCGCTGGCCAGGCTCTGGCCCGGGAGCCCGGAGGGTCTCGGCGCGGTCCGTCGCCTGGCGGGCCTCCCCGTCGGCTGAGCGGCTTCAGGGGAGGAACGCGGTCACGAGGGGATCAGCCCTGGTTGATCACCTCGCCTCCCGACGCGTACAGGTAGATCGCGTAGGCGATCGCGTCGGCGTTCAGGTCGAGCGCGTGGTGGCTCAGGTTGTCGATGGTGTCGCAGGCCTCGTGGTAGCAGGGGTCGAACGGCACCCCGGCGGTGCCGCCCCACTTGGCGGCCTGCGCCGGCGTCTTGATGACCTCGGCCCCGGTGAACAGGCCGCCGGCCGGCACGCCGTTGTTGATGAAGGCCTGGTAGTCCGAGCGGCCGTCGAACGCCTTCGGCTCGGTCGCCTCGCCGCGCCCTGCATAGAAGCCCTCGAAGAGATGCTCGATGTCGTCGGAGCCGTCGGGTCCGACCAGGCCGAACCCGGAGCCGTCGCCGTCGAGGATGAAGAGCCCGTAGTTCGGCGAGCCCACCATGTCGAAGTTCAGGTACATCTCCAGGTCCGCCAGCTGCGCGTCATCGAGCGAGTTCACGTAGAAGTTCGACCCCACGAGGCTGGCCTCCTCGGCACCCCACCACGCGAACCGCACCTTGTTCGGCAGCTTGTCGTGGAGCTTGGCCATCTGCTCGGCGATCTCGATCAGCGCACTCGATCCCGAGCCGTTGTCGTTGATGCCCGGTCCGGCCGCGACCGAGTCGAGGTGCGCGCCGGCCATCACGACGTTGTCCGGATCGCCGCCGCGGGACTCCGCCAGGAGGTTCTCCGTGGTCGTCAGCGTGCGGGTGACGTTCGCGAACAGCCGCATCCGCAGGCCGGAGATGCCGGCCCACTCGGCGCCGCGGGCGTACGTCGCGCTGAGGGCCGGGATGCCTCCGGTGTAGCCGTCACCGAGCGTGACGGCGGGGATGCCCTGCCGGCCGGCGTCGGCGGTGTCGCCGGCGTTGAAGAACAACACGCCTGTCGCTCCGGCCGCCGCGGCGTTCTCGGCCTTGATCTCGAACGTGCAGACGCCGCGTTGGATGAGGGCGATGTTGCCGACCGGGAAGCCGGCGAAGTCCGTCGCCTCGCACCCGCTCGTGTTGGTGTTGCCCAGGCCGAGCTGGAGGTCGACCGGCGTCACCGCGGCCGTGACGTCACCGGGCTCGGACTGCGGCGTCGCCCCGAAGTCGATGCCCTGCACGTAGTCGGTCGGGACCGGAGCGGTCTGCCGCAGCACCGACGGACCCGCCTCGGCGAACGCGTGGAACGAGAACTCCTGGCGCGTCACGACGTACCCGGCTCGGCTCAGGCGGTCCTCGACGTAGTCCACCGACGCGTCGTATCCGGGTGTGCCGGACGCGCGGGTGTCGCCGTTCTTGTCGGCGATCTCCTGGAGCGCCTGCTCGTGCTCGAGCACCCCGTCGAGGGTGACGCACTCCAAGAGCTTGCGCAGCGAGTTGTTGGTCCGGCCGCACCGGGAGTCCGCGGCCTCGGCCGGGCTGATCAGCGCCAGGCCGGTTGCTCCGAGGCCCAGGGCAACCAGGGCGGTGAGCACACGATGGGTTCTCACGAGGGTCCTCCGTTTCCGGGAGCACTCGAGGGCGCGCCCCCCATAGCCACGACAACTTAGGACGCGGAGGCCGCGCAGGGAACAGCCCGAGCGTCTGCGGCTGAATCCGGGCGCCAGTGATCGTGGCTCCTCGCCTGCTTCGACGGGTCCGGGCGGGGGTCCTGAAGAAGCTCGCAGGGCGGAGCGAGACGCCCCGCCGTTCCCGCCCCGGGGGCCGTAGCTGCTCGCCACCGCGAGCCGGGGTCCGGTCCGATCAGACGGGGGCCGGGGTGGTCATGACTCGAGTGAACCGCCCGCCGGTCAGGTCAGGGCGGCGAGCAGCTGTGCCTTGGTCATCCCGGAGATCCCCGTCAGCCCGCGCGAGCGGGCCTCGGCCCGCAGCCGCACGACGGTCCAGGTCTCGTCCGGCCCGGCGGCCGGCTCGTCGACGGCGACCTCGTCCGGGGCGACCAGGCTCAGCGCGGGGATGTCCTCGCCGGAGAGGCTGGGCTCTCCGGGCACCGCCTCGGGTGCGCGGCGGCTCGGCGCGCCTTGGCCAGCTGCTTGTCACGCTTGGCGACGCGTTCCTCCAGCGAGGCGATCCTGGCGTCGTTCTGCTGCGCCTTCGACTGCCAGCGCGCGGTCTTCACGTCCGCGCGGTCGACCCTGGCCCTCAGCTTCTTGACCTTGGCCTTGAGCTTCTTGACCTTGGCCTTGAGCTTCTTCTTCGCGGTCACGGGCGACCTCCTTCGGCTGGTCCGGCCATCATGCCCGAGACGCGACGCCGACGGTGGACCGCGGGACAGGTGGGCTGGTCCGGTCTGCCGGAGCGGTCAGTCGACGTCCTTGCCCTCGTAGTCGAACCGGGAGAGGAAGTAGCGCATCGCGCTGATCCGGGCGCGCTTCTTGTCGTTGCTCCTGATCGTGGTCCTGGGTGCGGTGTGAAGGGGTTACGGGCTGCCGGAGAGGGAGTCGCGGGCGACCAGCTCCACCTCCGCCGGCACAGCGGGTGGGCGTCGGTCGCCCCAGGCCCGGTCGACTGCGGGCAGGAGTGCGTCGAGCCAGCGCGGCAGCCACCAGTTCAGGTCGCCCAGCAGCGTCATCGTCGCCGGCACCAGCACCATCCGCACCAGCGTCGCGTCGACGAAGATGGCCGTCGCCAGGCCGAGCCCGAACATCTTGGTCGTCGGGTCGTCGGACACCACGAAGCCGAGGAAGACCGAGATCATGATCAGGGCGGCCGAGGTGATGACCCGTCCGGTGCCGGCGATCCCCCGGACCACCGACGCGGCGTTGTCGCCGGACTCGAGGTACTCCTCCCGGATCCGGGACAGCAGGAACACCTCGTAGTCCATCGACAGCCCGAACAGGATCGCGAACATGAACATCGGGATGAAGGAGACGATCGGCACCGTCGACTCCAGCCCGATGAGGCCGGCTCCCCAGCCCCACTGGAAGACCATCACCAGGACGCCGTACGCCGCGCCGATGCTCAGCAGGTTCATGGCGGCGGCCTTGAGGGGCACCAGGAGGGAGCGGAACAGCAGCGTGAGGAGGAGGCACGACAGCAGCACCACGACGCTGACGAACACCGGCAGCCGCCGCTGGACCCGGTCGCCGGCGTCGGCGAAGGTGGCGGTCTGCCCACCGACGTGCGCCCGTGCCGGGCTGCCGGCGAGCGCGGCGGGGAGCACCTGCGAGCGCAGCCGTTGGATCGTCGTCCAGGTGGCGTCGTCCTGGGGGCCCGAGGTCGGGTACGCGACCAGGGTGGCGACGCCCGCGCCGGCGTCGACCTCGGCAGGCGACACGGTCGCGATACCCGCATCCGCCGCCACTGCCTGCCGGAGCGAGCTCGACCACGCCCGGGTCCCCAGAGGTGGCCACGGCAATCACGAGCGGCCCGTTGGCGCCAGGGCCGAACCCGTCGGCCACCAGGTCGTAGGCGCGGCGCTCGGTGCGCGACTCGGGGAGCGCGCCGTCGTCCGCGCCGCCCGACGTGCATCGCCAGAACGGGTGCGGCCGCGGCGAGCAGCAGCAGCGGGACCGCGATCACGTAGGCCTTGGCGTGCCGGGCGACGTGGTCGCCCCACCGCACCCAGCGTCGGCTCGGGAACGCCGGGGGTGGGGCTCGGCCGGTGCAGGCCGAGCCGGTTGACCCAGGGTCCGGCGACGCCGAGGAAAGCCGGGAGCACGGTGATCGAGGCGGTCACCATGACCAGCACGATGACCGCGATCGCGATGCCGCCTGCGGTCATGAACGGGATGCCGGCGACGCCCAGGCCGAGGATGGCGATGACCACGGTGCCTCCGGCGAAGACCACGGCCTTGCCCGCGGTGGCCAACGCCCGCCCGACCGACTCCTCGACCGTCAGTCCACGCGCGAGGTACTCCCGGTGCCGGGTCACGACGAACAGCGCGTAGTCGATCCCGACCCCGAGGCCCACCATGCTGCCCAGCACGGGCGCCCAGCTGGGGATCTCGACCAGATAGGCGATCAGGGACAGCGATCCGATCCCGAGGGCGAGCCCGAGGACCGCCATGCCGATCGGCAGTCCCATCGCGACGACCGAGCCGAAGGCCACGAGCAGGATGACGATCGCCGCCACCAGGCCGAGGACCTCGCCGATCCCCGTCTCCGCCTCCGCGAACGCGAAGAACAGGTCCCCGCGCATCTCGACCTGCAAGGGCGAGTCCGCGGCGGCCGTGGCGCCGTACGCCTCCATCCGCTGCAGGTCCGAGGGGTCGAGCCGCTCGACGACGGGGTACTGCACCTCGATCACCGCGACCCTGCCGTCCGGCGACAGTGCGGGAGCGCCGGCGCTGACCACGTGCGGCAGCGCCGCCGCCCCGGCACGCACGGCGGACAGGGCGGCCGCGGCATCGGGGGAGGCGAGCGTGGCGCCGGCGATCCTTCGGCGTCAGCACGAGCTGCATGGTCAGCCCGGCTCTCGCCGATGCCGTCGTGGTGAGCAGCTCGGTTGCCTGCTGGGAGTCCGTGCCGGGCACGGCGAAGGAGTCCTCGAGCTTCTTCCCGACGGCGCTGCTGGCCGCGAGCACGACCACCACCAGCAGCAACCAGGCGCCGATGACCTGCCACGGGTGGCGCGCGGCCAGTCGGCCCCAGCGATAGAGCGCGTGCGACAACATGGTGACTCCCTCGAGATCCGCGGTACGCCGGTCGGTCGCCGACCTGCCCATCGTCACGAGCAGCGGGCGGTGGCGACATCGGCCCGGGGGCTCGTGCCGACCCGGCCGATCGACCGGCTGCAGGGTCGTCTTTTCGGCCGATGTCGCAGCCCCTGGCTTCACTAGGCTGGGTGGGTGATCCCCCGCGCCGTCCACCAGTGGTGGGCCGAGCCGCGGGCCCCGCATCCCCCGGGCCCCGGGTGGCGGGACTGGGTGCTGGTGTCGGTGCTCGTGGCGGTCGCCCTGGGCGAGACCGTCTTCCGTACCGACGTGGTGTGGCGCCCGGTCGCGCTGGTGCTCGCCGTGGTGCTGCTGCTCGGGCTGCCGTGGCGGCGTACCCACGCGTTCGCCGTGACGGCCACGACGTTCGGGGTCATCAGCGGTCTCACCGTGGTCGAGCTCCTCGTCGGCACGGGTGACGTCGGTGGGTCTCAACACGATGGTCTTCGTCGTGCTGCTGCCCTACGCGCTCGTCCGGTGGGCCGCCGGGCGCGAGATCGCCATCGGCATGGCGCTGGTCGTGCTGACCCTTGTCCTCGGGCTCACCCTCGACTGGACGGGCATCGGTGACGCCATCGGCGCCGCGACGGTGCTGCTGGTCCCGGCCCTGCTCGGGGCCACGGCCCGCGCGGTGGCCACCGCCCGTTCGCGAGAGCTCGACCAGATGCGGCTTCGTGAGCGCGAGCAGCTGGCTCGCGAGCTGCACGACACCGTCGCGCACCACGTCTCGGCGATCGTGATCCGCGCCCAGGCCGGCCGGGTCGTCGCGGCCCAGGACCCGGACGCCGCCTTCGACGCCCTCGGCGTCATCGAGGCCGAGGGCGTGCGCACCCTCGCCGAGATGCGGCTGATGGTGGGCGCGTTGCGCCACGGCGAGGAGCCCGAGCTCGCGCCCCACCACGGCCTGGCCGACCTCGAGCTGCTGGCGGGCGAGAGCGGGGGCCGGCCCCGGGTCGACATCGACCGGACCGGCGATCTCGCCGACGTGGGTCCCGCGACCGGCGCGGCGATCTACCGGATCGCCCAGGAGTCGATCACCAACGCGGTGCGCCACGCCCGCCACGCCACCCGGGTCGACGTCCGCCTGTCGGGTGCGGACGGCTGGGTCAGGCTCGTGGTCTGCGACGACGGAGAGCTGCCGCACCCGGCCCCCGCGGGCTACGGGCTGGTCGGCATGGCCGAGCGCGCGGCGCTGCTGGGGGGCAGCCTCGAGGCCGGCCCCAACGACGACCGCGGCTGGACCGTCAGCGCGTCCCTGCCCAAGGCGGGCCCGGGCCGATGACGATCCGGGTGGTCGTCGCCGACGACCAGGAGATCGTGCGCACCGGGCTCAGCATGATCCTCGACGCGCAGCCCGACATCGAGGTGGTCGGCCAGGCCGCGGACGGCCGGGCGGCCGTCGCGATGGCCCGGGACCTGCGCCCGGACGTGTGCCTCTTCGACATCCGGATGCCGCACACGAACGGTCTCGAGGCCACCCGGCAGCTGGCGGGACCCGACGTCGACGACCCGATGCCGATCGTCGTGATCACCACCTTCGACCTGGACGAGTACGTCCACGAGGCGCTCAAGGCGGGGGCGCGCGGCTTCCTGCTCAAGGACGCGGGACCCGAGCTCCTCGTCCAGGCCGTCCACGCCGCCGCGGCCGGCGACGCGCTGATCGCCCCGAACGTCACCGCCCGGCTGCTCGCGGCCTTCGCCGAGAGCCACGCCACGCGCGAGCCCGTCCAGCCGGTCGAGCCGCTCACCGCCCGCGAGGAGGAGGTGCTCCTCACCGTGGCCCGCGGTCGCACCAACACCGAGATCGCCACCGACCTCCACATCAGCCTCAGCACCGTCAAGACGCACCTGTCCAGCCTGATGGCCAAGCTCGGTGCGCGGAACCGGGTGGAGATGGCCATGTGGGCCTACGAGACCGGACGGGTCCGGCAAGGCCCGGTCTAGGCAGGTCGCCCACTCGATTGATGTTCACCGCGACCGCGGTCACTGTGGGGTGAATCCCTTCGTGCTCCGGGCAGAGGTGGCGGATGACCGCACTAGGTCGGCTCGTGTGGCGCCTGACGGTCGTGCTGCTGGTCCTGGCCGCGACCGCCGGCCCGGCGACGCCCGCTGCTGCGCAACCCTCCACCCAGGTCGAGCTGCCCACGCTCACGCTCGACCCCACGGAGGGAACGCCCGGCACCCCGGTCAACGCCCTGGCCACCGGGTACGGGTCGTGCCCGCACGACGGGGTCCGACGACGTGGGTCCGGGAAGCGTGGCGTTCCTCTGGGACGGCGTCGAGGTCGCGACCGCTGGCGTGGTCGCCGCCGACGGCACCGCCGGCACCCAGTTCCAGGTCCCCGACGACGCGCCGATCGGACCGCACACGGTGACGTCGCAGTGCGTCGGCGACGAGACGCTGCCGCAGGAGGAGACCTTCGACGTGATCGAGCCCACGGTGACCCCCGTGGTGGTGCCTTCCGTGCTCGGCAGGACTCCTGCCGAGGCCACCAAGATCCTCCGCGGTGCCGAGCTGGTGGTGGGGGTGATCACGGGCGAGGGCAACCAGGTCGAGGACCAGGATCCCGACGCGGGCGTCGAGGTCGACCCGGGCACCCCGGTCGACCTGCAGCTCGCCAGCGAGGAACCCGACGTCGTGGTCGTGCCCGACGTCGTGGGGATGTCCGCCGAGGAAGCGGAGGCCACCATCGTCGACGCCGGGCTGCGACTCGGCCGGCTCAGCGGCGAGGGAGAGATCGTCCAGAGCCAGAGCCCCGCGGCGGGGAGCGAGGTGGAGCCGCTCGCCGTCGTCGACCTGGTGATGGTCGCCGAACCCGATGAAGAGGTCGTGGTGCCGGACCTCGTGGGCAAGGAGGTCGCGGACGCGCAGGCCGCGCTGCTGGCCGGCAAGCTCGAGCTCGGCCTGGTGACCGGCAGCGGCGACGTCGTCCGCGCCCAGGACCCGCCGGCGGGTGAGCGTGCCCTCGCGGGGAGCTCGGTCAACATCAGCGTGGAGAGCAGCATCGAGCCCGTGGCGCTGGCCACGGTGCCCGACCTGGTCGGGCTCACGGTGCCGGACGCTCGTCAGGCGTGCGAGGACGTCGGGCTGGTCCTGGGTGACACGCCCAGCACGGAGAGCGAGATCTCGAGCCAGCAGCCGGTCGCCGGTCTGCTGGTCCCGGTCGGCAGCACCGTCACCGTCGCCTTCCCGGAGCCGACCGACTGGACCCGCATCGCCGTGGGCGTCGGTCTGCTCGTGCTGCTCGTCGCGGCGGCCGCCGCCGCAACGGTGGCGGTACGGCGCCACCGCGAACGCCTGTGGGTGCGCTCGCACGTCGATCTGGCACCCGATCCCGGTCCCACCGGCGCCGGCCGTGACCCGTCGACACCGAGGACCCGGATCGGATCGGCCGGCACGTGGTGCGGCTCGCGCCCCACGCCGAACCCGAGTCACCCGTCGTCGTGGAGGAGTGGAGAGATGACCACTAGTGCGAGGGCCTCGCAGGCCACGACCGCGATGCAGGTGCTCTTCCCACCGGACGGCTCACCCGATCCGGCGACCGGGGCGCTGCACCGGGCCGTCCTCGACACCGGGGCCACGAGCGTGGCGCTCCGCGCCGCTCGTCGCCTGACCTCCGCCACGGTGACGATGATCGACGGTCGGGTCGCAGGGCTGGCGCGCACGCTTCTGGACGTCGACCTGGGTGCGGTGCTGGTGGGGGCCTGGCGTCGCTACGCCGACCTCCGAGAGGCGGCACGGCGGACCGCGGCGGCACCCGGCACCGAGGAGGTCCTCGCCCTGGCGACGCACCGGGTCACCTCGACCCACACGCCCGGCGTGGATCTGCGCCTCGACGGGGAGCCCGTGCACACCTTCCGGTTCCGGCTCGAGATCGTCCTGGACGTCACCGGCCTCGCGGCCGTCGTACGCGAGGGCC
The DNA here is from genome assembly GCA_963713255.1 of uncultured Actinomycetota bacterium. Taxonomy (GTDB): domain Bacteria; phylum Actinomycetota; class Actinomycetes; order Propionibacteriales; family Nocardioidaceae; genus Nocardioides. Next base: position 577,739 of record CAVQLC010000002.1, read on the forward strand.
GGCTGGTCGTCCTCCAGGGCGGGAGGTGCGACGGTTCGCTGTCGCTGTACCTGGAGAACGAGCGCCTGGCCCAGCAGGATCACACCTGGGAGCCGTGGCTCCTGGTGCCGCTGGAGCCACCGGTGGAGCTCCTGCCGCCGGCGGACCCGAGGGGTCACGGGCTGCCGGAGAGGGAGTCGCGGGCGACCAGCTCCACCTCCGCCGGCAGAGCGGTTGGGCGTCGGTCGCCCCAGCCCCGGTCGACTGCGGGCAGGAGTGCGTCGAGCCAGCGCGGCAGCCACCAGTTCAGGTCGCCCAGCAGCGTCATCGTGGCCGGCACCAGCACCATCCGCACCAGCGTCGCGTCGACGAAGATGGCCGTCGCCAGGCCGAGCCCGAACATCTTGGTGGTCGGGTCGTCGGACACCACGAAGCCGAGGAAGACCGAGATCATGATCAGGGCGGCCGAGGTGATGACCCGTCCGGTGCCGGCGATCCCCCGGACCACCGAGGCGGCGTTGTCGCCGGACGCGAGGTACTCCTCCCGGATCCGGGACAGCAGGAACACCTCGTAGTCCATCGACAGCCCGAACAGGATCGCGAACATGAACATCGGGATGAAGGAGACGATCGGCACCGTCGACTCCAGCCCGATGAGGCCGGCTCCCCAGCCCCACTGGAAGACCATCACCAGGACGCCGTACGCCGCGCCGATGCTCAGCAGGTTCATGGCGGCGGCCTTGAGGGGCACCAGGAGGGAACGGAAGAGCAGCGTGAGGAGGAGGCACGACAGCAGCACCACGACGCTGATGAACACCGGCAGCCGCCGCTGGACCCGGTCGCCGGCGTCGGCGAAGGTGGCGGTCTGCCCACCGACGTGCGCCCGTGCCGGGCTCTCCGCGAGCGCGGCGGGGAGCACCTGCGAGCGCAGCCGTTGGATCGTCGTCCAGGTGGCGTCGTCCTGGGGGCCCGAGGTCGGGTACGCGACCAGGGTCGCGACGCCCGCACCGGCATCGACCTCGGCAGGCGACACGGTCGCGACACCCGCATCCGTCGCCACCGCCTGCCGGAGCGACTCGACCACGCCCGGGTCCCCGGAGGTGGCCACGGCGATCACGAGCGGCCCGTTGGCGCCGGGGCCGAACCCGTCGGCCACCAGGTCGTAGGCGCGGCGCTCGGTGCGCGACTCGGGGAGCGCGCCGTCGTCCGCGCCGCCGACGTGCATCGCCAGCACCGGTGCGGCCGCGGCGAGCAGCAGCAGCGGGACCGCGACCACGTAGGCCTTCGCGTGCCGGGCGACGTGGTCGCCCCACCACACCCAACGCCGGCTCGGTGCGCCGGGGGTGGGGCTCGGCCGGTGCAGGCCGAGCCGGTTGACCCAGGGTCCGGCGACGCCGAGGAACGCCGGGAGCACGGTGATCGAGGCGGTCACCATGACCAGCACGATGACCGCGATGGCGATGCCGCCTGCGGTCATGAACGGGATGCCGGCGACGGCCAGGCCGAGGATGGCGATGACCACGGTGCCTCCGGCGAAGACCACGGCCTTGCCCGCGGTGGCCAACGCCCGCCCGACCGACTCCTCGACCGCCAGCCCTCGCGCGAGGTACTCCCGGTGCCGGGTCACGACGAACAGCGCGTAGTCGATCCCGACCCCGAGGCCCACCATGCTGCCCAGCACGGGCGCCCAGCTGGGGATCTCGACCAGGTAGGCGATCAGGGACAGCGATCCGATCCCGAGGGCGAGCCCGAGGACCGCCATGCCGATCGGCAGTCCCATCGCGACGACCGAGCCGAAGGCCACGAGCAGGATCACGATCGCCGCCACCAGGCCGAGGATCTCGCCGATCCCGGTCTCCGCCTCGGCGAACGCGAAGAACAGGTCCCCGCGCATCTCGACGCTGCAACGGCGAGTCCGCGGCTGCCGTGGCGCCGTACGCCTCCATCCGCTGCAGGTCCGAGGGGTCCAGCCGCTCGACGACGGGGTACTGCACCTCGATCACCGCGACCCTGCCGTCCGGCGAGAGCGTGGGAGCGCCGGCGCTGACCACGTGCGGCAGCGCGGCCGCCCCGGCACGCACGGCGGACAGGGCGGCCGCGGCGTCGGGGGAGGCGAGCGTGGCGCCGGGATCCTTCGGCGTCAGCACGAGCTGCATGGTCAGCCCGGCTCGCGCCGATGCCGTCGAGGTGAGCAGCTCGGTGGCCTGGTGGGAGTCCGTGCCGGGCACCGCGAAGGAGTCCTCGAGCTTCTTCCCGACGGCGCTGCTGGCCGCGAGCACGACCACCACCAGCAGCAACCAGGCGCCGATGACCTGCCACGGATGGCGCGCGGCCAGTCGGCCCCAGCGATGGAGAGCGTGCGACAACATGGTGACTCCCTCGAGATCCGCGGTACGCCGGTCGGTCGCCGACCTGCCCATCGTCACGAGCAGCGGGGGTGGCGACATCGGCCCCGGGGCTCGTGCCGACCCGGCCGATCGACCGGCTGCGGGGTCGTCTATTCGGCCGATGTCGCAGCCCTTGGCTTCACTAGGCTGGGTGGGTGATCTCCCGCGCCGTCCACCAGTGGTGGGCCGAGCCGCGGGCCCCGCATCCCCCGGGCCCCGGGTGGCGGGACTGGGTGCTCGTGTCGGTGCTCGTGGCGGTCGCCGTGGGCGAGACCGTCTTCCGCACCGACGTGGTGTGGCGCCCGGTCGCGCTGATGCTCGCGGTGGTGCTGCTGCTCGGGTTGCCGTGGCGGCGTACCCACGCGTTCGCCGTGACGGCCACGACGTTCGGGGTCCTGAGCGGTCTCAGCGTGGTCGAGCTCCTCGTCGGCACGGGTGACGTCGGTGGGTCTCAACACGATGGTCTTCGTCGTGCTGCTGCCCTACGCGCTCGTCCGGTGGGCCGCCGGAGGCGAGATCGCCATCGGCATGGGGTTGGTCGTGCTGGCCCTTGTCCTGGGGCTCACCCTGGACTGGACGGGCATCGGTGACGCCATCGGCGCCGCGACGGTGCTGCTGGTCCCGGCCCTCCTCGGTGCCACGGCCCGCGCGGTGACCACCGCCCGATCGCGAGAGCTCGACCAGATGCGGCTTCGTGAGCGCGAGCAGCTGGCTCGCGAGCTGCACGACACGGTCGCGCACCACGTCTCGGCGATCGTGATCCGCGCCCAGGCGGGCCGGGTCGTCGCGGCCCAGGACCCGGACGCCGCCTTCGACGCTCTCGGTGTCATCGAGGCCGAGGGCGTGCGCACCCTCGCCGAGATGCGGCTGATGGTGGGCGCGTTGCGCCACGGCGAGGAGCCCGAGCTCGCGCCCCACCACGGCCTGGCCGACCTCGAGCTGCTGGCGGGCGAGAGCGGGGGCCGGCCCCGGGTCGACATCGACCGGACCGGCGATCTCGCCGACGTGGGTCCCGCGACCGGCGCGGCGATCTACCGGATCGCCCAGGAGTCGATCACCAACGCGGTGCGCCACGCCCGCCACGCCACCCGGGTCGACGTCCGCCTGTCGGGTGCGGACGGCTGGGTCAGGCTCGTGGTCTGCGACGACGGAGAGCTGCCGCACCCGGCCCCCGCGGGCTACGGGCTGGTCGGCATGGCCGAGCGGGCGGCGCTGCTGGGGGGCAGCCTCGAGGCCGGCCCCAACGACGACCGCGGCTGGACCGTCACCGCGTCCCTGCCCAAGGCGGGCCCGGCCGATGACGATCCGGGTGGTCGTCGCCGACGACCAGGAGATCGTGCGCACCGGGCTCAGCATGATCCTCGACGCGCAGCCCGACATCGAGGTGGTCGGCCAGGCCGCGGACGGCCGGGCGGCCGTCGCGATGGCCCGGGACCTGCGCCCGGACGTGTGCCTCTTCGACATCCGGATGCCGCACACGAACGGTCTCGAGGCCACCCGGCAGCTGGCCGGACCCGACGTCGACGACCCGATGCCGATCGTCGTGATCACGACCTTCGACCTGGACGAGTACGTCCACGAGGCGCTCAAGGCGGGAGCGCGCGGCTTCCTGCTCAAGGACGCGGGACCCGAGCTCCTCGTCCAGGCCGTCCACGCCGCCGCGGCCGGCGACGCGCTGATCGCCCCGAACGTCACCGCCCGGCTGCTCGCGGCCTTCGCCGAGAGCCACGCCACGCGCGAGCCCGTCCAGCCGGTCGAGCCGCTCACCGCCCGCGAGGAGGAGGTGCTCCTCACCGTGGCCCGCGGTCGCACCAACACCGAGATCGCCACCGACCTCCACATCAGCCTCAGCACCGTCAAGACGCACCTGTCCAGCCTGATGGCCAAGCTCGGTGCGCGGAACCGGGTGGAGATGGCCATGTGGGCCTACGAGACCGGACGGGTCCGGCAAGGCCCGGTCTAGGCAGGTCGCCCACTCGATTGATGTTCACTGCGACCGCGGTCACTGTGGGGTGAATCCCTTCGTGCTCCGGGCAGAGGTGGCGGATGACCGCACTAGGTCGGCTCGTGTGGCGCCTGACGGTCGTGCTGCTGGTCCTGGCCGCGACCGCCGGCCCGGCGACCCTCGCTGCGGCGCAACCCTCCACCCAGGTCGAGCTGCCCGACGCTCACGCTGGACCCCACGGAGGGAACGCCCGGCACCCCGGTCAACGCCCTGGCCACCGGGTACGGGTCGTGCCCTCCGACGGGGTCCGACGACGTGGGTCCGGGAAGCGTGGCGTTCCTCTGGGACGGCGTCGAGGTCGCGACCGCGGGCGTGGTCGCCGCCGACGGCACCGCCGGCACCCAGTTCCAGGTCCCCGACGACGCCCCGATCGGACCGCACACGGTCACGTCGCAGTGCGTCGGCGACGAGACGCTGCCGCAGGAAGAGGACTTCGACGTGATCGAGCCCACGGTGACGCAGGTGGTCGTGCCTCCCGTGCTCGGCAGGTCCCTGGCCGAGGCCACCAAGATCCTCCGCGGTGCCGAGCTGGTGGTCGGGGTGATCACAGGCGAGGGCAACCAGGTCGCGGACCAGGATCCCGACGCGGGTGTCGAGGTCGACCCGGGCACCCCGGTCGACCTGCAGCTCACCAGCGAGGAACCCGACGTCGTGGTCGTGCCCGACGTCGTGGAGATGTCCGCCGAGGAAGCGGAGGCCACCATCGTCGACGCGGGGCTGCGACTCGGCCGGCTCAGCGGCGAGGGAGGGATCGTCCAGAGCCAGAGCCCCGCGGCGGGGAGCGAGGTGGAGCCGCTCGCCGTCGTCGACCTGGTGATGGTCGCCGAACCCGATGAAGAGGTCGTGGTGCCGGACCTCGTGGGCAAGGAGGTCGCGGACGCGCAGGCCGCGCTGCTGGCCGGGAAGCTCGAGCTCGGCCTGGTGACCGGCAGCGGCGACGTCGTCCGCGCCCAGGAGCCGCCGGCGGGTGACCTTGCCCTCGCGGGGAGCTCGGTCAACATCAGCGTGGAGAGCAGCATCGAACCCGTGGCACTGGCCACGGTGCCCGACCTGGTCGGGCTCACGGTGCCGGACGCTCGTCAGGCGTGCGAGGACGTCGGGCTGGTCCTGGGTGACACGCCCAGCACGGAGAGCGAGATCTCGAGCCAGCAGCCGGTCGCCGGTCTGCTGGTTCCGGTCGGCAGCACGGTCACCGTCGCCTTCCCGGAGCCGACCGACTGGGCCCGCATCGCCGTGGGCGTCGGTCTGCTCGTGCTGCTCGTCGCGGCGGCCGCCGCCGCAACGGTGGCGGTACGGCGCCACCGCGAACGCCTGTGGGTGCGCTCGCACGTCGATCTGGCACCCGATCCCGGTCCCCTGGCGCCGGCCGGGCCCGTCGACACCGAGGACCCGGATCGCATCGGCCGGCACGTGGTGCAGCTCGCGCCCCACGCCGAAGCCGAGTCACCCGTCGTCGTGGAGGAGTGGAGAGATGACCACTAGTGCGAGGGCCACGCAGGCCACGACCGCGATGCAGGTGCTCTTCCCACCGGACGGCTCACCCGATGCGGCGACCGGGGCCCTGCACCGGGCCGTCCTCGACACCGGGGCCACGAGCGTGGCGCTCCGCGCCGCTCGTCGCCTGACCTCCGCCACGGTGACGATGATCGACGGTCGGGTCGCAGATCTGGCGCGCACGCTTCTGGACGTCGACCTGGGTGCGGTGCTGGTGGGGTCCTGGCGTCGCTACGCCGACCTCCGGGAGGCGGCACGACGGACCGCGGCGGCACCCGGCACCGAGGAGGTCCTCGCTCTGGCGACGCACCGGGTCACCTCGACCCACACCCCTGGCGTGGATCTGCGCCTCGACGGGGAGCCCGTGCACACCTTCCGGTTCCGGCTCGAGATCGTCCTGGACGTCACCGGCCTCGCGGCCGTCGTGCGCGAGGGTCGTCTGGTCGTCCTCCAGGGCGGGAGGTGCGACGGCTCCCTGTCCCTGTACCTGGAGAACAGCGCCTGGCCCAGCAGGATCACACCTGGGAGCCCTCGCTCCTGGTGCTCCCTGGAGCCACCGGTGGAGCTCCTGCCGCCGGCGGACCCGACGACCTGGCCGGAGTGACACCGGCGGTATGCGAGTGCCGCGCGAACAGCGTGTAGGTGAGGAGACGAGGCCGTCGCCGACGGTCCGGGAGCTCGACCAGGCGCAGCGGCTTCTGGTCGCTGGTGTCGCCGAAGAGGCGCTCGCCGGCCCCGAGCACGACGGGGAAGACGAACAGCCGCAGCTCGTCGACGAGGTCGTGCTCGATCAGCGTGCGCCCGAGCTGGTAGCTGGCGTAGACGACGATGTCGCCGTCGAGCTCGTGCTTGAGCGTGCGAGACCTCGCGCCACCACGTCGCCCGTCAGCACCGTCGCGTTGGTCCAGCGGGGCTGCGTCGAGCGTCGAGGACACGACGTACTTGGGCAGGCTGTTCAGCCGGTCGGCCCACTCGCCGCGCCGGGAGGACCACCGCGTCGGCGAACCACTCGTCGCTGCGCCGACCCAGCAGGAGCGCCTCGGTGCCGCAGCGCCTCGTCGAGCATGACCTTGCCCCACGCGTCGAGGTCGCCGCCGCCGAACCGGCCGAACCAGCCGCCGAGCCGGAAGCCCTCGCCGCCGTCGGGGTCCTGGACGACGCCGTCGAGCGAGACGTTCGTGCTGATCACGATCTTTCCCATGTCGGCTTCTCCTGCGTTGGTGATCGTCCGCTGCCACCGATGTAGACACCGCGACATCGCGGAACTGGGCGCGCGCCGACCGCCCAGTTCGCGCTCCGGCCGGTGTCCGTACACGATGGAAGCGACGACCGCCGCGGAGAGAGGTGACGCGACCATGGAGCTGGAGCCGGCCGAGCTGATCGCCGAGGCGCGGGCCGGGGACGGCGAGGCGTTCCGCGCGCTGACCGAGCCGCACCGGCGCGAGCTGCAGGTGCACTGCTACCGGATGCTCGGCTCGTTCCAGGACGCCGAGGACGCCCTCCAGGACACGCTGCTCGCCGCCTGGCAGGGCCTCGGCGGCGTTCGAGGGCGCGCTCGTCGATGCGCACCTGGCTCTACCGGATCGCCACCAACCGGTGCCTCAACGCTCGCGCGCGGCCCGCCGGCGCCCGGCAAGGAGTGGGACGTGCCCGAGGTCGACCCGCCCGAGCCGACCCGGCTCGGCGAGGTCGTGTGGCTCGAGCCGTATCCCGACGCCCTCCTCGACGGCGTGTCGACGAGCGCCGCTCGGGCCCGAGGCCCGCTACGAGCAGACCGAATCGATCTCCCTGGCGTTCGTGACCGCGCTCCAGATGCTGCCGCCGCGCCAGGTCGCCGTGCTCGTGCTGCGCGACGTCCTGGGCTTCCGGCGACCGAGGTGGCCGAGATGCTGGACTCGACCGTCGAGTCGGTCAACGAGCGCGCTCAAGCGGGCCCGCGCCGGCCTGGAGCGCCGCCGGTCGCCGGCGAGCGGGAGCCGCCACCCGCCGCCGAGCTCACCGGCCGAGGCAGGCGATCGTCGGCGCGGTTCGTCCGCGCCTGCGGAGTCGCCGACCTCGACGCGCTGGTGGCGCTGCTGACCGACGACGTCTTCATGTCGATGCCACCGATGCCGTTCGAGTACGAGGGCCGCGACGTCGTGGCTCGCTTCTGCGCCAGCATCTTCGAGCCGGGCCGCAGGTTCGACCTCGTGCCGACGCGGGCCAACGGCCAACCGGCCTTCGGGGCCTACCTGCGCGCCGCCGACCGGCGTCAGCCACGGAACCGGGCTGTACGTCCTCACCCTCGCCGGCGACCGGATCTGCGCCCTGACCCGCTTCGAGAACGGCGTGCTCGCCTGGTTCGGCCTCCCGGACTCGCTCCCGGGACGGTAGCCGGCCGCCCGTGGGAGGTCGTCAGGCCCGCAGTCGCGCCGCTCCTCCGGGGCGCGGCGAGACGGCGGCCGCGTGCGGGTCGCCGCAGGATGTACTCGGCGACCGCGAGGTTGATGACCCACGCGGACCCCAGCAGGAGGTCCCGGGTGCCCTCCTGGGTGCCGAGGAGCGCCTCGCCGAATCCCTGGGTGAACACCTGCGTGCCCGCTCCGACGGCCAGGGCGTACGCCCGGGTCATCCAGGCCCGGTGGCTGGCGATGTCGCGTCGTCGGATCGCGGCGACGCCCAGCACGAGGCAGGCCGCCATGGAGGAGCCGAACGCGAGCCGGAACACGTAGAGGAGCTCGCCGGTGTCCGGGGGACGGGCGTAGAACTGGGTCATCCACAGCGCCGACAGCGCCACCAGCAGGCCCAGCACCGCCAGGACCCGCCCGGCCCGGCGGTGCCAGCCGGGGTGGCGGCGCCGGAGCGTCGAGGAGAACTGGAACGCACCCACCACGGCGTACCCCACAGCGCTGCTGATGTGCACGACCACCGGGATCGGTGAGTCGTCGATGCGGGGGTTCACCGGAAGGACCGAGGGACCGCCGGCCAGCTCGATGAGGCGGGACGAGCCGGCCAGGACGGGGACCAGCACCAGGACGATGAGTGCCACCTGCACCCATCCGCCCGCCGGTGCCTTCCGGGCCGGGACCCGGGTGGTGGCGGCAGCGCTGTCGGTCATGGGTGTTCCTTCGGTGGTGGGTGTCTGGCGCTCGGGTCAGCGACCGACCAGCTCGTCGGTCTCCGGGGAGACCGTCGAGCTGTCGTCGGGCGACGTCTGGCTCCGCGACTCGCTCGCCTGCGCGTCGGGGGCGGAGCCCTCGAGCGTGAGGTGCGGCAGGATCCCGTCGAGCCACGCCGGCAGCCACCAGTTGGCCTTGCCCAGGAGAGCCATGGTGGCGGGCACCAGGACCATCCGGACGACGGTGGCGTCGACGAGGACCGCGGTGGCGAGACCGAGGCCGAGCATCTTCACCGAGGGCACCGGGCTGGTGACGAAGCTGAGGAAGACGACGATCATGATGAGGGCGGCCGAGGTGATCACCCGTCCGGTGCCGGCCAGCCCGCGGGCCACCGACTCGGCGTTGTCGCCAGTGCGGACGTACTCCTCGCGGACTCGTGAGAGCAGGAAGACCTCGTAGTCCATGGACAGCCCGAACAGGATCGGGAACATGATCACGATGATCAGGGAGGTGATCGGCGTCGGGCCCTCCAGGCCGAGCAGGCTGCTGCCCCAACCCCACTGGAACACCATGACGAGCACGCCGTACGCCGCGCCGATCGACAGCAGGTTCACCGCGGCGGCCTTCAGCGGCACCACGATCGAGCGGAAGACGAGCATCAGCAGCAGGAAGGACACCGCGATCACGGCTCCCACGAAGAGCGGGAGGGTCTCCCTGAGCTGGGTGTTCAGGTCGTCGGTGACGGCGGTGATCCCAGAGACGTAGACGTTGCCGGGGATCAGGTCGCGGACCTCCTCGATGGCGACGGACGTCTCGGGGTCGGCCGGGCCCGTCGTCGGCACCGCGGTGAAGACCATGGTGTCGCCGTCCGCGGAGGTCTGGGGCTCGGTCACGGACGCGATCCGCGGCAGCGCGGCCAGGTCCTCGGTGAGGGCGGGCAGATCCGCAACTGCGGCGCCCGGTGCGGCCAGGTCCACGACGACCAGCAGAGGTCCGTTGAACCCGGTGCCGAATCCCTTGGCAAGCAGGTCGTAGGCCTGTCGGTGGGTGGTCGTGATCGGCGCATCTCCCGCGGCTGGGAAGGCGGTCTGGATCCACAGCGTCGGCGTCGCGATGGCGAGCAGGGCGACGACGGCGCCGAGGGCGTAGGGCCACGGGCGGCCCGAGACCCGGTGGCCGAAGCGCCACCAGACGCTGTCCTCGGTGCGCACGGTCACGCGGGGGCGGCGCACCAGCCGGCCGGTGTCGATCCGATCGCCCAGCAGGCTGAGCAGGGCGGGGAGCAGAGTGATCGCGGCGGCGACGGCGGAGAGCACCATCAGCGCGGTGGCCAGGCCGATCGAGGTGAGCACACCGAGCCCGGTGAGGGCGAGGGCGGCCGTCGCGATGACGACCGTGCCTCCGGCGAAGACCACGGCGGCGCCCGAGGAGCCCATGGCGTCGGCCAGCGCCCGGTTGTTGTCGCGTCCGCCGGCGCGGTTCTCGCGGTAGCGGGCGACGATGAACAGGGCGTAGTCGATGCCCACGCCCAGCCCGACCAGTCCCGCGACGGAGATGGCCGAGACCGAGACGTCCATCGCGGCGGCGAGCAGGGTGATGCCGCCGATGCCGGCGCCCACCGCCACGATCGAGAGACCGATCGGCACGAGGGCGGCCACGAGGGTCCCGAACACCACGAGCAGGACGAGGAGCGCGACCAGCAGGCCGATGCCCACGTGGCCCGAGCCGTCGTCCTCGGCGTTCATGAAGACGGCGTCCCCGCCGAGCTCCACCTGGACGCCCGCGATGTCGGAGCCGGAGACGGCTTCGGAGAGCACCGTGAACGCCGGCTTGCCCAGCTCGCGCTGGGGGGCGTCGAGGGTCAGCACGGCGAAGCCGATCCGGCCGTCCTCGGAGATCGTCGCGGCTGCGAACGGGTCGGCGACGGTCTCGACGTGCTCGACCGTGGCCACCTCGGTCAGCACGGAGTCGATCTCGGCCCGGTGGTCCTGGAGCGTCCCGCCGTCCTCGACCGCGAAGACGACCATGGCCGAGCCCTTGGCCGCCTCGGGGAAGTTCTCGTCGAGCAGGTCCAGGGCGCGGGCGCTCTGGCTGCCGGGGGAGGCGAAGTCGTCGGCGAAGGTGCCGCCGCCGCTGGCGGCCAGGAAGAGCACGGTCCCCATGACGAGGACCCAGGTGGCGATGGTGCGCCAGGGGTGCCTCGCGCTTCTCATGGCGATGCCGCGGGTGAGCCTGTCCATGTTCGTGCCTCTCCAGGATGCGTGGGTGCTGCTCATGCACGGAAGCTAGGCACCGATGTGGTGAGCGGGGATCACCACACGTGGTGAGCGAGCGGGTGATTTCAGTCCTGCGGGGCAGGGCCCCGCGGCTCGCCAGGAGCCGCACGCGGAGTCGGTGCAGGCGCGGCATCAGGCCGTGGATCACGATCGGCACCGCGACCGTGGCGGTTGCCATTCCTGGGAAATGCCCCTGGAATGGGCCCATGTCCCACGACGGCTCGATCACCAGGACGCGGGACCTCGTCGGAGCCCGGCTCAGGCCCCGCAGTGTCAACGGCCGGACGGTCCTGCCACTGACTCGTCAGCCGAACGGCGCCCAGCCTGGAAGATCGTCCTCGCGGCACGTGAGGCGACGCCCGAGCCGCGCACGCACGACGGGTACGAGTGCCGCTCGACGTGCTGTCGGGACGGACGCGCCTGGTCCTCGGTGACCACAACCTGGTGCTCGACGTGGGGGAGGCGGCGCAGCTCGACACCCAGCTGCCCCACGGGTTCGGCAGCACCGGAGTGGGCCCCGCCGAGGTGCTGAGCATCTTCGGCCGTCCCGGCGAACGGATGCACGTCCGCGCCCGCTCCCGTCGACAGGAACCGGCCGAGTGAGGCCCGCTCCGCCCGAGGCGGCCGCGCCGCGCCCGCTGCTGCAGACCAAGCTCTACGCACCACGCGCCGCTCGGGGTCTCGTCGACCGGCCCCGACTGAGTGATTTGCTGCGTGACCGGTTCGGCGGGGCAGCCGGCCCCTCGCTGTTGCTCGTCTCCGCGCCGGCGGGATTCGGGAAGTCGACGCTCCTCGCGCAGGCCTTGGTCGGCGGATCCCGTCGTCTCGTGGCGTGGCTGTCGTTGGACGCCGGCGACAACGACCCCGCCACCTTCTGGACCTACGTGCTCGCGGCCCTCCGTACGGCGGCGCCGGACCTGGGTGGATCCGCGCAGGTGCTCCTGGAGTCACCCGGAGGCGCCGCCCCGATCGCCACCGTGCTGACCAGCCTGCTCAACGACCTCGCCGGCTCCGACAACGAGGTCGCGCTCGTCCTCGACGACTACCACGTCATCCACACGCCCGAGATCCACGAGGCGATGACGTTCCTGGTCGACCACCTGCCGGCCCAGCTCCGCCTCGTCATCGCGACGCGATCTGACCCGGCGCTGCCCTTGGCGCGGCTGCGCGCTCGCGGCGAGCTCCTGGAGGTGCGCGCCGCCGACCTGCGGTTCACCGACGAGGAGACCGCGCGGTACCTCGGCGAGATGGGCCTCCACCTCTCCGTAGACGAGGTCACCACCCTGGAGGGGAGGACGGAGGGATGGGTCGCCGCGTTGCAGCTCGCGGCCCTCTCGCTGCAGGGACGAGAAGACGCGGCGGCCTTCATCGACGGCTTCGCGGGGGACGACCGCCACGTCGTCGACTACCTGGTCGAGGAGGTCGTGCACCGACAGCCCGAGGCCGTCCGAGAGTTCCTCCTCCGGACCTCCGTGCTGCCTCGGATGTCCGGACCTCTGGCCAACGCCGTCACGGGCCGCACCGACGGCCGACTCATGCTTGAGGCGCTCGACCGCGACAATCTCTTCCTGGTGCCCCTCGACGACCAGCGCCGGTGGTACCGCTACCACCACCTCTTCGCGGACATGCTGCAGGCCCGTCTTCTCGACGAGCTCCCCGGCGTGGCGCCCGAGCTGCACCGACGGGCCAGCGCGTGGCACGAGCAGGACGGCGACACCACGGCAGCGATCGAGCATGCGCTGGCAGCCGGCGACGCGGATCGGGCCGCGCACCTGGTGGAGCTCGCCATGCCGGCGCTGCGCAAGGACAGGCGGGAGGCTCTGATCCGCCGGTGGCTGGAGGCGCTCCCCGAGGACGTCTTTGCGGCCCGCCCCGTGCTGGCGAACGGGTACGTCGGTGCCCTCATGTCCACCGGCGAGACCCGTGGGGTCGACTCCTGGTTGAGCCTCGCGGAGCGGTGGGCGGACGTGGCGCGGACGGACCCGACGGGGAGGCTCCCGGCGGGGGTGATCGTGGCGGATCCCGCCGAGTTCCGGCGGCTCCCCGGCTGGGTCAGGATCCACCGCGCCGGGCTGGCGTTGATGACCGGCGACGTGCCCACCACGATGGACCACGCCCGGGCGGCGAGCGCCCTGCTCGAACCCGACGACCACCTCGGTCACGGAGCGGCCACGGCGCTCACGGGGCTCGCCGCCTGGCGCAGAGGGGACCTGGCGACCGCGGCGGCGTCGTACGCCGACAGCATGCGGCGGTTCGAGCGCGTGGGCTACGTCGCCGACGTCCTGGGCTGTGCCATCACCCTGGCGGACCTGCAGACCGCCCAGGGCCGGCTCCGGGACGCCGAGCGCACCTTCCGTGAGGCCCTCGCCCTGGCCGGTCGACAGCCGGGCGGCTCCCTGCGCGGGACGCCGGACATGCATGTCGGGCTCAGCGAGATCCACGGCGAGCGGGGTGAGGTCGCGGCAGCCAAGGAGGAGCTCAACATCAGCCACGAGCTCGGCGACCACCTCGGCATGCCGAAGCACCCGCACCGGTGGCGCATCGCCGAGGCCGGTGTCCGCGAGGGGGACGGGGACCTCGTCGGTGCGGTCGCGATGCTCGACGAGGCCGAGCAGGTCTACGACCTGGACTTCTCCCCTGATGTGCGACCCGTCGCCGCGATGCGGGCCAGGGTCTGGGTGAGGCAGGGCAGACCGGACCTGACGCTCGCCTGGGCAGCGTCGCGCGGGCTGTCGGTGTCCGACGAGCCCGACTACCTGCGCGAGTTCGAGCACGTCACCCTGGCCCGGGCCCTGCTGGCCCACGAGGACCCTTCGGTCGTCGGGTTCCTGCAACGCCTCCTCGCGTCGGCCGAGACCGGCGGTCGTCTCGGCAGCGTCTTGGAGATCCTCGTCGCTCTCGCCCTGGCGCAGCAGCAGCGTGACGGCGATGCGGCGCTGGCCACCGTGGCCCGTGCCCTCGAGCTGGCCGAGCCCGAGGGGTATGCGCGCACCTTCACCGCCGAGGGGGCGCCGATGGCGGCGCTGCTGAGCGCGGCCGCCGAGCGCGGGATCTCCGCGGCGTACGTCGCCCGGCTGCTCGGCCAGCACAGTCCGCCTCCGCTGGACCCGTCACGACGGCAGGATGTGCTGGTCGACCCGCTCAGCGAGCGCGAGCTCGACGTCCTGCGGCTCCTGGCCAGCGAGCTGAACGGCCCCGAGATCGCCCGGCACCTGGTCGTGTCCCTCAACACGGTGCGCACGCACACCAAGAACATCTACGCCAAGCTCGGGGTCGGCAGTCGTCGAGCAGCGGTGCGGCGTGCCGAGGAGCTCGGACTCCTCGGCCGCACGAGTCGCTGACCCCGCGCAGGACCACCACCTGGATCACCACATGTGGTGATCCGCGCTCCCCAGGTCGACTCCTACGTTCCGGGCCATGAGCGAGACCGAGACGTACGAGATCCGGGTCAGAGGTCACCTCGACGGCCGTTGGTCCGCCTGGTTCGACGGGCTGACCCTCGTCGCAGCCGACGACGGCAGCACGCTCATCCGCGGCGAGGTGCCCGACCAGGCCGCCCTGCACGGACTGATCCAGAAGGTCAGGGACCTGGGCCTGCCCCTGATCTCCGTCACCCACACCCAGACAGGACCGACCCCATGATCACCCTCGAGTCAGTCACCAGGACGTACGGCGAGTTCACCGCCGTCGACGACGTCAGCTTCACCGCCCGGCCTCCGTGACGGGGGAGTGGAGCCAGCGCAGCGGGCTGACGACCTTCACCCTCGTCCCGCACCGCGGGCGCATCATCGCCGGCAAGCTGATCGCGTCCGTCGTGGTCACCCTCGTCGCCACTCCTCTCTCCTTCGCGATCGGTGCGGTGGGGAACGTGGCGGGGACAGCCCTCGCCGGAGTCGACCCCGTGTGGGACCTCTCGGCAGCCAACCTGCTCACGATCGCGCTGGCCAACGTCCTCGGCATGCTCGTCGGCTTCATGCTCGGCGTGCTCATCCGCAGCTCGTCCGGGGCTCTCGTGGCGTACTTCGTCTACCAGTTCCTGCTGCCGACCCTCGCCCTGGTGCTTGCCGCCAAGCAGGGCTGGTTCCGCGACCTTCAGCCCTGGGTCGACTTCGACTTCGCCCAGGGCGCCTTGCTCGAGGGATCGCTGTCCTCGCAGCAGGGGACGCACCTCGCGGTCACCGGGCTGGTCTGGCTCGTGATCCCGCTGGCTGTCGGCCTGCGGCTCGTCGTCCGAGCGGAGGTCAAGTAGCCGTCTGCGCTCCCGCCGGCGGGAACGTCATCGGACCCGCCTCACGGGCAGGATCGCGGCGGCGCCGACCAGGGCACACAGCCCGGCCGCGGCGTACAGCACCTGGTAGCTCCCACCGCCGATCGCCAGGATCGCCGGTGCCACCGCGGGGGCGACGGAGAACGGCAGCGCACCGGCGATGTTCAGCACGCCCAGGTCCTTGGCCGCGCTGTCCGCGCTGGGCAGCACGTCGGCGACCAGCGCCAGGTCGACGGCCATGTACAGGCCGAAGCCCAGGCCGCCGAGCGCCATCCCCACCAGGTAGCCGTCGAAGCTCGTGGCGACCGCGATCAGGAAGAGCGCCGCGGCGTACACGAGCGCGGCGACAGCCACGAAGGCCTTGCGCCGCCCCGTGCGGTCAGAGAGTCGGCCGCCGACCAGAGCGGCGACCACCACGCAGACCGCCTGGGCGAGGGTGCCCACGAAGATCTGCCGGGGGACCTCGCTCTCGGCGGTGCCCAGGTGATCGAGGAGGTAGTAGGCCTGGTAGGTGACCAGGAATGCATAGGCGAAGAGGAACATGAACCGGCTGGCGAAGGCCCACGCGAAGTCGGGGTGCCGACGTGGGGAGACGTAGTAGGTGCCCAGGAGCTGTCTCAGCGACCAGGGCGGCCTGTCCGTGGGTGCGAGCCGGCGGTCGTCGAGGACCAGGACGAACACGACGATGAAGAACCCGCCGATGGCGCTCGGCGCCAGGAACATGGCGAGCTCGTTCGGTGAGAAGACGTTGACCACGTAGGTGCCACCGACCGAAGCGACCGGAAGGCACACACCCAGGACCCCCGAGACCGTTCCCCGTTGCGCCACGGGAACCTGGTCGGGCAGCACCGCCACCAGAGCCGCCTGCATCGCGCTGTAGAACAGCTGCGCCAGGCACCAGCCGATCAGGGCCACCCAGACGGTCGGCGCCAGGGCGACCACCAGGATGCCGAGCGACCCGCCGGCCAGACCGATCAGCATCCACGGGCGACGCATGCCGAACCGCGAGGTCGTCCGGTCACTCAGCCGGCCGAACAGGGGATTGCCGACCATGGCGACGAACGACCCCGTCGCGGCGATGAGCGACAAGCTGTTCGCAGCCCGCTCCGTCCCGACCAGCGAGTTGACCTTCAGGGCCAGCGTCACCAGCAGCGGCGCGATGAGGACGAGGGAGGTGGCGAAGTACGCCGCGGCGTAGGACGCGATGAACATCCGGCCGACCCGCGCCGGGTTCCCCGCGCGCACGTCGGACGATGGCTCTGACCCTCGATGCGCGGCTATCGACCCTCCCTGTGCGCGTGCACCACGGACGGCGTGCCGCAGCACGACCAGCACACTACGTGGCGTGCCCGATCAGGGGCCCGGGACGGGTCGCAGCCGCGTCCCGTTCAGCCGACCAGGCCGGAGAGCACGGGCACGGCCTCCGCAGGCGGCGGCAGCTCCCGCATCGCCGCCGCGACGCGGCGAGCGGACGCGGCGTACGTCGCATCCTCGAGCAACACGGAGACCTGCTCGGCGGCGTGCCTGACGGCGCCCCGCTCGGTGGCGATCCCGGCTCCCACGGCCGCGACGTGCTCGCCGTTGACGATCTGGTCGAACGTGAACAGCGGCGCGACGACCTGGGGAACGCCGGCAGCCAGCGCACCCATGGTCGTGCCGAAGCCGCCGTGTCCGAGCATCGCCGCGGCCTGGGCGAGCACGGCGGCCTGGGGCCACCACTGGGTCGCGTGGACGTTCGACGGCAGGGGACCGAGGACGGCGGGCTCGAGCTTCCGCCCGACGGTGATCAGCACGCGCGCCTCGACATCGGCGAGCACGTCCACCGCCTCCCGGTAGACGCCGGTGAGATGGGGCAGCGAGCCGGTGACCGAGCCGAAGGTGACGTACACGAGCGGCGCGTCCGGGTTCCCCCAGTCAGGCAGGTCGTGGCTGTCGGTCGCCGGGGTGGACTCGTGGAACCGCAGGAAGGCTTCCGCCTCCGGTGGCACGTCGCCCGCCGCGTGGTCGAGGACGTCGGGCACCGCGCTGAAGACGGTCTCGTCGGCCAGTGCGGCCGGCAGCCGTCCGTCGCCGAGACCGGCGAGCCGGCCGAGCTCCTCCAGCGGCCCGCCGATGACCTCGGCGAACCGGGTGGCGACCTCGTGCATCCCGATGCACACGTGCACGTGAGGAACGCCGGCGCGCTCGGCCGCGGCGAGCGACGCGAGCTCGGCGGACTCGCGGAGCAGCACGTCGGGCCGCCAGCGCTCGACGGTCTCGATGACCGACGGCAGTCCGGCCTGAGCATCGATCCGCGCGAACACCTCGCGGACCACCAGCTCGTCGGCCTCCACGAAGCCCAGGCTCGGCAGGCTGGCCATGACCGGACCCACCAGATCGGGTGGGGCATCAGCGAACGGCTCGTGCGGGAACCCGGCTCTCGCCACCGCTGCGGCGTACGACGCGGGAGCGGCCACCCGGACCTCGTGACCGGCCGCCGCGCAGGCCCGCGCGAACGGCAGGAGCGGCCCGAAGTGGCCGTCGTTGGCCGTGGTGGCACACAGCACGCGCACCTCGCGAGGGTCCCATATCCGCGGGCACGATGGGGACCAGCAGGCACACACGGCCCGACCTGCTCAGGTGCTGTTGGCGAGGCGACCGGGCCCGGCTATCCGATCGTCCGCCGGCAGACGTCCTCCCACGGCGACGGCTCGAGCCCGTACGCCGCGGTGATGGCTGACGACTCCATCACGTACGGCGCCGTGAACTGGTACGCCGTCTCCCGCAGCTCGCCCATCACCGGCACGAACGGCGCGATCACGCCGAGCATCCGCACCGGGAGCGCGCGTACCTTCACCGGCTTCTTGCCGACGCTGGCCAGCACGTCGTGCACTGCCTGGGTCTGGGTGCGCGGCGGGTTGCTGGGGGCGTGCCAGATCCGCCCCCACGACGACTCCTCGGTGGCCACCAGCGCGAGGGCCCTGCCCATGTCGCGTACGTCGGTCCAGGTGTGCGGCTGATGGGCGCTGCCGATGACGGTGACGCTCTTGCCCTGCAGGGCGCGCGGGATGACGCGCGGGATGTGCCCGTTGTCGCCCATCGCGGCGCCCATGTAGTCCGAGCCGCGCACCTCGACTGCGCGGATCCGGCCGGCCGCGTGCAGGTCGAAGGCGTCTCGGGTCATCGTGGCGCGGATCTGCGCCTTCGTGGTGGTGGCCGCGTCGGGCATGCCCTCGCGCATCACGCCGCCCGGCACGGGGCCGTAGGGATAGAGGTTGCCGGTGGTCACCAGCACGGCCCCGGTGCGTTCGGCCGCGGCCAGCAGGCCGGCCGCGACCGGCGGCCACACCTGGGGCCACACGGTGTAGGACGAGGGGTTCACACAGTTGTAGAGGGCGACCGCACCCTCGGTCAGCCGGGTCAGGGCCTCGGGGTCGGTGGCGTCGACGGCCGTGGTGCCCTCGCGGCCGGAACGGCTGGCCAGGACGACCTCCGCGCCCCGCTCCCGCAGAGCGTCGGCGGTGGCACGGCCGACAGGGCCGGAGCCGATGATCACGTGACGGTCGGACATCTCTCACTCCTTGCATCGGGGAAACGAGAACACTGCTCTCGCTTCTTCACTGTGGCACGCTGGCAGGGCAAAAACAAGAGCGGCGCTCGCGTTTGTTGCCGGTGCTCTCGTTCTTTGCCAGGATGGGACCATGTCGATCGCGGCGCCCCGCACCGCTCGCGACTTCGCGCGCATCGAGCTGACCCGCAGGATCCTCGCGAGCGCCCGCGCACAGCTCGCCGCGGTCGGCCCCGGAGAGCTCTCGCTGCGAGCGGTCGCGCGGGACGTGGGGATGGCGTCGTCGGCGGTGTACCGCTACTTCCCGAGCCGCGACCACCTCATCACCGCCCTGCTCGTCGAGTGCTACGACGAGAGCGGGGCGGCGGTCGAGCGGGCCGACGACGCAGTTGCGCAGGCCGAGTACCGCGAGCGCTGGCTCGCGATGGCCGGGGCGCTCCGCGACTGGGCGAGGACGAACTTCCACGAGTACGCCCTGCTCTACGGCTCACCCGTCCCCGGGTACGCAGCACCGGAGGACACCATCGTTCCCGCGCAACGGGTACCCGCCCGGCTGCTCGGGCTCCTGGCCGACGTCGACGCCGCCGGCCTCCCGCTAGGACCGGGCGACGTGAAGGTCCCCCGTGCCGTCCGGGCGTCGTTCCGCCCGATCCGCGAGGTGTACGGCGGGGTCAGCGACGAACGGATGATGGGCGCCCTGACGGCCTGGGCGACCTTGATAGGGCAGCTCACCTGGAGCTGTTCGGTCATCTCGAGTCCGGTGTCCTCGACTACGACGCGCACTTCCACCACATGATGGAGCGCGTCGCCGACGACCTGGGACTGCCGTAACAGACCGCTCGTTCACCTCGCGCGAGCGGCGGCGGCGCCGTCCAGTCGAGCGGGTGGGCCAGCGGCCACTCCTCAGCGCGTGACCACCAACGGGAGCGAGCCCCGTGGGTGAGGATGGGGCGCATGGACGACAACGGCGACACCGGTGGCCCGGTCACCTACGAACGCTGCGAGCACGTCGAGGGGCCGTTCTACCACGGGACGAAGGCCGCACTCGAGGCTGGCGATGAGCTGGTGTCCGGGTACGGCTCCAACTTCCAGGACGGCCGCATGTCGAACAACATCTACTTCACCTCGCTGCTGGAGACGGCAGTGTGGGGAGCCGAGCTGGCGACCGCGTTGGCTGGACTCCCGGAGCGGGGTCGCATCTATCTCGTCGAGCCATCAGGCCCCTTCGAGGACGACCCGAACGTGACCAACAAGAGATTCCCTGGCAACCCCACCAGGTCCTACCGCACCCGCCATCCGCTGCGCGTCGTCGGTGAGGTCGAGAGCTGGGAGGGCCACGGCCCCGACGTTCTCCAGGCCATGCTCGATGGCTTGGCAGCGCTCAGGGCGCAGGGGCGCGACGTGATCGAGGACTAGGCAGGGACGGTGGTCGCCCTCCTGGGCAGGGTCACTGGAACCGGATGGTGTCGACCAGGTCGTCCACTGGCTTGGGAATGGCGGCACCGCCGAGGGCCCAGGACCAGAGGACGGTCACGCCGACCCCGGGGAGGTCCACGATCGTGTAGCGGCCGGTGAGGTTGTGCCAGGCCCCGGCAACCCAGGAGCCCTGCAGCAGAACGGGATAGCAGTCGAAGAGACCCGCGCAGGTGGCCGGCCCTGCGGGCAGGCCGGGCGGCACCTCGACGTCGACGATCCAGGCCGTGAGTCCGTCCACGTGCCCGGTTCGAACCGGTGAGGCGGACAGGAACCGACGCTGGGCGATCCAGTTCGCGAACGACTCTGCGGTCGCGATGCCGGGGACGGCCGCGGGGTCTGCCTGGTTCTTGGCGGGGCTCACCCCCTGGAGGACGGCGAGGCCGGCTTCGCCTCTGTTGAAGGCGGTCTCCACGCCTGCCGTCGGGTCCGACGCGTCGAGTAGATGGGTCTCCTGGAAGCCCTTCGGGAGGGTCCAGTCCATCGTGACGGGCAGGGCAATGGTCTGGTGCCGACGGCCGTGGCACGGAATGACGACGCAGTCTTGGCCGGGCGGCTGCGGGCTGGGCGCGAGGGTGCGGGAGACTCCCGGCGGCCTTCGAAGGCTGCCCGACCCGGGATGCCTCGGGCAGCAGCCATCGGGTGGTTCCGGTGACGAGGACGAGTACCGCCACCACGGCGCACGCGGCAGCCGCGACGTGCGCCCGGCGACGGCGCGGTAGCGCCCGCCCGAGGTCCTCCCACGCGGACTCCACATCGGTGGCGGTGGCCTGCCGCAGGTCGTTCCCGGCGCGGCGGGCGAGATCTTCGACATTCACGACAGCTCCTCCTCTCCGAGGCGCAGTGCTGCGGCGAGGGAGGTCCGTGCCCGGTGCAGGTGGACCTTCACGGTGCCTTCCGCGCAGCCCAACACCTCGGCGATGTCGACCACCGACATGTCCAGGGCGTAGTGCAGGGCGACCGCCTGCGCCTGCCGCCGCGGCAGCAGTCTCACCTGGTCCCAGAACCGGGCGCTGTCCTCGCGGAGACTGTCTCCCGGCGACTCGATGCGCGGTGTCAGTCTGCCCAGGAGCTGCCGCTCCAAGGTGCGGCGGCGTACGACTGTGGTGGCCTTGTGCAGGCAGATTCCGCGCACGTACCCGGCGGGGGACCGCAGCGTGGCGATCGTGCGCCAACGCCGGTAGGCGACCATCAGTGACTCCTGCGCGACGTCCTCGGCCCACGCCGATCCCACCAGCGCGCGGGCCAGCACCAGCAGATGAGGGAACTCGCGACGGTAGAACACCTCGAAGGGTTCGGAGTCGCCTCGCCGGAGCGTTCGATCCTCTGCGCACGTCCGGTCGGGTTCCGGGTCCTCGAGAACCAGCGGCGCTTGCTGCGTCGGTGGCCTCACCATGGTTGCCTCGCCATGTGTGTTAGTCGCTTCGCGACCGTCGTTGGGTTTACCGGGCTGGGCCGTACGTCGACGGTGACCTCGACCGAGACGGTCGTCAAGCCCGGTCCGGACCACCCGGCGACCGTCGCGTGCAGCGGATCGACGATGGATCCACCACGTGTAAACCGCGCGGGCCCCCTCATGCGATGACAGAGCAGGAGTGTGGAGTGGCGCGGAGGCGCTACGCCGGAGCAAGGCGTGGCGCATCGTCGCGCTCCACCGCCGGGTCGCCGGCGCCCGCCGGCCAGTGAGATCAGGAGACAGCCATGAAGCGACTCATCACCATCGGTGCGCTGGTGACCGCCTGCCTGGCGGTGCCGACCGTCTCGACGGGGCCGGCGGCGGCAACCTTCGACGACGACAACGGGCGAATCGCGTTCCGACGGTTCCTCGACGCCGAGCAGACCACGGGCGCGATCTTCACCGTCAACCCCGACGGCACCGACGAGCGCCAGGTGACGAACCCGGCGGCGGGCTTCGTCGACCGCAACCCCGACGTGTCCCCAGACGGGCGCCGCATCGTCTTCCAGCGACAGGGCGAGACCATGGACGACATCTTCGTCGTCAAGGCCGACGGCTCCGGCCTGCGACAGCTGACCAACACCGGCTTCCCGGAGGGCAACTGCCTGCCCGACGACGGCGAGTGCAACACCTCTCCCGCCTGGTCACCGAACGGGAAGTGGATCGTGTTCGGACGCGCGTTCGGGCCGGTCGTGGACGACTACGTCGAGACCTTCGCGTTGTTCATGATGCGCGCCGATGGCAGCCGCGAGCGGCAGCTCACCCAGCTTGACGCGCCACCCACCGGCGCCACCGGTGAGGATCTCGAGCCACAGTTCTCCCCCGACGGCACCAAGGTGCTGTTCCAGCGGGCCAACGTGCGCACCGCGCAAGCCGGTGGACGGAATCGCGTTGTGGATCCTGGATCTGCGCACCGGACGAGAGCACCGGGTCACGCCGTACCGGCTGCAGGCGGGGGACACCCCGGACTGGTCCCCGGACGGCCGCCGGATCCTGTTCCACGACAACCTGAACCGTCCGGACGAGTCGGCCAACCTGTACACGATCAGACCCAACGGCACCGCACTGAAGCAGCTCACCTTCGTCGACGACGGCATCACCCGCTACCTCGGCTCCTCCTACTCGCCCGACGGCACGTGGATCACCGTCGGGAAGCGGCCGGCCACCGGAGGGGACGAGGCCGAACGCAGCAGACGTGTTCGTGATGCGCGCCAACGGCACCGACGAGCGCCCGGTCACCCGAACCGAGCTCTACGACAGCTACCCCGACTGGGGACCGCGGCCCTCTCACCGGCACCGCGGCTAGCCCATCACCGGCCACGTTCCGGCGGAGTGCTGCGCAGGTCGGCGCCTACTGCGTTCAGGTGCCGGAGGACCGCGGTGTAGGTCTCGACGGGGGTCGCCTGCGCGTAGCTGACGCCTCGTTCTTCGCAGAACCGCTGGACGATGCGTTGCGCGCGGTGCAGGTTCGGTCGGGGCATGCTCGGGAACAGGTGGTGCTCGATCTGGTAGTTGAGACCCCCTATCAGCATCTCCGTCACCCGGCCGCCTCTCACGTTGCGCGAGGTCAGCACCTGCCGGAGCAGCGGGTCGGCGGCCTGTTCGGGAGAGAGGACCGGCATGCCCTTGTGCCCGGGTGCGAACGAGCAACCCAGGTAGACCCCGAAGAACGCTTGGTGCAGAAGGAAGAACACCAGCGCCTGCTGCCAGGTCAACGCGACCACGAGCAGGGACACGTACGCCGCGGCGTGGGCGGCGAGCAGCATCGCCTCGACGCCGCGGTGCCGCAGACCGGGGCGCAGGACGGCCAGCACACTGGCCAGGTGCAGGTTCAGCGCCTCGAGGGTGAGCATCGGGACGAACAGCCACGCCTGGTGCCGGGTGGTCCAGCCCGCGATGCCGCGGCGACCCACGGTCTGTCCCTTGTCGAACACGACGGCCCCGGCGCGCACGTCGGGGTCGGAGTCGAGATCGTTCGGATGCGCATGGTGCGCGTTGTGCTTGTCGAGCCACCACCCGTAGCTGAGACCGTTGAGCAGGTTCGCGGAGAACAATCCGAGCATCCGGCTCGTCCGTTCGCGACGACTGATCTGGCGGTGGGCCGCGTCGTGGCCGAAGAAGCCGATCTGCGTGGAGACGACCGCGAACACCGGCGCCAGCAGCAACGCCCACCAGGTGTCGTGCAGCACCAACAGGCCGGCCACCGAGACGACGAGTGCAAGCAGGATGACGCCGAGCAACCCCGCGTAGAAGACCGGGCGCCGATTCAGCAGGCCGAACTCCCGAACCTCCGCGGTGAGCTCGGCATAACCCCCGGGTTTGATCGCGGGAACTGGTTGGCTGGCCACAGACATCGAACGTCCTCACGACAGTCGAGGTGACGCCGCGGGGTCTCGGGGGCCTGAGCCTTCACAGTATCCAGGATCCTGGAGGCCGTGCGCGAGTGCCCGCGCCACGCAGCCCGACGAGTGCGAACCCGAGTGTCCATCGTGGTGGGAAGGAAGCCGGCTCGGCTGGTCACTGCGAGCCTCGGCCGGCCACGTTTCCGGTGGACTGGCGCAGCACGAGCTCGGTGGGCAACACCACCCGTGGTTGATCGTCGGGCTGCCGTGAGCCGGCGGTCATCAGCAGCTCGACGGCTGCGCGTCCGACGTCGACGTGCGCGCCGCCGAGGGTGGTGAGGCCCGGGGTGCAGACGTCCGCGGCGAAGATGTCGTCGAAGCCGATCACGCTGACGTCCTTGGGGACGTGCACGCCGCGCTTCGAGAGTCGCTGCATGACGCCGATCGCGAGCAGGTCGTTGTGGGCAACGATCGCGGTGGCGCCGTCGTTGAGTGCCCCGTCGGCTGCGGCGCCGCCCTGGGTCACCTTGGGGGTGAAGGGACCGATGCGCCGGGCTTCCATGCCGACCTGCTCGGCAGCCGACCGGAGGGCGGACCAGCGAGTGGCAGCCATCCACGAGTTGCGGGGACCGGCGAGGTAGACGAGGTCCTGGTGACCGAGCGACGCAAGGTGCGCGACGATCTGGCGACACCCTTCGACGTGGTCGAGGACCACGCTGGTGAGGCCCGGTAGATCACGACTGATCAGCACCACCGGGCGCTGAGCGGCGACCTGCTGGAGGTTCTCGTCGGGGAGCCGGCTCGCGGCCAGCAGGAAGCCGTCGACCGCCGGTGAGAGTCGCTGGATCTGCTCCCACTCGACGCGTGGCGACTCCTCGGCGTTGACCAGCAGCAGCGTGTACTCCGAGACGCGGGCCCGCATCTCCGCGCCCCGGATCAGCTCGAAGTAGTGCGGGTTGGTGATGTCGGAGACCACCATCGCGACCGTGTGGTGCTTGCCGGAGAGCAGCGCCCGGGCATGGGGGTTGGGCCGGTAGCCGAGCTCCGCGGCGACACCCAGGATCCGGTCGCGGGTCCCCGCCGACACCCGTCCCGGATGGGAGAACGCCCGGGAGACGGTCGAGGTCGCGACGCCCGCGGCCTCGGCGACGTCGTAGATGGTCGGACCGGTCACGGCGCCAGCCAAGCCGAGGTGGCAACAATCTGGCAACCCCTTGCCATCGGTTGTCGGGATTCGTTAGATCTGCGGGTGTGACGGCCAACACAGCACCGGGGGCGGAGCGCGCGGACGGACCCCGTCGCCTGCCTGCCTGGCTCCGGCGACTCGGCCGGGTGCTGACCGCGATCGAGCTCTCGATCGGCGTCGCCGCGCTGGTGCTCATCTTCGTCCTCGTCCTGCTCCAGGCCGCCCAGCGCTACCTGCCGATCGACGGGTGGCCGTGGACCGGGGAGCTGGCCCGCTTCTGCCTGGTCTGGCTGACCTTCGTCGTCGCCGGCGTGCTGGTGACCAACGACTCGCACATCGCCATCGAGATGATCGACATGGCGCCGAGCGAGCTGCTGCGCCGGGTGGTCCGGGTGTTCTCCTGCCTGGTCGTCGCCGTCATCGGCGCAGGGCTGTGCGCCGAGGCGTGGGAGCTCATGCAGACCCAGAGCATGCTGAAGTCGCCCGCCATGCGGATGCCGATGTCGTGGCTGTACGCCGTCTCGCTGATCGGTTTCGTGAGCGTCGTGGTCCGCTCCCTGATCGCCGCTGTGCAGTACGCCGTGCTGGGCGTGCCGGAGCCGACGTACGACGTGGTGGAGGTGCCGACCGAGTGAGCGTCCTCGTCCTCTGCCTGCTGATCACCGGGCTGCTGGTGATCCGGGTGCCGGTCGCCTTCGCGTTCTTCGGCCCCTGCCTGCTGTACATGCTCACCACCGACCAGTCGCTCGGCCTCGCGCTGCGGCTGGTCGCGAGCTCGACGGCGAGCTTCCCGCTCCTCGCGGTGCCCCTGTTCATCCTCCTCGGCTGCATCGCCAACCACGCGGGGATCGCCGACCGGCTCTTCGACTTCGCGCTCGCGCTGCTCGGCCGGGTGCGGGGGAGCCTCGGCTACGTCAGCGTCGGCGTGAGCCTCGGCTTCTCCTGGATGAGCGGGTCGGCCGTGGCCGACGCGGCAGCGCTGGGCAAGGTGGAGATTCCCGCGATGATGCGGGCCGGCTACACCAAGCCCTTCGCGCTCGGCGTCGTCGGCTCGTCCGCGCTGATCGCGCCGGTGATGCCCCCGAGCATCCCCGCCGTCATCTACGCCGGACTCGCGGGGATCTCGACCGGCGCGCTCTTCGCCGCGTCGGTGGTGCCGGCCCTGCTGATGGCGCTCGGCCTGTGCGTCGTCGTGTTCCTCTGGGTGCGCCGGATGCCGAACATCGAGCGCACCGCGTTCAGCTGGCGGCAGGTGTGGGTGACCGGCCGCCGGGTGATCGCTCCGCTCGGGGCGCCCGTCCTCATCCTCGGCGGCATCCTGGGCGGCTTCGTCACGCCGACCGAGGCGGCGGCGGTGGGCGCGGCGTACATGGCGATCCTCGGCTTCGCCTATCGCACGCTCCGGCTGAGGGACGTCCCGAAGATCCTCGTCGAAGCCACGGTCACCACGGGCGCCATCATGCTGATCGTCGCCTCGGCCAACCTGCTCGGCTACGTCTTCGCCCGCGAGCGGATCCCCCAGGATCTCTCGGAGGCGATGCTGGGGCTGACCAACGACGCCACGATCTTCCTGCTGATCGTGTTCGCGCTCTCGATGATCCTCGGCACGGCCCTCGACGCGATCGCCGTGCTCACCCTCACGGTCCCGATCCTGCAGCCACTCGCCCTGCAGTACGACGTCGACCCGATCGCGTTGGGCGTCCTGATGATCATCTCCCAGATGATCGGCCTGCTGACGCCACCGGTCGGCACGGTCATCTTCGTCCTGCAGGCGATCGCCAAGGCGAAGATGGCCGAGGTCTTCTGGGGGTCGCTGCCGTTCATGGTGCCGCTGCTGCTGTTGTGCCTGGCGATCATCTTCTGGCCCGACGCGATCCTCTACCTGCCCGAGAGGCTGGGCCTGTGACGGCGCGGCGACCACGACGGTCCTGGTTGTCCGGGCTGATCGGCCACGGCATCGGTACGTCGCTGACCCCCGAGCTGCACGAGCGGGAGGCGGAACGGCAGGGGCTCCGCTACGTCTACAAGGTCATCGAGCAGCCCGACGGCTCGGTCGACCCCGACCGCCTGCAGCGGCTGCTGACCGGCGCGGTCGAGCTGGGCTTCGACGGCCTCAACGTCACCCACCCGGCGAAGCAGGCCATGGTGCCCCTGGTCGACGAGGTGTCGCCCCAGGTGGCGGCGATCGGTGCCCTCAACACCGTCCTGATCCGCGACGGCCGGACCGTCGGGCACAACACCGACGTGACCGGCTTCCAGCGGTCGTTCGTCGACGGCCTGCCGGGGGTCGACCGGGACCGCGTCGTGCTCCTCGGCGCGGGTGGTGCCGGCACCGCCGTCGCCCACGCCCTCGCCGCGCTCGGGGTGCGCCGGCTGCTGGTCGTCGACCCGGACCACGCCCGGGCGAGCGCGCTGGTGGCGGCCCTGGGTGGCGGTGCGACGGAGGTCGAGCTCGTCCCGGTCACCGCCGACGGGCTCTCCGAGGCCGTGGCCACGAGTGCCGGCCTGGTCAACGCCACGCCGCACGGGATGGCCGCTCACCCGGGCTCTCCCGTGTCGCCGGAGCTGCTGCGGTCGGACCTGTGGCTCGCCGACATCGTCTACCGCCCGCTCGAGACGGCGCTGCTGAGCGCCGCCCGTCTCGCGGGCTGCACCGTGCTCAGCGGCGCCGGGATGGCCGTCCACCAGGCAGCCGACGCCTTCGAGCTCTTCACCGGGCTGCCGGCGGACCGGGCCGCGATGCTGCGCGACTTCGACGAGCTCGTGGCGGTCGAGACCGCCACGAGGGAACCCGCTCGGGACACCACTGGAGAAAGGAACCCATGATGGCACTGCTCAACCGGTCCAGGAGGACGAGGAGGAATGCGGCGCTCGCCGCCTGTGTCGTCGCGCTGCCCATGGCGTTGGCGGCCTGCGGCGGTGACGACGAGGGCGGCGAGGCGGCGAGGCGGCGGCGGTGACGTCACCACCCTCCAGCTCGCCCACAGCTACACCGAGACCCAGCCGCAGCACCGCTGCGGTGCCCAGGTGATCGCGGACGAGGTGGCCGACGCCGACGTCGGGCTCGACGATCGAGATCTTCTCGGCCAGCCAGCTCGGTGCCGACGCCGACCGGATCGCGTCGGTGGTCTCGGGCGACATCGACATGGACATCCAGGGAGCCTCGGCGCTGGGTGCGGTGTACGAGCCGATCGCGGTGCTCGACGCGGCGTACGCCTTCGACGACAGCGACCACCTCGCGCGCTACTTCGACGGCGACGCCTCCGACGACCTGCTGAGCGGGTTCGAGGACGAGACCGGCGTGCACACGCTGGGTGCGTGGTCTGCCGGGATGCGGGAGTTCACCGCCAACGAGCCCATCCGCGAGCCCGGTGACCTCGAAGGCCTGCGGATGCGCTTCCCCAACTCGCCGCAGTTCCTGATGAACGCCAAGGCGCTCGGCGCCGAGGCGACCGAGGTGGCCTACGAGGAGCTGTTCCTGGCGCTGCAGCAGGGCACGGTGGACGGTCAGGAGAACCCGATCACCAACATCGCCGCCAGCAGCCTCCAGGACGTGCAGGACTACATCAGCATGTCCGACCACCAGGCCAACTCCAACCTCGTCATCGTCGGCGGGGACGCCTGGTCCGGACTCTCCGGGTGAGCAGCAGGAGGCGCTCGAGGCGGCGGTCGACGCTGCGGAGGAGCAGGTCCCGCAGTGCGTCGCCGACGACGAGGAGAAGACCCTCGCCGAGTGGGCGGAGACGGGCGACATGGAGGTCGTGGACGACGTGGACGTCGAGGCCTTCCGCACCCAGGTCGACACCTACCTCCGCGAGAACTTCAACGAGGAGCAGCTCGCCGTCTACGAGGGCATCCGCGGCGAGGCGGGCTGACGGTGGCGGGGGAGGTCCAGACGTTCCGGGGGCCGGTGTCCTCGAGTGCCCTCGGCACGACGCTCATCCACGAGCACGTGTTCGTCGGCCACCCGGAGCTCGACCTCGACCTTCCCCATCCCGAGTGGTGCGAGGACGTCGCGGTCGAGACTGCGGTCGCCGGGCTCGAACGGCTGTGGGACCTCGGGGTCCGCACGGTCGTCGACCTGACGGTGCTCGGTCTCGGCCGCGACGTCTCGCGGGTGCAGCGGGTGGCCGAGCGCACCCGGGTGCACCTGGTCGCCTCGACCGGCTACTACACGGCCGACTCGCTGCCGGCGTTCTTCCAGACCCACGGCCCCGGTCGGCTCGTGGGAGGTCCGGACCCGCTGGTGGAGCTGTTCCTCCGCGACATCGAGGTCGGCATCGCCGGCACCGGCGTGCGGGCCGGGATGCTCAAGGTCGTCACCGACCGCCAGGGGCTGACCCCCGACGTGCAACGCGTGATGGAGGCGGCCGCGACCGCGCATCGGCGTACCGGCGTCCCGATCACCACCCACACGCACGCCCCGCTCGCGCAACGGCCGCGACCAGCTGGCGTTCCTCACCGAGCGTGGGGTCGCCGCGAACAGGATCGTGATCGGGCATTGCGGCGACTCCGAGGACCTCGACTACCTGCGGGAGCTCATGGACGCGGGCGCCTACCATCGGGATGGACCGATTCGGCATGGAGCACGTCCTGCCCGACGCGGCACGGATCGCGACCGTCCTGACTCTGCTGGCGGAGGGCTACGCCGACCGGATGGTGCTGTCGCACGACGCGGCGTTCTTCAGCCGGGTGACGCCACCGTCCTGGCGCGCCGCTCATGCACCGCACTGGAACATGGAGAACCTGTCCCGGCGGATTCTGCCCGCGCTGCTCGACGGCGGCGCGACCCAGGAACAGGTCCACCAGCTGATGGTCCTGAACCCCGCTCGTCTCCTCCTTCCTGCACGCCCGGTGGAGTGAGCCGATGCGCACCTCGATCGCCACGGTCTGCCTCAGCGGCACGCTCACCGACAAGCTGCACGCCGCCGCCGACGCGGGCTTCGACGGCGTCGAGATCTTCGAGCCCGACCTGGTCGCCTCTCCCGCCAGCCCGGAGGAGGTCGTGGCGCTGGCTGCCCGGCTCGGGCTGACGCTCGACCTCTACCAACCGTTCCGCGACGCAGAGGGCGTCACCGAGGCGGAGTTCGAGGGCGTCCTGCGCAGGGCGCGCGCGAAGTTCGCGCTGATGCAACGACTCGGCACGGACACGATGCTCGTGTGCAGCAACGTCGCCACGGCCACGATCGACGACGACGAGGTCTCCGCCTCGCAGCTGCGGCGGTTGGGCGAGGAGGCCGCGGCGCACGGCGTACGGATCGCCTACGAGGCCTTGGCCTGGGGCCGGTTCGTCAACGACTACCGTCGCGCGTGGCGCATCGTGGAGCTCGCGGACCACGACGCCGTCGGGACCTGCCTCGACAGCTTCCACATCCTCTCCCGCGGCCACGATCCCAGCGCGATCGAGGAGATCCCCGGGTCCAAGATCTTCTTCCTCCAGCTCGCCGACGCTCCGTTGCTGACCATGGACGTGCTGTCCTGGTCGCGCCACTACCGGCTGTTCCCGGGCGAGGGTGCGTTCGACCTGGGCACCTTCGTGGCGCACGTCCTCCGCGCCGGGTACGACGGGCCGCTGTCGCTCGAGGTGTTCAACGACATCTTCCGGCAGACCGACGTCGCCCGGACCGCGCGCCAGGCACGGCGTTCGCTCACCTGGGTGGAGGACGTCGTCGCCTCGGAGCCGGACTCGGACTGGGACCTGAGAGCCGACTCGCCGACCCGGCTGCCGTCGGTCGCCGAGCCGTCGGCGTTCGACTTCGTCGAGGTCCGAGCCGACGACACCGGGGATGTCGACGTCCTGCTCGGGCAGCTCGGGTTCACCTTCCGGGGCAGGCATCGCAGCAAGGACGCACGGCTGTGGACCGAGGGACGGGCGCGCGTGGTCTGCAACGAGCAGCACGCGCGCGACGTCAGCCCGACCCTGGCGGCTGTCGGGTTCGAGGTCGCGGATCCGGCGGCGTCCGCCGCACGGGCCCAGGCGCTCCAGGCGCCCGCGGTCTACCGTCGTACCCTCGCCAACGAGCAGGAGCTTCCGGCCTTCCGCGCCCCCGACGGCACCGAGGTGTTCCTCGGACCCGTCGCCTCGTCGGCGGACGCCGCCTGGGTCCCCGAGTTCGAGGGTGGCCAGGAGAACACGGGGGCCTTGCTGACGGGGA
>CAVQLC010000003.1:0-6815 GCA_963713255.1 uncultured Actinomycetota bacterium
AGACTTGACTCCGGTCGAATGAGCTGGACAGGGGTGGGATGGTCGACGCTAGGGACTTAATGCGGCCGTGGGCGGAGGGCAGCGCGTGCTGAAGTGTTCCCATGAAGCTGTCTCGGGGAGCCGTCGCCACGGCTCGGCCCGGAAGTTGAGCGGCGAGATCTCGCCCTCGACGGGGGCGAGCGTCAAGGTGTCGCGGTAGACGCTGACGTCGAAGACGAAGTACTCGCCGGGCCGGTTCATCGCATTGTTGGGAGCGATGCCGCCGCCATCCTCGAACGTCCAGGACATGCGAGCCCCGTTCACCGCGTAGGTGCCGTAGCCCCAGGTGCACGACGTCGCGTTCTCCTGCGTGATAGCAAACCTGCCGCGGTCGAAGACGAAGACCCAGTGACCCCAGTTCTCATCGAAGTCTTCCGGATCGTCGACGCTGAGATCAGTGTCCATCGTCCAGGCACCGTCCAGCTCGGTGGCGACCCTGCTGGGCGCGGAGGCCGTCGGCGGCGAACACGCGGCGATCTCGGTCGCCGGTTCCCCGAGTTGCTCCTTGAGCCGTTCGATCTCCGCGATGATCACGCTGGTGCCGGCGTCACGTTCGAGGCCGGCGTACACCGGCTCAACGGCCTGGTGCAGGGCCTCGAGATCGGTGGCGGTCGCCGCGTCGAACTCGGTGTTTCCCTTGCGACAGAGGTTGGCAGCCGTCTCCTCCTCCAGGCTGCGTTCGGAGCCGGTCATCACGGCAACCACGTTCGTGGCGGCCGCGCGCAGGATCTGGAGCTCGTCATCGCTCAGCCGCTGGGCCGCTTGGGCGCCGCCGAAGACGACGAGCGACCTCGGCCACAGGTTGACGTTGGTCATCAGGTGGGACCCGTCCTTGTCGAGGCGGTCGCTCTCGACGGCCGCCACCTGCAGCTCGAGCCCGTCCAGCCGCGTGTATCCCGGCGACAGGTCGGCGTCGAGCATGAGTCGCTGGGGGCGGGCGCCGAGTGCGCGCAAGGTCGCGTCTGCCACGTTGGACTGCTGGGTGCCGATCGTCAGTCCCTGGAAGTCACTGGGTGCCGCCAAGGCGCCCGCCCGCCCGAAAGGGCGTCGCAGCGGTCCCGGCAGGATCCCGATTCCCACCAGGTCGGCCGGTAGCTCCCGGAGCATCGTCGCGACGACGTCGCTGGTGAGGACGCGCTCCTGGAGGGCGTAGCTGTCGACGAGGAACGGTGCGCCGAGCGCGCTGAAGGCGGAGGCGCCGAACTCGTCCCAGGCCCGGGCGCCGACGACAGCCAGGTCGGCGCGGCCGTCGTGCACGTCCTGGATCGTGGCCGCCTCGTAGTCGGTGTCGCCGTGCTCGGCTGAGACGACGCGGATCTGGAGCGCGCCCTCCGACAGTCTCGACACCTCGTCGGCGAACGGGGTGACACTCTGCGAGCCGAAAAGATCGAGGAGCGTCACCTCGCGGGCCACGGCGTTGGGCTCGCCACCGACCCGCTCGCCTCCTCCGATCGCGCACCCGGCCATCGCGGCGAGGCCCGCCAGGGCGACCGCGATGCGCAACTGGGGTGGGTGCCTCATACCGCGAAAGTACGCCGCGTCGCGCCGCCGCTTCACCCGGAAGGTCCCGGGATCTGAGGCGAGAAGACCAGTGTCGGCACGGTGCACGACGGGTGACAGCCCGGTTACGCCGGGGAGGCCCCGGAGGGTTCGCTGACTGCACCGCAACTCCACACGAACAGGAGCTCACGATGATCCGCATCCGCAACCTGGCCCCGGCCCTCGCCGCCGCTGCGCTCGGCGTACTCACCATGGCCCCCGGAGCCGTAGCGGCCCCGCCGGCGCCGCAGGACCTCAACCCCGCTCCCCCGGACTTCTACGACTGCAAGCCGCTCGGCGCGCGCACGATCTGCATGGGCTCCGTCCACGAGGAGAAGGTCTCGGAGCCGCAGCCGGAGCTGGTGTGCGGCACCGGCGCCGACGCGTTCGTCATCCACGACACCGGGCTGATCGACCAGAGCTGGACGCGCTGGTACGACGCCGACGGGAACCTCACCAGGCGCTCGGTCCTGGAGCGCTGGACCGAGACCTACTGGAGCAACCCGCTCTCCGGCAAGACGGTCCCCTACACACAGACCGGCAGGATCACGACCGTGCTGAGCGTGCCTGGCGACTTCGAGTCTGCTGTCGAGACGTCGGTGGGTTCGAACGTGTACTTCGACCCCGCCACGCACCAGAAGGTGTTGACCACCGCCGGCCGTGTGGTGTTCGGGGCAGACGGGCTCGTGTCCGAGTCGGGACAGCAACCGTTCGTCGACGCGTTCGAGCACGGCGACCTGTCGGTCTTCGACGCGGTCTGCGCGGCGCTCGCATAGTCGGCGGCAGGCGAGCGTGGAACGATGCTGCCGTGGCCTGGACCGTGCTCATCGTCGATGACCACGCCGGGTTCCGGGCGAGCGCACGAGCGCTGCTCGAGGCCGACGGGTTCGAGGTCCTCGGCGAGGCTGCCGACGGACCGTCGGCGCTCGCACAGGTGCAGCGACTGCGCCCGCAGGTGGTCCTGCTGGACGTGCAGCTGCCGGGGATGGACGGCTTCGCGGTGGCCGATCGGCTCGCCGCGACGCCGGCCGCCCCTGTGGTTGTGCTCATCTCCAGCCGGGAGCGAGGCACGTTCCGCACCCGGCTGGCGGCCGCACCCGCGCGGGGCTTCATCACCAAGTCAGAGCTCTCGGGCGAGTCTCTGAGCCTGGTCCTGGCGTGACCCTCGCCCAAGCCGTGGGTGACCTCGGCGCGGGCCTGGCCCTGCTGACGGCCGGCGGTGTGGCGTGGGCCCGCGCGCGAGAGAGCCGAACGGGACCGCTGCTTGTGATCGCAGGCGTCACGTGGCTGGCGGGCGACGTGGTGGGTGTCCTCATCTACGCTCACCGTGGCCCTCTGGTCCACGTTCTCCTGACGTTCCCGAGCGGACGAGCCCGCTCGAAGCCGATCATCGTCCTAATCGTGGCGGCGTACGTCGACGGGCTGCTCCCCGCCGTCGCTCGCGAGCCCTGGACCACGGTGGCACTGATGACTGCCGTGCTCGGCGCCGCTGTGGGGCGACTGGCCACGCGTGGCCCCGAGCGGCACGCGCGCCGGGTCGCGGGTGCGTGCACGGCGGGGGTTTCCGTGCCCCTCGTGGCGGCGTCGGTCGCCCGCCTGGCCGGGGCCGACATCGACGTCGTGGCCACCTGGCTCTACGAGGCAGCGATCGTCCTCACAGCGACGGCTCTCGCCGCCGAGCTCATCACCGGCCGCTCGGCGCGGGCGGCGACGACCGGCCTCGTTGTCCATCTCGGCCACCGCGAGGAGCCTCGGGCCCTGCGGGACGCGCTCGCCAGGGCCGTGGGCGACCCGGCACTCGAGATCGCCTACCGGGTGGACGAGGGCTGGGTCGACGAGGCCGGCCAGCCGGTGCGTCTGCCCACACCCGAGCACAGCGGGGATCGCCGGGTCATGCTCGTGAAGGACGCCGGGTCACCGGTGGCGGCGCTCGTGCACGACCCCGCCGCGCTGCGTGACCGCAGCCTGGCCCGGTCGGTGTCCGCCGCAGTGCGGCTGGTGCTGGCCAACGTCCGGCTGCAGGCAGAGGACACCGCCCGCATGCGTGAGGTGACGGCGTCGCGACGCCGGCTCGTCGAGGCGGGTGACGAGCAGCGTCGACGGCTCGGCGAGCAGCTTCACGACGGGGCCGAGCGATTGCTGGCAGACGTCTCTGCCGAGCTGGCTGCCGTCGCCGCGGGTCGCGACCGGTCGAAGGCGGCCGACATCGACGGGCTCATCCACGAGCTCGGCGCCGCGTCCACGGACCTCACCCGTTTCGCGCAGGGCGTGCATCCCGCGGCACTGACCGAGCACGGCCTGGGCGAGGCTCTCCGCGACCTTGCCGACCACGCGGGCATCCCCGTCGTCGTGCGCACGCCGCCGGGTCGGTTCGCCCCGGCACTGGAGGCGGCGGTGTTCTTCCTCTGCTCCGAAACCCTGGCCAACGTCGCCAAGTACGCCGCCGCGACGAGCGCCTCGGTCGACATGGAGCACGCCGGCTCGAGCCTGGTCGTACGCGTCGCGGACGACGGCCGCGGCGGCGCGGACCCCACGCGTGGCTCCGGCCTGCGTGGACTCAAAGACCGCGTCGAGGCCCTGGGAGGCCGGCTCACGATCCGCTCACCCGTCGGGGCCGGCACCCGGGTGGAAGCCGAGCTGCCGATCAGGACGGAACGCTCATGAAAGGCACCGTCACCAACGGTCTCGGCCGCAGGAACTCGTGGCTGGCGGTCGCTGCCCTCGCCCTGGTCGCTGCCGCCACGATCGCGATCGTGCGGCGTGAGCCCCAACTGAGCCTGGCCGGCGACGGCTCGGCCGCCCTCACGGGGGAACTCGCGGCCGCCGCCATGCTCGTGGCGGGGGCCGTGGCGACCTGGCGAACGGGCATCGTCTTCGCCGTGCTCCTGGCCGCGGCGGCTCTCGCATGGCTCGTGACCGAGTGGAACACGCCGGCCGCGGGACCCGCGTTCACCATCGGGCTCGTCCTGTACGCCGCGTGGCCACCGCTGCTTGCTGCGGCGG
Organism: uncultured Actinomycetota bacterium; assembly: GCA_963713255.1. Taxonomy (GTDB): domain Bacteria; phylum Actinomycetota; class Actinomycetes; order Propionibacteriales; family Nocardioidaceae; genus Nocardioides. The sequence goes on from CAVQLC010000003.1 coordinate 4,582, forward strand.
CCCTCCGCGGGCTGGACGATCAGCGACTCGGCAAGCTGGCCGCGTTGTTGCTGATGGTGGCCTTCGGCAGCGGGGTCGCAGTGCTCGGCGTGGGAGCCGCCCTGGTGTTCGACCCGGCCGCGCAAGGCTGCTCGGGCTGTCCGGCCAATCTGCTCCTCCTCACCGATGCCCCCGCATTCGGGCACCGGCTCGGGCAGTCCGGACTCGCGCTGACGGCCGCCTGGGCGCTGGCGTTCGCCGCGCTCGCACTCGCTCGTCTGGTCCGCGCCTCGCCGGCCCGACGCCGGTGCTCGGCTCCGGTCCTCGTCCCGGCCGTCGCCGCCGTACTGCTGTGGGGGGCCGACGCCGTCCACGGACTGCAGCGCGGTTTCGTCTCCAACGACCCGACGGACCGAGCTCTGCGGCTGACCGAGGCCTGCGCGCTGGTGCTCGTGGCCGTCGGGGTGGCCCTGACCCGGCTGCGGGGATGGCGCACCCGACGGGCGCTGGCGCAGCTGGTCCTCGACATCGGCGCCGCACCCAAACCAGGCGAGGTGAGGGCCTGGCTCGCCGACTCCCTCGGAGACCCCACGATCGCGCTGCTCTACCGCCTCGAGGGCGGGGAGTGGATCGATGCCGAAGGCCGTGAGACGCCGCCGTCGCGTAGCGCAGACGGGGAGGTCACGAGGGTTCGCGTTGCCGGTCAGGACGTGTTCGCGGTCGTTCACCGGCGAGGGCTGCTCGACGATCCCACGCTCCTCTCCGAGCTGGTGACGACCGCCAGTCTCGCGCTGGAGCACGATCGCCTGCACGCCACCGGCCGCGCCAGGCTCGTTCAGCTGCGTGCGTCCCGGGCCCGCATCGTCGCCGAGGCCGATTCCCAGCGCCGCGAGCTCGAGCGCGACCTGCACGACGGGGCTCAACAACGCCTGGTCGCCGTCGCCCTTGCCATCCGGCTCGCGCGCCGCAGGATCGCCGATGACGATGCGATGCTGGAGGCGCAGCTGGCGCGGGCCGAGACCGGCGTACGCGCCGCTGTCGCCGCGCTGCGCGACGTCGCCCACGGCCTGTTCCCGGCGGTGCTCGCCGAGGAGGGCCTCGCTGCAGCCCTGGAGGAGCTTTCCGAGCAGGACCCCCGGCTCGTGCCACGCGCGTTGCCCACCGGCCGCTTTCCCAGCGGGGTCGAGTCAGCGGCGTACTTCGCCGCGCTCGAGTCGTTGCGGCTCACCGAGCATGATGTGACGGTGGAGGCGGTCGCCGAGCAGGGCAGCTTGCTGCTGGTGATCGGCGTGGGTAACCAGGCGGGCAGCACGATGCTGCAGATCCAGGACCGCGTCGGTGCGGTCGGCGGGACGGCGGCGGTGTGCGACGGCCAGCTGAGAGTGGAGATGCCATGCGCCTCGTGATCGCCGACGACGAGGCGTTGCTGCGCGAGGGCCTCGCGCGGATGCTCGAGGATTCCGGCTTCGAGGTCGTCGGCCGCTGCGGCGATGCCGAGGCGCTGCTTCGCATGGTCGAGGACCGCCGGCCCGACGTCGCGATCGTGGACATCCGGATGCCGCCCGGGCACGGCGACGACGGCCTGGTCGCGGCCCAGGAGATCCGGCGTCGCTTTCCCGACGTCGGCGTGCTCGTGCTGTCGCACTATCTGGACTCTCGATACGCCGCGCGCCTGCTCGAGGACGTCCCGGCCGGCGCTGGCTACCTGCTCAAGGACCGCGTCTCGGAGGTCGCCGTCGTGGCCGACGCGCTCCGACGGATCTCCCAGGGTGACTGCGTGATCGACCCGACGATCGTCTCGCGGCTGGTGGCGCGCAAGCGGGCACACGGTCCACTCGACGTTTTGACCCAACGCGAGCGGGAAGTGCTCGCCCTCCTCGCCGAGGGACGCTCGAACGGTGCCATCGGCGGACAGCTCTTCTTGTCACGCAAGACCGTCGACTCCTACGTCTCGCAGATCTTCACCAAGCTCGACCTCCACGAGTCGCCAGAGCAGAACCGCCGAGTCCTGGCAGTGTTGACGTTCCTGCGCTCCGGGTGACCAACGGCGCCGCACACACCGACGAACGGAACGGCCGGTCGGCTGCCGCGATCCAGAAGCTCGGCGCGACAGAGCTCGAGAGCCGCCATGAACACCTCGTTCGCCGGGACGGCACCCCGCCTGCGAAAGCCGGATCTTCCGCATCGAGCGGGCCCGCACCCCACCACCTTTGGCCTGCCAGGTGCACTCTCATGCCGCGATGCGCGCGGTCGGT
>CAVQLC010000004.1:0-282089 GCA_963713255.1 uncultured Actinomycetota bacterium
TGGTCGACCGACCAAGGAATGCTGCTTCTCCCGGGCTCGCGTCATCGAACGTGTGACGCGACTCGTCCCATGCATCACTCTGTCCACAGATTGGCGGCGGCCCCTGGAACCGACGGCGCCGTGCGGTTAGCGTGCCGGGCAAGGGAGATGCGCGGGTCGGGCCGGGTGTCTGCTTCTCGGGAAGGCACCACCGGATGACCCTCACGGCGGCTGACGCGCACGGCGAGCTCATCGAGCAGCTCGATGCGCGGGTCCGCGAGATCGTCCGCGCCGAGGGCGTCGACCCTCAGCGCGAGCGCTGCTGGTACGCCGGATCGCCGAGGGGGTGGTGCGTGCCCACGACGAGCGGAGCCTGACCGGCGCGGTCGCACCGGTGCCCGACACGGACGCGGTCGTGGGCGAGCTGGTGGCTCGGGTCTCCGGGTTCGGTCCGCTGCAGCCGTTCCTCGACGACCCGGCCGTCGAGGAGATATGGATCAACGACCCGAGCCGGGTGTTCGTGGCGCGCCGCGGCCGGCACGAGCTGACCAACCTGGTGCTCACCACCGCCCAGGTCCAGGAGCTGGTCGAGCGGATGCTCAAGTCGAGCGGTCGGCGGATCGACATCAGCCAGCCGTTCGTCGACGCGATGCTCCCCGAGGGACACCGGCTGCACGTCGTCCTCGAGGGCATCAGCCGCGGCTTCTCGGCGGTCAACATCCGCAAGTTCGTGCTCCGCGCCGCCCGGCTCCACGACCTCGTCGAGCTCGGCAGCCTGACCCGGCACGCGGCGGCGTTCCTCGAGGCCTCCGTGCGGGCCGGTCTCAACATCCTCGTCGCCGGCGGCACCCAGGCAGGCAAGACGACCCTGCTGAACTGCCTGGCCGCCGCGATCCCGGGCGGCGACCGGGTGGTGTCGGTCGAGGAGGTCTTCGAGCTCGAGTTCCCGCACCCCGACTGGGTGCCGATGCAGACCCGGCAGTCCGGCTCGAGGGCACCGGCGAGATCAGGCTGCGCGACCTGGTCAAGGAGAGCCTGCGGATGCGGCCGAGCCGGATCATCGTGGGCGAGGTGCGGGCCGAGGAGTGCCTCGACCTGCTGCTCGCCCTCAACGCCGGGCTGCCCGGGATGTGCACGCTCCACGCCAACAGTGCGCGCGAGGCGCTGGTGAAGATGTGCACGCTGCCGCTGCTCGCGGGCGAGAACATCGGCTGCCCGGTTCGTCGTCCCCACCGTGGCGTCGTCGGTGGACCTGGTGGTGCACCTGGGCGTGGACGCCACGGGCGTACGACGCGTCAACGAGATCGTCGGCGTCCCCGGGCGGGTGGAGAACGACGTGATCGAGACCGAGACGATCTTCGAGCGGCACGGCCAGGACCTGCGGCGGCTGAGCGGGATCCCGCCGCGCCCGGAGCGCTACGAGCGCGTCGGCATCGACGTCCGACGCCTGCTCAACGAGGCCGCCTGATGGGTGCGGTGGTCGGCCTCGGTGTCGGGATCGGGCTGCTGCTGGTCTGGTCGGCGTTCTTCCTGCCGCGCCAGGCGAAGGTCGACGACGGCCGCCACGGCCGGCTCGCGGCTGCTGCTGGCGCGGGCCGGCCTCGGCCACGTCGCCGTGAACGGCTTCGTCATCCTCTGCCTCGCTCTGGGCGCCGTCACCGCACTGCTCCTCCAGGTCGTCTCCGGTACGCCGCCGGTGGCGGTCGTCTTCGGGGTGATCGGCGGCTACCTGCCGGTGGCGGTGGTGGCCGGACGGGCGCGCCGCCGACAGCGCGAGTTCGCCGAGGTGTGGCCCGAGGTGGTCGACAACCTCGCCTCCGCGGTCCGCGCCGGGCTGTCGCTGCCCGAGGCGTTGAGCGCGCTCGGCACCCGCGGGCCGGAGCCGCTGCGCGACGCGTTCGACGCGTTCGCGCTCGACTACCAGGTGACGGGTCGCTTCGGGGACAGCCTCGACCGGCTCAAGGACCGGCTCGCCGACCCGGTCGGCGACCGGGTCGTCGAGGGGCTCCGGATCGCCCGCGAGGTCGGAGGCGGCGAGCTCGGCCGACTGCTGCGCAACCTGTCGGGCTACCTCCGCGACGAGGCCCGCACCCGCTCGGAGCTGGAGTCGCGCCAGGCGTGGACGATCAACGGCGCCCGGCTCGCGGTGGCCGCCCCCTGGATCGTGCTGCTCTTCATGTCCTTCCAGCCCGACATCATCACGCAGTACGCCTCGCCCGCCGGCGCGGTCGTGCTCTGCCTCGGAGCCGTGCTCTGCGTGGTGGCCTACCGGTTGATGATGCGCATCGGTCGGCTGCCGATCGAGCAGCGGATCCTGTCGTGAGCCTGGCGATGTGGGGCGCCGTCCTCGGGGCCGCCGCGGGCGCCGGGCTGGTCCTGGTCCTGGCGCGGGTGCGGCTCATCGGCCGCCCGCAGCTGGCGACCCGGGTGCTGCCCTACGTCCGCGACCTGCCGCAGGTCGGCCGCACGCCCGCACTTCGCGTCGTGTCCGCGTCCCCGGCCTCGGCAGCGACCGGCGTGTTCGGCCCGTCGCTGCGTCGCGCGGGCGATGTGGTCGAGCGGGTGCTCGGCGGTGCCGCATCGGTACGACGTCGGCTCGCGCGGGCCGGGATCGACAAGACCGTGCACGAGTTCCGGATCGAGCAGGTGGTGTGGGGCCTGGTCGCGTTCGCCGTCGTCGCGGCGTGGAGCCTGCTGCGGGCCCTCGCCGACCCCTCGCACGTGGTCGTCCTCCCTGGTGCTGTGCGCGGCGGCCTTCGCCGGCGGGGTGCTCGCCCGCGATGCCCATCTCACGGGTCAGGTGACCGCACGTGAGCGCCGGATCGTCACCGAGTTCCCGGCCCTGGCCGAGCTGCTCGCCCTGGCCGTGGCCGCCGGCGAGAGCCCGGTGGCCGCCCTCGACCGCGTGGTCCGCCGCAGCGGCGGGGAGCTCTCCAAGGACCTCGGCACCGTGCTCGCCGCGATCCGCACCGGTGAGCCGGTGGCGCAGGCGTTCGACCGGATGGCGCGCCACCACCGGGCTGCCGCTGGTCGCGCGGTTCGCCCAGGGCGTCGCCGTGGCGGTCGAGCGCGGCACGCCGCTGGCCGACGTGCTGCACGCCCAGGCCGCCGACGTCCGCGAGGCCGGGCGCCGCGAGCTCATCGAGGTCGCGGCGCGCAAGGAGGTCCTCATGATGGTGCCGGTCGTGTTCCTCGTGCTGCCCGTGACCATCCTCTTCGCCTTCTGGCCCGGTGTCGTCGGCATCGGCTTCACCACGCCGTGAGATCCGCAGTCGTCTAGGAAACGGGGAACCACATGGAACACATCGCAGCCACCCTCCTCCGGCTCTACGCGCTCGTCGCGGTGCCGGAGCGTCGCGACGAACGCGGGGACGTGCCCGGCTGGGTGATGATCACGGTGATGACGGTCGCCATCGTCGGCGGCATCTGGGCGGTCGCCGACGACCAGCTCACCCAGATGCTCAAGGACGCGCTCGGCTCGGTCAGCAAGGGCTGAGCGTGCGCCCGCGACGCGGGCCCGACGAGCGCGGCTCGGCGTTGGTGGACTTCGTCCTGGTGACCGTCGTGCTGGTGCCGCTGGTCCTGGGCATCCTCCAGCTCGCGCTCGTGCTGCACGTGCGCAACACGTTGACGTCGGCCGCCTCGGAGGGCGCGCGGTACGCCGCCACGTCCGACCGCGGTCCGGCCGACGGGGTGGCGAAGGCGCGCGAGCAGCTCGACGGCGTCCTCGGCTCGTCGTACGGGCAGGACGTCGAGGCGCACCCGCTCGACATCGACGGCGCTCCCGGCATCGAGGTCGTCATCCACGCCACCGTCCCCGCCCTGGGGCTCGGCGGCCCGGCGGTCGAGCTCGACCGTGCGGGGCACCGCCATCGAGGAGGTCGGCCCATGACCCGACGCCACGACGAGCGGGGGAGCGCCCTGGTCGAGCTCACCTGGCTCGGGATCCTGCTGCTGGTGCCGCTCGTGTGGATCGTGGTCTCGGTGTTCGAGGTGCAGCGCGGCGCGTTCGCCACGGCCGGCGCCGCCCGGTCCGCCGCTCGCGCCTTCACCCTGGCCGGCGACGACGCCGAAGGGCGACGGCACGCGACGGCGGCCGCCCGCCGGGTGATGGTGGACCAGGGGATCGAGGGCGCCGATCCCGACGTGACCGTCTCCTGCGTGCCGGCCGGTGACTGCCACAGCGGCGGCGCGGTGATCACCGTCCGGGTGAGCTCGTCGGTGCACCTGCCGCTGCTGCCGTCGCTGTTCGGCGACCAGCGCTCGGGCTTCGTCCTCACCTCCACGCACACCGTGCCGATCGGCCGCTACCAGGAGGCGCGATGAGGAGCAGGGACGAGCGCGGCCAGGCCACGGTCCTGATCGTCGGGCTTCGCCGTGGTCCTGATGATGGCGGTCGCCCTGGTCGTCAACGCGAGCGCGGCGTACCTCCAGCGCCAGAGCCTCGACAGCCTCGCCGACGGTGCCGCGCTGGTCGCCGCCGACGCGGGCGCCGAGGGCGAGGACGTGTACGCCGGCGGCCTCGGCGAGGACCGGCTGGCCCTGCTCGAGGCGACCGCCCGGGAGGCGGTCGACGACTACCTGGCGCGGACCGGTGCGCGCAGGCAGTACCCCGGGCTGGCTCGCACCGTGCAGGTCGACCGGGCCACGCGCAGCGTCCGGGTGCGGATCAGCGCACCGCTCGTGCTGCCGCTGACCATCCCGGGCGCGCCGCAGACGGCGACCGTCGCCGCTGTGGGCGCGGCCGCGGTCACCCCGGAGTGATCGATCAGGCTGTGGGCACGAAGGCGGGCGGGTTCACGTACCAGGTGGGCGCTCCGCCCCGTCGCGCGCTCGGGGAGATCGGCCGACGGGGCGGAGCTACCCGGCGCCTTGCTGAGGGAGACACCGGGTCCAGGCATGTTCGCGCGGCGCTCGGATATCGGACCCCGCGGGCCGACTCAGTTGCCCGATCTTGGGGGCGCGCCCGGACGCACGAAACCGCCCGCCCGCCGAAGCGGAGGGGCGGTTTGTGCGGACGCGACTGGCCGCCGGAGGCCGGCGCGAATCAGCAGGAGGCGCTGGACGCGCTCTGCGTCACCGAGTCGCAGGTCTCCTGGAAGATGTCGGACAGGGCGCCACCGAAGAGGAACACGACGGCGACGATGAGGGCGGCGATGCCGGCAATGAGGAGGCCGTACTCGACGGCGGAGGCGCCGCGCTCGTCGAGCTTGGTCTTCTGGGCGTCAGCAGGCAGCACCCCCCTGGTGTGCCTGCTGGCATCTTGAGCGAACTCGCGCGCCCGCGCTGGGATTCGCCGAATGTCTGACCGTTCGGCCATTTGTGGTGTTTCAACGGGGCGGGGCTGGGTAGGAACCAGAGGTGAGAGAGCTGCTCGAAGCCCTCCTCGCCGTTGGCCTGTTCTACTTCTCTGCCCTCATCTACTTCCACCGGTAGCCCTGGCCCCGCGAAGAAGCGTCCGACCACCCCGAGCGGGGTGGTCGGCGTTGTCGCGCACCACGGGCGCGCCGCAGTCGGCGACCGTCGCCGCCCTCGGTGCGGCGGCGGTCACCCCCGGAGCGATTCTCAGAGGCTCACCATGTCGTCGAGGCACATGATGTTGCCCTCGCTGTCCTTGAACCACGCGGCCCGGCCCATGCCCGGCAGCGAGGCGATGTCGCCGTCCCAGGTCACGCCCGGCAGGTCGTAGTGCTCGAAGGCCAGGCCCTTGCCCTGCAGGTCCTTGACCTCGGTGTCGAGGTCGTCGACGTGCCACTGGGCGATCGTGTGACCCGCCTGGCCGGCGAACTCGGTCTGGTAGACGAAGAAGACCGTCCCACCGGCCGTCTGGTAGACGAGCCCACCGTCGTTCTCCATGGCGGGCGTGAGGCCGAGGGTGTCGGCGTAGAAGCGACGCGCCCGGTCGAGGTCGGCGGCGGGGACGTTGGCGGTGACTTTGCTGTCGTTCAGCATCGGCTGCTCCTTGTGGTCGAGGAATCCCCGAGCCACTCCTGCCTCCCAAGTTAGCCCCGGGGCAGGGGCTGTCAAGGGCCGCTCCCGACGGTCCGGGACGAGGCCCGCTGACCGGTGCGGAACGTCCCGGACCGCCGGGACTACAGCCTCAGGCGCGGCGGTCCCACCACCCTGACACTCGGTGCTGATGATGGACCGACTGGATCGAGACGCCGCGGCGGACCAAAAGGTTCGGTGCGGCTTCCGGCGGTCCAGACCGCGTCCGCACCGGGCGAACCAAATCGGTCGTGAAGGTGATCACACCTTCCGCACGCACACCCCGTTCCCAGGGCTGTGCATCCACATCCAACGGAGGAACTGCCATGTCGACCACTCGCCTCACCCTCGCGGCCGCGCTGCTTGCGGCCTCCGCTCTCGGCGCGATCGCCCCCGCCCAGGCGAGCGCCGACAGCGCCGCGTCCGCTGCGGCGTACCGCGTCACCCTCAAGGCCTCGACGACCGACGCCGTCCAGAACGAGGACAAGATCACCCTCTCCGGCAAGGTCACTCCCAAGGCGCCCGGCGCCCAGGTGACCATCCAGATCCAGTACGAGGGCAAGACCGCCTGGAAGTCCATCGGCACCACCAAGGTCAAGAAGGACGGGACGTACTCCTACAGCGACAAGCCGACCTCGCGCCTGGACCGCAGCTACCGCGTGGTCAAGCCCGCCGACAAGAACGGCTCCAAGGGCACCAGCAAGGCGCGGAACGTCGAGGTCTTCGGCTGGGACTGGCTGAACGAGAAGACCACCAGCGCCAACGTCAACGTGATCTCGACCTACGCCATGCCGATCAACGGCGCGGACTACCGCAACACGCTGTACGTCGACCGCACCAAGACCAGCGGCTACTCCGAGTGGACGCTGGGCCGCAAGTGCACCGAGCTGCAGGCCACCTTCGGGCTGTCCGACCGCACCGAGACCGGCGGCAAGGCGACCATCAAGGCGACCACCGACGGCACCGCGGTCTACGCCCGGGCCTTCAGCCTCGGTGAGTCCGAGGCCAAGACCATCGACGTCACCGATGTCTACCGGGTCCGGCTGGACTTCTGGCAGACCCCGATGACCCCGGTCACCGAGCCCTCGGCCGGCGCCGCCAAGGTGCTCTGCGACTGATCGCACGACGGGGGACGGCCCGTGGGGTGTTTCGACACCCCACGGGCCGCGCCGTACTCTTGCCTGTTGTGGCAGGCCCCGACTTCGACTCCGAGATCAAGCAGCTCCAGGCGACGATGAAGACGATCGGCCAGGTGCTCGACCTCGACGGGATGCGCACCGAGATCGCCGACCTGGGTGACCAGGTGGCCGCGCCGGACCTGTGGGACGACCAGGCCAACGCGACCAAGGTGACCGGCCGGCTGTCGATGCTCCAGGGCGAGATCGACCGCTTCACCGAGCTCAACGGCCGCCTCGACGACCTCGAGATCATGGTCGAGCTCGGCCAGGAGGAGGGCGACGACGAGGCGCTCGCCGAGGCCGAGCGCGAGCTGGCCCGGGTCCACAAGCTCGTGGAGGCCCTCGAGGTCCGCACCCTGCTGTCGGGGGAGTACGACGTCCGCGAGGCGCTCATCAGCATCCGCTCCGGCGCCGGTGGCGTGGACGCGGCCGACTTCGCCGAGATGCTGATGCGGATGTACGTCCGCTGGGCCGAGCAGCACTCCTACCCGGTCGAGGTGTTCGAGACCTCCTACGCGGAGGAGGCCGGCATCAAGTCGACCACCTTCGCGGTGCACGCGCCGTACGCCTACGGCACCCTCTCCGTGGAGGGCGGGACGCACCGGCTGGTGCGGATCAGCCCCTTCGACAACCAGGGCCGCCGGCAGACCAGCTTCGCCGCGGTCGAGGTGGTCCCGGTGCTCGAGCAGACCGACGAGATCGACATCCCCGACGAGGAGATCCGCGTCGACGTCTACCGCTCCGGCGGTCCCGGCGGCCAGTCGGTCAACACCACCGACTCCGCGGTCCGGCTCACCCACCTGCCCACCGGCACGGTCGTGAGCTGCCAGAACGAGAAGTCGCAGCTGCAGAACAAGGCCAGCGCGATGGTGGTGCTGAAGGCCAAGCTCCTCGCCAAGAAGAAGGCCGAGGAGAAGGCCCACCTCGACGGCCTCCGCGGCGACGTCCAGGCGAGCTGGGGCGACCAGATGCGCAACTACGTGCTGAACCCGTACCAGGTCGTCAAGGACCTGCGCACCGGCTACGAGGTCGGCAACCCGACCGCGGTGTTCGACGGCGACCTCGACGGCTTCCTCGAGGCCGGGATCCGCTGGCGCCGGGGCACGGACCGTGCCGAGGCCGCCGAGGTGTGAGCGACTCGCACCCGCGTCGTTTACTGCACTCTCAGGTGGCTGGTCTAGCCTCGACCCGGTGATTCGCTTCGAGAAGGTCTCCAAGACCTATCCCGGCCAGGGACACGCCGCCCTCGACCAGCTGACGGTCGACATCGAGAAGGGCGAGTTCGTGTTCCTCGTCGGCGCCTCCGGATCCGGCAAGTCGACCGCGCTGCGGCTCGTGCTCCGCGAGGCCCGGCCCACGTCGGGTCGGGTGTACGTCGCCGGCAAGGAGATCAACCGGCTCGCCGGCTGGAAGGTGCCCCGGCTGCGCCGCCAGATCGGCACCGTCTTCCAGGACTTCCGCCTGCTGCCGAACAAGACCGTGAGCGAGAACGTCGGCTTCGCCCTCGAGGTGATCGGCAAGCCGCGCAGCCAGATCAACAAGGTCGTGCCCGAGACCCTCGAGCTCGTGGGGCTCGACGGCAAGGGCGACCGGATGCCCGACGAGCTCTCCGGCGGCGAGCAGCAGCGGGTCGCGATCGCCCGCGCGTTCGTCAACCGACCGATGATCCTGATCGCCGACGAGCCCACCGGGAACCTCGACCCGACCACGTCGGTCGGCATCATGAAGCTGCTCGACCGGATCAACCGCACCGGCACCACCGTGCTGATGGCCACCCACGACTCCGGGGTCGTCGACCAGATGCGCAAGCGGGTCATCGAGCTCGAGCACGGCCGCGTCGTCCGCGACGAGGCCCAGGGCGTCTACGGCTTCCAGAACTGAGAGCACCTTCTTCCATGCGATACGTCCTGTCGAACCTCGGCCAAGGCCTGCGCCGCAACCTCTCCATGCACGTCGCGGTCATCCTCACCCTCTTCGTCTCGCTGACCCTGGTCGGCCTCGGCGTGCTCCTCAACCAGCAGGCCGAGAAGGCCGCGCAGCACTGGGGGAGCCAGCTCCAGATCACCGTGTGGCTGTGCAAGGCGCAGGACGACAACGCGTCCTGCAGCGGCGAGGTCACCGAGGCGCAGAAGGCGGCGATCCTCGACGTGGTCGAGGAGAACCCCGAGGTCGCGGGCTACCACACCGAGTCCAAGGAGGAGGCCTTCGAGAAGGTCAAGGAGCTCCTCGGTCCGGAGCGCTTCGAGGGTCCCAACCCCGCCGCCACCGCCGAGGCGATGCCGCAGTCGGTGTGGATCGAGCTCAACGACCCGGAGCAGTACGACGGCATCACCAGTGCGGTGATCGGCCTCGACGGGGTCTCCGGGATCCGGGACATGCGCGAGGTGCTCCAGCCGATCTACGGCTCCATCAACGCGCTCAAGTGGGGCGCGCTGGGCACGGCGGCGTTCCTGGTGCTCGCCGCGCTGCTGCTGGTCAGCAACACCATCCGGCTGGCAGCGCTGGCCCGACGGCGCGAGATCTCCATCATGCGGCTGGTCGGCGCGTCCACGCTCTACATCGCGCTGCCGTTCCTCCTCGAGGCCCTGGTCACCGCCTTCATCGGGGTCGCGCTCGCGGCCGGCGCGCTGGGCGCCTTCATGTACTACGGCATCTTCGAGCGGGCCGGTGACCAGCTGAAGTTCATGCCCTGGATCGGGATGCCGGAGTACACGACGGCGGTGCTGGCGATCGCCATCCTCGGCCCGCTCCTCACCGTGGTGCCCACGCTCCTGCTGACCCGGAAGTACCTCAAGGTCTGAATCGCTGGACCAGGCTGTCGACCACCGCGTCGAGGGCCGGGTCGCGCACGCGACGGGCCGGGTCGGCGTCGTGCCAGGCCACGATCTCCCGCGCCCCCTGCTCGAACGGGATCCGGGCGACGAAGTCCGGGACCACGCTGCGGAGCTTGGCGTTGTCGAAGACCATCGAGTGCGTCTTGTCGCCGAGCAGGCTGGCCCCCCACCCCGGGTCGACCGCCGCGATCGCGTCGGAGGTGACGTGCACGATGCGCGCCTCCACGCCGGCCGCCGCGGCGAGGGCGTGCGCGATCGCGTCCCAGGTCAGCACGTCGTCGGAGGTGATGTGGAACGCCTCCCCGAGCGCCCGCGAGCGACCCGAGCAGCGGCACGAAGCCGCGCGCGAAGTCCTCGTGGTGGGTCAGGGTCCACAGCGAGGTCCCGTCGCCGTGCACCACGACCTCCTCGCCCGCGCGCATCCGCTCGACCATGGTCCAGCCGCCGTGCAGGGGGACCAGGGTCTTGTCGTAGGTGTGGGACGGCCGGACGATCGTCGCCGGGAAGCCCTCGTCGCGGTACGCCGCCACGAGCACGTCCTCGGCGGCGATCTTGTTGCGGGAGTACTCCCAGTGCGGGTTGCGCAGGGGAGTGGACTCCACGACGGGCAGCCGGCCGGGCGGCGTCTGGTACGCCGAGGCCGAGCTGATGAAGACGTACTGCCCGGTCCGGCCGCGGAACAGGTCGAGGTCCGCCCGGACGTGCTCCGGGGTGAACGCGATCCAGTCGACGACGACGTCGTACTCCTCGTCGCCGAGCACCGCGCGCACGGCGGCGGGATCGCGCAGGTCCGCCTGCCGCAGCCGCGCCTCCGCGGGTAGCGGCCGCACGGAGGTCTCGCCCCGGTTGAGCACGTGCAGGTCGAGGCCACGCTCGACCGCCAGCGCGGAGCAGGCGGAGCTGATGACGCCGCTGCCGCCGAGGAAGAGGACCTTGAGAGCGCTCATCCGGGCAGGCTAGCCCGGCAGCGACACTCCGGATCGCAATCCCGGGAGCCGGCCGCCGCGCGGGTTAGCGTCGAGGCGTTCACTTCCCCGAACACTGCGAAGGCAACCGGTGCGTCTCTTCCCCCGCGCCGTGCACCATCGCTGGGGAGCGGCGCTCCTCGTCGTCTCCCTGGCAGTCGGTGTGACGGCAGTAGTCCCGAATGCCCAGGCCGACGACCTCAAACACCGCCAGCACAAGGTCAAGAACAAGATCGACCAGGCCCACGACCACCTCGAGGACTCGAGCCGTCGGCTGGTCAAGGCCACCCAGGCCCTGGAGTCCGCGCGCGCCGAGCTCGGGGACGCCAAGGACGCCTTGCAGGCGAGCCAGGACAAGCTCGACGCCGCCCGGGTGCTCGACCTCGAGATGCAGGGCCGGCTGACCCAGGCCGAGGCCGACCTGGACTACGCCCAGCTCGCGCTCACCGCCGGCACCGCCGCGGTCGGGCGGCAGCGGGACTCCATCGCCGGCCTGATCTCCGACATCTACACCGCCGGCGACCCCGAGCTCCTGGCCTTCTCCGCGCTCCTCGACGCGCAGACCCCCGAGGACCTCATCCGTCAGGACTCGGTGCGGGACGTGATCGTGGGCCGCGAGACCCGGGCCTACGACGACCTGTCCGCGGCCGAGGTGCTGCTCGACGTCCGCGAGGGCGAGGTGCAGGACGCCAAGCGGGAGGTGGCGGCCAAGGCGCGGGACGCCGCCGCCCACGTGGTGGTGATGCAGGGCCTCGAGGCGCAGGCGCAGGCGGACAAGGACGAGGTGGTGCGGCTGGTCGCGGACCGCAAGGCCGCCAACACCGAGGCCAAGGCCGCCAAGCAGGCGGACCGCAAGAAGCTCAAGAAGCTCCGCAAGGAGGACGCCCGGATCAAGCACCTGCTGGCCGAGCGGGCGCGCAAGGCGCGGCTCCGGGCGCTGCGCCAGGGTCAGTCGACGGCGCCGGGCAACACCGGCGGGTTCTTGAACCGTCCCGTGCCGGGCCCGGTCACGTCGTCGTACGGCATGCGGGTGCACCCGATCTTCGGCTACTACGGCCTGCACGACGGCACCGACTTCGCCGGCGCCTGCGGCAGTCCGATGTACGCACCGGCCGACGGCCGGGTGATCCAGGCGTACTACCAGACCGCGTACGGCAACCGGATCGTCATCGACCACGGGTTCCAGCGCGGCGTCGGGCTGGCGACGATCTTCAACCACGCCACGCACTACGTCGTCGGGGTCGGCGACCAGGTTTCTCGAGGCCAGGTGGTGGGCTACATGGGGTCCACCGGCTGGTCGACGGGCTGCCACCTGCACTTCACGGTGATGGCGAACGGCCACCCGGTCGATCCGATGAACTGGCTCTAACTGCCTTGCGGGCACCTGGGAGACTGTTCCGGTGCCGAAGGAGAAGGGTCAGAAGATGGTCGCGCAGAACAAGAAGGCGCGCCACGACTACCACATCGAGGACACCTGGGAGGCCGGCCTGGTCCTGGTCGGCACCGAGGTGAAGTCGCTGCGCGCCGGGCGCGCCTCGCTCGCCGACGGCTTCGCCGAGGTGGACGGCCACGAGGTGTGGCTGCACGCCGTGCACATCCCGGAGTACACCCAGGGCACCTGGACCAACCACAGCGCGCGCCGCAAGCGGAAGCTGCTCCTCAACCGCGTCGAGATCGACCGGATCGAGCGGAAGATCATGGACAAGGGCTACACGCTGGTGCCGCTGGCGCTGTACTTCAAGGACGGCCGCGCCAAGGTCGAGATCGCCCTGGCCCGCGGCAAGAAGACCTACGACAAGCGGCACTCGCTCGCCGAGCGGCAGGCCAACCGGGAGAAGGAGCAGGCGGTCCAGCGCCGGCTCAAGGGCCACACCGACTGAGCCTCCGGCGGGAATGGAGGAGGCGCCCGTCGGCGTTCACCCGTAGACTGACCGTCACAACTCAAGAGGGGCTGATCGGTTTCGACTGGGGACGTTAGTTCCAGGAGAAGCGGGTCGAGGAGCCAGCGTCATCTCGTTAACGATCGCTGGAAAACCATAGTTGCCGACTCTAAGCGCAACGACTTCGCTCTCGCTGCCTGAGCAGTGACCGAAGGGTCTGACCGGGCATCCGTCTCCGTCCCGGACCCAGGCCTCATCTAGGGGACTTGCTGGTCAACTCGTGTCGCGGAGGTTGACCGGGACTTTTCCGTGACTGAGCCTGTCGACGACGTGTCCGTGCGAGCGTCGGGGCTGAGAAAAGCGATCTCACGGACTGCACCCGGAGAAGTACTGGATCGACGCTCGAGGACGCGGGTTCGATTCCCGCCAGCTCCACCACGATCACCTCTTGATGGCAGGGCCCGACCACACGGTCGGGCCCTCTGTCATGTCCGGGGTCATGCCCGGGGTCGGGCCCGGCCGCTCCACGCCGGGTCACGCCCGGCCAGCCCGAGCACCCGGTCGAACGCCGGCGCGTCGTCGGGCACGGCCACCACGGGCCCGAAGAGGCCCTCGCGGCCCCGGCCGTCGGGGTCGTCGTCGGACGGGGTGACGATCGGCAGCACGGCCTCGGCCTCCGCGTCGGTCGGCGCGTAGGGCTGACCCGTCGCCCGGGCCAGGTCCCAGCCGTGCAGGAGCACCTCGTCGAGCGCCACCAGGCCGCCGATCGCGCCGGGCAGGTCGACCCCGCCGGCCTTGGTCATCCCGTCCCAGGCCGCGTCGTCCCGCCACGCCGCCGCGAGCTCGGCGAGGCGCGCGTCGAGGAGGGTGCGCCAGTCGTCGGGCAGCGGCTCGGTCACCTTCGCCGGAGGCGTCGACGTGGTCGGTCCGTCGAGCTTGGCCGCCGCGTCGCGGAACGCCACGGTGAGGCCCAGGAGGTGGTTGAGCAGCTCGCTCACGGAGGTGCCGGGCATCGGCGTGGGGGCGTCGAGCTGGTCGTCGCGGACCCCCTCGGCGATGCTCCTGGTGCGGTCGGTCGTCGGCGTCAGGTCGATCACGCGGTCTCCTTCGTCTGGGCGGCGTTCGGGAGGCAGACCCGTCCCGGCGCCGGAACTCATCGGCCGGCCAGGGCGGCGCGCAGCCGCGCGGCGTACTCCCCGGCCTCGCCGTCGGCGTACTTCGTCCGCGGCCAGAAGAACCCTCGCAACCCGTCACCCTTGGTCCGCGGGACGACGTGGCAGTGCAGGTGGGCGACGGACTGGCTGACGACGTTGTTCATCGCCACGAAGGAACCCTGGGCGCCCAGGCCGGTCGTCACCGCCGTGGCCAGCCGCTGCGCCGCCTCCAGGTAGCCGTCGCGGAGGCCCGCCGGCAGGTCGGGGAGGGTCACGACGTGGTCGCGCGGCACCAGCAACAGGTGCCCCTTGAACACCGGCCGGATGTCGAGGAAGGCGACGAACTGCGGCTCGTCCAGCACGATCTCCGCCGGGGTGGAGCCGGCGGCGATCGCGCAGAACAGGCAGTCGGGCACGAGCCGACCGTAGCCCGGGGACGCCGACGAAGGGGAAACCTTCAGGTTGCTGATCTAAGGTGTCCTGGTTTGAGTACCACCGAGCATCAAGGAGTTCAGATGGGTCGCTTCGACGGACGGGTCGCCGTCGTCACCGGAGCCGCACGCGGCATCGGCTTCGGCACCGCCACCCGGTTCGCGGAGGAGGGCGCCTCGGTCGCCGTCCTGGACCTCGACGAGGCGGCTGCGGCCGACGCGGCGGCGAAGCTCGGCGGCGCGGGCACCCACCTCGGCGTCGGGTGCGACGTCAGCGACGCCGCCTCGGTCGACGCGGCCGTCGCGCGGGTCGTGGGCGACCTCGGCGGTCTGCACGTCCTGGTCAACAACGCCGGCATCACCCGCGACAACCTGCTCTTCAAGATGAGCGTCGAGGACTGGGACCTGGTGATGAGCGTGCACCTGCGCGGCGCCTTCTTGATGTCCAAGGCCGCCCAGCAGCACTTCGTCGCGCAGAAGTACGGCAAGATCGTCAACCTCTCCAGCGTCTCGGCGCTGGGCAACCGCGGACAGGCCAACTACGCGGCCGCCAAGATGGGGATCCAGGGGTTCACCCGGACCCTGGGGATCGAGCTCGGGCCCTACGGCGTCAACGTCAACGCGATCGCCCCCGGCTTCATCGCCACCGAGATGACCGACGCCACCGCCGCCCGCGTGGGCATGGCGGTGGAGGACTTCCGCCAGGCCGCGGCCGACCGCAACCCGGTGCGCCGGGTGGGCTACCCCGAGGACATCGCGGCGACCGCGGCGTTCCTGTGCAGCGACGAGGCGTCCTACATCACCGGCCAGACGCTGTACGTCGACGGCGGCGCCACCCTCGTCTGAGCGACCCAAAAGTCAACAAACTGAGTCGACTTTTACCGCGACTCACCGGCGTGCTTCACCCATCGGGGGGTGCACGCGTTCCACACTGGTCCACGGACTTCACGTCACGTCCCTCGAAACGGAGAATCCCTGTGCGTCACACCCCCCGCCCCGCTGGTGCCCCCGCGGGTGCCATAGCCCTGCTGCTCGCCGCCACCCTCGCGTTGGCCGGCTGCAGCGGCGACGACGCCACCACGGCGGCGCCCGAGACGGTCGAGACCACGCACGCCGACGGCACCGTCGAGGAGGTCGAGGTCCCCGAGGTGCCGCAGACCTGGCCCCTGACCGGCATCGAGGTCCCGGACAACGGCAGCGCGGACGCCCGGCACCCGGTGCTGGTCACCAAGATGGACAACACCCCGTCCAGCAGCCCGCAGCTGGGCCTCTCGCACGCCGACCTGGTCGTCGAGGAGCTGGTCGAGGGCGGGATCACCCGGCTCGCGGCCTTCTACTACTCCGACATCCCGGGCGCCGTCGGGCCGGTGCGCTCGATGCGCGCCTCGGACATCGGCATCGTGACCCCGATCGACGCCTCGATCGTCACCAGCGGCGCCGCCAACATCACCCTGAACCGGATCGCCGGGGCCGACATCACGTACTACACCGAGGGCTCCAAGGGCTTCTACCGGGAGCCCAGCCGCTACGCGCCGTACAACCTGATGGCCAACCTCCACGACGTCGCCTCGACCATCAAGCAGAAGATGACCCGCCCCGAGGACTACCTGCCCTGGGGCAGCGCCGACGACCTGCCCAAGGGCGTCAAGGCGACCACCGTCAACGCCGACTTCGGCAACCACACGACGAGCTGGCAGTTCCAGAACGGCCGCTACGTCAACACCAACAGCTACGCGGGGCCGAACGACCAGTTCCCGACCGACACCGTGCTGGTGCTGCGGGTGCAGGTGGGCGACGCGGGCTACCGCGACCCGGCCGGCTACCCGGTGCCCGAGACCAAGTTCGTCGGCGAGGGCGCGGCGCTGCTGTTCCACGACGGGCGGCTGGTGCGGGGGACGTGGTCGAAGAAGGACCTGACCAGCCCGCTCACGCTGTCGACCAAGAACGGGGAGCTCAAGGTCCCGGCCGGTCACACCTGGGTCGAGCTGGTCCCCGCGGTCAACGGCGACGTGACGTTCACGAAGTAGCCGGCTCGAGCTGGGTGCGCAGCCCGGCCAGGATCACGCCGATCGCGTCCTCGACGCGCTCGCCGGCGGCGTCGGGATCGCCGCTCGACGACACCGACTCGCCCGCCGAGGACAGGGCGCCGAAGAAGATCCGACCGAAGGTCTCGACCGTGTCCTCGTCGACCGCGGCCGCGCCGGTGGCGAGCACGGACCGGACGATCGCCGTGACGTGGACGAACGTCGAGCGCTCCTCGTGCTCGCGGAACCGTTCGTAGCCGAGGACGGCGGGACCCTCCTGGATGACGATCCGCCGGTACGCCGGCCGGCGGACCACCTCGAGGAAGGACCGGAGCCCGGCCGTGGCCTGCTCCCAGGCGTCGGACCGACCCTCCAGGGACCGCTCGATGGTCGCCGACGCGTCCGCCTCGACCCGCTCGAAGACCGCCTCGTAGAGCGCCTGCTTGCCGGAGAAGTGGTGGTAGAGCGCCCCCTTGGTGACCCGCGCACCGGCGACGATGGCGTCGAGGGACGTGGCGGCGTACCCCTGCTCGGCGAAGAGCTCCTCCGCCACGTCGACCAGGGACCGCTTGGTCGAGGCGGAGTACCGCTGGCGCCGGCTCGGCCCGGTCGACGGGGCGACCGCGGTGCCGGGCGTGCTCGGGGGCATCACCGGAGTGTAGGGGGACCGCCGCGATCTTTACCCTGCTGGACCATCGGAGGGTGGTGGGCGCGGGCACGACTCGCCACACTGGAGGGGTGAACCGCGACGCGAAGGTCCGGGCGGGGGATCTCCTCGTGGCCACGCGCGCGCTCGTCGACCCGAACTTCTCCGACAGCGTGGTGCTCGTGGTCGACGCCGACGGAGACGGGGCGCTGGGAGTCGTCCTGAACCGACCCTCGGCGGTGCCGGTGGCCCAGGTGCTCGACGGCTGGGCGGAGGTCGTGGACGAGCCGGAGACGCTGTTCGTCGGGGGACCGGTCAGCCCCGAGGGCGCGCTGGCGGTCGGGCTGCTGAGCCCCGACGCCGAGCCGCCGCTGGGCTTCCGCGAGTTCGCGGGCCGGCTCGGGCTCGTCGACCTCGACACCCCGATCGAGATCCTGGACGGCACGCTCGTGGGCATGCGGATCTTCGCGGGCTACTCCGGCTGGGCGGCCGGACAGCTCGAGGCGGAGATCGAGGAGGGCAGCTGGCACGTGGTGCCCGGCGAGGTCCCCGACGTGTTCCGGCACGACCCCAGCGGGCTGTGGCGCGACGTGCTGCGGCGCCAGCCCGGCGAGCTCGCGTGGACCTCCACGCAGCCGCTCGACCCGGACTGCAACTAGCCCGGACAGCGGTTACGCTGGTCCGGTGAGCAACCCCACGATCGGCTTCTCGCCCGGCGTCTCGACCCTCGAGGACCGGCGGACGCTCCCGACCGAGGACGGTGACCACGAGAAGTTCTCCCACTTCGTGCCCAAGGACAAGCTCACCGAGGCGATGGTGATGGGCACCCCGGTGGTCGCGCTGTGCGGCAAGGTGTGGGTGCCCAGCCGGGCGCCGGAGAAGTTCCCGGTGTGCCCCGAGTGCCAGGAGATCTGGGAGTCGCTGAAGCCCGGCGGCAAGGGTGACGGGGACGACTCCGACGCATGACCGGACGGCACCCTGAGGGGGCCGCCCCGCTGACGCCGGCGCTGCCGGTCGCCTGGCCCGACCGGGCCGCGTGGGGCACGGCCACCTCCCTCCGCGCCTGGCAGCAGGCCGCCATGACGGCGTACTTCGCCCAGCCGCGTCGCGACTTCCTCGCGGTCGCCACGCCGGGCGCCGGCAAGACCACCTTCGCGCTGTCGGTGGCCGCGGAGCTGCTCGGGCGCCGCCAGGTCGACCGGATCGTGGTCGTCGCCCCGACCGAGCACCTCAAGGTCCAGTGGGCCGAGGCGGCCGCCCGGGCCGGGATCCCGCTGGACCCGGCGTACTCCGCCGGCAAGGGCAGGACGTCGGAGGACTTCGTCGGCGTCGCGCTGACCTACGCGGGGGTGGCGGCCAACCCGCTCGCGATGCGGATCCGCACCGAGCGGTTCAAGACCTTCGTGATCCTCGACGAGGTGCACCACGCCGGCGACGCCCTCTCGTGGGGCGAGGCGGTCCGCGAGGCGTTCCAGCCCGCGTCCCGGCGGCTGGCGCTCACCGGCACGCCGTTCCGCTCCGACGTCAACCCGATCCCGTTCGTGACCTACGAGCGCGCGCCCGACCAGGGAGCCGGGGTCCTCGTCTCGGTTCCCGACTACACCTACGGCTACGCGCACGCCCTGGCCGACCACGTCGTCCGGCCGGTGCTGTTCATGGCCTACTCCGGGGACATGCAGTGGCGCACCCGGGCCGGCGACGAGGTCGCGGCCCGTCTCGGCGAGCCGCTGACGAAGGACCTCACCGCGCAGGCGCTGCGCACCGCCCTGGACCCGGGCGGCTCGTGGATGCCGGCGGTGCTGGAGGCCGCGGACCGGCGGCTGTCGGAGGTCCGGCGGCACGTGCCCGACGCGGCCGGCCTGGTGATCGCCACCGACCAGGACTCCGCCCGCGCCTACGCCGCGCTGCTGGCCCGGATCAGCGGCGAGAAGCCCACCGTCGTGCTCTCGGACGAGAAGGCCGCGTCGAAGAAGATCGCCGCCTTCACCGACGGGGACGCGCGCTGGATGGTCGCGGTCCGGATGGTCTCCGAGGGCGTCGACGTGCCCCGGCTGGCGGTCGGGGTCTACGCGACCACGACCGCGACGCCGCTCTTCTTCGCCCAGGCCGTCGGCCGGTTCGTGCGGGCCCGCAAGCGCGGCGAGACCGCGTCGATCTTCCTGCCGTCGGTCACCTCGCTGCTCGGCTTCGCCTCGGAGATGGAGGTCGAGCGGGACCACGTCCTCGGCCGGCGGATCAGCGACGAGGGCGACATCTTCGCCGCCGAGCAGGACCTGCTCAACCAGGCCAACGCGGGGGAGAGCGCGTCGGCCGAGGAGCTCGCGCTGCCGTTCGAGGCGCTCGGGTCGTCGGCCACCTTCGACCGGGTGCTCTTCGACGGCGCCGAGTTCGGGCACGCGGGCGAGGTGCACGTCGGGTCCGAGGAGGAGATGGACTTCCTCGGCATCCCGGGCCTCCTCGAGGCCGACCAGGTCCGCGAGCTGCTGTCCCACCGGCAGAGCGAGCGGGCCCGTCGCCGGAGCCCCGAGCCGCGCGCCCACGACGTACCCCTGCCCTCGCACGAGCAGCTCGCCCTGCTCCGCCGCGAGCTCAACGGGCTCGTCGCCGCCTGGCACCACCGGACCGGCCAGGCCCACGGTCACACGCACGCCGCCCTGCGCAAGGAGTGCGGCGGACCGGCCGCGGCGGTGGCCAGCGCCGACCAGCTGCACGCGCGCATCAACCGGCTGCGCGAGTGGGCCGTGCGGCGCGCGCCGGGCGCCTGACGCCTCCGGTCTAGTCACCCGGAGGCTTGGCGATGCGGGCCGGGGGCACGGAGGAATAGCCTCGGGCGGTGGTGTCCGAGACGTCGCAGACTCTCGACCGCGGGTGCCGGGTGCTGCTGGCTCTCGCGGAGGAGCCGGACGGACTCACCGTGACGGAGCTGGCCGGTCGCCTCGCGGTCAACCGCACCGTGACCTACCGGCTGATCAGCACCCTCGAGCAGCACGCGCTGATCCGCCGCGACGCGCGGGGCCGGCTGTTCATCGGGCTCGGGATCGTGCACCTGGCGGCCGCGGTGCAGCCGGCGCTGCGTGACCTGGCCATGCCGGTGCTGCGCCGGCTCGCCGAGGAGACCGGGTGCACGTCGTACCTCGCGGTGGCCGACGGCGAGGAGGTGCTGGCCCTGGCCGTCGCCGAGCCGTCCTACACCGACCTGTACGTCGCCTACCGCGTCGGGGCGCGGCACCCGATGCCCACGGGTGCCTCGGGTCGGGCCATCCAGCTGGGCCGGGACGGGTCGACGACGCCGTACGCCACGACGCACGGAGAGCGGTATCCCGGCGCCACCAGCCTGGCCGCGCCGATCCGGGACCTGGCCGGCGTGGACGCCTGCATCGGCATCCTCACCCTCGCCCCCGAGCTCGACGCCGACACGGTGGGGCCGCAGGTCGTCGACGCCGCGGCGGCGCTGGCGTCCCGGGTGCAGTGACGACGGGCCTCAGCCGACGGCGACCCGCGCCAGCGGCCGGACCCGGTGCGGGATCTGCGTGGCCAGGGCGATCACCGTGGTGGACCGGTCGATGCCGGGGTGCGCGAGCACCTGGTCGATGACCCGCTGGAGGTCGGTGTTGGTGCGGGCGACGACCCGGCACCACATGTCCCCGGCGCCGGTGATCGTGTAGGCCTCGAGCACCTCGGGGATGGTCGCGAGGTGGGCGGCGACCGCGTCGTGGCCACCCCGGCCGGCCGAGGCCTGGCGGATCTCCAGCGTCAGGAAGGCGGTGACCGGGTAGCCCAGTGCCTCGGCCGACAGCTCGGGACCCCACCCGGTGACCACCCCCGAGGAGCCCAGCTTGTCGAGGCGGGCCTGCACCGTGCCGCGGGCCACCCCGAGGCGTCGGGAGGCCTCGAGGACCCCGATCCTCGGCTCGGCGGCGAAGAGATCGATCAACCTGACGTCGAGATCGTCCACTGGACCCTCCGTGACTGCACAAACTGCCTGGTGTTTCGACGTACTGTTGCACATCTTGTCGCACACGGGCACTGTTGGCCGCATGACGACCGAGATCGCCTCGACTGGTGGCGCCCTGACCGTGGACGAGATGAAGGCCGACCTGACGCTGGAGCAGCTGCGCCAGCTCGTCGGCCTCGTGGAGTACGACGCCGAGAGCGACGTCTTCCCGGTCACCGGCTGGGACGCGATCTGCTTCGTGGTCGGCAACGCCACCCAGGCCGCGCACTACTACGCGAGTGCGTGGGGGATGGAGCTCGTCGCCTACTCGGGGCCGGAGAACGGCAACCGCGACCACAAGTCCTTCGTGCTCAAGTCCGGGTCGATCAAGTTCGTGCTCAGCGGCGCCGTGTCCCCGGACAGCCCGCTCGTCGCCCACCACGCGGCCCACGGCGACGGCGTCGTCGACATCGCGCTCGAGGTGCCCGACGTCGACCAGTGCATCCGGCAGGCCCGCTCGGCCGGCGCCACCGTCGTGCGGGAGCCCGAGACGCTCACCGACGAGCACGGCTCGGTGCGGATCGCCGCGATCGCGACGTACGGCGAGACCCGGCACACCCTGGTCCAGCGGACGGTCGACGGCCAGACGTACGCCGGTCCCTACCTGCCCGGCTACACCGCCACGGCGCCCCGGTGGACCAAGCGCGACGGCGAGCCCAAGCGGATCTTCCAGGCCCTCGACCACATCGTCGGCAACGTCGAGCTGGGCCGGATGGACGAGTGGGTGAGCTTCTACAACAGGGTCATGGGCTTCGTGAACATGGCGGAGTTCATCGGCGACGACATCGCGACGGACTACTCGGCGCTGATGTCCAAGGTGGTCGCCAACGGCAACCACCGGGTGAAGTTCCCGCTCAACGAGCCGGCGATCGCGGCCCGCAAGTCCCAGATCGACGAGTACCTCGAGTTCTACCGCGGCCCGGGCGCCCAGCACCTCGCGGTCGCGACCGGCGACATCCTGGCCTCGGTCGACGCCCTGCGCGCCAACGGCGTGGAGTTCCTGGACACCCCCGACTCCTACTACGAGGACCCCGAGCTGCGCGCGCGCATCGGCGAGGTGCGGGTGCCGATCGAGGAGCTCCAGAAGCGCAAGATCCTCGTCGACCGCGACGAGGACGGCTACCTCCTGCAGATCTTCACCAAGCCCCTCGGCGACCGGCCGACGGTGTTCTTCGAGCTGATCGAGCGGCACGGCTCGCTCGGCTTCGGCAAGGGCAACTTCAAGGCGCTCTTCGAGGCGATCGAGCGCGAGCAGGACGCCCGCGGCAACCTCTGAGCGCCGCGGCGTAGGCGCCGACCGGGACGGGTACGGTCGGCGCATGACGATCAGCTACCCCGCCTCTCGGGTGATGTCCGCGGCCTCCGCGGTGTACGGCGTCTACGCGCTGCTGCGCCCGGCGCACCTCGCCGAACGCCATGCACGCCGACGCCGGACCAGCGGGGGTCGTACGACACGCTGGCCCGGGCGTACGGCGTGCGCGACCTGGCCATCAGCGCCGTGGGCGTCTTCGGTCCGCCGCGGGCCGTGCGCTGGGCGATGGGGGCGCGGATCGCCGGCGACCTCGCCGACTGCGCGACCCTGCTGGCGCGGGCGGACGAGGGAGCGATCCGCGGGAAGGTCGTGGGCGTGACCCTGGGCTGGGCCGCGCTGAACGCCGCCGCACTGCGCTGGGACGAGGCGCGGCACTAGAGCCGGGAGAGCCAGTCCAGGCACCAGCGGAAGTGGGGCTGGTCGGACGCCGCGACCAGCAGGCTGGCCGTGACCAGCCCGTACGCCGCGCGGTAGAGCGCCAACCGCCGCTCCTCGTAGCCGAACCGGGCCCGGGTGAGCCCGTCGATCCGCGCCGTCGTCGCGGCGGAGCGCGGGCCGAACATGTCGGCCACGGCGGCGGCCACCGCCGCGTCGAACGCCGGGTCGCCGACCGTGGAGACGTAGCCGAAGTCGAGCAGCGCCGTCGGCCGGCCGTCGACGGCCAGGACGTTGCCGGGGCCGAGGTCGCCGTGGACGAGTCGCGGCTCCCGCGGCGCCAGGTGGCGCAGGTCGTCGGCGAGCGCCGCGACGGTGTGCGCGCCGACGTGGCCGGTCAGCAGGGCGCGCCCGGCGCTCGACGAGGTCGG
Organism: uncultured Actinomycetota bacterium; assembly: GCA_963713255.1. Taxonomy (GTDB): domain Bacteria; phylum Actinomycetota; class Actinomycetes; order Propionibacteriales; family Nocardioidaceae; genus Nocardioides. The sequence continues at coordinate 23,192 of CAVQLC010000004.1, forward strand.
CCAGGGACCGGGCGAACGGCACGGTGGGGTCGAAGGGTCGCTCGCCGTCCGGCACCGGCAGCACCGCCATGTCGGGGTGCACCGGCACGTCGGCCAGCGCCGCCAGCACGTCGACCACGGCGTCGGCGTCGGCGAGCGGCTCGCCGTGCAACCGGGCCTGCACGGTGATCATCCGTCCGTCGACCTCGGCCACCTCGAGGATCCGCGGGACGGCCAGGGCGAAGCCGGACTCCGCGACCGCGTCGTAGAAGACCCGCAGACGGTCGATGTCGGTCCGGTCGCGGAAGTCCCACAGCTTGACCGCCCGCTCCTCGTCGAGCACGGCGACGGTGCCCTCCATGCCCGCCCCGAGCACCTCGGTGGCCGGGAAGCCGGCGGCGCTCAGCAGGGTGAGCGCGTCGCTCATCGGGTGAGGACGGCGTACACCGCGACGCCCGCGTCCCCCGGCAGCGTGATCGTGCCGTCCGCGAGGGTCGCGGGCGGCCCGGTCAGCGGCTCGAGGCCGACGACGCCCGGACCGAGCGCCGCCGCCGGGACCGTCACCGGCGCGGTGGCGGTGCGGTTGGCGTGCACGAGCAGGGTCTGGTCGGGGTGCTCGCGCAGGTAGGTCATCGTGTCGCCCTGCGGCGTGCAGCCACCGCATCCCGCCGCGACGCAGCGCGACGTGCGCGCGGCGCAGGCCGATCCAGGACCGGTAGGCGTCGAAGGTGGGGCCGTCCCAGGTGTCGCGCCGCTCCCAGGGGTACGGCGTCCGGGCGTGCTCGCCGTCGACGCCGGTCAGCCCGAGCTCGTCGCCCATGAAGACGACGGGGACGCCCGGCATCGTCATCTGCAGCCCGAGCCCGACCAGGTGCCGGTCGCGGCCCACGCCGGCGGCGTCGACGCGGCCGTCCACACCGCCGCCGGTGACGGTGCGGAAGCGGGGGGTGTCGTGGGAGTCCAGGTGGTTGGTCGAGCTCGGCCCACGACGTCCACGGCATCGCGCCGTGCACGTCGCGCATGGTGGCCACGGCGGCCTCGGCGGGCAGCACCGGGATGTCGATGGGGATGCCGAGGTAGTCCAGGCCGTGCGGGATGCCGGGGCCGGCGGGGGAGCCGCCGTTGAGCCAGCACCACAGCGGCCGGGTGAAGCCGGCGTAGTCCATGGTCCCGTGCCAGCCCGGGCCGTGCAGGTCGAGCGACGCGTCGTGCCCGTGCTCGGCCAGCAGCCAGGCGTCCGGGCTGACCTGGTCCATGGTGCGACGGATCGCGGTGGCCACCTGGTGGGCGAGGTCGTCGGCTCCCAGCCGGCCGGTCATGTTGGCCACGTCGATGCGCCAGCCGTCCAGCCCGTGCCGCAGCCAGCGGGCGACCACCGAGTCCGGCCCGTCGTACAGCCGGCGGGCCAGCTCGACGGAGGCGTGGTCGAGCTTCGGCAGGCTGGGGATGTCCAGCCACGCGACGTAGGAGCCGTCGGAACGGAACCGGAAGAACGCGTGCTCGGGGCTGGTCGGGTCCTCCAGCGCGCGCAGGAACCAGTCGTGGTGGTCGCCGGTGTGGTTGGTGGTGAGGTCCCCGACCAGCCGGAGCCCGTGCGCGTGGACGGCCTCGATCAGCCGGTCGAGCGCGGCGTCGCCGCCGAGCAGCGGGTCGACGTGGTCGAACGACACCGCGTCGTAGCGGTGCGTGGACCAGGCCTCGAAGACCGGGCGTCAGGTAGAGCAGCGTCGCGCCGAGCGTCTGGAGGTGGTCGAGGTGGGCGGCCACGCCGTCGAGGGTGCCGCCGTACCACTGGTAGGGGACGTCGGGACCCTTGTGCACGACCGGGTCGTCCCAGTCGGCGGGCTGCGCCCAGGCGGGGACCGCGGCCCCGGTCTCGGTGCGCGCGAAGCGGTCGGGGAAGACCTGGTAGCCCACCTGGTCGCCGACCCAGTCGGGCAACCGGTGCTCGGTGCTGATCCGGAAGTCCCCGGCGTCGGTGACGTCGCGGTGGTGGACGCCGGTGGCGTTGAGCCAGCGGTAGTCCGACGGGCCGGAGGTCACCACGAAGCGGTACGACGTGACCGGGTTGACCAGGTCGATCGGCACCGTCCACCACGCCCCGGCGTCGTCCTCGCTCTCGCGGGTGGCCAGGCGCAGGGCCGGCTCGCCGTCGCGCACCCAGCGCAGCACCACCTCCCGGGCCGCCGGTGTCCCGTCGGCGCGGTGCGGGACCCGGACCCGCAGGACCACGCTGTCGCCCAGGGCCGGCGCCTCGTCGAGCGTGTAGTGGACGGAGCCGTCGTGGTGCGGGTCGAGCGGGTCGGGTGCGGTCATCCCTTGACGCCGCCGGCGGTGATGCCGCCGACGATGAACCGCTGGAGGTAGAGGAACAGCAGCACGACCGGGATCGCGGTCATGATCGCGCCGGCCGCGAAGACCCCCAGGTTGTTGGAGCGGTCCGCGTCGATGAGCCCGTAGAGCCCGGTGGCGAGGGTCTTCTTGTTCTCGTCGCGCAGGAAGATCGAGGCCATGATGAACTCGGCGATCACCCCGACGAACACCAGCAGCCCGCAGACGGCCAGGATCGGCCGGATCAGCGGGAGGATGATCCGGAAGAAGACCTGGACGTGGCTGGCCCCGTCGATCATCGCCGCCTCGTCCAGGGACTTCGGGATCGAGTCGAAGAAGCCCTTGATCAGCCACACCTGCCCGAGCGAGCTGCCGCACAGCACGATGATGTAGCCGGCCAGGGTGTCGAGGCCGATGGCCGGGATGACGTCGCCGATCTCGGTGAACATCAGGTAGAGCGCGACCAGGGCGAGGTACTGCGGGAACATCTGGATCAGCAGCAGCGCGAGCAGTCCGCCCCGGCGGCCGGTGAACCGGAACCGGGAGAACGCGTAGGCCGCGAGAGCGCTGAAGAGCAGCTGCACGAAGACCACGCACACGCACACGATCAGGCTGTTGCGCGCCCAGGTGCGTGAACGGGTAGTTGTCCAGCAGCTTGGTGTAGTTGTCGAGGCTGAAGGTCTGCGGGATCAGCGTGGACGTGACCACGTTGCCCAGCGGGTTGAGCGACGCCGAGACCAGGTAGGACACCGGGAACAGCGCCCACAGCACGGCGAGGACGCCGACGACGTGGCGCCACCCGATCTGCGTGAACCACCGGCGGAAGCCCATCTTGACCTTGGGGGCCTGGTCGACCTTGCGGCCGAACCGGTTGCCCTTGATGGGCAGCGGCACCTGGGTGGGCGCGGGGCCTTGGCTGATGCTCATGTCAGTTCACATCCTCGAGTGAGCGAGTGGCCCGGAACTGCAGGGCCGCGATGACACCGGTGATCACGAACAGGATCACCGACACCGCGGAGGCGAAGCCGATCTGCGCCCCGCCGGCCCCGAAGGCGAGTCGGTAGGTGTAGCTGAGCAGGATGTCGGTGCCGCCGGCCGTCGGGTTGTCGGGACTGAACGGGCCACCGCCGGTCAGCAGGAAGATCGCCCCGAAGTTGTTGAAGTTGAAGGCGAAGGTGGCCACGAGCAGCGGGGCCACGGTCACCAGCAGGAGCGGGAAGGTGATCTTGCGGAAGCCCTGGAAGCCGTTGGCGCCGTCGATCGTGGCGGCCTCGGTGAGGTCCTCCGGGATCGCCTGCAGCGCGCCGGTGGCGACCAGGAACATGTAGGGGAAGCCCATCCACAAGTTGGTGAGCAGCACCGCGAACCTCGCCGTCGTGGTGTTGCCGAACCAGTTGACGTCGAGCCCGGTCATGTCGTTGATGAGGCCGAAGTCCTGGTTGTAGAAGCTGGACCACAACAGCAGCGAGATGAAGCCGGGGATCGCGTAGGGCAGGATGATCAGCGCTCGGTAGACCTTCTGCCCCCGGACCCGGGGGTCGTTGAGGGTGAAGGCGAACAGCAGGCCGAGCAGGAACGTCGAGACCACCGAGACCGTGGCGAACACGAACGTCCAGATGAAGATGCTGATGAAGTCGCTTCTGATCTGGGGGTCGGTGAGGATCTTCTTGTAGTTGGCGAAGCCGACGTTGTCGGTCCAGGACTGGTCCGAGATCCGCTCGCCGTTCTCGTCGACGAAGAGCTGCCGGTCGCCGACCTGCTGGACGGTGTAGACGGTGCCCGTGGTGGTGTCGGTGATGGTGTCGGCGGCCTCGTCGTACTCCAGCGTGGGCGCGCCCTCGAAGGCCTCGCTGGTGCCGGACCGGACGATGAAGTTGCCGTCGTCGGTCGGGATCGCGATCTCGTCCAAGGTGTCGGAGGCGGCGCCGATCTGACGGATGTCGAGGACCGTGTAGCCCTCGGCGGCGGTGACCTTGCCGTTCTCCAGCGTCACCGCGCCGGCGTCGGCCTCCTCCAGGCCCTCCTCGGTCCCGATGAGGACCTGCTCGGGGTCGTCCTGGGGCACCAGGAAGTAGGTGAACGGGCCGGTCGTGACGCTGCCGTCGGTGGCGACCGTCAGGTTGTACTGCGGCGAGTCCTCCGAACGCGTCACCGAGGAGCCGACGATCTGGTTGACCGTCTCCTCCTGGGTGTTGCGGGTGCCGTCCCCGTAGTTGGTGAAGGAGGTCTTCGCGGTCAGCAGGATGGGGTAGACCACGAACAGCACCAGCATCAGGGTGCCGGGCACGAGGTACTTCGCCGGGAGCGCCCGCCCGGTGGCGTAGGTCGCCACCAGGATCGCGGTGATGACCCAGATCGCGGCCAGGAACACCCACGAGCTCTCGCCGACGAGCATCGGCGTCAGGGCGATCGCGACGCCGACCACGACGCCGAGGAACAGGACCTTGACGATCAGTGCGCCCACGCCGTCCCGGCCGGGCTGGGTGAAGCGGTGCGACTTCTTCTCCGTCGGAGCAGGCTTCGTCTCCTGCGCGTTCGTCATGGCGCTTCCCCTTCGCAGGTGGGGCGGTGGGTGAGATCAGGTGTGCTGCCGGTGGGCGGACCGAGGTCCGCCCACCGGTCAGGTGTGGCGACGTGCGGGCCGGTCAGCCGGCGTCGGCGATGGCCTTGTTGATGGTGTCGCCGGCGGCGGTCATGGTCGCCTCCGGGGGCTTGCCGGCCACGATGGCCGAGTAGGCCTTGCCCAGCGGCTCCCAGACCGCGGCCATCGCCGGGATGGCGGGCATCGGTGCCCCCTGGTTCGCGGCCTCGGCGAAGATCGCGATGTCCGGGTCGTCGACCTGCTCCTGGACCGACAGTCATGGCCGGAGGCAGCCGGGTCGCGTCGTAGAGGGTCATCATCGACTCCTCGGTGTTCACGCCGTTGTTGACGAACTCCTGGGCGATGTCCTGGTTCTGCCCGTGGGCGGCCACCATGAACGCCTGCGCACCCATGAACGGCGCCGCCGGCTCCTCAGCCCTCGAAGCCGGGGACCGGCTGGATGCCGTAGTCGAAGCCGGCCTTCTGCACGTCGGCCAGGGCCCACGGGCCGGACACCATGAAGGCGGCCTTCCCGGCGGTGAACAGCGCGATGGAGTTGTCGCCGCTGATCGAGGTGCGCAGCACCTTCTGCTTGGCCAGCTGGGAGATCTCGTCGGCGGCCGCGAGCGAGCCCTCCTTGCCGATGCCGACGTCCTCCGGGTCGTACCCGGTCTCCTCGTTGTAGGCGAAGATGTAGCCGCCGAACGAGGTCAGGATCGGCTCCATGTGGTAGGCGTCGCCGAGCTCGCCGACCGGCAGGTTCAGGGCCGACTCGACCTTGCCGGCGTCCACGGCGGCCTGGCCCACGGCGACGGCGTCGTCCATGGAGGTCGGCCTCCTTGTCCGCGATCTCGGCGTTGCGGTAGAGCGCCAGCGCCTCGATCCCGAAGGGCACGCCGTAGAGCTTGCCGTCGTACGTCGTGGCCTGGACGGCCTTCTCGGAGTAGCCCGAGAGCTCGTCGGGGGTGAGGTTCAGGGGCACGATCGCGCCGTTCTGGACCAGGTTGCCGAACCAGTCGTGGGCGCCGACCACCACGTCGGGGCCGTTGCCCGCCGCGTCCGCGGTCACGAAGGAGCCCTGCAGGTCCTCCGAGATGGCCTGCACCTTCACGGTGATGCCGTTGGCCTCACCGAACGCCTCGGCGACCGCCGTGACGCCGTCGAGCTTGAGCGCGTCGGTCCAGATCAGCAGGTCGGCGTCGCCGCCCCCGCCGTCCGAGGGCTCGGAGGAGGCAGCGGAGTCACTGCCCTCGTCCGAGCTTCCGTCGTCGTTGCCGCCGCAGGCGGCGACGAGGGCCACCGCCAGCAAGGCGGGGCCGATCTTGCGGGCGATCTTGAGCATGGGCCAGGATTCCTTCCGAGGGAATGGTGTGAGGCGCGCCACACGCTAGCAGTCCCGTTTCACGACGGAAAGAGTGCTGCAAGAAGTTTCAAGATGTGGCGCAAGTCACTAGGGTGTCCCGCGTGGCAGTCAGGCTGACGGAGATCGCGGAGCGCGCTGGCGTCAGCGTGAGCACGGTCAGTCGCGTCCTCAACGAGAAGCCCGGCGTCAACCAGCACACGCGTCGGCAGGTGCTGACCGCCATCGACGTGCTCGGCTACGACCGCCCGCACCGCCTGCGGCCGCGGTCGGTCGGGCTGGTCGGTCTCGTGATGCCCGAGCTGGAGAACCCGTTCTTCCCGCGGTTCGCCCACCTGGTGGAGACGAACCTGAGCCGGAACGGCTACGCGCCGGTGCTGTGCAGCCAGACGCTCGGCGGGGTGCACGAGGACGACTACGTCCAGATCCTCCTGGAGCACTCCGTCTCGGGGATCATCTTCGTCTCGGGCAACCACGCCATCGCCGGCGGCCATCCCGACCGGTACCTCCGCCTGGTCGACCTCGGCCTGCCGATCGTCCTGGTCAACGGCCTGATGCCGGAGGTCCCGGCCCACTTCGTGTCCACCGACGACGCGGCCAGCGTCGAGCTCGGGCTCCAGCACCTCGCCCACATGGGCCACCGCCGCATCGGCATCGCCCTGGGTCAGGCCCGTTACGTCCCGGTCCAGCGCAAGGCCGCGGCGTTCCGCGCCGGCCTGGTCGCGCGCGGCCTGGTGCCCGACGACCTGGGCCTGGACGACCTCGTCGAGTGCACGGCGTACACCGTGGAGGGCGGGATGGTGGCCGCGCAGCGCCTCTTCGAGCGCGGGGTCACCGGCATCCTGTGCGGCTCGGACATCATCGCCCTCGGGGTCATCCGGGCGGCCCGGCAGGCCGGCCTGCGGGTGCCCGACCAGCTGTCCGTCGTCGGGAGCGACGACAGCCTGCTCGTGGAGTTCACCGAGCCCGCCGCTCACCACCGTCCGGCAGCCGGCCGCGGCGCTGGCCGAGGCCGCCTGCCGCGAGCTGGTCGACCAGATCACCGGCGCGCCCGTGCACCTCGGCGAGGTGCTCTACCAGCCCGAGCTGGTGGTGCGCGGCTCGACGGCCAGGGCGCCGGACCGCGACGCTCTCGTGACGGTCGACGTCGCTATCGTGGCCGCGCCGTGACCGAATCCGCACGCGACCACCCGACCAACCAGCCGCTCGACCAGGCGAAAGGGGCAGCGAGCCCGTGTCCGAGACCGACCGTCGACGCGTCGAGCACCTGCGCCGCGGCGGGACCAGCGTCGTCGTCCGCCTGGATCCCGACGAGCCTGCCCTGCGTGCTGCACTGGGGACCCGACCTCGGCGACCTCGACGGCGACGCGCTGCAGGCGACGGTGCGCGCTCTCGGCATGCCCTACGTCGACTCGGTCGTGATGAGCCAGGACGCGGTGGCCGTGCTCCCGCAGCACTCGGCCGGCTGGACCGGGCGTCCCGGCCTGCTCGGGAGCCGCGCCGGCCGCGCGTGGTCGGTGGCCTTCGACGGCGTCACCCACGACCTGGAGGAGGACGGCGACGGGACGGTCCGGCTCCGCAGCGTGGGCACCGACGGCCCCGGAGACCTGGTGGTCACCACCGAGCTCGAGGTGCTGGCGAGCGGTCTCGTGCGGCTGCGTGCCGGCGTCCGGAACACCGCGGCGGAGACCTACGAGGTCGCCCACCTGGAGCCCGCGCTGCCGGTGCCGGCCGAGGCGGCCGAGCTGCTGGACATGGCCGGGCGGCACACCCACGAGCGGACGCCGCAGCGCCGCCCCTTCGACCAGGGCCAGTGGGTGCGCGAGGCCTGGGGCGGCCGGCCGGGGCACGACGCCGCCACGGTGATGTGTGCGGGGCATCCCGGCTTCGGCTTCCGCGCCGGCCGGGTCTGGGGCGTGCACCTGGCCTGGAGCGGCAACCAGGTGCTGAGCGCCGAGCACTCCTTCACCGGCTGGCGGCTGCTGCGCGGCGGCGAGCTGCTGCTGCCCGGCGAGGTCCGGCTGGAGCGCGGCGAGGAGTACACCTCGCCCTGGCTGGTCGGCTCCTGGGGGGACGGGCTCGATGCCTTCTCGGGGCGGTTCCACCGGCAGCTCCGGTCCCGACCGGAGCACCCCCACAGCCCGCGCAAGGTGCTGCTGAACACCTGGGAGGCGGTGCTCTTCGACCACGACCTCGACACCCTGCTCGCGCTGGCCGAGAAGGCGGCCGCCGACCGGCATCGAGCGGTTCGTGCTCGACGACGGGTGGATGCGGCACCGGCGCGACGACCGGGCGGGGCTGGGGGACTGGTACGTCGACGAGGAGGTGTGGCCCGACGGCCTGCACCCGCTGGTGGATCGCGTGCACGACCTCGGCATGGACTTCGGGCTGTGGTTCGAGCCCGAGATGGTCAACCTCGACTCGGACCTCGCCCGGGCGCACCCCGCGTGGCTCTTCGGGACCGACCACGGCCCCGGCGTCGCCTCGCGGCACCAGCACATCCTCGACCTCGGCCACCCCGAGGCCTTCGCGCACGTCCTGGAGCGGATGTCCGCGCTCGTGACGGAGTACCGGATCGCCTTCATCAAGTGGGACCACAACCGGGCCCTGGTCGACGCCGGGCACGGGCCCGACGGGCGACCCGGCGTCCACGTGCAGACCGAGGCGGCCTACCGGCTGATGGACGCGCTGCGCAGCCGGCATCCCGGGCTCGAGATCGAGTCGTGCTGCGGCGGCGGCGGTCGGGTCGACCTGGGCGTCCTCGAGCACTCCGACCGGGTCTGGGTCTCGGACTGCATCGACGCGCACGAGCGGCAGCGGATGGTGCGCTGGACCGGGTTGACGCTGCCGCCCGAGCTGATGGGCACCCACATCGGGTCGAGCCCGGACCACACGACGGGTCGCACCCACGACCTGGACTTCCGCGCCGGCACCGCGATCTGGGGGCACCTGGGCGTCGAGTGGGACCTGACCACGGTCAGCGACGCCGAGCTGGCGGCGCTGACGGAGTGGATCACGTTCTACAAGGCGGAGCGCGCGCTGCTGCACAGCGGCGACGTCGTGCACGCCGACCTCGCGAACCCGGCGCTGCTGCTCGAGGGCGTGGTCGCGACCGACGGCAGCGAGGCGCTCTACCGGCTGGCGTCCCTCGACCACACGCTGACCTGGCCCCCGGGTCGGGTCCCCCTGCCGGGCCTCGACCCGGACCGTTCGTACGCCGTGTGCGCCCAGGCGCCCGGGGCCGGCGCGGTCCACGGCGCCACCGGCGCACCGGGCTGGGCGGACGGGGTGACCGTGACCGGCCGGGTCCTGGCCGAGGTCGGCCTCCAGGCGCCGCTGCTCCTCGTCGACCAGCTGGTGCTGATCCGGGCGCGGGCGGTGCACGCCTGATGCCGACGTACGTCGCGTTCCTGCGGGCCATCAACCTCGGCGCGAAGCGGAAGTTCCCCAAGGCCGCGATCCAGGCTGCCGTCGAGTCCGCCGGCGGCACCGACGTGGAGACCTACATCAACACCGGCAACGTCCGGCTGACCATCCCGCTGCGGTCGCGCGCGAAGGTGGAGGCGGCGCTGGAGAAGGCCTTCGAGGCCGACCGCGGGTGGGCGGTGCCCACCATCGCCTTCACGCCGGCCGAGCTGGTGGCCATCGCCGAGGACGCCGAGCGGCTGCGCGCCGAGCACGGGGAGCCGGTGGCGCACTACATCACGCTCTACAAGAAGGCCCCGACGGCGGCCACCGCCGCCGCGCTCGCCGAGGTGGAGTTCGAGGGGGAGCAGGCGTACGTCGAGGGCCGGGCCGCGCACTGCCTGCTGTACCGGTCCTACCACGAGTCCAAGCTGGTCACGAGCAAGGTCTTCGCGGGCCTCGGGCAGGGGACCGCCCGCAACGTGACGGTGGTCCGCGCCCTGGCCGACAAGTGGGGGTAGCCCGCTACGCGGGCACCCGGTCCAGGGTCCGGACGGACCGTGAGCAGAGCGTGGCGAGCGCGATCGCGGCGTACACCAGACCACTCACGACCATCACCTGCTGCGCGCCGAACGCCTCTCCCAGAGGTCCGAAGGTGAGCTGGCCGATCGGCATCGCGACGAAGGAGCCGAGCGCGTCGTAGGAGTAGGCGCGGGAGAGCATCCGCTCCTCGATGTGCTCCTGCATCGCGAGGTTCCAGCCGAGGCCGAACACCTCGATGCCCATCCCGGCCGCGAAGGCCGCGAGGACGAGGGTGGGCAGGTGCGGGTCCAGGCCCATGACGAGCATCGGGGCCGCGAACACCGACATGCCGAGCATGCCGACCAGCAGGGGCCGGCGGAGCCGGACCCGGGTCAGCACCAGGGTCATCACGAGCAGGCCCACGGCCTCGGCGGACAGCACCAGGCCCCAGCCGCGCTCGCCGATGGTGTCCTTGGCGACCGCGGGTCCGAGGGTGAACCACGCGCCCCAGTGGATCGCGTTCAGCAGACCGAACGCGAGCACGACCACCCAGAGCCAGGTGTGACCGGTGAAGACCGTCCAGCCCTCGCGGAGGTCGGTGAGCACGGAGGTGTGCTCGGTGCGGGCGGGGCGGGCCGGGATGTGCACCCGGATCAGCAGGGCGCCGGCGACCAGCCAGGTGACGGAGTCGATGGCGAGCGCGACGCCCGGGCCGACCGTCACCACCAGCGCGGCGGAGACGGACGGCCCGATGATCGCCAGGCTGGCTCGCTGCATGGACAGGAGCACGTTGGCCTGCTGGAGCAGGCCGCGCGGCACCAGGCTCGGGACCACGCTGGCCATCGCCGGGAAGCTGGCGGCCGCAAGTGCCCCGTTGACCGCGGTCAGCGCGATGATCTGCCAGAGCTGGACGTCGCCCCGGATGACCAGGGTGGCGATGACCGCCTGGGTGAGCCCGGCGCCGATGTTGGTCACGAACAGCACCCGGGTCCGGTCGAACCGGTCGGCGATCACGCCGCCGAGCAGCAGGAACACCACCAGCGGGATGCTGTTGGCCGCGAGCACCCGGCCGAGCGCCGAGGGCGAGTCGCTGAAGTCCAGGACCGCGAAGGTGAGCGCGACCGGCGCCATCATGGTGCCCAGCAGGTTGACCAGCCGCGAGGTGAAGAACCAGCGGAAGCCGGGCTCGCGCAGCGGCGCCAGCGCCGACGGGCGGGTGGCGGTGTCGCTGCTCACCCGTTCTCCAGCGGGAACAGCGCGACGGTGAGGTTGGCCCGCATGGTGCCCTCGGTGCGCGGGGGACGGGCCGAGGCGTGGAGCAGGTTGCTGGCCTCGGTCACCAGCTCCAGGGCGCGGTCGTACGTCGCGGGGTCGACCCAGACCTCGGCGTCGGACAGGTTGCCGCGCGGGCCGCCGCGCAGCCGGCCGGCGTACCGGCGGACCAGCTCGCTCGCCATCGCGCGGACGTACTCCTCGAGGTCGTCCGCGCTCAGCCGCCGCTCGCCGTCGGGCCGGAGCCAGGGATGCCGGTACCGCTTGGCGACCCCGCCGCGGATCTTCTCCTCCCCGGCGACCTCGAGCTCGCCGGCGTCCAGCAGCACCCGCAGGTGGTACGACGCGTTCGCGTGGGTGATGCCCAGCTCGCGCGCCACCTCCGCCGCACTCAGCTCGGCCCCCGTCAGCAGCGACAGCATCCGCAACCGCAGCGGGTGCGCCATCGCCCGCAGCGCCGCCGTCTCACTCAGCTCGTCCATCACCACTCCCCAAGGGTTCTTGGACAGTCTGCGCGGTGCTCCCTGGACTGTCAAACGTCTCTTGGGCAGTTGGCGTTGAGTTCGGGCAAATGCGGGTCGGGAAATGGTCGACCATTTCCCGGAACTCACAGGGCCATTTGCCCGAACTCAACGAGTCAGAGGCGGACGCCGGCGGTGCGCATCTCGTCGAGGGCGGCGTGGGTGGTCTCGGGGGCGACGCCGGCGCAGAGGTCCAGGAGGACGCGAGTCGTGAAGCCGGCGGCGACCGCGTCGAGGGCGGTGGCGCGGACGCAGTGGTCGGTGGCCAGGCCGCAGACGTCGACCTCGTCGACCTCGTGCCGCCGGAGCCAGTTCGCGAGGGTGGCGCCGTCGCTCTCGCGGCCCTCGAAGCCGGAGTAGGCCGCCTGGTGCTCACCCTTGAGGAAGATCGCGTCGAACGGCTGCGGGTCCAGGTTGGGGTGGAAGGCCTCGCCGTCGGTGCCCACCTGGCAGTGGACCGGCCAGGAGTCCGCGTAGTCGGGGTCCTCGGACCAGTGGTCGCCGGGGGCGATGTGGTGGTCCTTGGTGGCCACCACGTGGGCGTAGTCGGGTGCGTCGGGGTCGCGCTTGGTCCAGTGGTGGAGCACCTCGGCGATGTCGCTGGCGACCCGGGCGCCGCCCGTGACGGGCAGCGAGCCGCCCTCGCAGAAGTCGTTCTGCACGTCGACGACGATCAGGGCGCGCTTCATGCCGCCGAGGCTACTGACCCGAGGGCAGCGGCAGCCAGGCGATGACGTCCTGGATCACGTCGTCCCACAGCCCCCACTCGTGCACGCCGGGCCGGAAGTCGGTGGTCACGTCGGCGCCCAGCGCGCGGGCCTGGTCGGCGAGCCGGGTGTTGGCCTCCATCAGCCGGTCCTCCTCGGTCCCGCACGCGATGTAGAGGGGCGGCAGCGACGCGGGGTCGGCCTCGGCGAGCAAGGCGTAGAGGTCGTCGTGGGTGCCGAACGTCCCGTCGAAGACCCGCTGCACGATCTCGGCCCGCTCGTCGCGCAGCAGCAGCCCGCGCACGTCGACGGCCCCGGACAGGCTGGCGACCGCCGCGAAGCGCTCCGGGTGGTGCAGGCCGAGCTTGAGGGCGCCGTACCCGCCCATCGAGAGGCCGGCCACGAAGGTGTCCTCGCGGCGCTCGGACAGCCGGAAGAACGCCGCGACGATCGCGGGCAGCTCCTCGGAGACGAACTGCCAGTAGGCGTGGCCGTGCGCCTCGTCGGCGTAGAACGAGCGGTGCACGGCCGGCATCACCACGGCCAGCCCGCGCGCGGTGGCGTAGCGCTCGATCGAGGTGTAGCGCAGCCAGGCGGTGTGGTCGTCGGACAGGCCGTGCAGCAGGTAGAGCACGGGTACGCCGTGCTCGGAGACGTCGACGGAGCTGACCCCGATCTGCTCCTCGGTCGTCTGCGGCAGCACGACCGTCATGGACGTCCCGACCTCGAGGGACTCGGAGAAGAAGTCGCAGGTGATCAGGGCCATGGCGTCACCCTCCCAGGTGCAGGGTCTCGATGACGGGCTCGCCGCGGCTCAGCTGGGTGGCGGCCAGCGGGAGCTCGGCGCGGGCGGCCAGGTGCCGGGACCGCGCGGCGTCCAGCGACTCCCGGCCCACGACCTCGCCGTCGCGCACCAGCGGGACGAGCAGCGACCGGTCGTCGCCGTCGTCCACCGGCGGCGTGCCGATGCCGACCACCTCGGCCTCCGCGGTGCCCGACGGGTCGCGGCGGCGGAGCGCGAACTTGCGGCCCCCGATGGAGATCTTGTCGACGCTCTTCTTGGCCACCGAGACCAGCTCGCCCCCCGACTCGCTCTCGCGGGCCACCAGCTTGTAGACGAAGCCGCTCGTCGGGTGTCCGGAGCCGGTCACCAGCTGGGTGCCGACGCCGTAGCCGTCGACGGGCGCCGACGCGAGCGCGGCGATGGCGTACTCGTCGAGGTCGCTGGTCACCACGATCCGGGTCCGGGTCGCGCCCAGCGCGTCGAGCTGGGCGCGCACCTGCCGGGCCAGCTCGCCCAGGTCGCCCGAGTCCAGCCGGACCGCCCCGAGGTCGGTCCCGGCGACCTCGACCCCGAGCCGGACCGCCTCGGCCACGTCGTAGGTGTCGACCAGCAGCGTGGTGCCGACGCCGAGCGAGGTCACCTGGGCCCGGAACGCGTCGGCCTCGCTGTCGTGCAGCAGCGTGAACGAGTGGGCCGAGGTGCCCGCGGTCGGGACGCCGTACCGCTGCCGGGCGGCGAGGTTGGAGGAGCTCGCGAAGCCGGCGACGTACGCCGCGCGGGCCGCGGCCACCGCGGCCTCCTCGTGGGTGCGGCGCGAGCCCATCTCGATGCACGGCCGGTCCCCGGCGGCCTGGGTCATCCGCGAGGCGGCCGACGCGATCGCGGAGTCGTGGTTGTAGATCGACAGCAGGAGGGTCTCGACGACGACCGCCTCGGCGAAGGTCGACTCGACCACGAGCAGCGGTGAGTACGGGAAGTAGGCCTCGCCCTCGGCGTAGCCCCAGATGTCGCCGCGGAAGCGGTAGTCCGCGAGCCACTCCAGCGTGGGCTCGTCGACGACCCGGCCCTCGCGCAGCGTGGTCAGCGCCTCGTCGTCGAAGCGGAAGTCCTCGAGCGCGTCGAGGGCCCGCCCGACGCCCGCGACCACGCCGTACCGCCGACCCTCGGGCAGCCGCCGCCCGAAGAGCTCGAAGACCGACCGACGCCCGGCGGTGCCCCCGGCGAGGGCCGCCTGGAGCATGGTCAGCTCGTAGTGGTCGGTGAGCAGCCCGGTGGAGGCGCGAGTCGACGTCACGCGGTCAGCGTAGGGCCCGCGTCCCGCCACCGATGTGCCACGATGAGAGGGTGTCCGCTCCGAGCCCGGTCGAGGTGGAACCCGATCTTCGCCCCGACGAGAGCACCTTCGTGGCCAAGCCCTGGGTCACGATCGTGTGGAACGACCCGGTCAACCTGATGTCGTACGTCACGTTCGTGTTCACCAAGTACTTCGGGTACGACAAGAAGAAGGCCGAGAAGCTGATGCTCGAGGTGCACAACGACGGCAAGTCCGTGGTCAGCACCGGCTCCCGCGAGGAGATGGAGCGCGACGTGCAGGCGATGCACGAGTACGGCCTGTGGGCGACGATGGAGCACGCCACTTGAGCGGATTCGCGCGGCACCGCCGCAGCGGCCGGGTGATCGCGACCTTCACCGGCTTCGAGGCGGACCTGCTGCGCTCGCTGACCTCGCAGCTGGTCGAGCTGCTGCGCAACGAGCGCGCGGCGCCCACCGGCGGCGACCCGCTCGAGGCGATGTTCGACTTCTCCGGGCCCACCGCCGAGCCCGAGGACCCGGTGCTGCGCCGGCTGTTCCCGACCGCCTACCCCGACGACGAGGATGCCGCGGCGGAGTTCCGTCGGTTCACCGAGGGCACGCTGCGCGACGGCAAGGCCGACGCCGCCGCGGGGATCATCGACGCCCTCGAGGAGGCCGGGCTCCCGCCGCTGCTCGAGGAGGAGGGCCTGGTCATCGACGTCGAGCTCGACGAGGCGGCGGCCACCGCCTGGCTCCGCTCGTTCACCGACGTCCGGCTCGCGCTGGCCACCCGGCTCGGGGTCGAGGAGGGCGACGAGGACTACTGGCACACGCTGCCCGACGACGACCCGCGGGCCCAGGCGCACGACATCTACGAGTGGGTGGGCTACCTGCAGGAGACCCTGGTCGACGCGCTCAGCGGGTGAGCCGGGCCTCCAGGCCGTCCATGGCCGTGGAGTACGCCGCGGCCAGGTCGACGTCGTACCGCTTCGCGAGCACCAGCACCGCCCACAGGCAGTCCGCCAGCTCGTGCTCCAGTGCCTCGCGACCACCGACGTCGGACCGCGCGCCCTCCGCGGCCATCACCAGCTTCGCCAGGTCACCGACGTCGCCGACGAACCCCATCATCGTCTCGGCCCGCGTCCACGTGCGGCCGCGCTGGGCGAGGTTGAGCTCGTCGTAGAGCGCGGCGATCTCCATGCCGCGGGCCTGCAGGTCGTCGAGGGTGGGCGTCGGGTCGGTCATGGACGGCACCGTAATCTGCGGGGATGCCGATCCCCGACTTCGTCGTCGAGCTCCGCAAGCACGTCGGGACCGCCGAGCTCTGGATGCCCGCCGTCACCGCGGTCG
The DNA here is from genome assembly GCA_963713255.1 of uncultured Actinomycetota bacterium. Lineage (GTDB taxonomy): Bacteria > Actinomycetota > Actinomycetes > Propionibacteriales > Nocardioidaceae > Nocardioides. The sequence goes on from CAVQLC010000004.1 coordinate 39,297, forward strand.
TCCAGCGGGGCGAGGAGGTCCTGCTGGTCCGGCGCGCCGACAACGACGAGTGGGCGCCGATCACCGGCATCCTCGACCCGGGGGAGGAGCCCGCCGCGGGCGCCGCCCGCGAGGCGCTGGAGGAGACCTGCGTGACCGTCCGCGTGGACCGGCTGGCGTCGGTGGCCGCCAGCAGGCAGGTCACCCACAGCAACGGCGACCTCGCCGTCTACCTCGACGTCACCTTCGCGTGCAGCTGGGTCTCGGGGGAGGCGCACGTCGGCGACGACGAGTCCGTCGACGTGCGGTGGTGGCCCGCCGACCGGCTCCCGGAGATGCACCCGGAGCACCTCGCGCGGATCGCGGCGGCGCTGTCCGGGGAGCAGCGGGCCCGCTTCAACGCCTGACCCGCCCCTCTAGGCTGGGCGGATGCTCCGGATCGACCAGGCGACGTACGACGCCATCGTCGCGCACGCCAAGCGCGACCACCCCGACGAGGCCTGCGGGATCGTGGCCGGGCCCGAGGGCAGCGACCGGGCCGAGCGGCTGGTCGAGATGGTCAACGCCGCGGGCAGCCCGACGTTCTACGAGTTCGACTCGACCGAGCTGCTCGCGCTCTACAAGCAGATGTGGGCCAACGACGAGGAGCCGGTCGTGGTCTACCACTCGCACACCGCCACCGAGGCCTACCCGAGCCGCACCGACATCGGCCTCGCGAGCGAGCCGGGCGCCCACTACGTGCTCGTCTCCACCCGCGACCACGGGAATAACGAGGGCCCCGTGGAGTTCAGGTCCTACAGAATCGTCGACGGCGCGGTGACCGAGGAAGAGGTCGCCGTGGTGCCGTCCCTGACGTCCGAGTCGAGGAGAGACACCGCATGACCGTCGAGGTCCGCATCCCCACCATCCTGCGCACCTACACGGGTGGTGAGAAGGCCGTGCACGGGCAGGGCGAGACCCTCGGCGGGCTGATCGACGACCTCGAGACCGCCCACCCGGGCCTGCGCGAGCGGCTGCTCGAGGGCGGCGACCTGCGCCGTTTCGTGAACGTCTACGTCAACGACGAGGACGTCCGCTTCATCGGCGGGCTCGAGGCCCCGGTGGCCGACGGCGACGAGGTCGTCGTGCTGCCCGCCGTCGCCGGGGGCTGAAGCCGACCCCACGACCGGCCCGCCGGCCCCCGGAGGCCGTACTGTCTCCTCCATGGAGGCCGGTGAGCGTCGCACGTTCGTCCTGGTCGACGGCGAGAACATCGACGCGACCCTCGGCACCAACCTGCTGAACCGCCGGCCGCTGCCGGAGGAGCGGCCGCGGTGGGAGCGGGTCACCGACTACGCCCGGGACCTGTGGGACCAGCCGGTCACGGGGCTCTTCTTCCTCAACGCCTCCAACGGGGTGCTGCCCGGGTCCTTCGTGCAGGCGCTGCTGGCCATGGAGTACCGCCCGATCGCGCTGTCCGGGGGGAGCGACGAGAAGGTCGTCGACGTCGGCATCCTGCGCACGCTCGAGGCCATCGCCGCGCACCCCGACGCCGACGTGCTGCTGTGCAGCCACGACGCGGACTTCGTCGAGCGGCTGACCGCCCTCCAGGACGGCACCCGCCGGATCGGCCTGATGGCCCTCCGCGAGTTCACCAGCACGCAGTACACCGCGGCCGCCATCGAGATCCACGATCTCGAGTACGACGTGCGCGCGTTCAACGTGCCGTTGCCGCGGGTCCGGATCATCTCGCTCGACGAGTTCGACCCGGAGCAGTTCCTGCGCTGAGGCATGCTGGTCGCCATGCGTTACGACGACCTGCTCGCGTCCGTCGGCGGCACCCCGCTGGTGGGCCTGCCGCACCTCTCGCCGAGCCCCGACGTGCGGCTCTGGGCCAAGCTCGAGGACCGGAGCCCGACCGGCTCCGTCAAGGACCGCGCGGCCCTCTGGATGATCGAGCACGCCGAGAAGGAGGGCCGGCTGCGCCCCGGCTGCACGCTGCTGGAGCCGACCTCCGGCAACACCGGGATCAGCCTGGCGATGGCCGCCAAGCTCAAGGGCTACCGGCTGGTCTGCGTGATGCCGGAGAACACCTCCGAGGAGCGGCGGCAGCTGCTGCGGATGTGGGGGGCGGAGATCATCTCCTCGCCCGCGGCGGGCGGTTCCAACGAGGCGGTCCGGGTGGCCAAGGGCGTCGCCGACGAGCACCCGGACTGGGTGATGCTCTACCAGTACGGCAACCCCGCCAACGCCCTCGCCCACTACGAGAGCACCGGTCCCGAGCTGCTCGCGGACCTGCCCGGGATCACCCACTTCGTCGCCGGCCTCGGCACCACCGGGACGCTGATGGGCGTCGGCCGCTTCTTCCGTGAGCACAAGCCGGACGTGCGGATCGTCGCCGCCGAGCCGCGGTACGGCGAGCTGGTCTACGGCCTGCGCAACCTGGACGAGGGCTTCGTCCCCGAGCTGTACGACGCCGACCTGATCGACACCCGCTTCTCGGTCGGCCCCCGCGACGCGGTGCGCCGGGTCCGCGAGCTGCTGGAGCTCGAGGGCATCTTCGCCGGCATCTCGACCGGCGCGATCCTGCACGCCGCGCTCGGCCAGGCCGCGAAGGCCGCGAAGGCGGGGGAGCGGGCCGACATCGCCCTGGTCGTCTGCGACGGCGGCTGGAAGTACCTCTCCACCGGCGCCTACGAGGGCACCATCGAGGAGGCCGAGGAGCGGCTCGAGGGCCAGCTGTGGGCGTGAGCCGGCTGGTCCGGGTGCTGACCGGCCTGGTGCTGGTGGCCGGGCTGACCGGCGTGCCGTCCGCCACCGCCGCCGAGCCGATCGTCAACACCACGGCCCCTGCCGTGGAGGGGCTCCCGGCGTACCGCGAGAAGCTCACCGCCTGGCCGGGCGTCTGGTCGCCCGCGGCGGTCGCCTACGCCTACCAGTGGCTGCGCGACGGCGTGCCGCTCGCGGGGGCCACGACCGCGTCGTACCGCCCGGCGCTCGAGGACGTCGGCCACGCGATCTCCGTGACGGTGACCGCGACCGAGGCGACCGGCGCCCAGGCCGCGGCCTCCTCCGCCGCCACCACGATCAGCCGGGCGGCGTTCGCGGTCGGGAAGGTGCCGGCCGCGACCGGCGTGCCGCGCTTCGGCCGGACGCTGACCGCGGAGAAGCCCGCCCTCACGCCGCGCCCGACGACGCTGCGCTACCGGTGGCTGCGCGACGAGGAGCCGATCGCCGGCGCGCGGCACCGGACCTACCGGCTCACCGCGGACGACGTCGGGCACCGGGTGCGGGCGGTCATGACCGCCCGCCGCGAGGGCTACCTGACGCAGACGGTGACGACCCGGGCGCGGTCCGTGCTGCACCTGGTGCCGCTGCGCCGCACCTTCACCTACCACGTCGAGACCCGCGGCCCGATCAACGCGAACCTCGCGGAGTTCCGCCGCCAGGCCCAGGAGACCTTCGAGGACCCCCGCGGCTGGCGGACCGCCGGCGTCGCCTTCCGGCCGGTGGCGAGTGGCGGGGACTTCACCCTGGTGCTCGCCGTCGCCGGCGCGGTCCCGGGCTTCTCGAGCGGGTGCAGCGCGACCTGGAGCTGCCGGGTGGGGCGGTACGTGATCATCAACCAGACCCGGTGGCAGACCGCGTCGCCGGCCTGGAACGCCCGCGGCCGCAGCCTGCGCGACTACCGGCACCTGGTCGTGAACCACGAGACCGGCCACTGGCTCGGGCACGGCCATCGCGGGTGTGCCGGACCGGGACCGGCGCCGGTGATGATGCAGCAGTCCAAGGGCACCGGAGCGTGCTCGTTCAACCCGTGGCCGCTGCCGTCGGAGCGCTGGGTCCACCGCTGAGACCGGGCCTGTTCGCCGAGCGCCCCTCGGGTTAGTGTGACCACGGCCACCGACCCTCCTCCACGCGGAGCCCGCCCATGCGCGAGATCGTCGTCTTCAGTGGTAGCGCCCACCGCAGCCTGGCCCAGTCCATCTGCGCCGAGCTGGGGGTCGAGCTCTCGTCGGTCGAGATGACCCGCTTCAGCAACGACTGCCTCCAGGCCCAGCTCCAGGCGAACTGCCGGCAGCGCGACGTCTACATCGTCCAGCCGCTGGTGCCGCCCACCCAGGAGCACCTCATGGAGCTGCTGCTGATGATCGACGCGGCGCGGGGGGCCAGCGCCGCCCAGATCACCGCGGTCATCCCGCACTACGCCTACGCCCGGTCGGACAAGAAGGACGCCTCGCGGATCTCGCTCGGGGGCCGCCTGGTCGCCGACATGCTCACCACCGCGGGCGTCGACCGGGTGCTGACCATGACGCTGCACGCCCCGCAGGTGCACGGGTTCTTCTCGGTGCCCGTGGACCACCTCACCGCGCTCGGGGTGCTCGCCGACCACTTCTCGGCGGGTGACCTCTCCGACGCCGTGGTCGTGTCCCCGGACCTCGGCAACGCCAAGACGGCCACCCAGTTCTCCCGGTTGCTCGGGCTGCCGGTGGCGGCGGGCAGCAAGCGCCGGCTGGCCGACGACGCGGTGGTCATCGACGCCATCGTGGGCGACGTGGCCGGCAAGCGGGCGATCGTGCTCGACGACGAGATCGCCACCGGCGGCTCCATCGTGGAGCTGCTGGACCGCCTCGCCGACGAGGGCTGCACCAGCGCCGCCGTGGCCTGCACTCACGGGCTCTTCGTCGGCAAGGCCGTGGATCGGCTCCGGCAGCACCCGATGATCTCCGAGGTGGTCACGACCGACACCGTCCCGGCGCCCGCGGGCTGGCCCGAGCTCCGGGTGCGCACCGTGGCCGGCCTGTTCGCCCAGGCCATCGCCCGCGTCCATGCCGGCGAGTCGGTCAGCAGCCTCTTCGACGGGGTCGACCCCGCGCTCGGCCCCCCGCAGCCCCGGCTGTTCGACTAGCGCGCCAGCACCCGGCCGAGGTGCTCCTCCAGGCGACCCCGGGCGAGCGCGTCGCTGACGTCCCGGCCGGCCTCGCGCCACGGGGTCGCCACCTTGGTGGGGTCGGGCAGGTAGCCCACGCAGTCCAGGACGTCCCAGTAGCGCTGGGCCTCGTCGTCGGCGGCGCCGTACGCCGCGACGAAGCGGGTCGCGGCCTCCGGCCCGTGCAGGAGCGCGAGGTACGTCGCGCAGTGCGCCACGTCGAGCCCGGCCGGACCCCACGACGTCTCGACCCAGTCGACGACGCCGGTGATCCGCGGACCGGTCCACAGCACGTTGCCGAGGTGGAAGTCGCGGTGCAGGAAGGTGCCGTCGTACGCCGGTGCGGGCCCGTCCAGGACCGCGAAGGCGGCCCGCCAGAGGGCCGGGTCGCGCGCCCAGTCGGGGACCACCCGCTTCGCCGGCGGAGCCCAGGACTGGTAGGTGCGGGGCCGGTCGGGGCCGGGGTCGTGCGCGTGGATGGTGCGGAGCATCGCCGCCAGGGCGGCCAGCAGGTCGTCGTCGGCGCGGTCGAGCACCAGGGCGCCGGGCAGCCAGGACATCAGGTGCGCGGGCTCGCCCGCCGCGTCGCCGGTCGGGTCGGTGGCCAGGGACGTCGGCGCGGGCACCGGGGTCCGGGCCAGCTGCCGCTGGATCGTCGCCTCGCGGCCGATCAGGCCCTCGGCGTGGGTGCGCCAGGGCTCCTTGGTCATCAGCCGGAGCACGGCCCGGGTGCCGTCCGCGTCCTCGAGCACCTGCATCGTGGAGGTCCAGCCGCCGGTGAGGGGGCGCGCCACCGAGACCGGTCTGCCCCACGCCTCGGCGGCCCACTCCAGCGCGGTCACGGGGCGGTCACGGGGCCGGGAACACGTCCAGGTCCTGGAGCGCGTCGACCTGGCTCGCCGGCACGGCGGGCAGGCCCAGCACGTCGGTGACCAGGTTGGCGACCGCACCGTTGCGGATCGGCTGCCGGGTCGCGTCGTAGGTCGGGCGGCCCTGGCGCGGGTCGCGGTAGTCCGGGTTCAGGTCGTAGAGGTCGGCGCCCCGGGGGACGTCCGGGCCGAGCACCAGGAACGGGATCCGGTAGTCGGCGTACGCCGTCGCGTCCCCGTGGTCGCGGCCCATCCCGCCGTGGTCGGCGGTGACCACCACCATCGTCTCGGCGGTCTCCCCGGCCCGGTCGATCGCGTCGAGGATCCGGCCGACGTAGGTGTCGGCCTTCCGCACCGCGGTCAGGTAGGCCGGCGTCATCCAGCCCTGGGCGTGGCCGACCACGTCGGTGTCGGACAGGTGCACGAACGTGAGCGCGCGGTCGTTGACGCGCACGTCGCGGCGGACGGCGTTGGTGAGGCGGCGGTTGTCGAGCTCCACGGCGTACTGGTCCAGCGCCAGCGGCCAGGAGCGCTGCCAGAGGGAGAACTTCGTCTTCGACGCGAAGAGGGCGGTCTGCCGGCCGGCGTCGTGGACCACGGTGAAGACCGACTCGACGGGGCCGCCCGCGGCGGCCTGGACGGTGCGCGGCGTCATGCCGGTCGTCGTTCCAGGTCACGCCGTGCCCGCCGTCGGCCGCGGCGATCCGGCGGCCGGTGACCATGCTGGTGTGGTTGGGGAGGGTGACGGTCATCTCGTAGGCCGTGCGCGCGTTGAGGGTGGAGGCCCCCCGGCGCATCATCCGGTGCAGCACCGGCGTGCCGCGCTTGCCCAGCCGCGTCAGGGCGGTCGGGTTGAGCCCGTCGAGGCTGATCACCACGACCTGGGTCACCGACGGCGCCGGATCGGGGCCGGGTCCCACGCCGTCCGCCCCGGCGGGGGAGGTCGGCAGCGTCGCGAGCAGCGGGGCGAGCAGGACGCCGGCGGCCGCCGCGAGGCCCAGTCGGGGGGTCTTCATGGGACTCACCCTAGGTCGGCGGTCCGAGCGGTCCGCGACGCCCGCGCCGTGACGTCCGTCGCGGTGACGGGTTTTCGGCCCGTCCAGCCCCTAGCCTGTCCCCGTGCCGACCAAGGTGGACCTCGATGCGCCGATCGGCATCTTCGACTCCGGCTACGGCGGGCTCACCGTGGCCCGCGCCGTGATCGACCAGCTGCCGCACGAGTCCGTCGTCTACCTCGGCGACACCGCGCGTCAGCCCTACGGGCCCAAGCCGCTCGGCGAGGTGCGCGCCTACGCCCTCGAGTGCCTCGACCATCTCGTGGAGCACGGGGTCAAGGCGCTCGTCATCGCCTGCAACTCCGCGTCGGCGGCGATGCTCCGCGACGCGCGGGAGCGGTACGACGTGCCGGTGGTCGAGGTCATCCTGCCCGCGACCCGCCGGGCCGTGGCCGCCACCCGGACGGGCCGGATCGGCGTGATCGGCACCCGCGCGACCATCGAGTCGCTGGCCTACGAGGACGCGTTCGCCGCGGCCCCGCACGTGGAGCTGGTCACCTCGGCGTGCCCGGAGTTCGTCACCTTCGTGGAGCGGGGGATCACCGGGGGCGCGGAGCTGACCGGGCACGCGCACGCCTACCTCGACCCCTTGGTCGAGGCCGGCGTCGACACGCTGGTCCTCGGCTGCACCCACTACCCGCTGCTCACCGGCGTGATCTCGATGGTGATGGGGGACGGCGTCACCCTGGTGTCCAGCGCGGAGGAGTGCGCCAAGGACGTCTACAAGCTGCTGGCGCGCACCGGCACGATGCGCCCGGACGGGACGCCGACGTACGAGTTCCTGACCACCGGCTCGCCGGACGAGTTCGAGGCGACCGGGCGCCGCTTCCTCGGCCCGGAGCTGGCCCTCGCCCGACACCTCTCCGGCTCCCTGGGAGGGGTCTCATGAAGCTCACGGTCGTCGGCTGTGCGGGTTCCTACCCCGGCCCGGACTCGCCGGCCAGCTGCTACCTGGTCGAGGCCCCCGACGCCGAGGGCCGCACCTGGCGGCTGGTCCTCGACATGGGCAACGGCGCCCTCGGCGCCCTGCACAACTACACCGACCCGCTCGGGGTCGACGGGGTCGCGCTGTCCCACCTCCACGCCGACCACTGCGTCGACCTCACCGGCTACTACGTGCTGCGGCGCTACCACCCCTCGGGCTCGCACGCGGCGATCCCGGTGTGGGGTCCGGAGGGCTCCGCCGAGCGGCTGGCGCGCGCCTACGACCTGCCGCCGTCGCCGGGGATGACCGGCGAGTTCGACTTCCGCACCTACGACGGCGTGTTCCGGCTCGGACCGTTCGAGGTCGAGCCGACCCGGGTCGCCCACCCGGTCCTGGCCTTCGCGCTGCGGATCACCGCCGGCGGCCGGACGCTCACCTACTCCGGGGACTCCGGGGTCTGCGACGCCCTCGAGGAGTCGGCGCGCGACGTCGACCTGTTCCTCGTGGAGGGCTCGTTCCTCGAGGGCGAGGACAACCCGCCCGACCTGCACCTGACCGGCAAGGAGGCGGGCGAGACCGCCACCCGCGCGCGGTGCCCGCCGGGTGGTGGTGACCCACGTGCCGCCCTGGTACGACAGCGCGCAGGTCCTCCGTGAGGCGCGCGGCGCCTACGCCGGACCGCTCGAGCTCGCGGTCGCCGGCGCGACGTACGACGTCTGAGCGAGCCGCTCGGGTCGCGCGGAGTCAGACCAGGCCGGCGTCGTGCACGACCATCGCGATCTGCACCCGGTTGGTGACCCCGAGCTTGTCGAAGAGCCGTGACACGTGCGCCTTGACCGTGGGCACCGACAGGTAGAGCTCCGCGGCGATGTCGGCGTTCGTCATCCCGCGCCCGACGGCCACCGCGACCTCCTTCTCCCGCTCCGTGAGGAGGCTCAGCCGGGCCACCGCGGCGGTGGTCCGCGGCGTCAGGCCACCCGAGCGGACCCGGCCGATCACCGTCCGCGTCACCGAGGGGGACAGCATCGCGTCGCCGTCGGCGACCGAGCGGATCGCGGTGACGATCTGGTCGGGCGCGGTGTCCTTGAGCAGGAAGCCGTCGGCACCCGCGGCCAGCGCGTCGAGCACGAACTCGTCGGACTCGAACGTCGTCAGCACGATCACCTTGGGCGGGTCCAGCGCCGCGTGCAGCTCCCGGGTGGCCTCGAGGCCGTTGAGCACCGGCATCCGGATGTCCATCAGGACCAGGTCGGGGTCCAGCTCGTCGCACATCGTCACGCCGGCACGTCCGTCGCCGGCCTCGCCGACCACGTCGATGTCCGCCTGACCGCCGAGCATCAGCGCCAGGGCGGAGCGCACGAGCGGGTCGTCGTCGACGATGAGGACACTGGTCACACGGGCCACGGTATCCAGCCATGGAGCACGAACACGCCATCGGCGGCCCGATGGTCGAGCCGCCCGCCGCTCAGCTCCGCGCGCTCACCCAGCCCGACCAGGCCGAAACCGGCGCCCGGCTCGCGGGTCCCGGCGAAGCCCAGGGGGTTGCGCACCACCACGTCCACGCCCTCACCGGGGCTGCCCGCACACCCGCAGGGTGACCGTCGCGCCGGGGGCGTGCTTGCCGGCGTTGGTGAGCCCCTCCTGGAGGATCCGGTAGACCGTGCGGCCGACCCGGGCCGGCATCCCGGGTCCGCTCGGCGAGAGCCGGTCCTCGAACGCGATCCGCATGCCCGCCGCCCGGGCGGACGCGACGAGGCGGGGCACGTCGTCGTACGTCGGCTGGGGCGGCTCGATGATCCGGCCGGTCTCGGTGTCGCGGAGCACGCCGAGGACGCCGCGCAGGTCGGTGAGCGCGTCGTTGGCGTTGTCCCGGATGAGCGCGGCGCCCTCGCGCAGCTCGTCGCCGGACAGGTCCTCGCGGAACACCATCGCCCCCGCCTGCATGGAGATCTGGGAGATCCGGTGCCCGAGCACGTCGTGCATCTCACGGGCGATGCGGGCGCGCTCGTGCTCGCGCGCCCGGTTGGCGCGCTCGTCGCGCTCGGCCTCGGCGAGCTCGGCACGCCGGCTGAGCTCCCAGAAGAGCTCGCGTCGCGAACCGATGTACATGCCCCAGCCCAGCTGCAGGGTGGCGAAGGTGACGTTGGAGATCCCGATCACCCACCAGGCCTGGGCGTTCTCGAAGGGCTGGACCCAGTAGAAGAGGCTGGACACGGTGAGGATCAGCACCGCGAGGGCGGTGATCTCCCGTGGCCGTCGCCGGGTCGCGAGCGACACGGCGGCGAGCACGGCCGGGCCGCTGGCGCTCGCCGACACGACCGCGAGCAGGTTGGTGACCACGGCCACCGCCATCGGCCAGCGCCGGCGGAAGAAGACCAGGACGAAGCAGGCCAGCCCCACCACGGCGTCCACCCACAGCAGCCACGGACGTTCTCGCTGTCCGTCGATGACCAGCGACCAGAAGAACAGGCTGATCCCGATCATCGCCACCAGCCGCCACGCCTGCATCCACAGGGTCAGCGGCGGCTGGTACTCCTCCGGGCTCGGGCGCTCCACACGGGGACTTTAGTTGGACCCTCGCCCGCCTGTCGGAGGGTGCAGACCTAGGTGGTGTGAGCAAGACTGTGCGGCGATGATCACCGTCGACCACCTCTCCAAGACGTACGGCGGCTTCCAGGCCCTCGACGACGTCACCTTCACCTGCCGCCCCGGCACCGTCACCGGCTTCCTCGGACCCAACGGCGCCGGCAAGACGACGACCCTCCGGGTCATGGTCGGGCTCACCCCGGCGAGCTCCGGGACCGTGCTGATCGGCGGCCACGCGTACGCCGACATCCCCAACCCGGGGCTGCACGTGGGCGTGCTCCTGGACGCCTCCGCGCAGCACGCGGGGCGCACCGGCCGCGAGATCCTGACGATCGGGGCGATGACGATGGGGCTGCCCGAGTCCCGCGTCGACGAGATGCTCAGCCTGGTCTCCCTCGACCAGCAGGAGGCCAAGCGCCGGCTGCGCAACTACTCGCTGGGCATGAAGCAGCGGCTCGGCATCGCGCACGCCCTGCTGGGGGACCCGTCGGTGCTCATCCTCGACGAGCCCGCCAACGGGCTGGACCCCGCCGGCATCCGCTGGATGCGCACCCTGCTCAAGGGGTACGCCGACCGCGGCGGCACGGTGCTGCTGTCCAGCCACCTGCTCAACGAGGTCGAGCTGATCGCCGACGAGATGGTGCTGATCGGCCGCGGCCGGATCGTCGCCCAGGGCGACAAGAAGACGCTGCTGTCCCAGGACACGGCCAGCACCCTGGTCACCTCGCTGGACGACGAGGCGCTGATGGCCGGCCTGAAGGAGAAGGGCTTCGAGGTCGGCGCGGCCGCCGACGAGGGCCTCCGGGTCGCGGCCCCGGCCGTCGAGGTCGGGCGGGTGGCGGCCGAGCGGGGCATCGTCCTCACCGAGCTCCGGTCCGGCTCCGCCGGCCTCGAGGACCTGTTCCTCGAGCTCACCTCCGACACCCAGCGCGACACCCTCCCGGAAGGAACACCGGCGTGAGCGCCCTCGCCAGCACCGCCCCCGGCCAGCTCGACCTGTCGTCCACGCCGCACGTGCCGATGTCACGCCTCGCCCGGGTGGAGTTCCGCAAGGCGCTCGACACCCGGGCCGGTCGCTGGGTCGCGATCTCGGTCGTCGCGCTCGTGCTCGTCGTCGAGGTCATCTACGCCTTCGCGGCGGCCGACAACGAGAAGGACTACGAGACCTTCCTGAGCATCGCCGGTGGGGTGCTCAGCTACTTCATGCCGATCATCATCATCATGCTGGTCACCAGCGAGGCGAGCCAGCGCAACGGGCTGGTGACGTTCACGCTGGAGCCCCGGCGTCCCCGGGTCGTGGTGGCCAAGTTCATCGCCGGGGTCGTGCTCGCCGCCGCGGTGATGGTGATGGCGGCCGCGATGGCGGTGCTCGGCACCCTGCTCGGCACCGTCACGGGCGGCAGCCCGTCGTGGTCGGTCGACGGCCACCTGCTGTTCAACGGCTTCTTCCTCTCCAACCTGATCGGGGTCTTCATCGGCTTCGCCATCGGGATGCTCCTGATGAACACGCCCGCGGCGATCGTGGGCTACTTCGCCTACAGCCTGATCCTGCCGATCGCGGTCGGGATCCTCGGCTCGCTCAGCCAGGGGTTCGAGGACGCGGCGCCGTGGTTCGAGTTCAACACCGCCCAGACGCCGCTGTTCATGGGGGACTACACGCCCACCGGCGAGCAGTGGGCCCAGATCGTGGTGTCCGGCATCATCTGGCTGGTGATCCCGCTGGCGCTGGGCATCGTGCGCCTCCTGCGGATGGAGTTCAAGTAGCCGCGTCCTAGGCTCGGGGCCATGACTGCTCCGATCACCGAACCCGCGCTCCGCCTCGACGGCCGCGCCGACGACCAGCTCCGCCCCGTCACCCTCACCCGCGGCTGGCTCGACCACGCCGCCGGCTCGGTGCTGGTGGAGTTCGGCCGGACCCGGGTGCTCTGCGCCGCGTCCGCGTCGGTCGGCGTCCCCCGCTGGCGCAAGGGCTCCGGCCTGGGCTGGGTGACCGCGGAGTACGCCATGCTCCCCGCCGCCACCAACACCCGCTCGGACCGGGAGTCGGTCAAGGGCCGGATCGGCGGGCGCACCCACGAGATCTCGCGGCTGATCGGCCGTTCCCTCCGCGCGGTCATCGACTACGGCGCCCTCGGCGAGAACACCATCCAGCTCGACTGCGACGTCCTCCAGGCCGACGGGGGCACCCGCACCGCCGCGATCACCGGGGCGTACGTCGCGCTGGCGGACGCGATCGCGCACCTCCGCTCCACGGGCGCCCTCACCGGCGAGCCGCTGGTCGGCTCCGTGGCCGCCATCTCGGTCGGCATCATCGACGGCGTGCCGCGGCTGGACCTGCCCTACGAGGAGGACGTCCGCGCCGAGACCGACATGAACGTCGTGATGACCGGCGACGGCAAGTTCGTGGAGGTGCAGGGCACCGCGGAGGGTGCGGCGTTCGACCGGGCCGAGCTCGACGCGCTGCTGGCGCTGGCCGAGAAGGGCTGCGCGGACCTGACCCGGCTGCAGCACGAGGCGCTGGCGCGTGGGTGACGCGACGGTCTTCCTCGCGTCGCGCAACCCCAAGAAGATCGCGGAGATGCAGCGGATCCTCGAGCAGCACGCGCCCGGGATCGTGGTCGTCGGGCTGGACGAGGTGGGCGCCTACGCCGAGCCGGTGGAGGACGAGCCCACCTTCCAGGGCAACGCGCTGCTCAAGGCCCGCGCCGGCCGCACCGTGACCGGGCTGCCGACGCTCGCCGACGACAGCGGCCTGTGCGTCGACGCGCTCAACGGGATGCCCGGGGTGCTGTCCGCGCGCTGGGCGGGCCCCCCGCGCAGCGACGAGCGCAACAACGCCCTGCTGCTCGCCCAGCTCGAGGACGTGCCCGACGAGCGGCGCCGGGCGCACTTCGCGTGCGCGGTCGCCTTCTGCCATCCCGACGGCACCGAGCTGGTCGTGCACGGCCGGATGCCCGGGCGGATCATCCGCGAGACCCGGGGCGACGGCGGCTTCGGCTACGACGTCGTGTTCGTCGCCGACGAGCACACCAGCCCCGAGCTGACCTCCGCCGAGCTGGACCCGGCGGAGAAGGACCGGATCTCCCACCGCGGCCGCGCCCTGCGCGAGATCGCGCCCGACGTGGCGGCGTCGCTCACGGGACGGCGACCGCCGGCCGGCTCCTGACCGAGCGCGACACCAGCCAGCCCCAGAGCGCCGCGAGCGGGAACATGATCAGCGAGTACACCGCCGCCGGGACCGAGATGGTCACCGCCTCGAGCACCTCGAGGGCGATGAAGATGGCCAGCGTGCCGTTGTGCACACCGATCTCCATCGACGACGCGATGGCCTGGTCGTCGACCACGCCGAAGGCGCGCGGCACGACGTACCCCACCACCAGGCTCAGGGCGCAGAAGATCAGGGCCACCAGCCCGACGTCGGCGAGGTAGTCGCCGACGTTGTCGCGCTCGTCGAGCAGGATGCCGAGCACCAGCACCGCGAGCACGACGGCGGAGCCGATCCGGACCGGCCGGTCCATCCGGGCCGCGAACCGCGGGCTGCGGGCGCGCACCAGCATCCCGATCCCGACCGGGACCAGGATGATCGCGAAGACCTTGACCACCTCGCTGAACGGCAGGGACACCGAGTCGCTGCGGTCGTAGTAGGAGATCGCGAAGCTGGTGATCAGCGGCAGGGTCACCACCGAGATCACCGAGTTGACGGCGGTCAGCGTGATGTTGAGGGCGACGTCGCCGCGGAACAGGTGGCTGAAGAGGTTGGCCGTCGTCCCGCCCGGCGACGCGGCCAGCAGCATCATCCCGATCCCCAGCAGGGGCGGCAGGTCGAAGAGCACGACCAGCCCGAAGCAGAGGATCGGCAGCAGCACCAGCTGGCAGACCAGCGCGATCGCCACCGCGCGCGGGTGCCGGCCGACCCGCCGGAAGTCGTCGGTCGTGAGGTCGAGCCCCAGACCGAACATGATGATCGCCAGGGCGATCGGCAGTCCGACGGTGGTGAGCGCGGAATCCATGGCCGGACACTAGTGCGCGTGCGCCCGGCGAGAGTCGAACTCGCACTGGTCAGGACCTAAACCTGATGCCTCTACCTGTTGGGCTACGGGCGCGCCGGACGAGTCTAGGCATCCACCCGAGGGTCAGGCGTCGACCTTCAGGTCGCGGCGGAGCTTGGCGACGTGGCCGGTGGCCTTCACGTTGTACTGCGCGGCCTCGACCGTGCCGTCCTCGCCGACGACGACGGTGGAGCGGATCACGCCCTCGACGATCTTGCCGTACAGCTTCTTCTCGCCGAAGGCGCCGTACGCCGTCAGCACCTCGCGGTCCGGATCGGACAGCAGGGTGATCGTGAGGTGGTCGCGGGCGCGGAACTTCGCCAGCTTGGCGGGGCTGTCGGGGGAGATGCCGAGCACCTCGTAGCCCGCGGCCTTGAGCGAGTCCAGCGAGTCGGTGAAGTCGCACGCCTGGGTGGTGCAGCCCGGGGTCATCGCGGCGGGGTAGAAGTACACGATCACCTTGCGGCCGCGCAGGTCCGACAGCGTCACGGTGCCGCCGGCGTCGTCGGAGAGGGTGAAGTCGGGGGCGGTGTCGCCGGGGCTGAGACGGGCGGTCTCGCTCACGTGGGGCTCCTGTTCGACGTGGAGTGCTATTGCAAATGATTCGCAATAGCATACTGTTGGCGTCATGCACGTTCCCGACGGCTTCCTGGACGCCCCGACCTCGTTGGCCACCGGCGCGGTGGCCGTGGTGGGCGTGGCGGCGGCGCTCCGCGGGGCTCGACGGGAACTCGACGACCGTACCGCCCCCGTCGCCGGCCTCGTCGCGACGTTCGTGTTCGCGGGCCAGATGATGAACTTCCCCGTCGGGGCGGGCACCAGCGGCCACCTGCTCGGGGGCGCGCTCGCCGCCGTCCTCGCCGGCCCCTGGACGGCCGTGCTGTGCGTCAGCGTGGTGCTGCTGGTCCAGGCGCTCTTCATCGCCGACGGCGGGATCACCGCCCTCGGCACCAACATCACCCTGATGGCGCTGGTCGGCGTCGGGGTCGGCTGGCTGGTGTTCTGCCTGATGCGCGCCGTCCTGCCCAAGCGCCTGACCTCGGTCCCGCTCGCGGCGGGGATCGCGGCCTTCGTGAGCGTGCCCGCAGCGGCGGCCGTCTTCACCCTGCTGTTCGCCGTCGGGGGCGTCGCGCCGATCGACACCGCGACCGTGCTCACCGCGATGCTCGGCTGGCACGTCGTCATCGGCCTCGGCGAGGCGATCATCACCGGCCTGGTGGTCGGCAGCGTGGTCGCCGTGCGCCCGGACCTCGTCTACGGCGCCCGGCCGCTGATCAAGGCCCGCACCCTCGAGATCCGCCCGGCGGTGACCCGGTGACCGGCCGTCGGAGGACCCGCGGCTTCCTCGCGGTGGGCCTGCTGGTCGCGCTGCTCGTCGCCGGGGTCGGGAGCTTCTACGCCAGCAGCCACCCCGACGGGCTCGAGTACGTCGCCGGGAAGACCGGCTTCCTCGACACCCAGGACGAGTCCGCCGCCTCCGACAGCCCCCTCGCCGACTACCAGACGAAGGGTGTGGACGACGCGCGGCTCAGCGGCGGGATCGCCGGCGTGTCCGGCACCCTCGCCGTCCTCGCGATCGCCGGCGGCCTGTTCTGGGTGCTGCGTCGTCGCGACGACGAGCCGGCCGAGGAGTCCTGAGATGGGCGCCGGCCACGGTCACAAGCTGCACTTCCACGGGCACAGCCCGGTGCACCGGGCGCCCGCGCACCTCAAGATCGTCGCCCTGGTCGCCTTCATGCTGATCGTGGTGGCCACTCCGCGCGAGTGGTACGCCGCGTTCGCGGTCTACCTCGCCGTCCTGCTGGTCGTGATCGCGGTGTCGCGGGTGCCGGTGGGCTACCTGGCCCGGCGGATGGTCGTCGAGGTGCCGTTCGTGGTCTTCGCCGCCCTGATGCCGTTCGTCGCGACCGGTCCGCAGGTCGAGGTGCTCGGGGTGTCCGTCTCCGAGGCCGGGCTGCTGGGGGCCTGGGGCCTGCTCGTCAAGGGCACCCTCGGCGTGCTCGCCTCGCTCACGCTGGCCGCGACCACCGAGCCGTCCGAGCTCCTGCGGGGGCTGGAGCGGCTGCGGATGCCCCAGCTGATCGTGCAGATCATGGGGTTCATGATCCGCTACCTCGACGTCGTCACCGGCGAGATGGGCCGGATGACCGTGGCCATGCGCTCGCGCGGCTGCGACCCGCGGTCGCCGCGGCACTGGCCCGCGATGGCCCGCTCGCTGGGCGCGCTGTTCGTCCGCTCCTACGAGCGCGGCGAGCGCGTGCACCTCGCGATGCTGTCGCGCGGGCACCGATGACCACGCCGGTCCTCGACGTCCGGGGGCTCGCCTACGCCTACCCCGACGGTCACCAGGCGCTCTTCGGCGTCGACCTGCACGTGCACGCGGGCGAGCGGGTGGCGCTGCTCGGGCCGAACGGCGCCGGCAAGACCACGCTGGTCCTGCACCTCAACGGGATCCTCACCGCGGGCGCCGGGACCGTCGAGGTCAGCGGCCTGCCGGTGGCCAAGGAGCACCTCCAGGAGATCCGCCGCCGGGTCGGGATCGTCTTCCAGGACCCCGACGACCAGCTGTTCCTGGGCTCGGTGCGCCAGGACGTCGCCTTCGGTCCCGCCAACATGGGCCTGCGCGGCGCCGCCCTCGAGACCCGGGTCATGGAGTCGCTGGAGCGGGTCGGGATGGCGGCGTTCGCCGACCGGCCGCCCCACCACCTGTCCTTCGGCCAGCGCCGCCGGGTCGCGGTCGCGACCGTGCTGGCCATGGAGCCGGAGATCCTCGTGCTCGACGAGCCCTCCTCGAACCTCGACCCGGCCTCGCGTCGTGAGCTCGCCGACATCCTGCGCTCGCTCGACGTGACGGTGCTGATGGTCACCCACGACCTCCCCTACGCGCTCGAGCTGTGCCCGCGCTCGGTGGTGCTCAGCGACGGAGCGGTGGTCGCGGACGGAGCGACGTACGACGTCCTCACCGACGACGACCTGATGCGCGCCCACCGGTTGGAGCTCCCCTTCGGCTTCGACCCGCGGACGATTGGTAGCCTTCCCGCGTGACCATCGAACTGTCCTCCCTCGAGCAGGAGATGGAGGCGACCCGTGAGCGCCTCGCGGGCACCATCGACCAGCTGGTCCACCGAGCCAAGCCGTCGACGATGATCAGCCGCCAGATCACCAAGGTCAAAGGGCACTTCGTCGCTCCCGACGGGTCGCCACGCACCGACAACATCCTCAAGGCCGCCGGCGTCGTCGTGGGCGGGATCGCAGTGATCGCCACGCTGCGCTGGGCCACGCGCTGAGCCGGTGAGCGACCCGCGGCGTGCCGAGGACGCCGAGCAGCTCCCGATCAAGATGCTCGGCGACCGCCTCCTGGTCGACCTGGACCGCGAGGCGGGGGAGCGCCGCTCGTCCGGCGGCATCGTCATCCCCGCGACCGCGGCGCTGGGGGCGCGACGGCTGGCCTGGTCGCGCGTGGTCGCGGTGGGCCCGCACGTGCGGACCGTCGAGGCCGGCGACCGGGTGCTCTTCGACCCCGAGGACAAGGCCGAGGTGGAGGTCCACGGAGAGGTCTACGTCGTGCTGCGGGAGCGGGACGCGCACGCGGTCGCGGCCGACCGGCTCGGTGACTCCGCGACCGGTCTCTACCTCTGACGACCCGGCCGGCGGCGGGCATCCGTAGGATGGCCGGATGCCCGTCGAAGCGGAACGCAGGGGATTCTGGCACGAGCCCGACGGGACGCCGACCTCCAAGGCGATCGCGCAGAAGGAGTGGGCCCTCGCCGCGCACGACGTGCTGGTGGAGACCGCCGGCGAGTACCACGCGACCCTCACCGAGGACGCCCTCGCCGCTCGCGTCCAGGTCGAGGGCGGGATCCACACCAGCCACGCCCCGGACACCTGGCTCGGGCAGACCCTGACCGCGGTCGCCCACGTCTGCCACCGGGCGGGCGAGCCGCCCCTCACCGCGCTCGTCGTGCGGGCCAAGGACGGACGGGTCGGCGAGGCGTACGACGAGGCGCTCCGGGTGGCCGAGCAGCGACCGATCACCGACCCGGCGACCCGGGAGCGGCACGCCGCGCACTCGCGGCTCGAGTGCTACCGCTGGGCGGGCTCCGCCCCGGAGGACGGTGGGGTGGTGGCGGGCCCACCGGCTCCGGCGGCCCGCGCCCGCGCCCCCCGGACCGCCGCGGCCCGCACGCCCCGCAAGCCGGCGGCGAGCGACCGTCCGGTGATCACCTGCCCGCGGTGCTTCATGGCACTGCCCTCCACGGGCATCTGCGACACCTGTGACTGACCGTCAAGGTTAACGACCGCTAACCAAAACGGGTTAACATGGCCGACATGTCGACCATGGGTTTCGAGCTGTCCCGCGAGCACGAGGAGTTCCGGCGGACCGTCCGTGACTTCGCCGAGAGCGAGATCGCGCCGTACGCCGCGCAGTGGGACCGCGAGCACCACTTCCCGACCGACGTCGTGCAGCGGATGGGCAAGCTCGGCCTGATGGGCCTGACCGCCCCCGAGGAGTTCGGCGGCGCCGGGCTGAGCGGCGAGGACGGCGGCTTCACCAGCCTGTGCGTCGCGATCGAGGAGATCGGCCGCGTCGACCAGTCGATGGGCATCACCCTGGAGGCCGCGGTCGGCCTCGGCATCAACCCGATCCTCACCTACGGCACCGAGGCGCAGAAGCAGCAGTGGCTGCCGGACCTGGTGGCGGGGGAGAAGCTCGCCGGCTTCGGGCTCACCGAGCCGGGCGCCGGCTCCGACGCCGGTGCCACCCGCACCAAGGCCGACCTGGTCGGTGGCGAGTGGGTGGTCAACGGCGCCAAGCAGTTCATCACCAACTCCGGCTCCGAGATCACCAGCCTGGTCACGGTCACCGCGCGGACCGGCGAGGTCTCGACCACCAACGGCGCGGGCCGGCCGGAGATCTCCACGATCATCGTGCCGTCCGGCACCCCGGGCTTCACCGCCGAGAAGGCCTACGACAAGCTCGGCTGGCACGCCTCCGACACGCATCCGCTGAGCTTCGAGGACGCGCGGGTCCCCGAGGACCACCTGCTGGGTGAGCGGGGTCGCGGCTACGCCCAGTTCCTCGCCACCCTCGACGACGGCCGGGTCGCCATCGCCGCCCTCGCGGTGGGCTGCCTGCAGGCCATGCTCGACGCCAGCCTCGCCTACGCCGGCGAGCGGCAGACCTACGGCGGCCCGATCGGCCGCAAGCAGGGTGTCGCCTTCCAGATCTCCGACCTCAAGGTGATGCTCGACGCCTCGCGGCTGCTGACCTACAAGGCCGCGGCGATGCGCGACGCCATGGAGGCCGGGCACCCCGTCGCGACCAAGGACTTCAAGCAGGCCGCGGCGGTCGCCAAGCTCTACGCCACCGAGTCGGCGGTCACCGCGACCCGGATCGCGACCCAGGTCTTCGGGGGCTACGGCTTCATGGAGGAGTACCCCGTCGCGCGCTTCTACCGCGACGCGAAGGTGCTCGAGATCGGCGAGGGCACCTCGGAGGTGCAGCGGATGCTGATCGCGCGCGGGCTCGGCCTGCCCGTCGAGTAGCCCTGGCGAGGGCACGGCGCGTCGGGCACGCTGCTGCCCATGGCCATGCCGTACGTCGCCCTGGGGGACTCCTACTCGGCGGGCGTCGGTGCCGGCGGCGGGACGGGCACCTGCTTCCGCGGGCCACGGGGGTACCCCCCGCTCCTCGCCCGCAGGCTCGGGCTCGACCTGGACTACCGGGCCTGCCTCGGCGCCACGGTGTCGGACGTGCTCGGTGTGCAGCTCGACGGGCTGGATGCCGCCACCGAGCTGGTGACGCTGACGATCGGCGGCAACGACGCGGGCTTCGCGGACGTGCTCCGGAGCGCGGCGTCGCCGGCGTGGCTGAGCGACAGCGACACGGCCATCGACGGCGCCGAGGCCGTGATCCGCGACCGGCTGCCGCGGTTGCTCACCGGCGTCTACACGGCCGTCCGGGCCGCCGCTCCGCACGCGGACGTGGTCGCCGCCACCTACCCCCGCCTCTTCAACGGCACCGACTGCCACCCGCTCACCTTCTTCACCACCGAGGAGCTCGAGCGGCTGAATCGTGTCGGCGACCGGCTCGCCACGGTGATCGGGGACGCCGCCGGCGACGCGGGCATCGAGGTCGTCGACGTGCGGGACGGGTTCGAGGGCCACGCGGTCTGCGACCCGGCGCCGATGGTCAACGGCCTGGTCCTCCCCGTCTGGGAGTCGTTCCACCCGACCGCGTCCGGTCATGCGGAGTACGCCCGCGTGCTCGCCGCCGGACGATCGTCCACGCCGAGGGCGGCCGAGGAGGTCCGGGTCACCTTCGGACCGGACACCGGCGCGTCGGCCGCGCGGTTCTGGCTGCCGCGGCTGGACAGCGAGGAGAGCCTGGCGGCGGCGGACGCCGCCGGGCTCGACCGGGAGCAGGTGCGCGCGCTCGGCTTCGAGCTGCGGCGGTGGTGGTCCGGCGGCATCGACGCACCGGACCTGGGCCTGGACGAGGTGCAGGGCCGGCCTCCCACCCCGGGCGAGGTGGCGGCCGCGGAGGAGATCCGGGCCCTGGGCGGCTGAGGGAGGAGACGCCTCGGCGCGTGCGGATGCGAGGTCCGGACCACCCCTCCGGATAGGCTGACGGTCGTGGGAGAGCGCTGGCAGCGGTTCGCTGCCGAGGTCGGACGGTTCCTGGCCGTCGGCCTGCTGGCCACCATCGTCGCGCTGATCCTCTTCAACCTGCTGGTCCACGGCTTCAACAAGGGCGGCTTCGCCCCGCTCAACGACCAGCCCGAGCTGGCCTACGTGATCGCCAACGCCGTCGGGATGACGATCAGCTACCACGGCATGAAGACCTGGGCGTTCAAGCACCGGGAGTCGCGGCACGCCGACGGGGGGATCGCGGCGTTCATCGGCATCAACCTGCTGACCATGACGATCCCGATCACCTGCCTCTACATCAGCCGCCAGGCGCTCGGCTTCGACGACCCGCTGTCGGACAACATCTCGGCCAACGTCATCGGGCTCGGCCTGGCCAACGCGGCCCGGTTCGTGCTGTTCCGCACCCTGGTGTTCCGCAGCCCGCTCGTCGAGGAGCCGGTGCGGACCCCGCAGCGGCAGCCGGAGTCGGACCCGACCCGCTAGGGCGAGACGGCCCCGAGGCCCACAGGTCGGTCCAGGCGTGGCCGAGCTCGGCCACCAGCTCACGCAGCAGCGGCAGGCTGAGCCCCACCACGTTGTGGTGGTCCCCGTCGATGCGGGTGACGAACGCGCCACCCAGCCCGTCGACGGTGAAGGCGCCGGCGACGTGCAGCGGTTCGCCGGTCGCGACGTACGCCGCGACCTCCGCGTCGGTCAGGTCCGCGAAGTGGACGGTGGTCGAGGCGGTGGCCGCCGCGACGTGGCCGGTGGCCAGGTCCCGCAGGCAGTGGCCGGTGTGCAGCACCCCGGAGCCGCCGCGCATCTGCCGCCACCGCTCGGTGGCGTCGGCGGCGTCGCGCGGCTTCCCCAGCGCCCGACCGCCCATCTCCAGCACCGAGTCGCAGCCCAGGACCAGGGCGCCCGCGGGGAGGTCGTCGCGCGGCGGACACGGCGGCACACTTGAGCTCGGCCAGCTGGAGCGCGAGCTCGGCCGGCAGCAGGTCGGCCAGCTGCGACTCGTCGACGCCCGAGACGACCACGACCGGCTCGACGCCGGCCGCGCGCAGGGTCGCGAGCCGGGCGGGGGAGGCCGAGGCCAGCACGAGCGTGGTCACGCGGTCGACCCTAGGGGGCGAACGCCGACGGGAAGGTGTCGCGGTAGGACCGCAGGCCGTGGGTGGACTCCGCGGCGAGCAGCGCCCGCGCGATCGCCCGGGTCACGCACGTACCGGCGGCCTCGAACAGGGCGTGGAAGGCGAACGGGTCCGGCGCCGCGCGGCCGCCGGTGGCCAGGGTGAAGACGGTGTCGCCGTCGAACATCGTGTGCACCGGGTTGAGCGCCCGGGCCATCCCGTCGTGGCCGGCGCCGCTGAGCTTGGCGCACTGCGCCTTGGTGAGGCCGGCGTCGGTGGCCACCACGGCCAGCGTGGTCGCCTGGCCGGCGCGCGGCGGCGGCGCCTGCTCGGCGAGGTACGCCGCGAGCTCGGCCGGGTCGGGCGGGCGCAGAGCCGGGAGGTCGCCCGGCCGGCAGTGCCGGGCCGCCCAGAGCTCGCCGGTGGCCGGGTCCAGGGCGGAGCCGGCCGCGTTGACGACCACCAGGGCCGCCACGACGGTGCCGTCGTCGAGGGTGGTCGACACGCTGCCCACGCCGCCCTTCAGGCCGCCGGCCTTGGCCCCCGCGCCGGCTCCGACGTTGCCCTCGGCCACCCGGGTGCCGGCGGCGGCGTACGCCTCCGCGCCGAGCGTGGCGTCGGGATGACGGCCGAACTCGCCGCCGCGGCCGAGGTCGAAGATCACGGCGGCGGGCACGATCGGCACCACCCGGCCGGCCTGGGGCGGCACGTCGACGGCGAAGCCGATCCCGTCGCCCAGCAGCGCCTGCGCCACGCCGTCCGCCGCGCCCAACCCGAGCGCGGAGCCGCCGGTGAGCACGATCGCGTGCACCCGGTCGACCAGGTTGCGGGGGTCGAGCAGGTCGGTCTCCCGGGTCCCGGGGCCGCCGCCGCGCACGTCGACCCCGGCGACGGCTCCCGCGGCCGGCGGCAGCACCACCGTGGTGCCGGTCAGCCAGCCGTCGTCGGTCCGCTGGGCCTGGCCGACCCGGATGCCGGGCACGTCGCAGATCGAGCTCACGGGGTGATCTCCAGCTCGGCGACCTTCGCGAGGCGTGGCCGGTCGTGCCGGCCGTCCTCGACCACGCCGGCCGCCCACCACAGCCGCAGCCCGTCGCGGGTGACCTCGAGCGTCGCCAGGTTGTTGTCGAACCACGGGCCCTTGAGCAGCCGCCAGTCCAGGGGCGGGTCCGGGACCTTCGCGGAGCCGGCGACCAGGCGGCCGAGCGGGCCGGCCAGGCCGTAGGACAGCGCGGCCACGGAGAACCGCATCGGCCCCGGGAGCGGGTTGCGGATCGGGGAGCAGACCGCCTGCACGATCCTGCCGCGGATCGGCGGCCCCCCCTCGTGCCGGGCGGGGCGGGCCTCGGACGCGTAGCTGTGGTGGACGTCGCCGGACAGGAAGGTGACGGTGCGCGGCACCGGCCCGCGCTGGCCCCGCACCACCTCGAGCGCCATCGCGGAGACCCGCTGGAAGTCCTTCTGGAACGCCGCCCAGTGCTCCAGGTCGACGTGCTGGCGCAGCAGCTCGCCCGCGCCCGCCGCCCGTCGTCCCCAGCCGCCGCCGGCCAGGGCCTCGCTGAACGCCTCGACGTGGTGCAGGCCGGGCCCGAGCAGGAAGGGCAGCGAGGTCCCGACCAGCACGTGGTCGAAGCCGCCCCGGAGCTGCTCGTCGAACCACCGGTACTCCTCGGCGTCGAGCATCGCGCGGTGCTCGGGGTCCAGCTCCCGCGCCGCTCGCGAGTCGACCACGACCAGCCGGGCCTGGGTCCCGAAGTCCCGCGTGAAGCTCCAGCGGTAGCTCGACGGGTCCTGGTCCGCGCGGTCGGCGAACGCGTCGAGCAGGTCGGAGGCGTCGTACTCCCCGGCGCCCTCGTGGGCGGCGATCTCCTGCCAGACCGGGTCTCCCGCCCGCTCGTCGGGAGAGAGGTTGCCGAGGTGCTGGTGGACCCAGTACGACGCGAGCCCCGACACCACCCGCTCGTGCCACCAGGTGGTCGCCTCCATCTCCTGCTTCCAGTCGAGCGAGGTGTTCCAGTCGTCACGGATGTCGTGGTCGTCGAAGATCATCGCGCTGGGCACGGTGGAGAGCAGCCAGCGGTTCGCGGGGTCGGTCCACGCCAACCGGTAGAGCTCGGCGTACTCCTGGTAGTCCTTGAGCTCGGAGCCCGGCTCCTCGTCGAGGTCGCGGCGCGCCTCGATGAACTCCCGCATCGCCTCGGAGGTGTCGTCGGCGTAGACCTGGTCGCCCAGGAACAGCACCACGTCCGGCCAGCGCACCGCGGCGCCGGGGTCCGGGTCGTCGGGGTGGCTGCCGTCGGTGACGCCGGCCATCCGCAGGGCGTAGGCGCGCAGCGCGTCGACCCCGTGCGAGGCGTTGCCGGCCGCGTCGTGCGGCACCGACGTGCGGCACGACCCGAACGCGAGCCGCAGGGGCTTCGTGTGGTCGAGCGTGGGGATCACCGAGGGCGGGTAGGGCGAGTCCACCGGCGGCCACACGGCCACCCCGTCGACGTGCACGGTGTAGGGGTACTTCGTGCCCGGCTCGAGGCCGTCGAGGGTGACCAGTGCGTAGTGGTGCCCGTGCACGACGAAGGTGCGGGCCCGGCCGGCGCGGGCTCCCGCGGTGACCGTGACCTCACCGGCCTGCGACACCTCCACCCAGAGCGCGGCGTGGTGCTCGTCGACGAAGCGGAGCAGCGGGCCGAGGACGAGGTCGTTCACGGCCCCAGCCGACCACGAGGACGGGAGAGCGGCAAGACCGTCCGGCGCCGCCGCCTCTCGACAGTGACGTCCGTCACCGACAGGATGAGGGCGATGCGACGTCTCCGGGGAAGTTCGCTGGCGGTGGCCACCGTCATGGTGGTCGCCCTCTCGGGCTGCGGGGTGACCCGCGGCGACGACAGCCGCGACCTGCTGATGATGATCCCCAACAGCCCCGGTGGCGGCTACGACCAGACCGGCCGCGCGGCCGTGCAGGTGATGGAGGACGCGGACATCACCGGCGGCTCGTTCACCGTCGACAACGTGATCGGGGCCGGCGGCGCCGCGGCGATGACCAACCTGGTCGGCAAGGCCGGCGACGAGCACACGATGATGACCGCCGGACTCGGGCGTGGTGGGCTCGACCTACTCCTTCGGCAGCGAGTACCAGCTCCAGGACGCGACGCCACTGGCCCAGCTGATGAGCGAGCCCGAGGGCATCCTGGTGCCCGGCGACTCGCCGTACGAGACGCTCGACGACCTGGTCCAGGCCTGGACCGACGACCCGGGCTCGATCGCCGTCGGGCGGTGGCTCGTCACCCGGCGGGCCGGACCACCTGTTCCCGATGCAGCTCGCCGACGAGATCGGCGTGGACCCGAACGACGTCAACTACGTCTCCTACGACGGTGGTGGACCGCTGACCAGCGCCCTTCTCGGCGAGAAGATCGACGTCGGCTTCTCGGGCCTCGCCGAGTTCGTCGGCCAGATCGAGTCCGGCGAGCTGCGCGTGCTCGCGGTCTCGGGCGAGGAGCGCTACCCCGACGGACCGCTCGCCGACATCCCGACCCTCACCGAGGAGGACGTCGACCTCGTCTTCCTCAACTGGCGCGGGGTGCTGGCCCCGCCGGAGATCAGCGAGGAGCGCACCGACGAGCTGATCGGCTACCTCGAGGACGATGCACGACAGCCAGGGCTGGCAGGACCAGCTCGCCGAGAAGGGCTGGACCGACGACTTCAAGACCGGCGACGACTTCGCCGCGTTCATCGACGAGCAGGACGAGCGGGTGTCGGGGACCCTCCAGGAGCTGGGATTGCTGTGAGCGACCGAGACGAGCGAGGGACGAGCGAGCGACGAACAATCCAAGCCTGTGAGCGACCGAGACGAACCAGGCACGAGCGAGGCCGCCACGCCTCCGCCGGGCACCGTCGACAAGAGCCAGTACCTCCTGGCGGCGGGGCTGTTCCTGGTCGGGGTCTACACGATCATCGACGCCCGCGGCCTCAACGTCGGGTTCGGCGACCCGATCGGGCCGCGGGTGTTCCCCTACCTGATCGGCGCCGGGATGGTCGTCCTGGCCGTGCTGCTGGCGGTGATGACCGCGCGCGGTGACGTCGCCGAGGCCGAGGCCGGGGAGGACATCGACCTGACCACGCCGCCCGACTGGGTCACCGTCGGCAAGCTGGTCGGCATCTTGGTGCTCAACATCCTGCTGGTGAACCTGCTCGGCTGGGCGATCACCGGGGCGCTGCTCTTCGCGGGCTGCGCGTGGGCGCTCGGCAGCAAGACGCTGCTGCGCGACGTGCTCGTGGGCGCGGTGCTGTCGGTGTCCAGCTGGTACTTCTTCTACGTCGGCCTCGGGGTCCCGCTCCCGCCGGGGATCCTGGACGGGCTCCTCTGATGGACACCCTCAACCTGCTTCTCGACGGCTTCCAGAGCGCGCTGACGCTCGAGAACCTCGGCTACGCATGCCATCGGCGTCCTGCTCGGCACTTTCGTCGGCGTGCTCCCCGGCATCGGCCCGGCCATGGCGGTCGCGCTGCTGCTGCCGGTGACCTACGGCCTCGAGGCGACCCAGTCGCTGATCATGTTCGCCGGCATCTACTACGGCGGCATGTACGGCGGCTCGACCACCTCGATCCTGCTCAACACCCCGGGCGAGTCCGCGTCGGTGATGACCGCCATCGAGGGCAACAAGATGGCCAAGCGCGGGCGCGCCGCGCAGGCGCTGGCGACCGCCGCGATCGGCTCGTTCATCGCCGGCACCATCGGCACCCTGCTGGTCGCCTTCTTCATGCCCTCGATCGCCGAGCAGGCGGTGAAGATCGGCGCGCCGTCGTACTTCGCGATCATGCTGTTCTCGGTCGTGCTGGTCAGCAGCGTGCTGGGCACCTCCAAGATCCGCGGCTTCATCGGCCTGTTCATCGGGCTCACCATCGGGCTGGTCGGGCTCGACCTCTCCACCGGCCAGGCCCGACTCACCGGAGGGATGCCTCGAGCTCGCCGACGGCATCGGCATCGTCGTCGTCGCCGTCGGGGTGTTCGCGATGGGCGAGGCGTTCTGGACCGCCGCGCACCTGCGCCGCAAGCCGATCGACGTGATCCCCGTCGGCCGCCCTTTCATGGGCCGCGACGACTGGCGGCGCTCGTGGGGACCGTGGCTGCGCGGGACCGCGCTGGGCTTCCCGTTCGGCGCGGTGCCGGCCGGCGGCGCCGAGACGCCGACCTTCCTGTCCTACATCACCGAGCGCAAGCTCGCGGCGCCGCAAGGGCACCGCCGACGAGTTCGGCGAGGGCGCGATCGAGGGCGTCGCCGGCCCCGAGGCGGCCAACAACGCCAGCGCGGCGGGCATGTTCGTGCCGCTGCTCGCGCTCGGGCTGCCCGTGACCGCCACGGCGGCGGTGCTGCTGGCGGCGATGCAGACCTACGGCATCCAGCCCGGCCCGACCCTGCTGGCCGACCAGCCCGACCTGGTGTGGACGCTGCTGGCCAGCCTGCTCATCGGCAACGCCCTGCTGCTGGTCATCAACCTGCCGCTGGCGCCGCTGTGGGCCAAGCTGCTCCGCATCCCGCGCCCGCAGCTCTACGCCGGGATCCTCTTCTTCGCCTCGCTGGGCGCCTACAGCGTCAACCAGGACCCCTTCGACCTGGCGCTGCTGGTGTTCTTCGGCGCGATCGGGTTCATGATCCGCCGCTTCGGGATCCCGGTGCTGCCGCTGATCCTCGGCGTCATCCTCGGGCCGCTGATGGAGGTCAAGCTCCGCGAGGCGCTCGACCTGTCGGGCGGCGACCTCAGCGGGCTGTTCAACGAGGGGCTGGGGATCTTCGTCTGGGTCCTCATCGCGCTGGCGATCGTGCTGCCGATCGTGGTCGCCCGGCTCCGCACGCCCGACGAGGTGCTCGCGCAGGACTCCGACAACGAGGAGGTCTCCCGATGACCGTCGTGGTGGGCTACATCCCGGACCCGTACGGCGAGGCCGCGCTGGCCGCCGGCATCGAGGAGGCCGGCCGGCGCGGCACCGACCTGGTGGTCGTCAACGCGACCAAGGGCGACGCGCTCGTCGACCGGCGCTACGTCGGCGAGGCCGGGCTGGCCGACCTGGAGGAGCGGCTCGCGGGCAGTGGGGTGGCCCACGAGGTGCGGCAGGCGATGGGCACCGACGTGGCCCAGGAGATGCTGCGGGTCGTCGACGAGACGGCGGCCGAGGTGCTCGTCATCGGTCTCCGGCACCGCACCCCGGTCGGGAAGATGATCATGGGCAGCGTCGCCCAGCAGGTGCTGCTCGACGCGAAGTGCTGGGTGCTGGCGGTCAAGCCGGCCTGAGGCGTCCCGTCGCATGGCTGAGGTGACCTGGCTCGGGCACGCCGGCGTGCTGGTGGAGGTGGACGGTGTCCGGGTGCTGCTCGACCCGCTGCTCACCCGGCGGCAGGGGCGCCTGCGACGCAGGGGGCCGCTCCCCGACGCGGCCGTGCGCCGGGCCGACCTGGTCGCGATCTCGCACGCGCACGCCGACCACCTGCACCGGCGGTCGCTGCGGCTCGTGGCCCGCACCTCCCCGGGGGTGCCGGTCGTGGTGCCGCGCGGGGCGGCGCCGTACGTCGAGGGGCTGGGTCTGGGACGGGTCGTCGAGGTCCGGCCGGGCGACGCCCTGGACGTGGCCGGCGTCGCGCTCAGCGTGACCGATGCGCTCCACCACGGCGGCCGGAACAAGCGCGATCGCGGCAGCACCGAGACGGTGGGCTACGTGCTGGAGCGGGCCGGCCGCCGGCTCTACTTCGCCGGGGACACCGACCTGTTCGACGCGATGGCGGACCTCGACCGCATCGACCTCGCGGCGATCCCGATCTCGGGCTGGTGGCGCAGGCTCGGTCCCGGCCACCTCGACGAGGCGCGCGCCGCCGAGGCGGTGGCGCGGGTCGACCCGCGCCTGGTCCTCCCCATCCACTGGGGCACCTACTCCCCGGAGGACCTGCGGCCCGGCATCCCGCGCTGGGCCGTGGAGAACGGGCGTCGGTTCGCCGAGGAGCTCACCCGGCGGGGGCTGGAGGACCGGCTGGTGCGGCTCCGACCCGGTCAGACCGCGCGCTGGTAGGTCAGCGCGGGAGGCCGCTGGCGCGCCAGCCGCCCGGACCGTGCGGGTGGGCGACCCGGACCAGGCGGTGCGGTGCGTTCCACTCCGGGCGCGGGGCTGGCCGGCGCCGCGCTCACCGGCCGGGCCGAGGGCGGCGAACACCGCCACGAGCGCGGCGACCTCCTCGTCGGTCGCGTCCGGCGGTGAGGATCCGCAGCGCGGGCCGGTCTGTCACCGGGCTGGCCGCGTCACAGCCTTGGATTGTTCGCTCGGTCGCTCGCTCGTGCCTCGCTCGTCTCGGTCGCTCACAGCCTTGGATTGTTCGCTCGGTCGCTCGCTCGTGCCTCGCTCGTCTCGGTCGCTCACAGCGGGATGTTCCCGTGCTTCTTCGCCGGCAGCGTCGCGCGCTTGGAGCGCAGCAGCCGGAGCGAGCGGACGATCTCCAGACGGGTCTCGTGGGGCGCGATCACGGCGTCGATGTAGCCGCGTTCGGCGGCGACGTACGGGTTGGCGAGGGTGTCCTCGTAGCGGGCGGTGAACTCCGCCCGGGCCGCGGCGGGGTCGTCGGCGGCGGCGAGCTCCTTGCGGTACAAGATGTTGACGGCGCCCTGGGCGCCCATCACCGCGATCTGGGCGGAGGGCCAGGCGACGTTGATGTCGGCGCCGAGGTGCTTGGAGCCCATCACGTCGTAGGCGCCGCCGTAGGCCTTGCGGGTGATCACGGTGACCAGCGGGACGGTGGCCTCGGCGTAGGCGTAGATCAGCTTGGCGCCACGGCGGATGATGCCGTTCCACTCCTGGTCGGTGCCGGGCAGGAAGCCGGGCACGTCCACGAAGGTCAGCACCGGCAGGTTGAACGCGTCGCAGAACCGCACGAAGCGGGCCGCCTTCTCCGAGGCGTCGATGTCGAGGGTGCCGGCCAGCTGCAGGGGCTGGTTGGCGACCACGCCGACCGAGTGGCCCTCGACCCGGCCGAAGCCGACCACCAGGTTGGGAGCGAACAGCTCCTGGACCTCGAGGAACTCCTCGTCGTCCAGGACGGCGGTGATCACCTCACGCATGTCGTAGGGCTGGTTGGGGGAGTCCGGGATCAGCGCGTCGAGGGCCCGGTCCAGGTCGGTCACCTCCTCCACGGCGGGCTCGGCGTACGCCGGGGCCGGGTCCAGGTTGTTCTGCGGGAGGTAGGACAGCAGCGCCTTGACGTACTCGATCGCGTCGTCCTCGTCGGAGCCCATGTAGTGCGCGTTGCCGGACTTGGTGTTGTGGGTGCGCGCGCCGCCGAGGTCCTCCATCGAGACGTCCTCGCCGGTGACGGTCTTGATCACGTCGGGGCCGGTGATGAACATGTTGGAGGTGCCGTCGACCATCACCGTGAAGTCGGTGACCGCGGGGGAGTAGACGTGCCCGCCGGCGCAGGAGCCCATGATCATCGAGATCTGCGGGATCACCCCGGAGGCGTGCACGTTGCGGCGGAAGATCTCGCCGTACAGCCCCAGCGAGACGACGCCCTCCTGGATGCGGGCGCCGGCGCCCTCGTTGATGCCGATGATCGGGCAGCCGGTCCTGATCGCCAGGTCCATCACCTTGGTGATCTTCTCGCCGTACACCTCGCCCAGCGAGCCGCCGAACACGGTGAAGTCCTGGGAGAACACGCACACCTGGCGACCCTCGACGGTGCCGTAGCCCGTCACCACGCCGTCGCCGTAGGGGCGGTTCTGCTCCAGCCCGAAGCCGGTGGCCCGGTGCCGGGCCAGCTCGTCGAGCTCCACGAACGAGCCCTCGTCGAAGAGCAGCTCGATGCGCTCGCGGGCGGTCTTGCGGCCCTTGGCGTGCTGCTTCTCCACGGCCTTGGCCGAGCCCGCGTGCACCGCCTCGTCCAGGCGACGCTCGAGATCGGCCAGCTTCCCGGCGGTGGTGTGGATGTCGATCTCGACCTCGGACTCCGCGTCAGCACTCACATGCGTCAATCTAGTGCGCGTGACGGATCACCAAGCAGAGCGGCTGCCCCTCGAACCGGCCCGTGCCCGCGAGGCGCTGGGCGACGCGTACGACGTCGAGGTGGTGGAGGCGACGCCGTCCACCAACGCCCTGGTCGCCGAACGGGCCCGCGCGGGGGCGCCCGAGGGTCTGGTGGTCGTGGCCGAGCACCAGACCGCCGGCCGCGGCCGCCTGGGGCGGACCTGGACCACCCCGGCCCGGTCGGCGCTGACCCAGTCGGTGCTGCTGCGGCCGCGGGTGGAGGCCCTGGCGTGGCCCTGGCTGCCGCTGCTCACCGGCGTCGCCGTCGCCCGCGCCCTGCGCGAGGCCGGGGCGCCGGCGGACCTCAAGTGGCCCAACGACGTCCTCCTCGGGGACGCCAAGGTCGCCGGGCTCCTCGTCGAGCGGGTCGAGACCTCGACCGGGCCCGGCCGCGGTGGTCGGCATCGGCATCAACGTGTCCACCACCCGGGCCGAGCTGGGCCTCGACACCGCGACGTCGCTCGCCGAGGCCGGCGTCGTCGTCGACCGCACCGACCTGCTGGTCACCCTCCTGCGCTCGCTCCGCCGGGAGTACGACGGGTGGCTGGCCGCCGGAGGCAGCCCGCAGGGGTCCGGCCTGCACGCGGCGTACGCCTCGCTCTGCACCACGGTGGGCCGGTCCGTCCGGGTCGAGCTGCCGGCCGGGGAGCCCTTCACCGGAGTCGCGACCGGCATCGCGCCGGGCGGTGGCCTGGTGGTGGACGGGCCGTCCGGGCCGATCACCGTCGGCGCCGGCGATGTGGTGCACGTCCGGGTGGCCCGGTGAGAGGATCACTCCCGTGACCTTCCCGGAGCACCTGCTGAACGACGGTGAGCACGTCGTCGTCACCACCCGCACGCACCCCAAGGCGCTGATCCGGCCCGTGCTGATCGGGATCGTCGTCGTGGTCGTCGCCATCGTCCTGAGCTCGCTGGCCAGCGAGGCGACCCCGCTCCAGGTGGTGATCTGGGTGCTCGCCGCAGCCCTGCTGTTCTGGTTCGTGGTCCGGCCCGTGGTCGACTGGGTCACCACGACCTACACGTTCACCAACCGGCGCTTCGTCAAGCGCACCGGCTTCATCGCCCGCGAGGGCCGCACCATCCCGCTGAACCGCATCAGCGGCGTGGACTTCGAGATCGGCGTGATCGACCGGGTGTTCGGCTGCGGGACGCTCGTCGTGTCGGACGCCAGCGAGCAGGGCCGGGTCCTGCTCTTCGACATCCCGAAGGTCGAGCACGTCCAGAAGCTGGTGGCCGACGAGCTGCACCGCCTCTCGACGGGCGGACGCGGGGACGATGGGTCCTGAGGGCGAGCCCGAGCGGCCCTTCACCCGCGAGGGGCTGGAGCGCGCGATCCTCGGCGAGGACTTCGTGCTCGACGCGACCGCGGTCGCCTTCGAGACGGGCCTGACCGTCGAGCAGACCCGCCGTCTCTGGCGGGCGCTCGGCTTCCCCGAGCGGGTCAACGAGCAGGCCTTCACCCGCGCCGACGCCGCCGCCGTGACCCGGGTGGCGGAGGTGGTCGAGAGCGGTGCCATCGACTTCGACATGGCGGTGAACCTCACCCGCGCCGTGGGCCAGACGATGGCCAGGCTGGCCGACTGGGAGGTCGCCACGCTGATCGGCCGGGTCGAGGAGATGGAGGCCGGCGAGCAGGCCACCGGGAGCCGGCTCGGCTCCGCGCTGCGGCTCGTCGAGACCGTCAACGGCCCCTTCGAGAGCCTGCTCATCTACGCGTGGCGCCGCCACCTCGCGGCCGCCGCGGCCCGGGTGGAGGCGCTCGGCGCCAACGAGGAGGACCTGCACACCACCTTGGTGACCGTCGGGTTCGCGGACATCGTGGCCTTCACCGAGCTGTCCAACCGGCTCGAGGAGGAGCGGCTCGGGGACCTCATCGAGGTGTTCGAGTCGCGCTGCCACGACGTCGTGTCGGCCCACGGCGGCCGGGTGATCAAGAGCATCGGCGACTCGGTGCTGTTCGTGCACGAGGACGTCGAGGAGGCGCTCGAGACCGCCGACGGGATCATCACCGTCATCGGCCGGGACCCCCGGATGCCCGACGTCCGCGTCGGCCTGGCGAGCGGCTCGGTGATCATGCGGCTGGGCGACGTGTTCGGCCCGCCGGTGAACATGGCCGCCCGGCTGACCGCCGTGGCCCGGCGCAACCGGGTGATCGTCGACGACACCACCGCGGCGCTGCTGCCGCCCGAGCGCTACGAGACGAGGCGGCTCACCGCACGTCCCGTGCGGGGCTTCGGGTTGGTCGAACCGGTCTCCGTGCGCCGCCTCTGACCTGCGCCGACGCGCGGGGTCTGGTCCAGCCCAGAAGGAAAACTTCTGCCAAAACCCCTTCGCGGGGGGTGAGTAATTCCTACCTTTGGTCCGTGCACACCGTCCAAGACGTCCGCCTGGACCCGCAGAGCCGCCAAGTGTGGCGCGGGGACAGCGAGATCACGTTCTCGCGCAAGGAGTTCGACCTCCTCCACGCGCTGATGTCGCAAGCCGGAAAGATCGTCTCCCGGGACCAGCTGATGCGCGACGTGTGGGACACCACCTTCTGGACCTCCTCGAAGACCATCGACGTGCACCTGGGCTGGGTGCGCCGCAAGCTGGGCGACGACAGCCGCCGGCCGACGCTCATCACCACGATCCGCGGCAAGGGTCTGCGCTTCGAGACCGGCAGCCCGGCCCACGCCAACGGGACGCCGAGCGTCAACGGGGGCGTCAACGGGGGCGTCAGCGGGACCCACGGGCACGCGGTGAACGGCCACGCGGCCGTGCGCCGGACCGCGGTCGGCTAGGACCCGGTCGCAGCCACTAGCCTGACCGGCGTGTCCGACCACGCCCCCACGACCTCGAGCGCTCCCGTGCTGGCGGTGATCGGCGGTGGCCAGCTCGCCCGGATGATGGCGCAGCCGGCCCTCGCCCTGGCCCTGCCACTGCGGCTGCTCGCCGAGGCGGAGGGCGTCTCCGCCGCCCAGGTGATCCCCGACCACGTGGTCGGCGACTACCGCGACCTCGACGTGCTGCGGACGGTCGTCGAGGGCTGCACGGTGGTGACCTTCGACCACGAGCACGTGCCCACCGCGCACCTGCGGGCCCTGGCCGACGCCGGGGTCGCGGTCCGTCCCGGGCCGGACGCCCTGGTGCACGCGCAGGACAAGGCCGTGATGCGGGCCCGGCTCACCGAGCTCGGGGTGCCCTGCCCGCGGCACCGGGCCGTCACCTCGCCGGCCGAGGTGGCCGACTTCGGCTTCCCGGCCGTCCTCAAGACCACCCGCGGCGGCTACGACGGCAAGGGGGTGTGGACGGTGCGGTCCGCCGTCGAGTGCGAGCCGGCCTTCGAGGCCGCCGCCGCGGCGGGTGTCGAGGTCCTCGCCGAGGAGCTGGTCGACTTCCGGCGCGAGCTGTCCGCCCTGGTGGCGCGGGCCCCGAGCGGCCAGGCCGCGGCGTACCCGGTCGTGGCCAGCACCCAGACCGACGGGATCTGCCGGGAGGTCGTCGCACCGGCGCCCGACCTCGACCCCGCGCTGGCCGGGCAGGCGCAGGAGATCGCGCTCCGGGTCGCCGGTGCGCTCGACGTGACCGGCATCCTGGCCGTCGAGCTGTTCGAGACGACCGACGGCCGGATCCTGGTCAACGAGCTGGCCATGCGGCCGCACAACACCGGGCACTGGACCCAGGACGGCGCGGTGACGTCGCAGTTCGAGAACCACCTGCGGGCGGTGATGGACCTGCCGCTCGGCTCACCCGCGGCGCGGGCGCCCTGGACGGTGATGGTGAACATCCTCGGTGGCGCGGCCGAGAGCGGCCGCCTCTGGGACGGCTTCCCGCACGCCCTGGCGCGCGACCCGCGGCTGCGGGTGCACCTGTACGGCAAGGACCTGCGCCCGGGCCGCAAGGTGGGCCACGTCAACGCCTATGGGGACGACCTGGATGATTGCCTCGGACGCGCGCGGCACGCCGCCGCGTGGTTCGCCGGCGAGTTGGGAGACGAGAGTGAGTGATCCGCAGGTCGGCCCCAAGGTCGGTGTGGTGATGGGCTCGGACTCGGACTGGCCGGTGATGAAGGCGGCGGCCGAGGCCCTCGCGGAGTTCGACGTCGCCTACGAGGCCGACGTGGTGTCGGCGCACCGGATGCCGGAGGCGATGCTGGACTACGGCCGGACCGCCGCCGACCGCGGCCTCGCGGTGATCATCGCCGGTGCCGGCGGCGCCGCCCACCTGCCGGGGATGCTCGCCGCGGTCACGCCGCTCCCGGTCATCGGCGTGCCCGTGCCGCTGAAGAACCTGGACGGCCTCGACTCGCTGCTCTCCATCGTGCAGATGCCCGCCGGCGTGCCGGTGGCGACCGTGGCGATCGGCAACGCCCGCAACGCGGGCCTGCTGGCGGTGCGGGTCCTGGCCGCGTCCGACGCCGGGCTCCGGGACCGGATGACCCAGTTCCAGGACGAGCTGCGCCGGACGGCGGAGCAGAAGGGCGACGCGGTCCGGTCGCAGACGGCCGGCCGCAGGGTCGGCTTCTGACCTCCGGTCCCTCCACCAGCCGCCTGGTCGGGATCGACCTGGCGCGGTGCCTGGCGCTGCTCGGCATGATGGCGACGCACGTCCTGCGTGAGTCCGACCTCGACGGGACGATCTCGTTCTCCCAGGACGCTCGCCGGCGGCCGCGCGTCCGCGCTGTTCGCGGTGCTGGCCGGCCTGAGCCTGGCGCTGATGACCGGCCGGACCCGTCCCGTGCACGGGCGTGAGCGGCTCGCCCGCTCGGCCGGCCTGGCGGTGCGCGCGCTGCTCGTCGCGCTCCTCGGGCTGGTGCTGGGCGGCCTCGAGTCCGGGCTGGCGGTGATCCTCACCTACTACGGCCTGCTCTTCCTCTGCGGCCTGCCGTTCCTGGGCCTGCGCGCCCGCGCACTGTTCCTGCTGGCCGGTGCCTGGCTGCTGGTCGCCCCGGTGCTGTCCCACCTGCTCCGTCCGCACCTGCCCGGGCGCGGCAGCGAGTCGCCGACCTTCGGCCAGCTCGCGGATCCCGGTCAGCTGCTCAGCGAGCTGCTGGTCACCGGCTACTACCCGGTGCTGCCGTGGCTGACCTACCTGCTCGTCGGGATGGGGCTGGGGCGGCTGGACCTGACCCAGCGCCGGGTGCAGGCGACCGTCGCCGCGGTCGGCGCCGCGCTCGCCGTTCTCGCGACGGTGGTGTCGGGAGCCCTCACCCGGCTCGACGGGGTGCGCACGGCCCTCGTCTCGGACCCGCCGACGGTGGAGTCGGCGGACACCGTCCTGGACCGGATCGGCTACGGCATGTTCGGCACCACGCCGACCGGCGGTGCCTGGCAGTGGCTGCTGGTCGTCGCCCCGCACTCGGGAACGCCCTTCGACCTCGCGCAGACCGTCGGGAGCGCGCTGCTCGTCATCGGTCTCTGCCTGCTGCTGGTCGGCGCGCTGAACCCCGTCGGGAGTTCGTTTCGTCGCGGTCCTCTTCGGTGCGGGCGCGATGACCCTCACGCTCTACTCGTTGCACGTGCTGATGAAGACGCCCGACGTCTGGCCCGCCGAGCGGCCCGAGTCCTACGTCTGGCACGTGCTCGTGGTGCTGGGCATCGGCGCGGCGTACGCCGCCGCTCGCCGTCCCGGGCCCCTCGAGCACCTGGTGTCGCTGGCGTCGGGGGCGGTCGTGCGCCGCTTCTAGTCCCGGACCCGGCCGCGCAGGGCCTTGGTCTCGCCGCGGCGCCGCTTGGCGTCGAGGCGGCGGCGCTGCGAGGACCGGGTCGGGCGCGTCGGGCGCCGCGGCGGCGGTGGCGGGGCGACGGCCTCGCGGAGGAGGGCGGCCAGTCGCTCGCGGGCGGCCACCCGGTTGCGGTGCTGGGAGCGGTGCTCGGACGCCACCACCACCACCCGCCCGCCCACGAGCCGGCCGTCGAGGTGGCGCAGCGCGCGCCGGCGCTGCGCGTCGGTCAGGGACGGCGACCCGGCCACGTCGTACTCGAGCTCGACCCGGCTGTCGGTGGTGTTCACCGACTGCCCACCCGGCCCCGGCGACCGGGAGAAGCGCTCCACCAGCTCGCCCGCGGGCACGACCAGCCCGTCCGGCACGCCCGGCCCGGGCGGCACCCGCAGGTCAAGCACCCCGCTTCCGCCATCTCACGGGCGGCTCGCAGTTCGCGCGCACGGTCACGGCACCCGTCCGGCTCACGGTCGCCGCGCGCTCTCGCGTCGCCGCCACTCGATAGCGGGACACGTGTCCATCACCATCGGCACCCCCGCCGCGGTCGTCCGCTCGAACGCCGCCTCGTCGATGACGCCGAGCTGGAAGAAGACCGCCCGCGCCCCGATCGCCACGGCCTGGTCGGCGAACTCGCCCGCGAACTCGGAGCGCCGGAACACGTCGACCACGTCGATCGGGAAGGGCACCTCGGCCAGCGTCGCGTAGCCCTGCTCGCCCAGCACCGTCGGGGCATCGGGGTGGATCGGCACGATCCGCTTGCCGCGTTCCTGCAGCAGCCGGGCGATGGAGTACGCCGTCCGGCGCGGGTTGCCGGACAGCCCGACGACGGCCCAGGTCTTGGCCTCGTCGAGCATGAACGCGACCGCCTCGGGGTCCTGCCAGTCGTGGGACATGTCACCACGGTAGCCCGGCCACGAGGCGTGGCCCGCTCATAGGATTCGAGCATGCCCGACAGCAACGACGCCCCTCTCTACGGCCTCACCGAGGAGCACCAGGCGATCCGCGAGGCGGTGCGGTCGCTGTGCGACGCGAAGGTGGCGCCGTACGCCGCGGCGGTCGACGAGGAGGCGCGCTACCCGCGCGAGGCGGCCGAGGCGCTGACGGCGGCGGACTTCCACGCGCCGCACGTCCCCGAGGAGTACGGCGGCGCCGGCGCCGACGCGCTCGCCACGGCGTTGGTGATCGAGGAGGTGGCGCGCGCGTGCGTGTCCTCGAGCCTGATCCCGGCGGTGAACAAGCTCGGGTCGCTGCCGGTGATGCTGGCCGGGTCGGAGGAGCTCAAGCAGAAGTACCTCACCCGGCTGGCGGCCGGTGAGGGCGGCTTCTCCTACTGCCTCTCCGAGCCCGAGGCAGGCTCCGACGCGGTCTCGATGAAGACCAGGGCGGTCCGCGACGGGGACGCCTGGGTGCTGGACGGGGTGAAGCGCTGGATCACCAACGCCGGCGAGTCCGAGTTCTACACGGTGATGGCGGTGACCGACCCCGGCGCGCGGGCCAAGGGCATCTCGGCGTTCGTGGTGGAGCGGTCCGACGAGGGGGTGTCGTTCGGGGCGCCGGAGAAGAAGCTCGGCATCAAGGGCTCCCCGACCCGCGAGGTCTACCTCGACAAGGTGCGCATCCCCGCGGACCGGATGATCGGCGCGGAGGGCACCGGCTTCGAGACCGCGATGCGCACCCTCGACCACACCCGGGTCACCATCGCCGCCCAGGCGGTCGGGGTCGCCCAGGGCGCGCTCGACCACGCGCTGCACTACGCCGGGGAGCGGACCCAGTTCGGCAAGCCGATCGCGGACTTCCAGGGCCTGCAGTTCATGCTCGCCGACATGGGGATGAAGATCGAGGCCGCCCGCCAGCTCACCTACGCCGCCGCCGGCCGCTCCGAGCGCAATGCCAAGGACCTCACCTTCTTCGGCGCCGCCGCCAAGTGCTTCGCCTCGGACGTGGCGATGGCCGTCACCGTCGACGCGGTGCAGATCCTCGGCGGCTACGGCTACACCCGCGACTACCCGGTCGAGCGGATGATGCGCGACGCGAAGATCACCCAGATCTACGAGGGCACCAACCAGGTGCAGCGGATCGTGATGGCCCGCCAGCTCCTGGCGGGCATCCAGTCGGAGCTCTGATGGGGCGCAGCCTCGAGATCGACACGCCCGACGGACCGGCCGAGGCCTACCTGGCCCGGCCGGACGACGACGACCACCCCGGGGTGCTGCTCTTCGTCGACGCGATCGGGCTGCGGCCGCGGATCGAGGAGATGGCCGACCGGATCGCGTCGTGGGGGTACGTCGTGCTCGCCCCGAACGTGTTCCACC
Source organism: uncultured Actinomycetota bacterium (assembly GCA_963713255.1). Lineage (GTDB taxonomy): Bacteria > Actinomycetota > Actinomycetes > Propionibacteriales > Nocardioidaceae > Nocardioides. The sequence goes on from CAVQLC010000004.1 coordinate 78,498, forward strand.
GGGACGGTCGGGCGGCGGACCTGGCCCCGACCACCGATCTCACCGTGCCCGCGAACCGCGAGGAGTTCTTCCGCGGCGCGATGGTCCGCGTCGCGCGCGCTGACCCCCGACAAGTCCGACCCGGACACCCGGCTCTGGGTCGCGGCGCTGCTCGAGCACGCCACGGGCCCGATCGGGGTCACCGGCTACTGCATGGGCGCCCGGCTGGCCACCCGGGCGGCGGCGGTCGCGTCCGACCACGTCGTCGCGGTCGGCGGCTTCCACGGCGGTGGCCTGGTCACCGACGCGCCGACCAGCCCGCACCTGACCCTGCCCGCCGCGCGCGCCGAGTTCGTCTACGGCCACGCCGACCGGGACCGCTCGATGCCTCCGGAGGCGGTCGAGGCGCTCGGCCGCGCCCTGACCGACGCCGGACTCACCTACACCAACGAGGTGTACGCCGGCGCCGCGCACGGCTACACCATGGCCGACACCGCGCCGTACGACGCCGCGGCCACGGAGCGGCACTTCGCGGCCCTGCGGGACCTGCTCGACCGCACGCTCTGACCCTCCTTCGGGGCGTGGTGGCGGCGCGGCCCCGGTGCTTCACTCGGGCCGATGGACACCTCTCCTCGGTCCGGCACCACGGTCGCGGGTATCGACGACCACGGGCAGACCCGCGCGCTCTGGTTCCGGCGCGTCGCCGCGTCCGCGCTGCTGGTCGTCGTCGTCGCGGCACTGGTCGGCCTGCTGGGCGTGCACACCGACGAGGTCGAGGCGGAGGGCAACGGCTACCGCCTGACGGTGCGCTACCCGGCGGCGGCGCGGGCCGGGCTGGACACGCCGTGGCAAGTCACGGTCGAGCACCCCGACGGCTTCGGCAAGGAGATCACCCTGGCCGTGACGGGCAGCTACTTCGACCTGTTCGAGACCCAGGGCTTCCACCCCGAGCCGAGCGAGGAGACCCGGGACGCCTCGACCCTCTACCTGACCTTCGCCGCGCCGGAGGCGGACACCTTCGTCGTCGAGTACGACGCCTACATCCAGCCGTCCAGCCAGCGTGGCGCCGCGGCGCGGGTGGCCGTCGTCGACGGCACGACACCCCTGGTCTCGGTCGACCTCAGCACCCGCCTGCTGCCCTGAGCCTCGAGAGGAGCGACCCCCGTGGAGATCGTCGTCCGCGCCGCCGTCATGTTCGTGTTCCTGTGGGCGGTGACCCGCATCGTCGGCCGGACCACGCTCGGCGAGCTCAGCACCTTCGAGCTGTTGCTCTACGTCACCATGGGCGACCTGGTGCAGCAGGCGGTCACCCAGCAGGACTTCTCGGTCACCGGAGGAGTGCTGGCGGTCAGTGTGTTCGCGCTGCTGACCATCGCGCTCTCCTACGTGCAGTGGCGCTTCCCCCGCGTGCGGGGGCTCGTCAACGGCACGGCGGTGGTGGTGATGCGGGACGGGGCCATCCTCGAGGCCGCCGCTCGACGGCAACGACTCTCCGACACCGACCTGATCGCCGCGGCGCGGCAGCAGGGCATCCGCCGCCTCGGAGAGGTCGACCTCGCCGTGCTCGAGGCGGACGGCAAGATCTCCTTCTTCACCACCGCGGGCTCAGACGGGGGAGCGCCGACGACCTCCGAGGTCGGCTGAGGCCAGCATCTCGTCGAGGTTCTCGAAGACCAGGTCGGCCCCCGCGGCCCGGAGGTCGGCCGCCGAGAAGCCCCCGGTGAGGACGCCGACGGCGAGGTGACCCCGCTCCCGGGCCGCGCGTCCGTCCCACGGTGAGTCCCCGACGACGACGGCCGAACCGCCGCCGACGCGCGCCAGCACGGCGTCGAGGAGGTCCGGCGCCGGCTTGCCGTGCTCGAGGTCGTCGCCGGTCACCACCGCGTCGAGGAGCGCCGAGTCCGGCACCTCCTCGAGCGCCCGCTCGGTGTCCGTCCGACTCCCGGACGACGCCACCACGACCAGGTGTCCACGCCCCTGCAGCTCGCCGATCACCCGGTCGGCGCCGGGCAGCAGCCGCAGCCGGACGGCGAGCCGCTCGAACTCGGCGGCGTGGAGGGCGCGCACCTCGTCCCCACCGCTCGCTCGGCGGCGTCGCCGGCGACCTGCGGCCACCAGCAGGTCCGCCCTCATGCCGATGGCGGCATGCAGCCGGTAGCGCCGGTACGGCGAGGCCGACGTCGGCGAACGCCCGCGCCCACGCCACGGTGTGCTCGTACACGGTGTCGACGAGCGTTCCGTCGACGTCCAGAACCAGCGTGTCGGCCATACGACCAACGTACCCACGCATCCTGAGGGGCATGCCGCGCGAGATCGGCCGGGTACGACGACGGCATGCCACAACAGGGATGGAGCAAGAAGCGGGAGCGTCAGTACGAGCACATCAAGGACGGCCTGGAGGACAGCGGCCGCTCCGAGGACCAGGCCCAGGAGATCGCGGCGCGCACCGTGAACAAGGAGCGGGCCCGCGCCGGCGAGGCCCGGCAGGCCAGCCGCACCTCGACCGACGACCTCTCGTCCTCGCGCCGCGGTGGCCTGCGGTCGCACCGCGGGCCGGGCGGGCGCACCAAGGCCCAGCTGTACGCGGAGGCGCGCAAGAAGAACGTCAGGGGCCGCTCCTCGATGACCAAGGCCGAGCTCGAGCGGGCCGTGGGTCGCGGCTGAGCTCGGCCCGAGCCCCACCCGCTGGGGGGTGCCGACCCTCCGGCGCCCGGTGCTTGGCTGGTCGCACGGCGCAGCAGCGCCGTCGACGTGCCGATCGGGAGGTGCCGTGGAGTCCGAGGCCGAACGCCGCGAGGCGACCGCGTCCGCGCTGGTGCGGCTCCGCGACGCCGGGCCGGCCGACCGAGCCGCCCTCGAGGACGAGGTCGTGCGGCTCAACCTGCGGGTGGCCACCGAGATCGCGTCGCGCTACCGCGGCCGCGGCATCGCCCTGGAGGACCTGCAGCAGGTCGCCAGCCTCGGGCTGCTGAAGGCGGTCCGCCGCTTCGACACCGCCCGCGACACCGACTTCCTGGGCTACGCCGTGCCGACGATCCGCGGCGAGCTGCGTCGGCACTTCCGGGACGCGGGCTGGATGGTCCGGCCGCCGCGCTCGATCCAGGAGCTCCAGGCCCGGGTCACGGCCGCGGAGACCGAGCTGCACCGCGCCCTCGGCCGACCGCCCACACCCGCGGAGATCGCCGAGCACCTCGACGTCGGGACCGACCGGGTCGTCGAGGCGCTGGCGGCGCTCGGCTGCTTCGCCCCCGCCTCGCTGGACGCCGCCGGATCGGACGAGGAGAGCGCGCTGTCACGCCTCGGCTGGGACGAGCCCGGCTACGCCCGGGTCGAGGCGCGGGTGACGCTGCGGTCCCTGGTGCGGGGCCTCAGCTCCCGGGAGCGGCGCATCCTCGAGCTGCGCTACGTCCGGGGCTGCACCCAGGCGGAGATCGGGACCGAGATCGGGGTCACCCAGACCCAGGTCTCCCGCCAGCTCAGCAGCCTGGTCGAACGGCTCCGCCTGGTCGCTCAGACCGGGTCGCCCTCGTCGGCCGCGTAGTCGGGGTCCACCCGGTTGGGCTGGTCCTCGGGATCCTCCTCGAGCCGGTCGGCCACGTCGGCCGGCGACAGGTCCTCCTCGGCGGGCACCTCTTCCAGGTCGACGGGTCGTTCCTCGTTCGCAGGTGTGGTCATGCTCGGCAACCTAGGTCAGCCGCGACGACAGCACATCACCCCGAAGCAGGGCCGCTAGCCTGACCCGATGGCCGGCGAGATCCCCGATCTGACGCGTCCCGAGCTCGAAGCGCTGCAGCTCCAGCGGCTGCGCGAGAGCCTGACCCGGGCCTACGAGAAGGTGCCGCACTATCGCGCGGCCTTCGACGAGGCGGGGCTCCGACCGCACGACGTCCGGGACCTCGGCGACCTCGGGCACCTGCCCTTCACCACCAAGGCCGACCTGCGCGACAACTACCCGTTCGGCATGTTCGCCGTGCCGCGCGAGCAGGTCTCGCGCGTGCATGCCAGCAGCGGTACGACGGGCCGTCCGACCGTGGTCGGCTACACCGCGGCGGACCTCGACACCTGGGCCGAGGTGATGGCCCGGTCGATCCGGGCCGCGGGCGGCCGCCCGGGAGACCTGGTCCACGTCGCCTACGGCTACGGGTTGTTCACCGGCGGTCTCGGGGCCCACTACGGCGCCGAGCGTCTGGGCTGCACGGTGGTGCCGATCAGCGGCGGCATGACGGAGCGGCAGGTGCAGCTCATCGCCGACTTCGGGCCGCGGGTGATCATGGTGACGCCGTCGTACTTCCTCGCGATCCTCGACGAGATGGAGCGCCAGGGGATCGACCCGCGGGCGTCGTCGCTGGAGGTCGGCATCTTCGGCGCCGAGCCGTGGACCGACGAGATGCGGGCGTCGGTCGAGGAGCGCAGCGGGATCCGGGCGGTCGACATCTACGGGCTGTCCGAGGTGATGGGTCCCGGGGTCTCCCAGGAGTCGGGGAAGACCCAGGACGGGCTGCACGTGTGGGAGGACCACTTCCTGCCCGAGATCATCGACCCGGTCACCGGCGCGGTGCTGCCCGACGGGGAGGAGGGTGAGCTGGTCTTCACCAGCCTCACCAAGCAGGCGATGCCGGTGGTCCGCTACCGGACCCGCGACCTGACCCGGCTGCTCCCGGGCACGGCGTACCCGGCGTTCCGACGGATGCAGAAGGTCACCGGCCGCACCGACGACCTGATGATCGTCCGCGGGGTGAACGTGTTCCCGAGCCAGATCGAGGAGCAGCTGCTCACCATCGAGGGCCTCACGCCGCACTACCTCTGCGTGCTCGAGCGGCCGGGGAACCTCGACGAGCTGACCGTGCAGGTGGAGGCGGCGCCCGGGGTCACCGACCGCGGCGCCCTCGGCGCCCGGCTCGCCGACCGGATCAAGCAGCGGATCGGGGTGACCGCCGCCGTCGAGGTGGTCGAGCCCGGCGCGCTGGCGCGCTCGCTGGGCAAGGCGGTGCGGATCAGCGACCGGCGCTGAGGATCCCTCCGCTCGGGTGGGTTGCCTCGCGGGGCGGGATGGATACGTTGGCAGGTGCACCCGCAACCGAGGAGAGGAAGCCCATGGCAACGCTCACGTCCGGCCCGGTCGAGATCCACTACGAGGACACCGGGGGTGAGGGTCGCCCGGTCGTGCTGATCCACGGCTGGCCGCTGAGCGGCGCGTCCTGGTCCGAGCAGGTGCCGGCGCTGACCGGCGCGGGCTACCGGGTCGTGACCTACGACCGCCGCGGCTTCGGGCAGTCCGGCAAGCCCGGCACCGACTCGTCGTACGACTACGACACGTTGACCGGCGACCTGGACGCGCTGATGACCGAGCTCGACCTGCGCGACGCCAGCCTGGTGGGCTTCTCGATGGGCGGCGGCGAGGTCGCCCGCTACGTCGGCACGTACGGCGAGGACCGGGTGCGCAGCCTCGTCCTGGCGGCGGCGATCCCGCCGAACCTGCTCAAGGACGACGACCACCCCGACGGTGCGCTCACCGCCGAGGACGTGGCCGGCCTGCAGGGACAGCTGCGCGCCGACAAGGACGCGTTCCTGGACGGGTTCCTGACCGGCTTCTTCTCCGCGGGCGACGACCTCAAGGTGACCGAGGCGCAGCGCCAGGACGCCCTCGCGCTCGGCGCCCAGGCCGAGGAGAACGCCGCGGCCGACTGCATCGGCTCGTGGGTCACCGACTTCACGTCCGACCTGGCCAAGGTGTCGGTGCCGCTGCTGGTCATCCACGGGGACTCCGACGGCATCGTCCCCCTCGAGGTGTCCGGCCAGAAGGCGCACGCCGCCGTCCCCGGCAGCGAGCTGCACGTCGTCGAGCAGGGCCCGCACGGCATCAACGTCAGCCACGTGGACGAGTTCAACCGGGTGCTGCTCGACTTCCTGGCGAAGTAACCGGCTACTGACGAGCGATCCCCGAGGGCGTGCAGAGGCCTTCGGGGATGCTGTCCGTGTCGTCGTCGATGATCAGGTCGAACAGCTGCTGCGACCGCTCGGCGTCCCAGTTGACGGCCAGGTCGGCGATCGGCACGCCGCAGGTCAGGCCCTTCGTGCCGTCCACGCGGGTCATCGCCCAGGCGAACCGCGCCATGTCGATCGGGTTGGTGCCCTCGCTGACCGTGAAGAAGTCGGGCATCGCGGCGTTGAGCCGGAAGTAGCGCACCGGGTTGAGCACCGACCACGGCGAGACCGCCTCGTCGCCCACGGCCGAGACGACCTCGCGCTGGTGCTTGGCGCGGTCGATGTCGCCGAGACCCGACGGTGTGCCGGGACCGCGCATAGCCGAGCGCCACCGCGCCGTCGGCCTCCTGGCAGCCCTTCTCGATGTCGAGGTTGGCCAGGGGGTCCTTCATGTCCTGGGTCGGGCAGATGGTGATGCCGCCCACCGCGTCGACGACGCTGACGAAGCCGCCGAGGCCGATCTCGACGTAGTGGTCGATCCGGATGCCGGTCTCCTGCTCGATGGTGCGCACCAGCAGCTTCGGCCCGCCGAAGGCGTACGCCGCGTTGATCTTGGTCTCCCCGTGCCCGGGCACCTCGACGATCGAGTCACGGGGGATCGACATCAGCAGGTCGGGGCCGGACCCGGTGTGCAGCAGCATGATCGTGTCGGTCCGCTGCCCGACCTCGCCGCCGGTGCCGAGCTCCTTGCGCTCCTCCTCGGTGAGGTCGTCGCGGGAGTCGCTGCCCACCAGGAGGTACGTCGTGCCGTCCTGCTCCGGCGGGCGCTCGCCGTTGGGTGAGGCGTCGACCTTGTCGACCTTGCTCCAGGCCCAGAGCGGCACCACGATCAGGAACACCAGCCAGGCCAGGAGCACCCACTTGACCCACCCCAGGCGGAAGCGCGGGCGGGAGCGGCTGGGCCGACCCGGTGGCGGGGGCGGTCCCGGGGTGCGCGGGGGAGCGGTCGGCGGGGCCGGCGGGGCGGTGCTGCCGGAGCCGCGCGGGACCACCGGCATCACCCGGGTCTGGTCGGGCCGCGGGGTGCCGACCTGGGGGACCACCCGGGTCTGGTCGCCGGGGGTGGGCTTCCCGCCCTGGCCGTAGAGCCAGTCGTACTCGGGAGTGCCCTCCTGGGGCTTGCCTGATCCCCGTGGCCGGTCACTCAATCGGGGTCCCCGGCGCGGTGCGAGCGCAGCGAGCAGCGTGTTGGGGTGATCATGAGGTCAGACGCTACCGTGCGGCGGGTGACCTCCCCGGCTTCCGCGCCCGCCACCCGCCCCGCGTCGTACTCGCGGGTGTCGCTGGCGATGATGACCCACGCGAGCGAGGCGAACCTGCTCGGCAACGTGCACGGCGGCGAGATCATGAAGCTCGCCGACTCCACCGCCGGAGCGGTCGCGCACCGGCACAGCGGTGGCCCCGCGGTCACCGCGGCGATGGACGACATGGTGTTCCTCGAGCCCGTCCACGTGGGCGACATCGTGCGCACCTACGCCCAGGTCAACTGGGCGGGGCGGTCGTCGATGGAGATCGGAGTCCGGGTCGAGGCGCAGCCCTGGGGGAGCGCGGCGGACGAGCCGCTGCACGTCGCCTCGGCGTACTTCGTCTTCGTCGCGATCGACGCCGGCGGCTCCTCACGCCGGGTCCCGGCCCTGGAGACGGAGACCCCCGAGGAGGCGCGGCGCCTCCGCGAGGCCGAGATCCGGCGCGCGCACCGGCTCGCCCGCAAGACCGAGATCGACGACCACCGGGAGAACCGCGGCGGTTGACCCCCGGCGGCGCGTCGCAGCCGGATGTGACGGGTGTGACTGGTGATACTGGTCGGAGCCATTCACTTCCCCGATCAGATTGGCGACCGCATGCTCGACGGTGCCTCCGCGGTGTCGCGCAACCTCGACGACCGCGCCACGCGCGTTCGTTTCCGTCGGGCGATGTCCCTGATGGTGATGACCCTGCTGGTGCCCGGGTCCGCCCAGCTGCTCGCCGGCAACCGCCGGGTCGGCCTGATCGCGCTGCGCACCTGGCTGGCCATCGTGGTCGCCGGTCTCCTCACCCTGGTCGTCGGCGCGGTGTGGCACGGCGCGGTGTTCTACCTGGTCTCCAACACGATCCTGCTGGGTCTGCTCCGGATCGCGCTCATGGTCGCCGCCGTCGGCTGGGTGCTGCTCTTCATGGACGCCTGGCGGCTGGGTCAGCCGCTGTCCCTGCAGCAGAACCACCGGCTCGCCGTCGTGGGTCTCAACGGGTTCCTCAGCATGGGCATCGCCGCCAGCCTGCTCTTCGGCGCGCACCTGGTCGGCGTGCAGCGGGACTTCATCGTCACCATGTTCGGCAGTGGCGAGGTCACCGGAGCCACGCACGGTCGCTTCAACGTGCTCCTGCTCGGCGGTGACTCCGGCGCCGGTCGGTGGGGTCTGCGCCCGGACTCGATGACGGTCGCGAGCATCGACGCCGAGACCGGCCGCACGGTGCTGATCAGCCTGCCCCGGAACCTGTCCGAGTTCCCGTTCCGCAAGGGCTCGGTCATGCACAAGCAGTTCCCCCAGGGCTTCGACTGCGACACCTGCTACCTCAACGCGGTGAGCACCTGGGCCGGCGACCACACCGAGCTGTTCAAGAAGTCCGACCACCCCGGCGTCGACGCCACCATCATGGCGATCGAGGGAATCACCGACCTCGACATCAACTACTGGGCGATGGTGAACCTCCAGGGCTTCCGCGACCTGGTCGACGCCGTCGGCGGGGTCGAGCTCAACGTCCGCACCCGGATCCCGGTCGGCGGCCTCGGCAGCGACGTCACCGGCTACATCGAGCCGGGCGTGCGCACCCTCAACGGGCACGACACGCTGTGGTTCGCCCGCGCCCGCGAGGGGTCGGACGACTACTCGCGGATGGCGCGGCAGAAGTGCGTGATGAGCGCGATGCTCAAGCAGATCAGCCCGCAGTCCGCCGTCGCCAACTTCGAGGACATCGCGGCCGCGTCGTCGGAGATGATCTCGACGAACCTGCCGGCCAGCGAGCTCGACCGGTTCATGCAGCTGGCCCTCAAGGCCCGCAACCAGCGGATCTCCACGGTCGCGCTGGTGCCGCCGCTCATCAACACCGCGTCCCCGGACATCGCCCTGATCCAGTCCACGATCTCCGCGGCCATCGCCAGGGCGGAGGGCCGGACGCCGCCGGCGGAGACCGCCGAGGCGGCACCCGCGCCCGCGGAGGCCGGCTCGGGCACCGAGGCCGTCACCCCGGCCGCTCCGGCGACCAAGAAGGCCAAGCCCAAGGGCCCGACGCCGGTGACCGGCGGCTCGGTGGGCAGCCTCGCCGAGGGGTACGCCGCCAACCAGGCCGACGACCTCGCCTCGACCTGCTGACCCTAGGGTTGGCTCCGTGAGGGCAGACGGCGAGCAACGGATCATCGCCGTCGTGGTGACCTTCAACCGGCTCGCCCTGGTGCGCCGGCTCGTCGAGCGGCTGGTCGCCGTCCCCGGCCTCCAGGAGATCCTGGTCGTCGACAACGCGTCGACCGACGGCACCAGCGACTGGCTGGCGAACCTGGAGTCCATCGAGTCCCACGAGGTCGCCGCCAAGGTCCTGCACCGGACCATGGCCTCCAACCGCGGGGGCGCCGGGGGCTTCCACGACGGCCTGGCCTGGGCCATCGACCGCGGGGCGGACCTGGCCTGGCTGATGGACGACGACGGCCTGCCCGACCCCGACTGCCTGGAACGGCTGCTCACCCGCACCGACCTCGACTTCTGGGGTCCGGCGGTGCTCGCGGAGCAGGACCGGTCCCGGCTGTGCTTCCCGATCCGGCTGCCGGGTGGCGCCAAGGTGGTGCACGACATGGCGGCCGTCCGCGCGGCCGCCACGGACGGGCTGATCCCCGACGTGGTGATCCCGTTCAACGGGGTGCTGGTCACCGCGCAGCTCGTGGACCGGATCGGCCTGCCGCGCGAGGACTTCTTCATCTGGGGCGACGACGTGGAGTACCTCTGGCGGGCCCGCGAGGCCGGCGCCCGGTGCGGCACCGTGGTCGACGCGCACTTCCTGCACCCGGCGACCGACGACCTCGGCACGCCGATGATGCTCGGCCGCACGACGTACAACCACAGCCCGAGCAACCTCAAGCACTACTGCATGGCCCGGAACAACCTGGTGAACCTCAAGGACTACCGCGGCTCGCTGCACGCGTTGGCGTTCGTGCTGAAGACGGCGTGGTTCTACACCTTCACCCGGCCGAGCGCCGCGCGGCTGCGGCTCAGCGCCCGGGCGATGCTGGCCGGCCTGCGTGGTGACTTCACCGGCCACGCGAGGTACCTCGGTGGCTGAGCCCGCCGCCGCCGAGTCGGTCGCCGTCGTCGTCGTCACCTTCAACCGCGCCGAGCTGCTGTCCGGGATGCTCGACGGACTGGCGGCGCAGACGCGACGCCCCGACCTGGTCCTGGTCGTCGACAACGCGAGCACCGACGGGACCCGGGCGGTGCTGGAGGCGCGGACCGACCTGCCGTTGGAGGCGCTGCACCTCGACGAGAACACCGGCGGGGCGGGTGGCTTCCACGCCGGGCTCGGGGCCGCCCACGAGCGGGGCTACGACCGGTTCTGGCTGATGGACGACGACGTGGTGCCCGCGCCGGACTGCCTCGCGGTGCTGATGTCGCACGACGAGGCCGCGCTGGCGGCCGTCCGCGAGGACCGGCAGGGGCACCTGGTCGAGAAGGCCGCGACCCGCTTCGACCTGCGTGACCCGCGGGCGATCAAGCCCAAGACCGCGATGGTCGAGACGGACTACGGCACCCGCGCCGCGATGCCGGAGCTGGTGGAGCTCGAGAACGTCGCGTTCGAGGGGTTCCTGGTCCGCCGCGAGGTCGTCGACGCGATCGGGCTCCCGGACGCGTCGTTCTTCATCTTCTACGACGACGTGGACTTCGCGGTGCGGGCCCGCAAGGCCGGCTTCCGGATCTGGGCGGTGCGCGACGCGGTGCTGGTGCGGCAGCTCGACTTCGACCAGCAGCACGCGCTGGACGGGTGGAAGGGCTACTACATGTACCGGAACCTGTTCGCCGTGCACTTCCGGCACGGGGAGAACCGCCTCGTGCGCGCGAAGCCCTACGCGATCGCCGCCGCCGTCACCGCCCTCAGCCCGCTGCGAGGTGGCCGCGCCGAGGCGGGCAACGTGCTCCGCGCCGTGCGGGACGCGCGCCGGATGCGCTAGTCGGCCAGCGGCGAGCGCCGCGGATTAGCGTGGGCCGCTCGGCAGCCCGATCCAGGACTGGGAGGTCCCGACATGACGAGCAAGTTCACCGAGCTCGCGATCGACTGCGCCGATCCGCAGGGTCTCGCCCGGTTCTGGTGCGCGGTCCTCGACTACGAGGTGCAGGACGAGGACGACGGCATCGTCAGCATCGGCTCGCCCCTCGTGCCCGAGGGGAAGAGCCGGCGTGGCCCCGTGCCCCCGACGCTGACCTTCGCGCAGGTGCCCGAGGGCAAGACCGTCAAGAACAGGCTCCACCTCGACCTCAACCCGACCGACCGGGACCAGGAGGACGAGGTCCGTCGGCTGCTCGACCTCGGCGCTCGCCACGCCGACGTCGGCCAGGGCGAGGCGAGCTGGGTCGTGCTCGCCGACCCGGAGGGGAACGAGTTCTGCGTCCTGGCGGGTCGCCACCCCTGATCGGAGGCCCTGTGGGAAACCGGCCCGACGCGGAGTCCTCCTCCTATCCTGGGCTGATGGACTCGGCGTTCATCGGCACCTGCCACGGGAGCACCCGGTGAGGCGCGCGCCGCACGAGAACGTCGCCACCGTGCTCGTCGAGCCGCGCGTCCTCACCGACCTGGAGCTCGCCCTGATCCTGCGCGACCTGCGGCCCTGGCCGGTGCGGAGCGCACCGATCTGCCCGGACGGACGGCGGATGGAGTTCCAGGTCAGGCGCCGGCTGCTCGAGCGGCAGCGGGGCGCGTGGGACGTCGCGGCCGACTGGGTGCCGGTGTGGATCGGCTTCGGCGAGACCTGGCGGATCGGGGACGAACCCCTCCCGTGGGCCGCGCACCAGGCGCTGTGGAGCGTCCTGGACGGCTTCGCCGCGAGCGTCCGCTTCCACCGCCGGCTGGGCGGGGTGCAGAAGATGCCGCTGCCCGAGGACGCGGTCTAGAGCGATCTGGCGCGCGGCCGCCACCCGCGAGAGCCTGGCCGCATGGACGATCGCGACGCCGCGCTGGCCCGGGCCCACGAGCACGCCACGACCTGGCTCGCCTCCCTCGACACCCGACCGGTGCCGCCGCAGGCGAGCGTCGCGGACGTCGTCGCCCGGCTCGGCAGCGAGCTGCCCGACGGCCCCACGGAACCCGCCGACGTGGTGGACCTCCTGGCCCGCGCGAGCGCCGACGGCCTCACGGGGATCCCGTCGGGCCGGTTCTTCGGCTTCGTCATGGGCGGCACGCACCCGGCCGCCCTGGCGGCGGACTGGCTCGTCAGCGCCTGGGACCAGAACGCCGGGATGCGCCAGGTCACGCCCGCACACTCCGCCGTCGAGGACGTCGCGTCGGCGTGGCTCCTCGACCTGCTCGGGCTCCCGCCCGCGGCCGCCGTGGGCTACGTCACCGGGGGCACGATGGCCAACTTCACCTGCCTGGCCGCGGCCCGCGACGAGGTGCTGCGCCGCGCCGGCTGGGACCAGGCGGTCAACGGGCTCACGGGCGGTCCGCGGGTGCGGGTGCTGGTCGGCGACGAGAGGCACGACTCCGTCGACCTGGTGCTGCGCTACCTCGGGCTCGGCGAGCCCGAGGCGGTCGCGGCCGACGACCAGGGACGCCTCGACGCGGCCGCCCTCGCGGCCGCCCTGCGGGGCCGCGACGGCCCGACCATCGTCGTGCTCCAGGCCGGCAACCTGCACTCCGGCGCCTTCGACCCGTTCCCCGAGGCGATCCGGGTCGCCCACGAGCACGGCGCGTGGGTCCACGTCGACGGCGCTTTCGGGCTCTTCGCGGCGGCCTCCCCGACGCTGCGGCCGCTCATCGAGGGGTACGCCGCCGCCGACTCGTGGGGGACCGACGCCCACAAGACGCTCAACGTGCCCTACGACTGCGGCATCGCCATCGTCCGCGACCCGGTCGCCCTCAAGGCGGCCATGAGCATGCACGGGGACTACCTGATCCAGGACGAGGCCGGCGACCCGTTCGAGAAGGTGCCCGAGCTGTCCCGGCGCGGTCGCGCGCTCCCGGTCTGGGCCGTGCTCCGCGCGCTCGGTCGGGTCGGGGTCGCCGACCTGGTCGAGCGGCTGGCCCGGCACGCCCGCGCCTTCGCCGACGGCATCGGTGAGATCGAGGGCGCCGAGGTGCTCAACGACGTGGTCTACACCCAGCTGTGCGCGTCGTTCGGCAGCGACGAGCGCACCCGGGACGTCGTCCGCCGGGTGCTCGCCGACGGCACGTCCTGGATGTCCGGCTCCCAGTGGGGCGGCCGCGCGGTGCTGCGCATCTCGGTGAGCAACTGGGCGACCACCGAGTCCGACGTCGAGCGGAGCCTGGCCGCGCTCCGGGTGGCGGCGGCCGGCGCGGCAGTGTGATCCGGGCCATGCCGGGGCGCGGGGAATGGAGCCTGGGATCGGGACGTCCGTAGACTGACCCACTGCGTCCACCCCAAGGAGAATGCTGCGTTGTCCACCCCTGACCTCGTCGTCGTCGGCTCCGGCTTCTTCGGCCTCACCATCGCCGAGCGCTGCGCGAGCGACCTCGACCTCAAGGTGCTGGTCATCGAGCGCCGCTTCCACCTCGGCGGCAACGCCTACAGCGAGAAGGACCCCGAGACCGGGATCGAGGTGCACAAGTACGGCACCCACCTCTTCCACACCTCCAACAAGCGGGTGTGGGACTACGTCAACCGGTTCACCGACTTCACCGGCTACCAGCACCGCGTCTTCGGCCAGTACCAGGGTCAGGTCTACTCGCTGCCGATGAACCTGGGCCTCATCAACCAGTTCTTCGGCAGGTCCCACACCCCGGACGAGGCGCGGGCGCTGATCGCCGAGCAGTCCAGCGAGATCGACACCGCGGACGCCAAGAACCTCGAGGAGAAGGGCATCTCCCTGATCGGCCGCCCGCTCTACGAGGCGTTCATCAAGGGCTACACCGCCAAGCAGTGGCAGACCGACCCCAAGGAGCTGAGCCCGGACATCATCACCCGGCTCCCGGTCCGCTACACCTTCGACAACCGCTACTTCAACGACACCTACGAGGGGCTGCCGGTCGACGGCTACACCGCGTGGCTGACGAGGATGGCCGACCACCCCAACATCGAGGTCCGTCTCGACACCGACTTCTTCGATGTCGCCGACGAGTTCAAGGGCCAGGTCCCGATCGTCTACACCGGTCCCGTCGACGAGTACTTCGGCAACTCCGAGGGGCGGCTCTCGTGGCGCACCGTCGACCTGGAGGCCGAGACGCTCGACGTCGACGACTTCCAGGGCACCGGCGTCGTCAACTACAACGACGAGGACGTGCCGTTCACCCGGATCCTCGAGTTCAAGCACCTGCACCCCGAGCGCACCTACCTGCCCGGCAAGACGATCGTCGTGCACGAGTACTCCCGGTTCGCCGAGGACGACGACGAGCCGTACTACCCGATCAACACCGCGGAGGACCGCGCCAAGCTGCTGAAGTACCGCGAGCTCGCGAAGCAGGAGCCGATGGTGCTCTTCGGCGGCCGACTCGGCACCTACAAGTACCTCGACATGCACATGGCGATCGGCTCGGCGCTGTCCATGTACGACAACAAGCTGCGCCCGCACTTCGCGGACGGCGCGGTGCTCACCAGCGGAGGGGTCGACGAATGATCACCCCATCCACATGCTCACGTTGTTCCGCTTTGAATGGGGGCCCCGAAAGATGACCACCAGGTTGCTCCAGCGGCAGATCCTGCCGATCGACAAGGACACCGACGTCTTCGCGCTGTACGTGGACGCCGAGGAGGCCCGGCTCGACGCCGACCGCTACGAGATCGGCGGCAACCGGGCCGCCAAGGACCTCAACAACGCGGCGATCCGGCAGTCGACGTCGACCGGCGCGAGCATCCACCCCGACCACATCGAGTCGCGCACCGCGCTGCGCATCCCGATGGGTCGCAAGCTGTCGTTCGGCACCTACTTCAACGCCTTCCCCGCGTCGTACTGGCGGCGTTGGACCGTCGTCACGGACGTCACCCTGACCGTGCGGATGACCGGGTCCGGCGCCTCGCTGACCGTCTACAAGTCGATGGCCAACGGCCGCAGCCAGCGGGTCGACGCCTACACCGTGGGCGCGGACGGCTCGGCCACCTTCACCGTCGAGCTGAGCCTCACGCCGTTCGTGGACGGCGGGTGGTACTGGTACGACGTCGTCGCCGGCGACGAGGACGCGGTGGTGGAGTCGGCCGAGTGGACCGCCGAGGTGCCCGAGGACCGAGCGGAGCACGGCACCGCCGACATCGCCATCACCACCATGAACCGGCCGGACTTCTGCGCCAAGCTGATCGGCCAGCTCGCCGACGACGAGGCGCTGCGGCCCTACCTCGACCAGGTGCTGGTCATGGAGCAGGGCTCCCAGCCGGTCACCGGGTCGGAGTTCTTCCCGGCCGCCGAGAAGGCGCTCGGCGACCAGCTCCGGGTCATCGTCCAGGGCAACCTCGGCGGCTCCGGCGGCTACGCCCGCGGCCAGCTCGAGTCGGTGCGCAAGGGCACCGCGACGTACGCCCTGATGATGGACGACGACGTCGTCTGCGAGCCCGAGGGCATCATCCGGGCGATCACCTTCGGTGACCTGGCCAAGCGGCCGACGATCGTCGGCGGCCACATGTTCAGCATCTACTCGCGCTCGCGGCTGCACAGCTTCGGCGAGATCGTCCAGATGTGGCGCTTCTGGTGGATGACGCCGCTGGACGGCTTCAGCGACTGGGACCTCTCCGCGCGCAACCTGCGGTCGGCGCGCTGGCTGCACAAGCGGGTCGACGTGGACTTCAACGGCTGGTTCATGTGCCTGATCCCGCGGGTGGTGCTCGAGGAGATCGGGCTGTCGCTGCCGCTGTTCATCAAGTGGGACGACTCGGAGTTCGGGCTGCGCGCCAAGTCGGCCGGCTTCCCGACGGTCACCTTCCCGGGCGCCGCCGTGTGGCACGTCCCGTGGACCGACAAGAACGACGCGGTCGACTGGCAGGCCTACTTCCACCACCGCAACCGCTTCGTCGCGGCGCTGCTCCACTCGCCGTACGACAACGGCGGCCGGATGGTCCGCGAGAGCCTCAACCACCAGATCAAGCACCTCGTGTCGCTGCAGTACTCCACCGTGGAGATCCGGCACCAGGCGCTGCTCGACGTGCTCGCCGGGCCGGGCCAGCTGCACGCCGACCTGCCGACCAAGCTCAGCGAGATCAACGCGTTCCGCAAGCAGTACAGCGACGCGCAGCTGCACGTGGACCGGGACGACTTCCCGCCGGTGCGCCGCAAGAAGCCGCCGCGCAAGGGCAAGGACGGCACCGAGATCCCGGGCCGGCTCTCGCAGCTGATCACCGCCGGGCTCGCCCCGATCCGGCAGCTGCGACCGACCCGCGAGCTGTCCCAGGAGTTCCCCGAGGCCGAGCTCACCGCGATGGACGCGAAGTGGTACCGCCTGGCGCGCTACGACTCCGCGATCGTCTCGATGAACGACGGCAGCTCGGCGGCGCTCTACCAGCGGGACCCGGCCCACTACCGCGACCTGCTCAAGCGGACCCTGAAGATCCACGACACGTTCCGGCGGGAGTGGCCGCGGCTGGCCGCGGAGTACCGCGCGGCGCTCGGCGAGATCACCTCGCCCGAGACGTGGGAGCGCACCTTCGCGCCGTACGTCGAGGAGCAGGACGCGGATGAGTGAGAAGGTCGCGGTCCGCCACGACCTCGAGCACGTGCCGCTCGGCCCCCCGTCGGCCACCAGCGGCCTGCTCGAGGCCTTCCGCCGGCGGTACCTGCTGCGGCTGATGGTGCGCCGCGAGATCCAGGCGCGCTACTCGCGGTCGGTCGTCGGGCTGGGCTGGTCCTACATCAACCCGACCGTCCGGTTCTTCACCTTCTACTTCGTCTTCGGCATCGTGATCGGCCGCGGGCAGGGCGTGCCGAACTTCGCGATCCACCTG
Source organism: uncultured Actinomycetota bacterium (assembly GCA_963713255.1). GTDB lineage: Bacteria > Actinomycetota > Actinomycetes > Propionibacteriales > Nocardioidaceae > Nocardioides. The sequence goes on from CAVQLC010000004.1 coordinate 95,578, forward strand.
TTCGCCGGGATGGTGCTGGTCCACTACTTCACCGAGACGGTCAACTCGGGGACCCGCTCGCTGCTGTCCAACAAGGGCATCGTGCAGAAGATGGCGATGCCGCGCGAGCTCTTCCCGTTCGCCTCGATGCTGGTCTCGCTCTACCACACGATCCCGCAGCTGATCATCCTCACCATCGCCTGCATCGCCACCCGGACCTGGCACCCCGACCTCGAGGGCTTCGCCGCGGCGCTGCTCGGCTTCGTCCTGGTGATGCTGTTCGGCACCGCCCTCGGGCTGATGTTCTCGGTCTTCAACGTGCTGTTCCGCGACTTCGGCCGCATCGTGCAGACCTTCATCAACATGGTGCCGTTCGTGGTGCCGATGATGTACCCCTACGCGATCATCCGGGAGCGCTTCGGCACCGGCACGATCTACGACATCTACATGGCCAACCCGGTGGTCGAGGCCGTGCTGCTCATCCAGCGGGGCTTCTGGTGGACCACCACCGACTCGCCGTACCTCCTCAACTTCCCGCCGAACCTGTGGGAGCGCGGCTTCATCATGCTGGGCGCGCTCCTGATCCTCATCGTCATCGCGCAGTGGGTCTTCTCCCGGCTCGAGGGCAAGGTGCCGGAGCTGCTGACGTGACGACCTCGATCGTGGTCGACGACGTGTCGAAGGAGTTCTCGCTCCAGTACCACCGCACCCTCAAGCAGATGACCATGGCCAAGGTCCGCGGCCAGGCCGTCAGCGACTCGTTCTGGGCCCTCAGCGGGGTCTCGTTCGAGGTCGAGCAGGGCGAGTCGATCGGGCTGATGGGCCTCAACGGCTCCGGCAAGAGCACCCTGCTGAAGCTGATCTGCGGCGTGATGAAGCCCGACAGCGGCACGGTCCTCACCCGCGGCCGGATCTCCGGGCTGATCGCCACCGGTGCGGGCTTCCACCAGCAGCTCACCGGCCGCGAGAACATCTACATGAACGCCGCCATCCTCGGCATGTCCGAGGAGGAGACCAACGAGAAGTTCGACGACATCGCGTCCTTCGCCGACGTCGGGCGCTTCATGGACACCCCCGTCGGCAACTACTCCTCGGGCATGTTCGCGCGGCTCGGCTTCTCGGTCGCCGTGCACGTCGACTGCGACATCTTCGTCGCCGACGAGGTGCTGGCGGTGGGGGACCGGCCGTTCAAGAAGAAGTGCCTCGCGCGCATGCAGGAGATCCGCGACAGCGGCATCACCATGTTCTACGTCACCCACGCGGCCGGCTCGGTCAAGAAGATGTGCGACCGGGTGATCGTGCTGGAGTCCGGCAGGGTCGGCTACGACGGCCCCGTGGACGAGGGCATCAAGTTCCTGCACTACGACGGCTCCGACGACGAGCCGGACGCCGAGGAGATGGCCGACGAGGAGATCGCCTCCGACATCTGAGGCGGCTCGCGCCTCGTCGATCGCGTCTCGACGACCGTCGCTCGTCCCTCGCGGCTAGCTCGAGCCACCGAGGGTGCCTGCCTCGCTCTACTCTGGTGTCGAGAAATCCCGGGCGTGTCGGCGTGTCGACTGGAAATTACACGTTTGTAGTTACTCAGTTTCTCTTCCGTGGCCAGTGTGGCTGGTGTGAAACTTGCAACTCCTGTTGCTTCTTCCCCCAACTGGAGCACCCCGCGATGCGCGCTTCCCAAGCTCGATACGTCACCGCCTGCCAGCAGCTGCTGGCGCTCGGGCTGGTGCTCGCCGCGCTGACCCCGGCCGCCAGTGTGATCAGCCTCGACATCGTCGGGGCCGAGCCGGGCACGCCGCCCCAGCCGACCCTCTCCGCCGAGATGGCCGCGTACCAGCGCCAGGCCGCGCTGCCGGCCTCGGTCGAGACCGCGCCCGTCGACCCCAAGGTCTCCGAGGTCCAGCTCACCGCTCCCCGCGGCGGGCGCACCGCGATGTCCACGCCGCTCGCGGCCCGCAGCCTGGCCGCCGGCCACGGCCGGACCCGGGTGGTCAGCCAGCCGCAGCCGGTCGTCGGGTTCGGCGCGGTCGGGGTCACCTGGGACCCGGCCGTCCAGGTGGCGGACGGCGGCATCAGCCTCCAGGCGCGCACCCGCACCGAGGGCACCTGGTCCGGGTGGACCGACATCGCCTACGACGCCGACCACGGCCCCGACCCCGGCAGTGCCGAGGCCCGGCACGCCCGCCCCGGCACCGACGCCCTGCTCGTCGGCCGGGTCGACCTGGTGCAGGTGCGGGCCACCTCCGCCGGGGCGGCCCCCGCCGACATGCAGCTCGCCGTCATCGACCCCGGCCAGGGCAAGGAGGTCGTCGCCCGCCCGGCGATCGACACCGCCTCGCTGCCGTCGGCCCGGGCCGCGTCCGCCGCCTCGCTGTCGCCCGAGTCGCCCGCGGCCGCGGCGTACACCCCGGCCCCGACGATCTTCAGCCGGGCCCAGTGGGGGGCCGACGAGCGGGTCCGCGAGGCCGGCTCGCTGCGGTACTTCGAGGTGCACGCCGGCTTCGTGCACCACACGGTGAACGCCAACAACTACTCCGAGGCCGACGTGCCCGCGTTGATCCGGAGCATCTACGCGTACCACACCCGGTCGAAGGGCTGGAGCGACATCGGCTACAACTTCCTGGTCGACCGCTTCGGCCGGGTCTGGGAGGGCCGGTACGGCGGGGTCGACCGCCCGGTCGTCGGCGCCCACACGCTCGGCTACAACGAGTACTCCTTCGCGATGTCGGCCATCGGCAACTACGAGACCACCCAGCCGTCGGACGCGGTGCTGCGGGCCTACGGCGCCGTCTTCGCCTGGAAGCTGTCGCTGCACGGCGTCAGCGCCGCGTCGACCAGCCAGCGCGTCGGCCGCTCGGCCTTCCAGGCCATCAACGGCCACCGCGACGCCGGCCAGACGGCCTGCCCGGGCAAGTACCTCTACGCCCAGCTCCCGCTGATCCGGCAGTACGCCGCGGCCGGGCAGATCGGCTGGGCCGGGCGCGAGCTCGAGTCCAACCTGGTCGGCAGCCCGCACCCGGACATCGTCGTGCGGCGGACCAGTGACAAGCAGGGGATCATCATCCCGACCCAGGGCAGCGGGGCCCCGCTCGGCGCCCCGGTGGACACCGGGTGGAACCTCGCCGACGCCAACACCGTGCTCAACGTCGGCGACTGGGACCGCGACGGCTACGGCGACTTCATGACCCGCTCGGACTCCAACGGCGGGCTCTACCTCTACCGCGGCAACGGGCAGGGCGGGTTCGCCACACCGGTGCAGGTCGGCAACGGGTGGGGCACCATCCGGCTCCTCGCCGCGGTCGGCGACGTCACCGGGGACGGGTGGCCGGACCTGATGGGCCAGCCGCGCAAGGCCGCGATGCGGATCTTCCCGGGCGCCGGCAACGGCGGGTTCGCGGCGAGCTACCCGGCGTACTCCCAGATCAAGGCGAAGCGCCAGGTCGGCGTCGGTCGGATGGACGCGGACGGGGCGCCGGACAGCATCTTCCGCCGCAAGAAGAACCTGGTGCTCTACAAGGGCAACGGCCCGGGCGGGCTGACGTCGGGGGCCACCAAGGTGCGCGGCCGGCTGACCGGCTTCGACTGGGTGATCGGGATCAGCGACATCGACCTGAGCGGCCACGCCGACGTGCTGCTCCGCAAGAAGTCGGACGGCGGGCTCTACCTGCTGCCCGGCAACGAGAAGCGCTTCGGCAAGCCCGTGCTCCTCGGCGGAGGGATGAACGACTACGACCTGGCGGACTGACGCGCCGTGGCCCGCTCGGCGTCGTACGTCGCGTCGAGCCGGGCCCGGGAATCGGGACCGTCCGCATGCACCACCCAGACGATGGAGCCGCTTCTCGCAAGCGGCTCCACGAAGGAGGCCAGACCGGAAGGGGAAGCCGGACTGTCCTCTGTGAGGAAGCGGCCGCCGTCGGAGAAACCCTCGCCCGTGAGCAGGGTCCCGGCGGCGGCCGCTCTCCACAGCTCGCCCTGGGTCGTGCCCGGCACGGCGAGGTCGTCGGCGGTCGGCGGGTCCCACGGCGCGAAGGCGTCCGGCTGGCCCCAGACCTCGACCCCGTAGTCGGTGACGCCGGGCGGCAGGGGCTCCGCGAACCGCACGCCCAAGGGCAGGAGGGCGGTCGCGACCACCGGGCGCCCCGCCGCTCCGGCGGCGCGGGCTGCGACCGCAGCGCGGCCCGCAGACGAACGCGTCGGCCGGACCGTCCGTCTCGTCCCAGACCACCGTGAGCCCGACGGTCCAGGCGGCGCCGAGGAACACCGGCGTCAACCAGTGCGCCGGGAGGTCGACCAGCAGCCGGCCGCCCCGCTCGAGGTCGCACTCCTCGACGAGCAGGGAGGCGGTCTTGGACACCCAGTTCGCGTACGTGACGACCGACAGCTCCACCCGCTCACCGCTGGCCAGGTCGTAGAACGTGACCAGCGGCCGCCCGGGATCGCTCTTCAGCTGCCGGTCCAGGACTGCGCCGAACGTGGTCATCGCGCCAGCGTAGGCGGGTGGGGGTCTCGACACGCTCGCTGCGCTCGCTGCTCGACCACCGAGCGGCGAGGCCCGAGCGGGCATGTCGAGACTCTCCTGCACCGACCGGACGTGAGCCACTAGCCTCCCCACTCATGAGCGAGGAGTTCTGGGCGGTGGTGCCGGCCGGTGGTGCGGGGACCCGGTTGTGGCCCCTGTCGAGACGGGCCGCCCCGAAGTTCCTGCACGACCTCAGCGGGTCCGGACGCACCATGATCCAGGCCACCGTCGACCGGCTCACCCCGCTGGCGGGCGACCGGTTCCTCGTGGTGACCGGCGCCGCACACGTCGAGGCCGTCACCGCGCAGCTGCCCGACGTCGACCCGCGCTGGCTGGTCGCCGAGCCGTCCCCGCGCGACTCGATGGCCGCGATCGGCTGGGCCGCGGCGCTGCTCGAGCGGCACCACCCCGACGCGGTCATGGGCTCCTTCGCGGCCGACCACGTCGTCACCGACCCCGACGGCTTCCGCGACTGCGTCCGGCTGGCCGTCGAGGTCGCCCGCGACGGCTGGCTGGTCACCATCGGCATCGCGCCGACGCACCCCGCGACCGGGTTCGGCTACCTCGAGGTCGGCGACCCGCTGCCCGGGCACCCGGGCGCCGGAGCGGTCCGGGAGTTCGTGGAGAAGCCCGACGCCGAGGTGGCCGCGGCGTACGTCGCGTCGGGGCGGTACCGCTGGAACGCCGGGATGTTCGTGGTCCGGCCCTCGGTCCTGCTCGACCTGCTCGCGGACACCGACCCGGACTTCGCCGCCGCGCTGCGGGGCCTGGCCGCCGCGCCGGACACGCTGGCCGAGGTGTGGCCCACCCTGCCCCGGATCGCCATCGACCACGCGGTCGCCGAGCCTGCCGCCGCGGCCGGCCGGGTCGCGGTGGTCCCCGGCTCCTTCGGCTGGGACGACATCGGCGACTTCGCGTCGCTCGCCTCGCTGCTGCCGGTCCCCGACGAGGGACCCGCCGTCCTGGGCGACCCGCGCCTGGTGCGCGCCGTGGACGCGACCGGGCTGGTGGTGCCCCACGGCGGCCGGGTCGTGGCCGTGGTCGGGCTCGACGACGTGGTCGTCGTCGACACCGGCGACGCACTGCTGGTCACCACGCGGGCGCGCGCCCAGGACGTGAAGGCGATCGTCACCGAGCTCGGTGGGTCCGCCCCCGGACTGACCTGAGGGTCACATCGCGTCGGGCTCGGGGGAGTCGACGTAGGGGTACGTCACCATGAAGTCCTCCAGGGCCGCGCCGCTCGGTGCGGAGCAGAACTGCGTGACGCCGACCTGCTTGCCCGTGGCGTCGTCGCCGACGCCGCCGGCCGACCAGTGCGTGAACGCGATGTGCTGGCCGTCGGGGAACGGGTCGCCGTCGTCGGAGGTCCACGGGACGGCCTTGAACTTGTTGCGGAAGTTGCCGTCGTTGGTGTCGAGCTTCGTCGCGAGGGCGCGGATCTCGTTCATCATGTCCGCGTCGTCGGCGGCGGTCTCGTCGTACCAGAGGATCGTGTAGCCGTGCTCGAGGTTGTGGATCAGGGTGCCGAGCTCGGGGCGGTCCGCGGTCGTGTAGAACTTGCGGTCCATCGCGGCGGGCACGTCGTAGTGCTGGCCGAAGGCGGGCGGGTTGCCCAGGATGTCGAGCGGGGTGCCCTCCGCGACGTGGTCCTGGGTGCCCTCCGCGGGCGCGGTGGTGGGCTTCTGGCAGACGGTCGCGGCGGCCCCGACGTCGCTGAGCTGGAGGTCCTCGAACGAGCGCTGGTCCCACCAGTCCTTGATCGGGCGGTAGGCGGCCGCGCCGACGATCAGCAGCGCGACGACCACGCAGACCCCGATGATCCGGTAGCCGCGGGCCCGCTCGCCGGACTTCTGCTCGGCCATCATCTTGTCGACGAGGGCTTGGCGCTCGCTCTTCACGTTCTTGGGCGTCTTGGCCACGTCTGAGGTCCTCGGAGGTGCGGGGGTACGTCGGATGTCGCCGGACGACGACGGGGATCGAGGAGGAAGTCTACGGAACCGCTGGTCGCCACCGGTGCCCGACACCGGAATCCCCGGCGGGCACCCGTTCCCACCCGCACGCGAAGGCCAGCGGGGCGACCCGCGGGTCGTCGGGCGCGGCGACCTGGCCCTCGGGGGTGAGGGTGGCGCGACCGGCTCCGCCCAGCACCCGCGCGAGCAGGTCCACGAGCTCCTCGGCCGACGCCACGGCACCGAAGCCGACCCGGTCCGCGGGGTCGGCGACCAGGGCGCGGGCGACCGCCTCGCGGGCGCCGTACCCGAACAGGTCACCGGCCTCGGGCCGCACGAGGGCGGCGGCGCCGGGCCCGTCGTCGCCCGCGGGGAGCACCAGGTGGGCGAGCCCGCGGACGAGCGCGAACGGGCGGCCGGAGAGCTTGCCCTGCACCAGCTCGGCGGCGCCGGCGACCTCGTCGGCCACGGCGGGCGCGGTCACCGCCAGCTCGTTGCCGTGCGCGTCGACGGCCCCGCGGTGGTCGAGGACGACCGGGAGACCGGCGGCCCCGATGGCGATGTCGGTCTGGCCCTCGCGCCACGCGCGGCCGGCGCTGTCGGTGACGACGACGGCCACGTTCGCGCCGGTGACCTCGCGGAGCCGGGCGCGCAGGGACCGGGCCGACAGGTCCGGGTCGCGGGGGAGGAGCACCACGTGGTCGCGCTCGACGTTGGACGCGTCGATGCCCGCCGCGGCCATCGTCAACCCGTGCCGCGTGCGCACGATGGACGTCGGGCCGCGCCGGGCCACCACCCGGACCGTCTCCGCGGCGAGCGCCTCGTCACGGGTGCCGGGGCGGACCAGGCCCTCGGCCTTGCTGACCACCTTGCTGGTCACCACCGCGACGTCGCCGTCGGCGAGGGCGAGCCCGGCGGACGCCAGCGCCTCCCGGAGCAGCGTCGTCAGGTCGTCGCCGGCGCGCACCTCGGGCACGCCGTCCAGCGCGTGCACGGTCAGGGTCACGACACGAGGTCCAGCGCCGCGAGCGCCATCGCCGCGGTCGCGTCGTGGTCGGTCATCATCAGGGGCACGGCCCGGCAGGCGATCCCGGCCTCGGTCACGGACGCCACGAGGTCGGCGTCGACGGTGTCCACGAGCCAGCCGTCCAGCACCCCGTCGGCCGAGCGCGCGCCGTAGTGCCGGGCCACGCCGGCGGCGGACACCTCGACGCCGAGGGAGGTGAGCAGCTGCTCGGCCATCCCCCGGACGTGGGCGCCGCCGACGATGGGGGAGAGGCCGACCACGCGTGCCGGCGTGGCGCGCAGGGCGTCGCGGATGCCGGGCACCCCCAGGATCGTCCCGACCGACACGACCGGGTTGGACGGCGGCACGATGACGACGTCCGCCTCCGCGATCGCCTCCAGCACACCCGGTGCCGGGGCGGCGTCCTCCAGGCCGACCACGAGCACCGCCTCGGCCGGCACCTCGGCGTGCAGCCGCACCCAGTACTCCTGGAAGTGCACCACCCGGCGGCCGCTCGGCGCGTCGGCGTCGGGCACCGCGATGTGCGTCTCGACGCGGTCGTCGGTCATGGGCAGCAGCCGGACCCCGGGCCGCCAGCGTCGGCACAGGGCCTCGGTGACCGCGGACAACGGGTAGCCGGCCTCGAGCATCCGGGTGCGCATCAGGTGGGTGGCGATGTCCCGGTCGCCGAGACCGAACCACGGTGCCTCGGCGCCGTACGCCGCCAGCTCCTCCTTGACGCTCCACGTCTCGTCGCGGCGGCCCCACCCGCGGTCGGCGTCGATGCCGTCGCCGAGGGTGTACATCACGGTGTCCAGGTCGGGGCAGATCTTCAGCCCGTGCAGCCAGAGGTCGTCGGCGGTGTTGGCGATCACCGTGACGTCGAGGCCGCCGATCCGGGGTGCCGCCTGCAGCAGACCCTGGAGGAAACGGGCCCCTCCGATGCCGCCGGAGAGGACGGTGAGCGTGCGCGCGGCCATGGCGCAACCCTGCCGCATGGTGCGCAGGTGGTGCAGACCGGTCGGGCCGAAGCCCGTACATACCAGAACTTATCTTGACTTTCGGTGTACGACAGGCATGTAATTCCCATAGTGTTCTTCGAAACGGAGCACGTTGGGTCGAAAGGGCGAAGCTGTGAGGGAACTGTTTCTTCTCGAGCCGGACGCCGAAGAGGCGGGCTGGCAGGACCGCGCCCTGTGCGCGCAGACTGATCCCGAGGCCTTCTTCCCGGAGAAGGGCGGATCGACCAGGGAGGCCAAGAAGGTCTGCCTGACCTGCGAGGTCCGCACCGACTGCCTGGAGTCCGCGCTCATGAACGACGAGCGCTTCGGCATCTGGGGAGGCCTCTCCGAGCGGGAGCGGCGCAAGCTCAAGAAGCGCGCCGTCTGAGACTGTCCCGGGGCGGCTGCCGCGATTCGCGGTAGGCCCCCGGTCCGTGGCTAGGCTGCCCCGGTGTCGAGCACGGAGCGGGTCGCGGTGGTGCTGGTCAGCCACGGCGGAGGCCGGTGGCTGCCGGCCGTTCTCGACGGGCTCGCCGCCCAGACCCGGACTCCCGACCGCGTGGTCGCCGTGGACACCGGCAGCAAGGACGACAGCCCCGCGCTGCTGACCGCCGCCCTCGGCGCCGACCACCTCACCACGGCGGGCCGCCAGACCCCCTTCGCCACCGCCGTCGACCTCGGCCTGGGCCTCCTGGACGACCTGCAGGAGCGGCCCGACTGGGTGTGGCTGCTGCACGACGACGCCAACCCGGCCCCCACCGCGCTCGCCGAGCTCCTCGCCGCCGCGGCCGCCGACCCCGAGGCGGACGTCCTCGGTCCCAAGCTCCGCGAGTGGCCGTCCCTGCGCCGGTTGCTCGAGCTCGGGGTCACCATCTCCGCCACCGGCCGCCGCGAGACCGGCCTCGAGCGCGGGGAGTACGACCAGGGCCAGCACGACGACGTCCGCCGGGTGCTCGCCGTCAACACCGCGGGCATGCTCGTCCGTCTCGACGTGCTGCGCGCGCTCGGTGGCTTCGACGCCGCACTCCCGGTGTTCGGCAACGACCTCGACTTCGGCTGGCGGGCCGCGTCGGCCGGGTACCGCACGATCATCGTGCCGCAGGCCGTGGTCTTCCACGCCGAGGCGGCGCACCGCGGGATCCGGCGCACGCCGCTGACCGGCCGGCACACGCACTACCAGGAGCGCCGCGGGGCGCTGTACACGCTGCTGGCCAACAGCCGGGCCCGGTCGCTGCCGTTCCGCGTGGTGCGGCTGGCCCTGGGCACCGTCGTCCGCGTCATCGGCTACCTGCTGGTGCGCTCGGTCGGCGAGGCCCTCGACGAGCTCGCGGCCCTGCTCTCGGTCTACACCCGGCCGCGGCAGCTCTTCGCGGCCCGGAAGGCCCGTCGGGCGCTCACCACCGCCGACCCCGCCACCGTCCGCGGCCTGCTCGCCCCGTGGTGGGTCCCCTACCGGCACGGGCTCGACTTCGTCAGCGACCTCGCCGCCGCGGCCACCAACCAGGCCCAGGACGTGGCCGAGCGCCGAAGGGCCGCGGCGCTCGAGCAGGCGGCGGCGGAGGCGGCGGCCGCGCCGTCGCACTCGGCGGCCGGGGAGCCGGCTCCCGTCCGGCACCCCGTCGCGACCGACGACGACGAGGACGAGCTCGAGCCCGACTCGGGGCTGCTCACCCGCTTCCTCACCAGTCCGGTCGCCCTCGGCATCGCGGCCTTCGTGGTCGCGGTCCTGGTCGGCACCCGCCAGGCCTGGGGGACCGTGTCCGGCGGCGCCCTGGCGCCGGCTCCCGCCGCGGCCGGCGACTGGTGGGAGCTCTACGTCGAGCACTGGCACGCGTTGGCGCTCGGCACGGACGCGACCGCACCGGCCGTCCTGCTCCCGCTCGCCGCCCTGGCCTCGGTCCTGGGCGGCAGCCCGGCCGCCGCGGTCAGCGCCGTGCTCGTGCTCGCCGTCCCCCTGGCGTTGTGGGGCGCCTGGCGACTGGTCCGGGTCGTCGGCCGCTTCCTGACCCCCGCCGGGATGCCCCGCTGGCTGGTCGCCGGCGCGGCCGCGACGTACGGCCTCGTCCCCGCCGTGAGCGGCGCCTGGGGCGGCGGTCGGTTGGGGCTGGTGGCCGCGGCCACGTTGCTGCCCTGGCTCGCGCACGCGGCGCTCGGCTTCGGTGAGCCCGAGCGGGAGCGTCGCTGGCGGGCCGCCTGGCGCACCGGCCTGCTGCTCGCGCTGACCACCGCCTGCGCGCCCGCGGTGTTCCCGTTCTTCGTGCTCCTCACGCTCCTCGTGCTCGGCCTCGGCGTGGCCTTCAGCCGCAGCCTGGTCGCGGACCGCTCGGTGTCCGGTCCACCGCTGGTGGCGCTGGCCGTGGTGCCCCTGCTGCTGCTCCCGTGGTGGCTGCCCCTGCTGCTGGCCGGGCGACCCGGCGGCCTGCTCCTGGACCCCGGTCGGCTCCCGGTCGCGGTGGCCGGCTTCGGCGACCTCCTGCTCGGCCGGGTGGACGACGTCGGGGCGCCGGCGTGGCTGACCTGGCCGGTGATCGCGGCGGCCGCGCTGGCCCTCGCTGCCGCGCACCTCGCGGGTCGCCGCGCTGGCGTGCTGGAGCACCGCGCTGGTCGCGGCGGTGACCGCCGCGGTGCTCAGCCTGCCCACCGTGGTCGTGGTCGGGGGCGCGGTCCGGGTCGGTGCGGCCGGGCTGATCCCGGTCATCCAGGGCGCCATGGTCGTCGCCGCGGCGGCCGGCGCCCTGGCGCTGCTCCAGGCGCTGGGCGCCGCCGAGTCACCGTGGCGGCGACGGCTCGCCGTCGTGCCGGCCGTGATCGCCCTGGGGGTGCCCGCGGCGGGAGCCCTCTGGTTCGCGGCGGGCGGGCACGGCGACCTGAGCGCCGACGAGGCCTCGGACATCCCGGCGTACATGAGCCAGAGCTCGCAGCTCGGGCCGGAGCACGGCGTGCTGGTGGTCCGCGGCGACGTCGAGACCGGGCTGGACTACGCCATCCGTCGCGGGGACGGTGACACCCTCGGCGAGGACGAGATCCTGGCGCTCACCCCCGAGGACGAGGCGTTCTCCGACGCGCTGCGCGCGCTCGTCTCCCGTCCCACGCCCGAGGTGGTCTCCGCCCTGTCCGCCCGCGGCATCGAGTACGTCGTGCTCCCGGCGCCGGCGGACGGCCGCCTCGCGGCCCAGCTCGACGCCGCCGTCGGGCTGAGCCAGGCGAGCGCCGAGGACCGGGCCACCCGCGCGTGGCGGATCGACGAGGAGCCGGCGGCCGGGGCGCTCGACGGTCCCGGCTCGTGGCTGCGCACCGTGCTGCTGGTCGTCCAGGGGCTCGCGATCCTGGTCGTCGCCGTCCTGTGCGGCCCGAGCTGGCGGGAGCGACGACGATGAGCGACGTGGCTCCCGGCCGCCGGTCGGCCACCCCGACGACGCCCCGCCGTCGCGTCACCCCGGCGATCGTGCTCGCGGTCCTCGTGCCGCTGCTCACCCTCGGCGCGCTCGCGCTGGTGCGCACCGAGCAGCCGCGGGTCGCGGCCCGCCCGCCCGAGCTGACCGAGCTGACCCGGGTCAGCCTCGGCTGCCCGTCGGCAGCCGGCAGCGACAGCCGGGAGCTCGCGGTCGGCAGCGCCCTGGCCACCGAGGACGGCGAGGTCGCGGTCGACGTGCTGGGCTCCGGTGGCGCCCCGCAGCCGCTCGACCTGCGGCCCGGCCGGGTGTCCAGCACCCAGGTCCCCGAGGCGGCCGTGGTCACCGGCGAGGACGACGCGGCGCCGGGCCTGCTCGCCGCCCGCCTGGGGGACGGCGCGGCCACGGCCTGCGGCCCACCGCTGCCGGAGGCGTGGTTCCCCGGCGTCGGCGCGCGTCCGGCCCACGCCTCGGTGATCGAGCTGGTCAACCCCGACCCCGGCCCGGCCATCGCCGACCTGACGATCCTGGCCCCCAGCGGCCCGCTGGACGTGCCCGCCGTGCGCGGGATCCGGGTGCCCGGGCGCAGCAGCATCCCGCTGGACCTGGCCCGCATCATCCCGCGGCGCACCGAGCTGGCCGTGCAGGTCGTGGTGTCCCGCGGCCGCCTGGTGAGCTCGGTGCTCGACACCGTCGACGCGCTCGGCACCGGGCCCTCCTCCTCGGACTGGCTGACCCCGCAGGGCCGGCCGGTCGCCACCGGCGTGCTGCTGGGCCTGCCGAGCGGCCCGGGCTCCCGACGGCTGACCATCGCCAACGGCGGTGACGACGAGACCCGCGTCCAGGTCCGGGTGATCAGCCCCGAGAGCACCTTCCAGCCCGAGGGCCTGGGCGAGATCAGCATCCCGCCCGGCTCGGTGCAGTCGGTCTCCCTCGACGCGGTGCTCGGTCCGGAGATCGCCGCGGGCGCGACCGGGCTGCTCATCGAGGCGACCCACCCGGTCTCGGCGGGGCTCCGCTCGGACGTGCGCGACGACCTCACGCACGCCGTCGTCACCCCGGCGGTCACCCGCCAGGGAGCGGCGCTGCTGCCGGCCGGTGCGAAGCGGCTGCTGCTGGCCGGCGCGGAGCGGCCCGGGGTCGCCACCGTGGTCGCGAGGTCGGCGGACGGGCGGGAGCTGCAGGAGACCCGGGTCGAGATCGGTCCCGACCGGAGCGTGTCGACCCGGCTGCCCGAGGGCGCGGCGTCGGTCTCCGTCGAGGTCAGCCGCACCGAGGCGGTCGTCTCCGTGCTGGTCACCTCACCGCGGGGCGCGGTGGTCGTGCCGCTCGCGGAGACGGTCCGCAGCGGGCTGGTGCCGCAGGTCGACCCCGCGCTGCCCTGACCGCGACGGTCAGGGGCGCTCGTAGCGCGGGTCGACGTCCTCGGCGGGGATGCCGAGCAGCTCGGCCACCTGCTCGACGACCACGGTGAGCACCATCGCCTCGAGCTCGGCGGGCGACTCGCTGCGGTGCTCGATGGGCCTCCGGAACAGCACCAGCCGGGTGGACTGGGTGCCGCTGCCCCGGATCAGGGACGACAGCGGCACCGTGTCGGGGTGCCAGTCGTCGGGGACCTGCGGCGCGTCCTCGACGGCGTACTCGAGCAGGCCGAGACGGTCCTGCCAGCGCTCGTCGATCTCCGCGACGATGCGCAGCGCCAGGTCGTCGAAGCGCTGCCGGGCGGTCGGTCGCACCGGCCGGCCCGGGACCACCGGCAGCACCTCGGGCCCGCGCAGGCCCCGACCGCGGCGGTCCCGCACGCGGCGGCGCGGCGGGCGGCTGCCGTCGGGCGTCGGTTCCACGCCCGCGAACCTACTACGGGCGAGCCTCAGCGGGCCGTGCGCCGGTGGCCGGTACCGTCGGCGCCGTGAGCCCCTCCCGTCGCTGTTCGCGCACCGCGTGCGGGCGCGCCGCCGTCTCGACGCTCACCTTCGTCTACGCCGACCAGACCGCCGTGCTCGGCCCGCTGTCGACGTACGCCGAGCCGCACGCCTACGACCTCTGCGCCCCGCACGGCGAGCGGCTCTCGGTGCCGCGCGGCTGGGAGGTGCTGCGGCTGGCTCCCGACCCGGAGGCGGGCGCCCCCACGACCGACGACCTGCTCGCCCTGGCCGACGCCGTCCGGGAGGCGGCGCGGCCGGCGCCCGAGCCGGCGGTGTACGTCGAGGAGACCGGCCGCGAGACCGCTCGGCGCGGTCACCTGCGGGTGCTCTCCTCCGACTGACCGGCAGGGCATAACCTCTGACCGTGCCCTCCACCGCCGCCGTCGACCCGGCGAACCTCGCGGCCGTCTTCAAGGCCTACGACGTGCGCGGCACGGTGCCGGACCAGATCGACGACGAGCTCGCCCGACGGGTGGGCGCCGCGTTCGTCGAGGTGACCGGCACGGCGAAGGTGGTCGTCGGACACGACATGCGGCCCTCCTCCCCGGGCCTGGCCGCGGCGTTCGCCGAGGGCGCGGCCGCGGCCGGGGCCGACGTCACGATGATCGGGCTCGCCTCCACCGACCAGCTGTACTTCGCCTCCGGGTTCCTCGGCCAGGCCGGCGCGATGTTCACCGCCAGCCACAACCCCGCGGCGTACAACGGGATCAAGCTGTGCCGGTCGCTCGCCCGCCCGATCGGCAGTGACACCGGGCTCACCCAGATCCGGGACCTGGTCGCCGCGGGCCCGCCCGCCCGCGCGGCCGTCGAGGGCTCGATCGCGCAGCACGACGTGCTCGAGGCGTACGCCGCGCACGTGCTCACCCTGGCCCCGGTGCGCGGCCGGCGGCTCAAGGTCGTCGTCGACGCCGGCAACGCGATGGCCGGGCACACGGTGCCCGCGGTGTTCGACCGGCTCGGGACCGACCGGGTCGAGCTGGTGCCCCTCTACTTCGAGCTCGACGGCACCTTCCCGAACCACGACGCCAACCCGCTCGACCCCACCACGCTGGTCGACCTGCAGGCCCGGGTGGTCGCCGAGCGCGCCGACGTCGGGCTGGCCTTCGACGGCGACGCGGACCGGTGCTTCCTCGTGGACGAGCGGGGTGAGGTGGTCTCGCCGTCCGCGGTCACCGGGCTGATCGCGTCCCGCGAGCTGGCCAAGGAGCCGGGCGCCACGATCATCCACAACCTGATCACCAGCCGCGCCGTGGCCGAGATCGTCACCGAGCTCGGGGGCACCCCGGTCCGCACCAAGGTGGGCCACTCCGGGATCAAGGCCCGGATGGCCGAGACGAACGCGATCTTCGGCGGCGAGCACTCCGGCCACTTCTACTTCCGGGACTTCTGGCGCGCCGACTCCGGCATGCTCGCGGCACTGCACGTGCTCGCCGCGCTCGCGGAGCAGGAGCGCCCGCTCTCGGCGCTGATGGCGGACTTCGACCGGTACGTCGCCAGCGGCGAGATCAACAGCGAGGTGCCCGACAGCGGGGTGGTCGTCGACCGGATCCGCCGCCACTTCACCGACCGTCCCGACGTGGACCTCGACGAGCTGGACGGGCTCTCCGGGACGCACGCCGACTGGGGCTTCAACGTCCGCGCCTCCAACACCGAACCACTCCTCCGGCTCAACGCCGAGGGGACGGACCGCGCCACCATGGAGCGCGTCCGCGACGACCTGCTGTCCCTGATCAGGAGCGACTCATGAACATCGACCCCCGGCTTCTCGAGATCATCCGCTGCCCCGCGTGCCACGCCGAGCTGCGACCCGAGGACGAGGAGCTGGCCTGCACCGGCTGCGGCCTGGTCTACCCGGTCCGCGACGACATCCCGGTCCTGCTGGTCGACGAGGCGCGCAGGCCGGGCTGAGCCGATGCCGACGTGGTTCGACGAGTCGCGGCTCGACGACGAGCGCGCGCTGGCGGGCGCCGACCAGGTGCTGCGGCGCCTGGCCGAGTCCGGCGCGCGGGTACGCCGCGAGGCCGGCGACGCCGCGCAGGCCACGGCGGAGGCGATCGCCCGCAGCCGCGAGGGGGTCCGTCCCCGCGCGGTGCTGGCGGCCGGCCCCGACTCCCGGCTGCTCCGAGCGGTCCTGGAGCCCTGGTGCCCGGTGCCGTTCGTGGCGTGGCCGGGCCCGGCGCTGCCCGGCTGGGCCGGCAGCATGGACCTGGTCGTGGTGCTCGCGCCCGTCGGTGCCGACACCGGGGCGGCGTCCGCGGTGGCCGAGGCCGTGCGGCGTGGCTGCCAGCTCGTGGTGGCCTGCCCGGCCCGGTCGTTGGTCGCCGACCACGCCGTCGGCCGGTGGGCGACGGTGCTGCCGACCGTGACCGGCGACCAGCTCGCGACGGCCGTGGTGATGCTGGACTACCTCGACCAGGTCGACCTCGGCCCGCGCACCGACGTCGAGCAGGTCGCCAACTGCCTCGACGCGGTCGCGGCCGAGTCGTCGCCGCTCCGCGACCTCGCGGTCAACCCGGCCAAGATGACCGCGATCGCCCTCGCCGACACCACCCCGGTCGTGTGGGGAGGCTCGGTGCTGGCCGCGCGGGCGGCCCGGCGGGTCGCGGAGTCCATCCGCCGCGCGAGCGGGCGGGGCGCGCTCGCGGGCGACGTCGAGCAGCTGCTGCCGGTGCTCGAGGCGACCCGGCGGCGCGACGTCTTCGACGACCCCTTCTCCGACGACCCGCCCGAGCGGCGGCCGATGCTGCTGGTCCTCGACGACGGCGCCGGCGACCCGGTGAGCCGGGAGCAGCGCGGTCGCCTGCAGGCGGCCGCGACCGAGCGCGGGGTCCGGATCGAGACGATCGAGGTGGACGGCGACGCGACCGAGCTCGCGCGGTACGCCTCGCTGCTGCTCAGCGGCACCTACGCCGCGGAGTACCTCCGGATCGGCCTGGTCACCGACTGAGGCAGGCCCGCGGCCGCGCCGGGCATTTGCATCCGCCACCGGAGGCTTGCGACGGTGGAGGAGTCCTGTACGCCATCGGAAGGAGAGCCATGCTCACCCTCACCGAGAACGCCAGCACGATCGTCCGCGACCTCACCGCGCAGTCCACCCAGGCGGACGACGCCGGGTTGCGGATCACCACCGAAGCCACGCCGGAGCCCTCGTTCGCCATCGCGGTGGCCGACGGCCCGGCCCCGGGCGACGCCACCGTCGAGCAGGACGGGGCGACCGTCTACCTCGACCCGCGGTCGGCCGCAGAGCTCGACGACAAGATCCTCGACGCGGGGCTCGACCCGAGCGGCAACGTCCAGTTCGCCCTGGGCGCCCAGGGCTGAGCGCCGCGCAGCACCCGCACCACGAGGGCGGCCGGGAGAGATCCCGGCCGCCCTCGCTGCGGGTCCGGGCCGTGCGGCACGGGGCGCTAGCCTTCCGCGCATGGCTGCTGACGGAGGAACCAGGGCGGTGGTCGCGGCGCTGCTCGCGAACACCGGCATCGCGATCACCAAGTTCATCGCCTTCTTCCTGACCGGCGTGAGCTCGATGCTGGCGGAGGCCATCCACTCCGTGGCCGACGCGGGCAACCAGGTGCTCCTGCTCGTCGGAGGCAAGCGCAGCCGCCGCGAGGCCACGGCGGAGCACCCGTTCGGCTACGGCCGCGAGCGGTACATCTACTCCTTCATCGTGGCCATCGTGCTGTTCAGCGTCGGTGGCCTGTTCGCGCTGTACGAGGCGTACCACAAGTTCCACGAGATCCAGACGGGTCACGCGGAGATCAGCGAGGGGTGGGTGCGCTTCGTCCCTCTCGTGGTGCTCGGCGTCGCGATCGTCCTGGAGACGCTGTCGTTCCGGACCGCGATCAGGGAGACGAACAAGGTGCGTGGCACGGCGTCGTTCCCGCAGTTCATCCGGCGCGCCAAGCAGCCCGAGCTGCCGGTGATCCTCCTCGAGGACCTGGCGGCCCTGCTCGGTCTCGCCTTCGCGTTCGTCGCCGTGAGCCTGATGCTGATCACCGGCAACCTCTACTGGGACGTCGCCGGCACCACGCTGATCGGCCTGCTGCTCGTGGTCGTCGCCATCACGCTGGCCATCGAGACCAAGAGCCTGCTGCTCGGCGAGTCCGCCAGCCCGGAGGCCGAGGGCAAGATCAGGGCCGCCCTCGAGGGGACGTCCGCGTTCGAGCGGATCATCCACATGAAGACCCTGCACCTCGGGCCCGAGGAGCTCCTGGTCGCGGCCAAGGTCAGCGTCGCCGAGGGGGCCAGCGCGGCCGACGTGGCCGGCTCGATCGACGAGGCGGAACGGGCCATCCGGGCGGCCGAGCCGACCGCCCAGGTCATCTACCTCGAGCCCGACATCTACCGCGCCGACCACGAGCCGGACGCCCGTCCCGAGCCCCCGGCGCCGGCCGGTCACTGAGACGCCGCGGGAAGTGCGTTGGTCGGGGCCGCCGCCGAGCGATCAGGGGTCGTGACGACGACACCTGCTTCCGTCCTGGGCGCCGAGGCGCCCTGGTGCTCGACGGCCGAGCGGCGCCGGCTGGTCCGGGTCTGCACGGCCATCACCGGTGATCCGGTCGCGGCCGAGGACCTGGCCCAGGAGACGTTGGTCCAGGCCTGGCGGATCCGCGACCGGCTGCGTGATCCTGCCGCGGCGTCGGCCTGGCTGGACGCCATCGCACGGCACGTCTGCCGACGCTGGCGCACCCACCAGGCCCGTCGGTCGCGGCACGAGGTGACGACGCTGGTGGCCGGCGACGCGCCGGAGCACGACCCGGTCGGCGACCTGTTGGAGCGCGACGAGCTGGCCGACCTCCTGGACCGGGCGCTGGGGCTGCTGCCGGCCGACACCCGCGCCGCGCTCGTCGCCCGGTACGTCGAGGGCCTGACGCCGGCCGAGATCGCGCGCCGGCTCGCGCACCAGCCCGGACGCCGTGTCGATGCGGCTGCTGCGCGGCCGCACCCGGCTCCGGACGCTGATGGAGGACGAGCTGGCCGACGAGCCCGCCGCCCGGGTGTGGACGGCCCGCCACGGGGTCGCCTGGCGCCGGACCCGGCTGCGCTGCGCGCTCTGCGCCACCGCGGGGGTCGAGCTCCGTCGCGACGGGGACCGGGCCCTCGTCGAGCTGCGCTGCCCGCGGTGCAGCACCGACGTGGCCTCGGCGTACCGCCTGGACGACCCGGTGCAGGGCCCGCTGCTCGCGGGGGTCAGCCGACCCAGCGCGCTGCTGGCGCGGATGGCCGACTGGGCCGCGGCGTACTGGCCGGCCGACGGGGCCGGCCGGGTGCCGTGCACGCGTTGTGCCGCGGAGGTCATCGTCACGCCGTACGCCCGTCCGGACGTCCGGGACGCGCGCGAGGCACGCGGGTGGCGGGCGGCGTGCCCGCGGTGCGGGGCCGAGCAGACGACCTCGTGGGGCGGGGTCGCCCTCCTCCAACCCGCGACCCGCGCGCTGCGTCGTCGACGTCCGGCCGCGCACGCCGTCCCGACCCGGCACGAGACCGTGGCCGGGCGCCCCGTCGTGGTCGTCGGCTTCCGCGACGACGCGAGCGGGGACGGCGTGGACGTGCGCTTCTCGGGCGGCCCCGACGCCCGGCTGCTCGCCGTCACCCCCGCGTGATCGGCGTCCTCCGCCGCCACGACTTCCTCCTCGTCTGGTCCGGCGGACTGGTCTCGGTCGCGGGCGACTGGATGCTCGTCGTGGTGCTGCCGTACGTCGTCTACGCGGCGACGGGCTCGACCGTCGCCACCGCCGGGATGCTGGTGGCGGAGCTGGTGCCGGGCATCCTGCTCGGGTCGGTGGCCGGTGTCTTCGTCGACCGGCACGACCTGCGGCGACTGCTCGTCTGGGCCAACCTCGGTCAGGCGCTCGCGGTGTCGCTCCTCCTCCTGACGCCCGGCGGCACGTCCCTGGTCCTGGTCTTCGTCGTCGCCGTGCTCCAGTCCACCCTCGCGGCCTTCTCCCAGCCCGCCGAGAGCGCGCTCCTGCCGCGCCTGGTGTCCGCGGAGGAGCTGGTCCCTGCCAACGCCCTCAACGTCTTGAACAACCGGCTCGGCCGGCTCGCCGGGCTGCCGCTCGGTGCGGCCGTCTACGCAGCCGCCGGCCTCGACGCCGTCGTGGTCGTCGACGCCCTCACGTTCCTCGCCGCCGCCGCACTCCTGAGCCGGATCGCCGCCCAGCCCCGGATCGGGGCGGCGCCGGGCGGCAGCGGGGCCTGGCGGTCGTTCGCCGTCGAGTGGGTCGACGGGCTGCGCCTGGTCCGGCGCGACCGCACGGTCGCGGTGCTGTTCCTCGTCTTCGGCCTGATGACCTTCGGCGGGACGATGTTCGACCCGCTCGTCGTCGCCTGGGTCCGGGACGTGCTGGACGAGGGTGCGACGGTCTACGCGCTGCTGATGACGGCCCACGCGCTGTCCGGCATCGCCGGCTCGTTGGCCGTGGGGGTCTGGGGCTCGCGGGTCCCGGCGCGGGTGCTGACCGGGTGGGCCTCGGTGGTGGCCGGCCTGCTGCTCCTCGTGAAGTACAACGTCCCGGTCCTCGCCGTCGCGCTGGGGATCAGCCTGGTCCAGGGCCTCTTCGCGGTCGCGTCGTCCGTCGGCGTGGAGGCGCTGGCCCAGGAACGCGTCCCGGCGACGCACCGGGGTCGGGTCTTCGGGACCCTGCAGGCCGTGGTCTGGCTGATGAGCCTGCTCGGAGCCGTCGTCGGGGGCGTCGGGGCGCAGGTCCTCGGCCTGGTCCCGATGCTCGACGTGGCCGCGGTCCTCACCGTCCTCGCCGGGGTCGCGGTGCTGCTCGCCATCCCGGCCCGCGGAGCCGGCCGTGCCCTCGCCGAGGATTCTGCGAGCAGCCGAGACGCGTCGTAATCTGGCCGCCAGACGCGGCAGACGCCGCGGCGGGCTCCGGACCACTCGAGGACACGTTCATGGACTACAAGGTCGCCGACATCACCCTGGCCGACTACGGCCGCACCGAGATCCTGCTGGCCGAGCACGAGATGCCCGGCCTGATGGCCATGCGGGAGCGCTACGGCGACTCCAAGCCGCTGACCGGCGCTCGCATCGCCGGCTCGCTGCACATGACCATCCAGACCGCGGTGCTCATCGAGACCCTGGTCGCGCTCGGCGCCGAGGTGCGTTGGGCCTCCTGCAACATCTTCTCCACCCAGGACCACGCGGCCGCCGCGGTCGCGGTCGGCCCCGAGGGCACCGTCGACGCGCCCGCCGGCGTGCCGGTCTTCGCCTGGAAGGGCGAGACGCTCGAGGAGTACTGGTGGTGCACCCAGCAGATCCTGCGCTGGCCCGGCAGCACCTTCGCGAACATGATCCTCGACGACGGTGGCGACGCCACCCTGCTCGTCCACCTCGGCGTGGAGGCGGAGAAGACCGGTGTCGCACCGGACCCCGCCACCGCCACGAGCCACGAGCAGAAGATCATCTTCGAGGTCCTCCAGCAGTCGCTCACCGAGAGCGGCGACCGCTGGAGCAAGATCGCCAACGAGATCAACGGCGTCACCGAGGAGACCACCACGGGGGTGCACCGCCTCTACGAGATGATGAAGGAGGGGTCGCTCCTCTTCCCCGCCATCAACGTCAACGACTCGGTCACCAAGTCGAAGTTCGACAACAAGTACGGCTGCCGCCACTCGCTGATCGACGGCATCAACCGCGCCACCGACGTCCTCATCGGCGGCAAGGTCGCCGTCGTGTGCGGGTACGGCGACGTCGGCAAGGGCTGCGCCGAGTCGCTCCGCGGCCAGGGCGCCCGCGTGGTCATCACGGAGATCGACCCGATCTGCGCGCTCCAGGCCGCCATGGACGGCTACCAGGTCGCGACCCTCGAGGACGTGCTCCCGGTCGCCGACATCATCATCACCGCGACCGGCAACAAGGACGTCGTCTCGGCCGACCAGATGAGCCGGATGAAGCACAACGCGATCGTCGGCAACATCGGCCACTTCGACAACGAGATCGACATGGCCGGCCTCGAGGGCTGGGACGGCGTGGTCCGCAAGACCGTCAAGCCGCAGGTGGACCTGTTCACGTTCCCGGCCGGCAACGCCGTCATCGTGCTGTCCGAGGGCCGGCTGATGAACCTCGGCAACGCGACCGGTCACCCGAGCTTCGTGATGTCGAACTCCTTCACCAACCAGGTGCTCGCCCAGATCGAGCTGTTCACCCGGCTCGAGGAGTACCCCGTCGGGGTCTACGTGCTGCCCAAGCACCTCGACGAGGAGGTCGCCCGGCTGCACCTCGACAGCCTCGGCGTGCGGCTCACCGAGCTGACCGCCGACCAGGCGTCGTACCTCGGCGTGCCGGTCCAGGGCCCGTACAAGCCTGATCAGTACCGGTACTGAGGCACACTTGCGGGCATGACCGCTGATCTGGCGCAGAAGGGACGCGTCCTCGTCGTCGACGACGACGCGTCCCTCGCGGAGATGCTCACCATCGTCCTCCGGCAGGAAGGCTTCGAGTCGCGCGTCTGCGGCCGCGGCGACGAGGCCATGGACGCGTTCCGGGACTTCCGTCCCGACCTGGTGCTGCTCGACCTGATGCTGCCCGGCAAGGACGGCATCGACGTCTGCAAGGAGATCCGCGAGGAGTCCGGGGTCCCGATCGTGATGCTCACCGCCAAGAGCGACACCGTCGACGTGGTGGTCGGGCTCGAGTCCGGGGCCGACGACTACGTCGTGAAGCCGTTCAAGCCCAAGGAGCTCGTCGCCCGCATCCGGGCCCGGGTCCGCCGCCTCGACGCGCCCTCGCACGAGGCCCTGACGATCGGCGACCTCAGCATCGACGTCGCCGGGCACGCCGTGACCCGCGACGGCACGCCGGTCAACCTCACGCCGCTGGAGTTCGACCTCCTCCACTGCCTGGCCCGCAAGCCCTGGCAGGTGTTCACCCGCGAGGTGCTCCTGGAGCAGGTCTGGGGCTACCGGCACTCCGCGGACACCCGGCTGGTCAACGTGCACGTCCAGCGGCTGCGCTCCAAGGTCGAGCACGACCCCGAGAACCCCGAGATCATCGTGACGGTGCGCGGGGTGGGCTACAAAGCCGGCGTGTCCTAGGACGTCCATGGCACAACCCACCCGGTCCGGCGCCGTACGCCGCGCTCTCACCTTCTGGCGTCGCTCGATCCAGGCCCGGGTCGTCGTCAGCACCGTGCTGCTCTCGGCCGTCGTCATCGCGGCCGTGGGCTGGCTGCTCATCCGGCAGACCCAGGACGGCCTGCTCGAGCACCGCGTCGACGCCGTCGTCGCCGAGGCCGCCAACGAGACCGCCGACGCCAGCAGCCGGCTCTCCCAGGTCCCCGGCCTCGACACCGACGAGAACACCCAGCTCTCCGACCTGTTCGACCCCATCAAGGACCGCGGTGCCGCCCGCGGCTTCGAGGTGGTGCTGGCCGGCCCGGCCGGCTCCGGGAAGCCGCTGACCGCCGGCGGCAGCCGGTCGACGCCGGGGCTCGACATCAGCAGCGTCCCCGCCTCGCTGGAGAACCACTTCGCCGCCGCGGCCGACCCGGCCTGGACCTACAGCCGCGTGCGGGTGACCGACGCCGAGGGCGTCACCCACGACGGGCCCGGCATCGTCGTCGGCTCCCAGATCCGGCTCCCGGCCAACGGCGAGCTCTACACCCTCTACTACCTGTTCTCCCTCGACGAGGACGCCGAGACCATCTCCCTCGTCACCCGCGCCCTGCTCACTGCCGCCGTGCTGCTCCTCGCGCTGGTCGCGGGCATCACCTGGGTGGTGACCCGTCAGGTGGTGACCCCGATCCGGCTGGCCCGGCGGGTCGCCGAGCGGTTGGCCGCCGGGGAGCTCCAGGAGCGGGTCCGGGTGACCGGCGAGGACGACCTCGCCCGCCTGGCCACGTCGTTCAACCAGATGGCCTCCAGCCTGCAGAAGCAGATCCGCCAGCTCGAGGAGCTGAGCCGGGTCCAGCGGCGCTTCGTCTCCGACGTGTCCCACGAGCTGCGCACGCCGCTGACCACGGTGCGGATGGCCGGCGACGTGCTGCACGACGCGCGCAGCGACTTCGACCCCGCGACCGCGCGCGCCGCCGAGCTGCTGCAGACGGAGCTCGACCGCTTCGAGACGCTGCTCGCGGACCTGCTGGAGATCAGCCGGTTCGACGCGGGCGCCGCCCACCTCGACGTCGACGACGTCAACCTCGTCGACGTCGCGCACCGGGTCATCGACATGACCCGTGCCCTGGCCGACCAGCGCGGCGTCGCGGTGCTCGTGCGCGCCCCCGGACACCCCTGCCTGGCGGAGGCCGACGTCCGCCGCGTCGAGCGCATCGTGCGCAACCTGGTCACCAACGCCATCGACCACGCCGAGTCCCGCGACGTGGTGGTGCGGGTCGAGGGGGACGAGAACGCCGCCGCGATCGCGGTCCGCGACTACGGCGTGGGCCTGGCGTCGGGGGAGTCCGCGATGGTCTTCAACCGGTTCTGGCGGGCCGACCCCGCCCGGGCGCGGACGAGCGGTGGCACGGGACTCGGGCTCTCGATCTCGTTGGAGGACACCCACCTGCACGGCGGCTGGCTCCAGGCCTGGGGACGACCGGGCGAGGGTGCGCAGTTCCGGCTGACCCTGCCTCGGCGGGCCGGGGGCACGCTGCGGCAGAGCCCGATCCCGTTGGTGCCCGAGGACTCGCAGGAGATGGTGTGAGGACGCGACGCGCCCTGGTCATCGGCTGGACCCTGCTGGCCACCGCCCTGCTGTCCGGCTGTCTCTCGCTGCCGGAGAGCGGCCCGGTCCACGACGCGGCCATCGACGGCTCGTCCGCCGACGAGGTCGCCTGCTGCTACCTGCCCAACGGCCCCCGGCCCGGCGAGTCGCCCACCGACATCGTCCAGCACTTCCTCGAGGCGATGACGGCCACGCCCGTGCAGACCAACGTGGCCCGCCAGTTCCTGACCGCGTCCTCCGGCGAGGCGTGGGACCCCGACCAGCGCACCTTCGTCTACGAGGAGGCGTCGCGGCCGCGCGCGCAGAGCTCCGTCCCGGGTCGGGTCCAGGTGGTCCTCGACGACGCCTACACCTTCGACTCGCGGGGGGTCTTCGCCGGCATGCTGCCCGGCGACGAGAGCACGCTGCAGTTCAAGATGGACTTCGAGGACGGCGAGTGGCGCATCGACACCGTGCCCAACGCCCTGATCGTGCCGCGCACCTGGACCGACGACCACTTCGAGCAGGTGAACGTCTACTACCTGGACCCGACCGGCAGCATCCTGGTGCCGGAGCCGGTGCTGGTGCCGCGGGGCGAGCAGTTCGCGACCGCCCTCACCCAGAGCCTGCTCTCCGGCCCGGGGCCGGACCTCGACCAGGTGTCGAAGAACTCCTTCCCCTCGCAGCTCACCGTGGTGCTGTCCGTGACCGTCGACGAGCAGGGCCTCGCCGACGTCGCGCTCCAGGGCGACGCGTCCGGGATGTCCCCGCAGGAGTCCGAGCTGGCCGCCGTCCAGCTGGCGTGGACGCTGCGCCAGGACCCCTCCGTCCGGTCCATCCGGCTGACCGCCGACGGGGAGTCGCTGCCCGGCCTGTCCCGGGAGATCCGGGTCGACAAGGGTGCGGAGTACGACCCGGCCGACTTCTCGTCGAGCACCTCGATGTTCGCGCTCCGCGAGGGCCGCGTGGTCGGCGGCGCGGCGGACGCCCTCGCCGAGGTCGACGGACTGGTCGGTCAGCGCGACTACAGCATGACCGCGATCGGGCTGAGCCTGGACTCCACCCAGGTCGCGGGGGTCTCGGGCAAGGGCACCTCGATCCTGGTGGGGCCGACCTACGACCCGGAGGGCACCGTGCTCGAGACGGTCAGCGGCGCCACCGACCTCCTGGCGCCGGCGTGGGACTTCGCCGACCGGATGTGGCTGGTCGACCGCACGTCTCGCGGCGCCCGGGTGAGCGTGGTGGGCGAGGAGGGGATCCGGCAGGTCGACGTCCCCGGCATCACGGGCGAGCGGGTCCGGAGGTTCCTCGTGTCGAGGGACGGGTCGCGGTTCCTGGCCGTGCTGCGCCACCCCCGCGGCGACGTGGTGGTCGTCAGCCGGGTGCGCTACGACGATGCGGGCGAGGTCCTCTCCCTCACGCCCGCCGAGCGGCTGCCGTGGCCCACCCAGGAGCGTCCGCGGATCCTCGACATCGCCTGGCAGACGACCACCTCGGTGGCCGTGCTCTACCCGATCCGCGACCTCGTCCAGGTCCGCACGCTCGCGGTCGACGGCTCGCCGGGCACGCTCAGCGTCGCGTCGCCGACGCTGGCCGGCGACTACCGGTGGCTGGCCGGCAATCCCGAGCCCGGCGTCGACCTGTACGCCGTGACCCCGCAGTCGTTCACCGACCTGTCGGAGACGGCCCGCAACCCCGTGTCGTCCGACGTCGACCTCTCCACCTTCACCTACACGGGCTGATCCACAGCCGCGCGACGCGCGGTTGAGGCGGAGCCCCTCGCGTGCTGCGCTGACGGGGTGCTGCCCGCGCTGCCGGACCTCGTCGCCGACCTCGTGCTCGGGTCGACGTGCGTCGGCTGCGCGCGGCCCGGCCGGCTGCTGTGCCCCGGCTGCCGGTCCACGCTCGACCTCGGGGCCCGTCCCGCGTGGCCGTCGCCGGTGCCGGCCGGTCTCGCGCCGCCGTGGACGGCGGGGGAGTACGCCGGGCTGCTGCGCGACCTGGTGGTCGGGCACAAGGAGCGCCGGCTCCTCGCCCTCCGGGTCCCGTTGGGCACGCTGCTCGCCGGGGCGGTCGCGGCCTCCGTCGGGCCCGGGCGCGGCCCGGTCGCGTTGGTGCCCGTGCCCAGCCGGCCGGCCACCGTGCGGGCCCGCGGCTACGACGCGACGTACGCCCTGACCAGGCACGCGGCGCGCGTGCTGCGCCGCCAGGGGTACGACGCCGCCGTGGTCCGACTGCTCGTCTCCCGGGGCCCGGTGGCCGACCAGAGCGGCCTCGGCGCGGCCGAGCGGTTCGCCAACCTGGCCGGCTCGCTGCAGTGCCCGGCGCCCGGGCTGCGGCGGCTCCGGGCGTGGCGGCCGGCGGTGCGGACCGTGGTCTGCGACGACGTGCTCACCACCGGCGCCACGGCCCGCGAGGCCCAACGGGCGCTCGAGGCGGTCGGACTGCCGGTCGTCGGGATCGCGACGGCGGCCGCCACCCGACGTCGGCATCCCGCGGGCCCGGGGGCCCCGAGTGCGCTGACAGTTCTTTAGTTCACCTTTCATCCGAAGGGATGAGCGACTAGCGTCGGTGCATGGAGTCCGTCCGGGTCCGTGGTTGCGTCGTCCGGGCAGCGCGGGACTCGTTCCCGTGCACCCGACGGCAAGCCGATGCCAGTCGCAGGCGAAACGGCCCACGTAAGACCTCCGCCTCGCGCGGCGGTCGATCACGGTGCGGCTTAGACGTAAGTCCTGCCTCGCCCCCGCCGTCAGACACGGCGACGGGCGGGAGAAGGTCAGTAGTGGCACGCAAGCTGCGAGAGCCTCAGCAGGCGACTGTGGGGACGAAGACCAGGTCGGCCGGGCGGGCTCCATCCTCGTGCGACGTCGAGAGGAGCACCGCGCGCGAGCGACAGGGCAGACGATCGACGTAGTTCCAGCGAGCTGAAGGAGTTGCACATGGACGTTGTGGTCACAGGCAGGCACTGCGAGGTCTCGGACAGGTTCCGAAGCCACGTCACCGACAAGCTCGCGAGGCTCGAGAAGCACGACCATCGCATCATCCGCGTGCAGGTCGAGGTCGACAAGGAAGCAAACCCCCGCCAGTCAGACCGCGCCGTCCGCGTCGAGCTCACCGCCTTCTCCAAGGGTCCGGTCATCCGCGCCGAGGCCGCCGCCGACGACAAGATGGGCGCGCTGGACCTCGCCGTCGACAAGATGGCCGCGCAGATGCGCCGGGCCGCCGACCGCCGGCACGGCCACCGCGCCCGCGGCACCAAGGCCGAGACCGCCGCCGAGCTCGCCGCCCTCGCCGAGCAGAACGGTGCCGCCGAGCTCGCGGTCGCCGAGGCCGACGGCACCGAGGTCGCCACCCGACAGGTCGGCCCGATCACCGTCACCGGTGAGGGGCCGTTGGTGGTGCGCGAGAAGACCCACCCGGCCGCCCGGATGACCCTCGACCAGGCCCTCTACGAGATGGAGCTGGTCGGCCACGACTTCTACCTTTTCGTCGACAAGGAGAGCGAGAAGCCGTCGGTCGTCTACCGCCGACGCGGCTACGACTACGGCGTGATCTCGCTCGACATGGACTGCGCCTAGCCCGTCCTGGGGGCCCGTTTGACCCGAACGGGCCAGTCGCCGTGGTCCAGACGGGCCAGCCCTCGCGGTGAAACACCACCCGAACGGGCCACCCGCGTGCCATGATGCGCCGTGTGACGGATGGTGGGACGAGCGAGGCCGAGCCGATCCGGGTCCTGGTCGTGGACGACCAGGAGCTGTTCCGGCGGGGCATCACGATGTTGCTGACGGCGGAGCCGGGGATCGAGGTCGTGGGCGAGGCCGGCGACGGGCTCGAGGGCGCTGCCCTGGCGGAGTCGACGGCCCCCGACGTGGTGCTGCTCGACGTCCGGATGCCTCGCCGCTCGGGCATCGAGGCCTGCATCGACATCAAGCAGGCGGTGCCGTCGGCCAAGATCTTGATGCTCACGGTCTCCGACGAGGAGGCCGACCTCTACGAAGCGGTCAAGAGCGGCGCGTCGGGCTACCTCCTCAAGGACTCCTCCATCGACGAGGTCGCCCAGGCGGTGCGGGTCGTCGCCGACGGCCAGTCGCTGATCTCGCCGTCCATGGCGGCCAAGCTGATCGACGAGTTCAAGCAGCTCGCCCGCCCCGAGCGCGAGCAGGTCCCCGGGCTGCGGCTCACCGACCGCGAGCTCCAGGTGCTGAGGTTCGTGGCCAAGGGCATGAACAACCGCGAGATCTCCAAGCAGCTCTACATCAGCGAGAACACCGTCAAGAACCACGTGCGCAACATCTTGGAGAAGCTGCAGCTGCACTCCCGGATGGAGGCGGTCATGTACGCCGTCCGGGAGAAGCTGATCGAGGCGCCCTGATCGACCGGGTCGACCACCGAGGACGCCAGACATGCTGCACCTGTCCCGAGCCCAGGCCCGGCGCATCGCGCTGGCCGCCCAGGGCTTCCTCGACCCCGCCCACGCGGTCCCCACGCTGCGTACCCTCCAGCGCACGCTGGAGCGCACCGGCGTGCTCCAGGTCGACTCGGTCAACGTCCTCCAGCGGGCGCACTACATGCCGCTGTACTCCCGGATGGGGCCCTACGACGTCGGACTGCTGGAGCGGGCGTCCTCGGGGCGCGAGCGGCGCCGGATGGTGGAGTACTGGGCCCACGTCCAGGCCTTCATGCCCGTCGAGCTCTGGCCGCACATGCGGCACCGGATGGAGCGCTACCGCTCCGAGAAGGGCAAGTGGGGCCTCTGGGACGACCGCCCGGACTTCGAGCAGGAGGTCCTGACGGCGGTGCGGGACCGGGGGCCGGTCACCGCGCGACACCTCGACGACGAGTTCAGCGGCCCGCGGTCCAAGCAGCACTGGGGCTGGAACTGGTCGGAGGCCCGGCGGTGCCTGGACTACCTGTTCCTGGTCGGCGAGGTCGCGATCGCCGGGCGCAGCAGCCAGTTCGAGGTGATCTACGACGTGCCCGAGCGGGTGCTGCCCGCGGCCGTCCTGGCCGCGCCCACGCCCACCCCGGAGGACGCCCACCGCGAGCTGGTGCGGCGGGCGGCCCGCTCGCACGGCGTGGCGACGGTCAAGAGCCTGAGCGACTACTACCGGATGCCCCAGAAGCCCACCGCGCAGGCGGTCGGCGACCTCGTCGAGGCGGGCGAGCTGGAGGAGGTGCGGATCGAGGGCTGGAACCGCCCGGCCTTCCTGCACGTGGACGCCCGTCGTCCCCGCCGCGTCCACGCGCGAGCGCTGCTCAGCCCCTTCGACCCGGTGGTCTGGGAGCGCGAGCGCACCGAGCACCTCTTCGACTTCCACTACCGCATCGAGATCTACACACCCGCCCCGAAGCGGGTCTACGGCTACTACGTGCTGCCGTTCCTGCTCGGCGACCAGATCGTCGGCCGGGTGGACCTCAAGGCCGACCGCGCCGGTGGGCGGCTGCTGGTCAAGGGGGCGTACGCCGAGCCGCACGCCCCGGCCGACACCGCCGAGGAGCTCGGCGTGGAGCTGCGCCGGCTGGCCGACTGGCTCGGTCTCGACGACGTGGTGGTCGAGCCGCGCGGTGACCTCGCGCCGGCACTCCTGGCGTAGCGACCGCGCTGTCAGCGCTCTTCAAGCGGTCTGCAAGGGACGGGCCCGACGGTGGCCTCACCACCACCGATCGAGAAGGAAGTCCCATGGACCCGATCCGCACCCACGGCTGGAGAGTCGCCCTCGTGCTCTCCGGCATCGCCATGCTCATCGGCGCCCCTCGGCATCCGGAGTCCGAGGCCTCGGACGGGCTGCGCGACGAGCTCGCGACGATGACCGCCGACCCCGACTGGGTGTTCGCGCACGTGTTCGTCGTGGCCAGCACTCTGTTGCTCGCCGTGGGTCTCGCCGCGGCGTACCGGACCAGGGCGTGGCCGTCGCGCACCCGGCGGGCGCTCGGCGTCGCCGCGGTGGTCGTCTCGCTGTACACGGTCGAGGCCGTGTTCCACCTGGCCGCCGCCGTCGACAGCCAGGCGCTGCAGCACGGTGACTTCGCCCCCGTCGCCTCCACGCACATCCTGCTGAGCGTCGTGCTGTACCCGCTCACGGGCGTCGCCGTGTTCGCCCTGGCGGCTCTCCAGCTCGCGACCTGGCGAGGGCCCCGGAAGCTGGCCGCGCTGGCGGGGCTGGCCTTCGGCTTCCTGCACTTCCTGTCGATCCCGCTCACCCTGCTGCTGCCCGACACCGAGCTGGCCCCGGTCTTCGCGGGGGCGGCCATCAGCGCGGCGGTGTGGGGGATCGCCACCGGCCTGGTCGGGGCACCACGCGAGGCACGGATCGACACCACGCCCGTCCCGGTGGCCGTCTGACCACAGTGAGGCCCCTCGGCGCCTAGGATCGCCGCCATGCGCGTCCGGGTGCTGGGGGACCTCGAGGTCGTGGTGGGGGATCCCGCTGCCGACGTCCCCGTCGACCTCGGCGGACCGAAGCCGCGCACGCTCCTGGCCTTGCTCGTCGCCGCCGACGGCCGGCCCGTCACCGTCGAGCACCTCATCGACCAGATGTGGGGTGATGATCCGCCGGCCCGCGTCGAGGCCTCCTTGCAGTCGCACGTGGCCCGTCTCCGGCGGGCTCTCGAGCCCGACCGTGAGGTGCGCGGCCCGGCGCAGCGGCTGCGGACCCACGCCGGCGGCTACTCCCTGGAGGTGCCTGCCGACGCCGTGGACGCCCGTCGTTTCGCGGCCCTGGTGCGGGAGGCGCGCGCCCGTCTCGACGCCGACCCGGCGGAGGCGGAGGGGTTGCTGACGGAGGGACTGGGACTCTGGCGGGGCACGGCGTACGCCGGCACCGCCGCACCCTCGTTGGACGCGGAGGCGACCCGGCTCGACGAGCTCAGGCTGGCGGCGGTCGAGGACCTCTGGGACGTCCGGGTCCGCGACGGTCGCGCGAGCGAGGCGGTCGGTGAGCTCGAGCAGCTGGTCCGGACCCACCCCCTCAGGGAGCGGCTGTGGGCCCTCCTGGCCACGGCCCTCTACCGGTCGCACCGGCAAGGGGACGCCCTCGCCGCGCTGCGCCGGGCCCGCGAGCACCTCGCCGACGAGCTGGGCGTGGACCCGGGTCCCGAGCTGCGCCGGCTGGAGGACCTCGTCCTCCGCCAGGACCCCAGCCTCGACGTCCCGGTCCCATCGCCGGCTCCGCCGCCCCGGCCCCGGCCCCGGCGCCGTCACCGTCGCCGGCTCCTGCCCCGGCACCGTCGGCGTCCCTGCCGCTGTTCGGCCGGGAGGCGTTGCTCGACCTGGCCACCACCACGCTGCGGGAGGCCGCGGAGGGCCGTGGCCGCGCGGTCGTCCTGAGCGGCGAGCCCGGGATCGGCAAGACCCGGTTCGCGGAGGCGCTCGCCGGTCGCGCCGAGTCCCTGGGCTTCCGGGTCGGTCGCGGGGGGTGGGAGGCCGAGGCCAGCCCGCCCCTCTGGGGCTGGCGGACGGCGCTCACCGAGCTCCTGGGAGACGCGGGCGTCCTCGAGCCGGGGGGACCGGGCGACATCGTCGACGCGGCGTCCGCCAGCTTCCGACAGGCCGACGCGCTCGCCGAGGCCGTCCGCGGCGGCCCGCCGTCGCTGCTGCTGCTCGACGACGTGCACTGGGCCGACGCCGAGAGCCTCCGGCTGCTGCGCCGGAGCGCGACCCAGCTCGAGACGCTGCCGCTGGTGGTGGTCGTCGCGACCCGGTCGGCGGAGGCCGAGATCGGTCCCGCCCTCGCCGAGGCGCTGGCCGCGCTGGCGCGCCGCGACCCCCTCCGCGTCGAGCTCACGGGCCTGGGTCCCGAGGCGATCGCCGCGTGGGTCGCCGACCACGCGGGCGTCGCCGTCACCGAGGATGTCGCCGGAGCCCTGGCCGAGCGGACCGACGGCAACCCCTTCCACGTCACCGAGCTGGTCCGGCTGCTGGTCCGCGAAGGGGCGCTCACCTCCCGCGAGGCAGCGGCGTGGCGCGCGGTCCCGGGAGGGGTCCGCGACGTCGTCCGGCAACGGCTCGCCGAGCTGGAGCCCGCCTCGGCGCGGGTGCTGGCCGTCGCGTCGGTGGTCGGTCGCTCCTTCGACGTCCTCGTGGTCGGCCGGGCCGCCGGCACCGGGCCCACCGAGGTCGACGACGCCGTCGAGTCCGCCCTGATGCTCGGGATGATCGAGGGAGGGGAGCCCGGTCGCTACCGCTTCAGCCACGCGCTGGTGCGCGACGCCGTGTACGAGGGGCTGGCCGCGCCGGCCCGGGCGCGTGCCCACGCCGACGTCGCGCTGGCGCTGGAGGACCGGTACGCCGGGCAGCTGCTGTCCCACGTGGGCGAGCTGGCCGAGCACTACCGGCTGGCCGGCCCGGCGCACGCCCGGTCGGCGTGGGTCTTCGCCCGGCGTGCTGCCCATGCGGCGGCCGAGCAGTCCGCGCACGACGAAGCACTCCGGCTCTTCGAGGAGGCGGGCGCCCTGCAGGACCTCGACCCGTCCGTCACCGGCCCCGAGCGCGAGGAGACGCTGGTCGGCCGCGCGGTCGCCGTGGTCCGCCTCGGCCGGCCGATCCAGGCCTGGCCCTCGGTCGCGCGGGCGGCCGAGTCGGCGCTCGCGCGCGACGACGTCGACGCAGCGGCCCGCGCGTTGCTGACCGTCACCACCGGCACCGTGTGGGGGTGGCGGAACGCGGGGGAGTGGGACGACGACGCCGTGGTGCTGTGGTCACGGGTCCTCGACCGGTTGGCCGAGGACGCGCCGACGCGGCCGCTGCTCCAGGCCGCGCTGGCGGTCGAGCTGCTCTACAAGCCGGGGGCCCACGAGCGCGCGACCCGGCTGGCCGACGCCGCGGTGCAGGCGGTGCGCCGGTCCGGCACCCGCGACGCGGTGCGGCTCGCCGTGCTCGGGCTCGCCGTCCAGGCGCTGCTGCGCCCCGACCTGCTGCACCACCGCCTGCCCCTGCACGACGAGCTGATCGACCTCGCCACGGCGCTGGGCGACCACTCGGTGCTGGCAGGCGCGCTGACCGCCCGGGCGTCGGACCGGGTGGACCTGGGCAGGTTCGCCGACGCCCGGGCCGACCTCGACCGCGCCGAGGAGCTGGCGCGCCGGTACCGGCTGCCCCAGAACCTGCTCGTCGTCGGCTGGTGCCGGTCGACGTGGCAGCAGATGGAGGGCGACTTCGCGGGCGCGGAGGCGACGATCGGTGAGCTCGAGGCCCTCCAGGCGACGCTGGCGATGGCGGGCGAGGGGATCGGGCTGTGCCAGCGGGCGATCCTGCGCTGGCTCCAGGGCCGGCTGCCCGAGCTCGAGCCCGCGCTCGGCGGGGCGTCCGCCTTCTTCCCCCTCTTCCGCGAGGTGCAGGCACTCGCGCTCGTGTCCGCCGGCCGCCTCGACGAGGCCCGCGCACTGCTCGGGCCCTGGTCCGACCAGCCCGCGCTGCCGTGGGACTACCTCTGGGCCGGGTTCACCGCGGTGCGGGCCTACACCTGGCGGGCCCTCGGGGACCCCCAGGCGATCGCCGACCTGCGCGCGGACCTCACGCCGTACGCCGACCGCTTCGTGGTCGGCTCGCTGCCCGTGTTCTTCCTCGGCAGCGCGCACCAGGTGCTCGGCGATCTCGCCGCCGCGGCCGGCGACCTGGACGCCGCGCGCGACCACCTGACGCGGGCCCGCGTCGCCCACGAGGTGTCGCAGCTACCGCTGTGGGTGGCCAGGACCGACGAGGCCCTGGCCACCCTGCCCGGTGCCGATCGGCTCCCCGGGTCGTAGGTCAGCGCGCCCGCGTGCGGGGTCAGGGGGTGGCGGTGCCGTGGATCTGGAGCGCGTGCCGGCGGAACGCCCGCCTGGCCAGCCGGGGCACCAGCCAGCGCACGGGCGGGGGAGCATCGGCGAGCATCCCGGCGAGGACCGCAGGGTCGCCTTCGTACATGAACATGCCGAAGGTGAGCGTCAGGTCCGCGCGCGGGCTGCTGTTCTTGGCGCGGTGCCCGATCGCCTTCCACTCCTCGGTCGTGAGCGTGCGTGCCGCGATCGGCAGCAGTCGCTCCTCCTCGGCGTCGAGGTGTTCTGCCAGATGCGCGTAGAGCGTGTCGCACAGGTCGGCCAGCCGGTCCCGGTCGGCGCCGGCGGCGGAGGCCCGCCACACCGGACTGATCTCCGCGATCTCACCGAGCAGCCCGTCGACCCGCTCGTGCTGGGACTCCATGAGCTCGACGATCGGCGCGAGCTCCTCGGGCACCCGCTGCAGGAGCAGCGGCCACGCGAGCTCGTCCTCGGCGGTGTGGTGGTGGTGGAGCGACCGCCCGATGTAGTCGAGGTGGTCGGCCACCACCCGCGCGCGGTCGACGTCCCCGTCGGGGACGCCGCGGATGACGCCCCCGACGAGGCGGAACTCGCGGCGGAAGAACGTGTGGACGGTGTTCATGTCGCGGGTGTCGACGGTCTGGACGGCAACGTGGTCGGACATCAGGGTCTCCTCGCAGTGGTGGACGATGCACCACCAGCGTCGAGCGGAGACCCTGCAACGACCTTGCAGGGGACTTGCAGAGGGTGCCTCGCGCGCCCGCTCGATGCGGCCGCGTTCGGAGCGCTGGGTAGAGTGGCGGGCGCAAGTCTGCCCCGGCGCCAGCCGGCAACCCCCAGGAGTTACTGCACCGTGCCTGCCATCATCGACAAGCTCCTCCGCATCGGCGAGGGCAAGATCCTGCGCCAGCTGGAGGTCATCGCCAAGGCCGTCAACGCCATCGAGGACGACTTCGTCAAGATGACCGACGACGAGCTCCGGGCGATGACCGACGAGTTCAAGACGCGGTACGCCAACGGCGAGAGCCTCGACGCGCTGATGCCCGAGGCGTTCGCGACGGTGCGCGAGGCGTCCAAGCGGGTCATCGGCCAACGGCACTACGACGTCCAGATCATGGGCGGTGCGGCCCTGCACCTCGGCAACATCGCCGAGATGAAGACCGGTGAGGGCAAGACGCTGGTCGCGACCCTGCCGTCGTACCTCAACGCGATCTCCGGCGACGGCGTGCACATCGTCACCGTCAACGACTACCTCGCGAAGTACCACGCCGAGTGGATGGGCCGGATCCACCACTTCCTGGGCCTGACCACCGGGGTGATCCTGCCGGCGATGCGTCCCGACGAGCGCCGGGTCGCCTACAACTGCGACATCACCTACGGCACCAACAACGAGCTCGGCTTCGACTACCTGCGCGACAACATGGCCGGCTCCATCGAGGAGTGCGTGCAGCGCGGGCACAACTACGCCATCGTCGACGAGGTCGACTCGATCCTCATCGACGAGGCGCGCACCCCGCTGATCATCAGCGGACCCACCCAGGACGAGGTCCGGTGGTACGGCGAGTTCGCCAAGATCGCCCGCGGCCTGGTCCGGGACGTCGACTACGAGGTCGACGAGAAGAAGCGCACCATCTCGGTGCTCGAGCCGGGCATCACCAAGGTCGAGGACCACCTCGGCATCGACAACCTCTACGACTCGGTCAACACCCCGCTGATCTCCTTCATGCACAACTCCATCAAGGCCAAGGAGCTGTTCAACAACGACAAGGAGTACGTCGTCATCGAGGGCGAGGTGCTCATCGTCGACGAGCACACCGGCCGGATGCTCGCGGGCCGCCGCTACAACGACGGCCTGCACCAGGCGATCGAGGCCAAGGAGGGCGTGGAGGTCCGCGAGGAGTACCAGACGCTCGCCACCGTGACCCTGCAGAACTACTTCCGCCTGTACGACAAGCTCTCGGGCATGACCGGTACGGCCATGACCGAGGCGAGCGAGTTCGACAAGATCTACAAGCTCGGCGTCGTCCCGATCCCGACGAACAAGCCGATGCAGCGCGCCGACCAGGCCGACCTCGTCTACCGGACCGAGGAGGCGAAGTACCACGCGGTCGTCGAGGACATCGCCGAGCGCAACGCGAACGGCCAGCCGGTCCTGGTCGGCACCGTGTCCGTCGAGAAGTCCGAGCACCTCTCCGCGCTGCTCAAGAAGCGGGGCGTGCCGCACACCGTCCTCAACGCCAAGCAGCACGCGGGCGAGGCCAAGGTCGTCGCGCTGGCCGGCCACAAGGGCGCCGTCACGGTGGCCACCAACATGGCCGGTCGAGGCACCGACATCATGCTCGGCGGCTCGGTCGACTTCCTGGCCGACGACGAGCTGCGCAAGCAGGGCCTCGACCCGGTCGAGGCCGCGGAGGACTACGACGCCGCCTGGCCGGCCATGGTCGAGAAGATCAAGGCCCAGGTCGCCAACGAGCACGACGAGGTCCGCGAGCTCGGCGGGCTGTACGTCGTCGGCACCGAGCGGCACGAGTCGCGACGCATCGACAACCAGCTGCGCGGGCGCTCCGGGCGCCAGGGCGACCCGGGGGAGTCCCGCTTCTACCTCTCCCTCGAGGACGAGCTGATGCGGCTGTTCAAGTCCGACTGGGTCGACCGCGTGCTCACCATGATGAAGGTCCCCGACGACGTCCCGATCGAGAACAAGCGCGTCACCGGCGCGATCGCCAGCGCCCAGGGCCAGGTCGAGTCGCAGAACTTCGAGTCGCGCAAGAACGTCCTCAAGTACGACGACGTGATGAGCCGGCAGCGCGAGGTCATCTACGGCGAGCGCCGGGAGGTGCTCGAGGGCGCCGACCTCGAGGCGCAGATCCGCACCTTCCTCGACGACGTCGTGGTCGCCTACGTCACCGGGGCCACCACCGAGTTCGCGGAGGCCTGGGACCTCGAGAAGCTGTGGGGCGCGCTCCGGCAGCTCTACCCGATCCAGCTGAGCCACGAGACGCTGGAGAAGGAGGCGGAGGGCCGCGCGAACATGAGCCGCGAGGAGCTCATCGAGCAGATCAAGGCCGACGCCCAGGCCGCCTACGACCGCCGTGAGGCCGAGGTGGGCGAGGAGGTCATGCGCGAGCTCGAGCGGCGCGTGGTGCTCTCGGTGCTGGACCGCAAGTGGCGCGAGCACCTCTACGAGATGGACTACCTGCGCGAGGGCATCTACCTGCGGGCCTACTCGCAGCGCGACCCGCTGGTGGAGTACCAGCGGGAGGGCTTCGAGATGTTCGCCGCGATGATGGACGGCATCAAGGAGGAGTCGGTCGGCTTCCTGTTCAACCTCGACGTCCAGGTCGACGACGAGGAGGACGACGAGGTGGTGCTCGAGGAGGAGGTCGACCTCGAGCCGATGCGGCAGGAGCTCCCGCCGCCCTCGGCGTTCGAGAAGCCGCGCGACGCGGGGCCGCAGATCCGGGCCAAGGGTCTGGAGCGGCCCAAGCAGCCGCAGAACCTCTCGTACTCCGCGCCCAGCGAGGACGGTGACGTCGAGGTCAAGGCCGGCACGGTCAGCAACGCCGACGACGAGTTCGCGGGGGTCGGGCGCAACGCCCTGTGCCCGTGCGGCTCCGGCAAGAAGTACAAGCGCTGCCACGGTGCTCCGGGCGGGCCGACCGGCCTGACCGCGCGCGTCAACGGCTGAGTCTCGACACGCTCGCTGCGCTCGCTGCTCGACCACCGAAAGAGCTGGGACGCTCGCTGCGCTCGCTGCTCGACCACCGAAAGAGCTGGGACGCCTGCTGCTCGACCACCGAGAGCTAGGCGTCGCGGCTCTGCACCGCCGCGACGGCGTCGAAGGCGACGAGGAGCCGCCCCGACCCCTCGTCCGCCTCGACGAAGTCGGCACCGACCCGGCGCAGCACGACGTCGTGGGCGGCGCCGTCCCGGAGCCGGACGACGCACCGCTCGCCGCGGTCGGCCAGCCGGCGCAGCGCCGACGCGAAGCCGAGGCGGGCCAGCGGTGACCACGCCACCTCCGGCACCGACCGGTCTGACAGCCCACGCAGCACCCGCACCGCGTCGGTGCGCACCACCCAGTCCTGCCCCGGTCCGCGCAGCAGGCACCACTCCGCCGCCACCCGTCGCAGCCGCCCCTCGACCGACCCCACGCCCTGCACGTCGAGCACGACGTCGCAGTCGACGGACGCCATCAGCCGGCTCGCCAGGGTGACCGAGGCGTACTCCGCCCGGCCGCGGTCCGCGAGCTCCGGGAGCCGCTCGCGGTCGTAGACCGCCTCGGCCCGGTGCTCGAGCTCGTCGAGCATCGCGAACACGTCCTCGTCCCAGGCCACGACCCCATCCTCCCCTGTGGAGGAGCGGGTTGACCCGATCGACCAACGGACGTTGAATAATGCAAACACACGCAAACGGAAGGTTCTCGGGATGAACGGCTGCGGGGGTGGAGGGACGGCGTCGCGGTGCGTGGCCGTCTGGGTGGTGACGACCGGCGCCGTCGCGGCGGTCCTCTGGTGGCTGCACCCGGACCTGGCCGGGGCCGTCCGGAGCGTCGAGGGCCCGCCCCCGACGCTGGAGGCGGCCCTCGGCCAGGCGGCGGCGCTCGCCGCCGCGGCGTGTGCGGTGTGGGGGTGGGCGGTGACCACCGCGACCGTGGCCCAGGTGGCCGCGGGCCGCGAGCGCCGCCGGGTCCCGGGCTGTCCGGCCGCGTGGCAGGCCGTGGTGCTGGCCGCCTGCGGGGTGGCGGTGCTCTCCTCTCTGGGCGCCCCCGCGCAGGCGCACGAGGGCCGCCGGGACGCCGGACGAGGTGCCGCGGTGGTGGCCGGGCTGCCGCTGCCCGACCGGCCGACCGGCCGCGTGCCGCGCCGGCCAGCGGCTCCCACCGTGCTGGTCCGCCCGGGCGACAGCCTCTGGTCGCTCGCGGCCGAGCGGCTGCCCGCCGGTGCGGACGGGGTCAGCGTGACCGCGGCCTGGCGCCGGCTCTACGCCGTCAACCGTGCCACGATCGGCCCCGACCCGGACCTGCTCCTGCCGGGTCAGCGGCTCGCCCTCGGGACTCTCGGCGGCCGGCGATGAGGCCCCGCGCGGTCCCCGTCGCCAGCGTCCAGGGCACGCTCGCCCTCGACCTGCGGCCGCGTTCTCGACCCGCCGGCCACGGGTCCGAGCGGCGCCGGGCCGGTCTGCGACGTCGTCTCGATCGAGGGACCGACCCGGCGTCGGATGGAGCAGTGGGCCCACCGCTACGCCCAGGCGGCCGTCGAGATCGTGTGCGGCGACCGCCCGGCGTCGCAGCTGGTGCGGTGGACGACGCCGGAGGTGTACTCCGACCTGGCCCGCCGCGCCCAGCTCGTCGCCCGCGCCGCCGGCCGGCCACCCGGCCAGGGTCGCCCCCAGGGAGCCGTGCGGCCGCAGGTGGTCAGCGTCCGCACCTGCTTCCTCGCGCGCGACGTGTGCGAGGTGAGCGTCCGGGTCCGGCACGGCGAGCGCTACCGCGCGGTGGCGGCCCGTTTCGAGCAGGTCCGGGGCCGGCTGCAGTGCACCGCCCTGGAGTTCGCGTAGCCGCTACGTCGCCTCGGCGTCGTACGGCGGCAGCTCGCCCTCGGCCAGCTCGCGCTGCTCCCGCTGCTTGCGCCGCGCCGCGATCTCGTCCTCGTCGTCCTCGGCGTTCATCGCCTCGACGATGTGCTTGCGCACGATGGTGCGGGGGTCGAGGTCGCGCAGCTCGAGGTCGGCGAACTCGGGCCCGAGCTCGTCGCGCAGCTCGTCGCGGGCGCTCCTGGCCATCTTGGAGGCCTGCTTGGCGAACCGGCCCGCCTGGCGGGCCAGCTCGGGCAGGCGGTCGGGGCCGAAGACGAACACCGCGATCATCGCGATGACCGCCATCTCGGGCAGGCCGACTCCGAACATGGCCTAGAACTTACCTGCCGGGGTGAGGCCCAGCTGCAAACCTGCCAAACCCCGGCCCCGGCCGACCAGACCGGTGGCGATCTTGGTCAGCTCGACGGCCGCGGGCGCGGTGGGGTCGGACTCCACGATCGGCTTGCCGACGTCGCCCCCCTCGCGCAGGGACGGCTCCAGCGGGACCTGGCCGAGCAGGGGCACGTCGTACCCGAAGCGCTCGGACAGGGTGCGCGCCACCTGGGCGCCGCCCCCGGAGCCGAAGACCTCGATCCGGTGCTCGGGCCCGCAGTGCGGGCAGGCGAGGTAGCTCATGTTCTCGATGACGCCGACGACCCGCTGGTGCATCATCGAGGCCATCGTCCCGGCGCGCTCGGCCACCTCCGAGGCGGCGTCCTGCGGGGTCGTCACCACGAGCACCTCGGCGGACGGCAGGTGCTGGCCGAGGGAGATCGCCACGTCACCCGTGCCCGGCGGCAGGTCGAGCAGCAGCACGTCGAGGTCGCCCCAGTAGACGTCGGCGAGCATCTGCACCAGCGCCCGGTCCAGCATCGGGCCGCGCCACGCGACCACCTGGTCGCGGCGCGGCTTCAGCTGGCCGATCGAGATCACCGAGACGCCCGACGCGGTCGGGACCGGCATGATCATCTCCTCGACCTGCGTGGGTCGCGCGTCGGCGACCCCGAGCATGGCCGGGACGGAGTGGCCGTAGATGTCGGCGTCCACGACGCCGACCTTGAGCCCGGTGGCGGCCATCGCCTGGGCGAGGTTCACGGTCACCGACGACTTGCCGACCCCGCCCTTGCCGCTGGCCACCGCGATCACCCGGGTCAGGGAGCCGGGCTGGGCGAAGGGGATCTCCTTGGCGGGCTTGCCGCCGCGCAGCGTCTCCTGCAGGCCGGAGCGCTGCTCGTCGGTCATCACGCCCAGGCTGAGGTCCACGCCCGTCACGCCGTCGACCCCTCCGACGGCCGCGGTCACGTCGCGGGTGATCTTGTCCTTGAGCGGGCAGCCGGCCACGGTCAGCAGCACCCGCACCGCGACCACGCCGTCGGTGCCGACGCTCACGGCGTCGACCATGCCGATGTCGGTGATGGGGCGCTTGATCTCGGGGTCGTGGACGGTCGCGAGCGCCGCCCAGATCTCGGGGTGGTCCTGCGCGATGGTGCTGGTTGCCATGCCCTTCAGCCTAGTCGGCGGGGGAGTGCGCCCCCGGCTCGGGCCGTGTGGGCTGCGCCTCGTCCTGCCGCTGCTCCTCGAGGTCGGTCAGCAGCGACCGCAGCTCGGAGCGCAGGAAGTCCCGGGTGGCCACCTCGCCCACCGCCATCCGCAGCGAGGCCACCTCGCGGGCCAGGAACTCCATGTCGGCGTGCGCGCGGGCGTTGGCCTGGCGGTCCTGCTCGGCGACCACCTTGTCGCGGAACTCCTGCCGGTTCTGCGCCAGCAGGATCAGCGGCGCGGCGTACGACGCCTGCAGGCTGAGCATCAGGGTCAGGAAGATGAACGGGTAGGGGTCCCAGCGCAGGTCCTCCGGAGCCAGCGCGTTCCAGCCGACCCAGACGAGCACGAACAGGGTCATGTAGAAGAGGAAGCGGGCGGTGCCCATGAAGCGGGCGAACTGCTCGGCGAAGATGCCGACCGCGTCCGCGTCGTACGACGGCCGGGCCAGCAGCGGGCGGCGGCTGTCGAGCGGCGTGTCCAGCCGCTGCACGCGTCGCTCCTCGGTCCGGGTCTCCTTCTTCTCCGACTTGCGCTCGGGGGTCACGGTCACCACTCCCCGCTCTTGCGGTCGCGCCAGCCGTCGGGCAGGAGGTGGTCGAGCAGGTCGTCCACGGTGACCGCGCCGAGCAGCCGCCCGTCGTCGTCGACCACCGGCGCCGCCGTGAGGTTGTAGAAGGCGAGGTGCACGGCGACGTCCTGCAGCGAGGCGTCCGCCTTGATGTACGTCGTCTCCCGGTCGAGCACGCCCGCGACCAGCGTCGAGGGCGGCTCGCGCAGCAGCCGCTGGATGTGCGCCAGCCCGAGCAGCCGGCCGGTCGGCGTCTCCAGCGGCGGCCGGCAGACATAGACCTGCGCGGCCAGCGAGGTGGGCAGCTCCTCGCGGCGCACGTGGGCGAGCGCCTCGGCCACGGTCGCGTCCGGGGGCAGGATGACCGGCTCGGGCGTCATCATGC
Source organism: uncultured Actinomycetota bacterium (assembly GCA_963713255.1). Lineage (GTDB taxonomy): Bacteria > Actinomycetota > Actinomycetes > Propionibacteriales > Nocardioidaceae > Nocardioides. The sequence continues at coordinate 137,852 of CAVQLC010000004.1, forward strand.
CGCCGGCGGTCTCCTCGCCGTACTCCATGAGGCGGCGGACGTCCTCGCGGTCCTCGGGGTCCATCAGGGCCAGCAGCGAGGCGGCCGTGTCCGGCGGGAGGTCGGCGATCAGGTCGGCGGCGTCGTCGGGCGACATCTCCTCGAGGATGTCGGCGGCCCGCTCCGAGTCCAGGTGCTCGAGGATCTCGACCTGGTCCTCCTCGGGCAGCTCCTCCAGCACGTCGGCCAGCCGCTCGTCGTCCATCGCGGCGACCACCTGGACGCGGCGCTCGGACGGGAGGTCGTGCAGCACGTTGGCGGCGTCGGCGGGCCGCATCTCGTTGAGCGCGGCGATCAGCCGGGTGGCGCCCTGGGTCGCCTCGTGCCGGGTGAGACCCTCCACGTCCTCCCACTCCGCGACGTGCGACTGGCCGCGGCGGCGCAGGCCCTTGACGGGCACCTGGACGGCGACCCGGCTGAGCACCCAGTCGCGGTTGCGGGCCTGCTCCATGGCCACGTCGAAGACGGTCCCCTGGACGCCCGAGGACCTGATGGTGACCGCCCGGTCCAGCATCTGACCCATCACCAGGGTCTCGGTCGGGCGCTGCTCGAACCGGCGCAGGTTGAGCACGCCGGTCGTGTACACCTGTCCGCTGTCGATGTGCGTCACCCGCGTCATCGGCACGAAGATCCGGCGCCGCCCGAACACCTCGGCGACCATGCCCAGCACCCGGGGCCGCGCCGTCTCGGTGCGACCCGACATCAGGCCCACGACGAGGTCGCGGACCTTGGCCACCTGGTCGCCCTGGGGGTCGAAGATGGGCAGCCCGACCAGGCGGGCCGCGAAGACGCGCGGAGGGGCGGTGCTCACGTGAGCAGACGCTACCGCTCGGGTGCCGCGACGAGCGGGTGACACGATGGGGCCCGTGACGCGGGTCGTGCTGCACGTCGGGCTGCCGAAGACGGGGACGACGTACCTCCAGGCGCTGCTCGCCGACCACCGCGACGAGCTGCGCGAGTCCGGGGTGCTCTACCCGTTCCTCCGACCGGGCGGGATGTTCCACGCCGCCGTCGAGGTGCGCGGCAGCCACGAGAAGTTCGGGCTCGACCCGGACGCGATCGCGGGGAGCTGGGCGGCGCTGTGCGACCGGGCGCGCGCCTTCGACGGCACCACCGTGATCAGCCACGAGATCCTCGGCGGCGCCACCGAGGCGGAGATCGCCGAGGCGCTGCGACCGCTGCACGGGCTCGAGGTGCACGTGGTCGTCACCGCCCGTGACCTGGGCCGGCAGGCGACGGCCCACTGGCAGGAGGAGGTGAAGCTGGGAGACTCCCGGTCGTTCGCCGACTTCGAGGCCGAGCAGTTCCGGGCCGACGGGCCGGGGGACGCGCCCCCCGGGGCCGAGCCGGTCGGGACCCGCCCGCACTTCTGGCACGCCCAGGACTACGCCGCCGCGCTGGGCCGGTGGGCGAGCGTCGTGCCGGCGGCTCGCGTGCACCTCGTGGTGTGCCCCCGCGACGACGGGGTGCCCGGCGAGCTGTGGCGCCGCTTCGCGGCCGCAGCCGGGTTCGACGCCGGGCTCGTCGACGCGGCGACCGCGCGCCCGACCCAGGTCAACGCCTCGCTGGGGCGCACCGAGATCGCGGTGCTCCGGGCCGTGAACGCCGCCCTGGACGGACGGCTCCCGCAGCCGGGCTACTCGCAGGTCGTCAAGCGGGTGCTGGCCGAGCGGGTGCTCGCCCGCCACGGAGGGGAGCGCCCGCGCACCCCCGGGGACCTCGTCGAGCTCTTCGCCGTGGCCACCAGGGACTGGAACGCCGCCGTCGAGGCCGGCGGCTACCCGGTCCACGGCGACCTGGCCGAGCTGGTGCCGCTGCCGACGCCCGCCGGGACCCCGCACCCGGACGAGGTGGCCGCCGAGGTCCGGCTGGCCATGGCCACCGACGCGCTGGCCGAGCTCGTGCTCACCGCCGCCGCGGAGCCGCACCCGGCGCGCGAACCGGCGAAAGGACGCCGCGGGCTGCTGCGTCGACGCGGCCGCTGACGGCTCACCCGCGGCGTACCATGGGGCCATGACGACCACACGAGCACCGCACGTCCGTGGCGTGCTGGCGGCCGCGCTGTTCGTGCTCGTCACCCTGCTGGCCGGGTGCGGCGACGACGACGGGACCACCGCCACCGACCCGGGCAGCGAGCCGACCGCCAGCGACACCGCGTCGGCGACCGCCAGCGAGTCCCCGACCGAGGAGCCGACCGAGTCCGAGTCCCCCAAGGCGCCCCAGTGCGCCGACGTCTGGGTCGACGGCGCCAAGCTCCCGGGCGGCTACCAGGACTGCTACGAGGGCGACGTCCGCGTGAAGGCCGACGGGCGCTACTGCGAGTTCGGCAAGATGCTGGTCACCTACGACAACCACTTCTGGGCGGTGCCGGCCGGTCCCATCTCGGAGGTCGACGGCAAGCTGCTGGACGACGCGGGCTACCGCGACGCGCTCCACAAGTGCAGCGGCTGACCGCCGCCCGCTCTCGCGGATCGGGGTCACACGGGTCCCGGCTGGTAGGCTCCCCGACTCGGGGGACCTCTCCGTCGCGCGCCCGAGCGGCCCGGCGAGGTGGGTCAGCCGTCAGCCTGTTGCGAACTTCTCGGTGACCTCGAGCGTCCCACAGCAGGCCTACCGAGACCCGTCCGACAGGAAGTGTGACCAACGCGTGCCCAGCACCACCCACCGTCTTCCGCGGTTCGTAGCCGCCCTCGTGACCGCCGCCCTCGTCGCCGGTCTCGCCGCGACCGTCGGCGCCGCGCCCGCGACCGCCGCTCCTGCGGCGGCGGCCACGCCCGACAACTACACCCCGACCCCGGGCGTGCGGTTCAACAACCCGCTCGGCAGCGAGGACTCGCGGCGCAACATCATCCGGCACCTGATCCGGACCATCAACAGCGTGCCGAAGAAGGAAGAGATCCACATCGCGAGCTGGAACGTGCGCAGCGACGCGCTCATCGACGCGCTGATCCGCGCGCACACCCGCCGCAAGGTCTCCGTCCGCGTGGTGATGGACCGGCTCAACGCCAACCCGTCGAACCCCAACTTCGGCGTCAACCGGCTGGAGAAGGCGCTCAAGGTCGGCAACGGCAAGCGCAAGAACGCCAACAAGAGCTTCCTCCGCAAGTGCGTGAGCGCCTGCCGCGCGCCAGCGGGGCATCGCGCACACCAAGTTCTACCTGTTCAGCAAGGCCGGCAAGGCCCGCAACGTCGTCATGTACGGCTCCGCCAACGCGACCGACCTCGCCGCCGGCGCCCAGTGGAACGACCTCTACACGATCCGCCGGGACGCGACGATCTACGGCGAGTTCGACAGCGTGTTCAAGGAGATGACCAAGGACACCAACCTCGAGCAGCCCTACCTCGCCTACACCACGCCGGACCAGAAGTTCAGCGAGTACTTCTACCCCTACCGGGGCGCGGGCACCGAGAAGGACCCGATCCTGAGCGAGCTCAACCATGTGGTCTGCGCCGGCGCGACCGGTGGCACCGGCACCAACGGCCACACCAAGATCCGGATCGCCATGACGTCGATGCACGGTGAGCGCGGCATCGCGATCGCCAGCCGGCTCATGCAGATGCACAACCGCGGCTGCGACATCAAGATCGTGTACGCCGTGTTCGGCAACGAGGTGCTCTCGATCTTCCGCAACAAGGGTCCGCGGCCGATGCCGTTCCGGCAGATCGCCCAGGACTTCACCCGCGACGGCGTCTACGACCGCTACCTGCACATGAAGGACATGACGATCAGCGGTCACTACCAGGGCGTGACCAACGCCAAGGTGACCATCAACGGCACCGCGAACTGGACGTCGGTGGCGCTGGCCAGCGACGAGGTGGTCGGCAAGATCTTCGGCGGCAAGCTGATGCGTCAGTACAACCGCTGGATCGACTTCCTGTACGCGCACCCGCCGAAGTTCAGCAACCTCCCGCCGGGCGCGGGGGAGGGCGGCTTCGTGCTGGCCCCGGGAGTCGGCACCGCCGTGGCGCTCGCGCGCGGCATCGCCGTCGACCCCTACGCCAAGATGCGCGCCGAGGGCGTCGACGTCCCGCCGCTGTGGGACCTGCCGCTGGCGGGTCTGCCCACCCGCTGAGGCGCCTCCCATGACGCGCGAGCGGGCCGGGGCCGAGCGCCCCGGCACGCTCGCCACCGTCGCGGTCGTGGCCGCGCTCGTGGCGGCGGTGGTCGGCGTCGCCGTGCTGACCCGCGACGACGGATCCCGCGGCACCGCACCCACGGCGTCGCCGTCCGCGTCGCCGAGCGTGCCGGCCGCCCGCCGCGAGGCGGAGCGGATCGCGACGATGGCGCCGTCGGAGGTCGCCGCGGAGGGCGTGGAGGCGCGTCCGCCGGTGGCGCCGCCGGGCGCCAAGGACCTCGCGGAGGCCGCCGAGGAGGCCGCCGCCGCGCGGCCCTACTCCTTCGTGGTCACCACCTTCAACGTGCTCGGGAGCCAGCACAGCGCTCCGGGTGGCGCGGCGTCGGGGTTCGCCGACGGCCGCGTCCGCACCCAGTGGGCCGCCAGCCTGATCGCGTCGTACGGCTCCGACATCGTCGGCTTCGGGGAGATGCAGGCCGACCAGTACGCCGCGATGGCCGCCGCGGCGCCGGGGTACACGTTCTATCCCGGGACCAGCCTGGGCAGGGGCGGGGTGCCCACCAACGTGATGTGGCAGAGCGACGTCTGGGAGTCGACGTACCAGACCTCGGTGACCGTCCCGTTCATGGACTCGACCAGGCCGATGCCGATCGTCCGGCTGCGGCACCGCGACACCGGCCGGGAGCTCTACGTCATGAACGTGCACAACTCCCCGCGTGACGCCCGGGGTCGTGAGGACGAGCGGGACCGGGCGGAGGCGATCGAGATCGCGACCGTCAACACCCTCGCCGAGGACGGCATCCCGATCGTGCTGGTCGGGGACTTCAACGAGCACGCCGAGATCTTCTGCCGGATCACCGCGCAGACGCCCCTGGTGGCGGCCAGCGGCGGCTCCCACGACGGGGCCTGCCGGCCGCCGGCGACGATGCGGGTGGACTGGATCTTCGGCTCCCGCGAGCTGGAGTTCACCGGCTTCCGGATCGACACCTCACCCACCGTCCGGCGGATCACCGACCACGCCGTGCTCACCGCGGCGGTCACCGTCCCGGTTCCCTGACCGGTCTCCACTAGTACGCCCGACCAGTTCTCCCACCAGTTCTTGGGGGCACCCGGCCGTCGCATAGCCTGCAGGCGTGCCGGACACAGCCACCAGGGTCGACGACGCAGGGGTCCACCTCCCCGCCGGCTTCTCGGGATCGTGCGACGTCCTGTTCGACGACCACCACGCCTGGTCGTTCACCGCCAAGGGCCGGCGCAAGCGGTCCGCCGAGGGCGAGACCCTGGTCGCCTGGCCGCCGCGCATGGAGCGCTGGCTCAACGGCGCGTCGTACGTCCGGGTGGTCGAGAAGGAGACCGAGCACTTCGCCGGCGAGGTCGTCTTCGGCGACGGTGACGGCCGGGTCGAGTTCGTCGACCGCGACGGCATCCCGGTGATGATCGACAAGTGGGGGCTGCTGCAGCGGCCCTTCTCGGGGCGCGACTCCCGCGTCATCGTGCAGATGGTCGAGATGGCCGACGAGATCCTCGAGGTGATGCGCCGGGAGTGCGGGCTGCACGGCTGGATCGCCTTCGGCACGCTGCTCGGCGCGATGCGCGAGGGCAAGGTGATCGGCCACGACTCCGACATCGACCTCGCCTACGTGAGCACCCGGCCCACGCCCGCGGAGATGACCGTCGAGCTGTACGACGTCGCGCGGGCGCTGCGCCGCCACGGGATGTCGGTGCAGAACAAGTCCGGCAGCTTCATCACCGTGGTGTTCCCGGTGCCGGACGGGAGCAAGGCCAGCATCGACGTCTACACCTGCTTCTACGTGGGCGAGCACCTGTACGAGACGGCCACGGTCCGCGAGGTCGTCCCCCGGAGCGCGATCGAGCCGCTCACCGAGCTGGAGTTCGAGGGCAAGATGCTGCCCGCGCCGGCGGACCCGGCCCGGATGCTCGAGGTCTCCTACGGCCCGGGCTGGCGGGTGCCCGACCCGTCCTTCCGGCACGAGCCGGGCCCGGAGATCACCCGGCGCTTCGACGGCTGGTTCGGCTCCCTGATGCGCAACCGCCGCGACTGGGAGCGCTACCTCACCGACCTCGCGAAGGACCCCGAGCACGGCCCGTCCGCCTTCGCCGGCTGGGTGGCCGACCTCCTGGAGCCGGGCACCACGGTCATCGAGATCGGCAGCGGGACCGGCCAGGACGCGGTGCTGCTCGGCACGCCGCGGCTTCGAGGTCCGGGCCTTCGACTACGCCCGCACCAGCCTGCGGCCGGCGCGGCGCGAGGCGCGGCGGCACGGAGCGCCGGTGAAGTTCCAGCCGCTGAACCTCTACGACCTGCGCGACGTGCTGACCCGGGGTGTGCTCGTCTCCCGCAAGGTGTCGACGGCGCGGGCGGTCTACGCGCGGGAGCTGCTCGAGTCCCTGGACCCGGACGGGCAGGAGAACTTCTGGCGCCTGACCGCCGTGCTCCTGCGCACCGGCGGCCGGGCCTACCTCGAGGGCGAGGCGGCCTCGCGCCGGGACCGCGCCGAGTGGCGTTCCGAGCACGGCGGTGGCGCGCGGCCAGGCGGTCGACCCGCGGGTCGTCGAGGGCGTCGCGACCCGGGCCGGCGGCCGGGTCGTGCACCGCGAGGGCTTCCTCGCGGCCGGGGCGGCACTGGGCGGCGGCTCACCGGCGCGGTGGAGGATGATCGTGGAGTGGCCCGAGGAAGGCAGCGGCCATGGTGACGACGAGGTGAGGGCGGAATGACCAAGCGGGTCTATCTCCACGTCGGGGCGCCCAAGTCCGGGACGACGTACATCCAGCAGGTGCTGGAGACCAACCGGCCGCGCCTGCACGACGCGGGCGTCAGGGTCGTCGGCGACAAGCACCTCGACCGCATCCACGCGGCCATGGTGGTCCGGCAGGACCCGCGCCTGGAGGCGCTGCCCGAGGCGGCGCGCACCGCGTGGGAGCGCCTGGTCAAGCAGATCCGGGGCTGGCGCGGCGACGTCGCCGTGCTCAGCTACGAGCTCTTCGCCGGCGCCTCGGCGGAGCAGGTGGCGACCGCGCTCGGCCGACCTGCAGGGCCTCGAGGTGCACGTGGTCATCACCGCCCGCGACCTGGGTGCCTCCGTGCCCTCGGCCTGGCAGGAGCGCCTGAAGTTCGCGCTGACCACGCCGCTGGAGGAGTGGCGGCCCCGCCCCGAGCGGGCCGGGGTCCGGGCCGAGTGGGGCTGGCGCACGATGGATCCGGCCGGCGTGGCGGCGCGGTGGGGTGCCGGGCTGCCGCCGGAGCGGGTCCACATCGTCACCGTGCCCCGCGACCCGGGCGACCGGGCCGCGCTGTGGCACCGCTTCGCCGAGGCGTGTGGCCTCGACGTCCCCGGCCTGGTGCTCGAGGTCGAGCGCGCCAACCAGTCCCTCGGCGTGGTCCCGGCCGAGCTCCTCCGCCGGGTCAACGAGAAGGTCCGGGACCCGATCACCGGCAACCGCGAGCAGGCCCGCTGGCTGCGGGACACCCTCGCCCACGGCGTCCTGGCCCACCTGGGCCGCGAGCCCATCGGTCTCACCGACCAGCAGTTCCAGGAGGCCTCCCGCCGCGCGGAGCAGGCCCGCGCCCGGATCGAGGCGGCGGGGTACGACGTGCGCGGAGACCTGGCCGACATCGCGGCGACCCGTCCCGACGCCCGGCTGCCCGGCGAGGCCAGCGACGCCGAGCTCCTCGACACCGCCCTCGAGACGATCGTGCGGCTCCTCGAGCTGGTGCGGTCGCGGACCCGCGAGCGCGACGCGGCCCGCAGCGAGACCCTCGACGAGGGCTCCCGTCTCGCGTCCTTCGGCAAGGGCGTGGTCCGCCGGGTCACCGCGCAGCACGTCGACCGCCGCCACGACGCGCTGCGTGCCCGGATCGCCGAGCTGGAGCTGGAGGTCGCGGCCGCCCGGTCGCTGCACCTGCGGGTGGCCGAGCTCACCGACGTGGTGACCGAGCTGCTGCTGCCGCCGGGCCAGGCGGCGAAGGCTGTCACGGGCCGGGCGCTCACGAAGTACCGCAAGGCCGCGCTGTGACGACCGGACCCCTCCGCACCGTGGCGCCGGTCGAGCTGGCCCGCCGGATCGCGGTCGGCATCGGCCTCGCCGAGGTGCGCGACCTCGAGCAGCGGCTGGCCGTGGTCGCGGAGCAGGTCGACGAGAACGCGGTCCTCGGCCGCGCCCTCGCGGCGCAGGTGACCCGGCTGGAGCAGGCGCTCGTCCCGGTCCTCGCGCGCCGGGCGCGGTTCACCCGCGGCAGCGGCTGAGCCCGTGGCCGAGCGGGTCGTGCTCCACGTCGGGTGCATGAAGTCGGGGACGTCGTTCGTCCAGCGCACGCTCGGCGAGAACCGCGACGCCCTGGCCGACCAGGGCTTCTGCTTCCCGGGGAAGCACTGGCGGCAGCAGGTGCTGGCGGTCATCGACGTGCGCGGGCACCGGCGCGACGGCGAGGTCCCCCCGGACGCCGTGGGCGCCTGGGACCGGCTGCGGGCCGAGATCGCCGCCTGGCGCGGCACCGCGATCGTGTCGATGGAGTTCCTGGCGACCACGTCGCCCGGCGACATCGAGCGGATCGTCGCGTCGCTGGCCCCGGCGCGGGTGGAGGTGGTGCTGACCGTGCGCGACCTCGGCAGGTCGATCCCGTCCATGTGGCAGGAGGGCGTCAAGAACGGCGAGTCCGGGCCGTGGCCCGACTACGTCGCGGCGGTCCGGGACGGCGATCCCCAGCAGCCCGGTCCGGCGCGGCGCTTCTGGCGGCACCAGGCCGCGACCCCGATCGCCCGACGCTGGGCGCAGGGCGTCGGCCTCGACCACGTGACGGTGGTGACCGTGCCACCGGCGGGCGCCCCGCCCGGGCTGCTCTGGGAGCGGTTCTGCTCCGTGGCGGGGCTGGACCCGGCCCCGTTCACGCCCGCCGGACCGGGCAACGAGTCGCTCGGCGCGGCTTCCGCCGAGGTGATGCGCGCCCTCAACGAGCGGCTCGTCGGCGCGTTGTCCACGCCCGACTACAACCGGCTGGTGAAGCGGCTCGGCAAGCGCGGGCTCGCGCCGCGGCGCGACCGCGAGCCGGCCATCGGGTACGACGACCCGTGGGTCGCCGAGCGCGCCCAAGGGGTGATCGACGGGCTGACCCGGCTCGGGGTCCGCGTCGTCGGCGACCTCGAGGAGCTGCGGCCCGCACCCGTCGTCGGCGTCGCACCACCCGACGTACCGGCCGAGGAGCAGCTGGACGCGGCGGTGGCGGCGCTCGCCGAGCTGCTGCTCATGTGGCCGAAGCCATAGTCCCGCGCCTAGGACGGCCCCGGGCCGGCCGGTAACGTGCGCGGGGCCACCCCAGCCGAAGGAGCCCTCATGGCCACGAGCAGGCGTCTCTGCCAGACCGACGGCCTCACCGACGACCAGACCGAGATCCTCAAGGCGGTCCGCCAGTTCGTCGAGGCCAAGATCCTCCCGGTGGCCACGGAGCTCGAGCACGCGGACGAGTACCCCACCGAGATCGTCGAGGGGCTCAAGGAGCTCGGTCTCTTCGGACTGATGATCCCCGAGGAGCACGGCGGCCTCGGCGAGTCGCTGCTGACCTACGCGCTCGTGGTCGAGGAGATCGCCCGCGGCTGGATGAGCGTGTCCGGGGTCATCAACACCCACTTCATCGTGGCCTACATGCTGATGCAGCACGGCACCGAGGAGCAGAAGAAGAAGTACCTGCCCGCGATGGCGACCGGCGAGGTGCGCGGCTCGTTCTCGATGTCCGAGCCCGGACTCGGCTCGGACGTGTCGGCGATCAAGACCAAGGCCACCCCCACCGACGACGGCGGCTACGAGATCACCGGCCAGAAGATGTGGCTGACCAACGGCGGCTCGTCCAACCTGATCGCGCTGCTGGTGCGCACCGACGACGGCGTCGCCGAGGACGCCTCGGTCTACAAGAAGATGTCGACCTTCCTGGTGGAGAAGGAGCCCGGGTTCGGCGAGACCGCCCAGGGCGTCACCATCCCCGGGAAGATCGACAAGATGGGCTACAAGGGCGTCGACACGACCGAGGCGGTCTTCGAGGGCCACCGGATCTCGGCGGACCAGATCCTCGGCGGCAAGCCCGGCCAGGGCTTCTACCAGATGATGGACGGGGTCGAGGTCGGCCGCGTCAACGTCGCCGCCCGGGCCTGCGGCATCGCCAACCGGGCCTTCGAGCTCGGCATCGCCTACGCACAGCAGCGCGAGACGTTCGGCAAGCCGATCGCCGAGCACCAGGCGATCCTGTTCCGGCTGGCCGACATGGCGACCAAGGTCGAGACCGCCCACGCGATGATGGTCCGCGCCGCCCGGCTCAAGGACCGCGGGGAGCGCAACGACGTCGAGGCGGGGATGGCCAAGATGCTCGCCGCGGAGTACTGCAAGGAGGTCGTCGAGGACTCCTTCCGGATCCACGGCGGCTACGGCTACTCCAAGGAGTACGAGATCGAGCGCCTCTACCGCGAGGCCGCCTTCATGCTGATCGGTGAGGGCACCGCCGACATCCAGAAGATGATCATCGGCCGGCGTCTTCTCGAGGACTACAAGCTCAAGGCCTGACCCGGTGCTGAAGCAGGTGGAGCGCTTCCGGCTGCAGGGTGAGGCGTGCGCACGCCTCGGGTCGCCGATGTACGCGTGGCTCCTGGCCCGGCTCGCCGACGACCTCGACGCCGGCGGCGTCACCGGCGAGGTGCTCGCCGGGCACGAGGACGACCCCGGCCCCAGCGCGCTCGGGCTGCGGCTGCTCGGCAGCGTGCACCGGCTGGTGCTGGAGCGCCGGGCCGGCGACCTCGCGACGTGCTACCCGAGCGTCGGGGGCACCTGGGAGCCCGACGCGGGCTGGGCGGCGCTCCGACGTCTGCTGGCCGAGCAGCCCGACGCGGTGCGGGAGTGGCTCGACCGGCCGCCGCAGACCAACGAGGTCGGCCGGGCGGGTGCCCTGATGGGGGGCCTGCTGTCGATCGACGCGTCGCTGCGCCGACCGGTCCGGCTCTTCGAGATCGGCTCGTCCGGCGGGCTCAACCTGCTGGCGGACCGGTTCGCCTACGTCGACGCCTCCGGCACGACGTACGGCGACCCCGGCGCCCCGCTCGTCCTGGACGACGCCTGGCAGGGCCGGCCCCTGCCCGCCTGGCCGGACCTGCGGGTGGTCGAGCGGGTGGGCAGCGACGTGCTGCCCGTCGACGTGTCCACGACCGAGGGCCGGCTGGCGCTGACGGCGTACGTGTGGCCGGACCAGCACGCGCGGCTCGAGCGGCTGCGGGCCGCGCTGGACCTCGCCCAGCGGGTGGGGGTCGAGGTGCGCCGCCAGGACGCGGTGTCGTTCGTCGAGTCGGTCGCCCTGCGGGAGGGGGCGACGACGGTGCTCTGGCACAGCGTGATGTGGCAGTACCTCACCGCCGCCGAGCAGGACGCCGTGAGCGCGCGGGTCGCCGCTCTGGGCGCGGCGGCGAGCCCGGACGCACCCTTCGCGCACCTGTTCCTGGAGCCGACCCGGCGCGCCCCGGACGGCGAGCACGAGTTCCTGGTCGTGCTCGAGACGTGGCCGACGGGGGACCGCCGGGTCCTGGGCACCTCGGTGGGGCACGGGCTGCCCACGACGTGGGAGCCGGTCAGGCCGCCGGCGTGACGTTCGACAGCAGGTAGGTGACCTCGTCGTCCATCGCCTTCTTGATGCGGTCGATCGACACCCGGTCGGGATGGTCCTGACCGGCCGGCCAGTCCACCTCCACCTCGTCCCACTTCGGGTCGGCGGCCTCGGTCAGGATGTCGTTGATGCTCAGCTGCAGCCACTCCTCGGACGCCGCCTCGCCCGGCGCGTGACCCTGCCCCTTCTTCGTCCACACCGCGTCGACGACCTCGCCGTCGGCGACGGTGACCCGGACGGGCTGGCCGAAGGCCGGGCAGAAGCACCGCACCTCGAGGTCGTAGGCGTAGTCGGCGTAGGGGTACGCCGGGTGGTCGCCGATGGTGGGCGTCGCGCTGGGCGTGGCCCGCGGCGACTCGGCGGCGTCGGGGTCGACCGCGGTCTCGGTGCCGCAGCCGACCAGGGCCGCGGACAGGGCGGCGGCGAGGATCGCGGCAGGCAACAGGCGGGTGCGTGTCATGGTGATGGGACGGCGGCGGCGCCGTACCGGTTCCCTTAGTCGCTCGACGCAGGCTTGGTGGGTTTGCGAGGGTAGGGGCATGACGGATTCCCACGAAGCTGATGCCAACGAGGACCTGAAGGCGAAGATGCGTGAGGCGCTGGACCGGAAGAAGTCCGGCGGCAAGGGAGGAGTCGCTCAGGGCGGTCCCGTGAAGGAGAAGGCGCACGGCTCCGAGGTGGTCGGCGGCGCACCCAAGATGCACCGGCGCAAGGCCGGCGGCGGCGGTTCCTGAGGAGGTCGCGCAGCGACCGGGTCGAAGGGGATCCTGAGAGGTATCCCACGCCGCGCCCGCTCCCACCGGGCCTCGGGAGCGGGCACGATGGGCGGATGCAGTTCGGACGCAGCTACGAGGAGTTCGAGGTCGGCGCGGTCTACCGGCACTGGCCGGGCAAGACCGTGACCGAGGCCGACGACCACCTGTTCTGCCTGCTCACCATGAACCACCACCCGCTGCACCTCGACGCGCACTACGCCGAGGAGACCACCCAGTTCGGCAAGAACGTCGTGGTCGGCAACTACGTGTACTCCATCCTGCTCGGCATGTCGGTCCCCGACGTCTCCGGCCAGGCGATCGCGAACCTGGAGGTCGAGTCGCTGCGGCACGTCGCCCCGACCTTCCACGGCGACACCCTGTACGGCGAGACGACGGTGCTCGACAAGCGGGAGTCGACCTCCAAGGACGACCGGGGCGTCGTCCACGTCGAGACGATCGGCTACAACCAGGACGGCAGGGTCGTCTGCGTCTTCCGCCGCACGGTGATGGTGCCGAAGCAGAGCTACCTCGCCGCGCGCGGCGGCGAGCAGCCCGGTCGGCCCGTGCCCACGCCCGACAAGAACTGGCCCGGGCGCGCGGACGGCTGAGCGCGCTCCTGATCCTCGGTAACGCCCCTCCGGGGGTGCTCCTGCGCCCACCTGTGGGCGCGCAAGGGCCAGCACGGAGGCGTTACCCAGGGAGAGGCTGCCTCAGCGGAACGCCTTCGCCAGCGGCAGGATGCCGAGGATCAGCACCATCGGGACGGCGAACCCGACCCGCAGCGAGTCGGCGCCGACCACGCCGGTGAGGACCGACCCGAGCAGCGCACCGACGTAGTTGAACTGGTTGAAGCGACCGATGACCACGTCGACCCGGACCTGACGGTCGTCCGCGCTGAGGCCGACGCCGCCGGCGATCCGGGCCGCCGCGGAGAACGACAGCGGCGCGATCACCGCGACGCCGGCGCCGAGCACGGTGAAGCCGACGACGGCCACCGGCCAGGTCGGCGCCGTGACGATCACCAGCAGGGACAGGGAGGCCACCACGGCCCCCACCCGCAGCACCACGACGGCGCCGAAGAGCTGCACCAGCCGGTCTCCCAGGAGGCGCACCAGGCCGGTGGCGACCAGGTAGGGGAAGGTGGCCAGCGCGACCAGGTCGGAGGGGGTCGCGAAGGTGTCGTCGAGGTACGTCGGGCCCCAGGTGGCCGCCGCCGTGTCGACCATGTAGAAGAGCACCATCGCGACCCCGACCACGATGATCGGCCGCCAGGGGACGTCGCCGGCCCGGGCCTCGGCCTGCTGCGGGGTCGGGGTGCGCCGCAGGAACGGGCCGAGGCAGACCAGCAGCGGGACCAGGGCCACGAGTCCGGTGGCCTCCCACGGCAGCCCCGAGGAGGCCAGCGTGAGCGTCGCGCCGATGATGCCGCCCACGGTCCACCAGCCGTGGAAGGACGGCAGGATCGGCCGTCCGTAGCGATGCTCCAGCGCCACCGCCTGCATGTTGCTGGTCGCGTCGACCACCCCGAGGCCCACGCCGTACGTCGCCAGGCCGGCGACCAGCACCCCGAAGGCCGGCGCGAGCACCAGCACCGGCACCCCGACCGCCACCAGGAGCAGCCCGAGGCGCAGCAGCCGGGCGCTGTCGTGCCGCTCGGCCGCGCGCTCCGCCAGCACCGAGCCCACCCCGGCGAGCAGCACCATCATCAGCAGCAGCCCCGACAGGGCGAGCTCGTCGAGGTCCCAGCGGTCCTGGAGACGCGGCAGCCGGGTGGTGAGGCTGATGAAGACGAGGCCCTGGGCCAGGAACGCGGCGCCCACGGCGGTCCGCGCGCGGGCGAGGGTCATGGCGAGGATCGTGGCAGACTCCCCGGGTGGGCACGACAGAGGTCTGGCTGGTCCGGCACGGCGAGACCGAGTGGAGCCGCGACCACAAGCACACGTCGACCACCGACCTGCCGCTCACCGACGTCGGCGAGGAGATGGCGCGGGCCCTCCCCGGCAAGCTGGCCGGGGTCGACTTCGACCTGGTGCTGACCAGCCCCCGGCAGCGGGCCCGGCGCACGGCCGGGCTCGCCGGCTTCCCCTCCGCCGAGGTCGACGAGGACCTGGTCGAGTGGGCCTACGGCGACTACGAGGGCATCACCACCGAGGAGGTCCGGGAGACGGTGCCGGGCTGGTCCGTGTGGTCGCACCCGACCCCGGGCGGCGAGACCGGCGCGCAGGTGGCGGCGCGGCTGGACCGGGTGGTGGCGCGGGCGCGGGCGACCGAGGGGCGGGTGCTGGTGTTCGGTCACGGCCACGCGCTGCGGGTGATGACCGCGCGCTGGATCCAGCAGCCGCCGGACGAGGGCCGGTTCTTCCGCCTCGACACCGCCACGGTGTCCGTCCTCGGCTACGAGCGGGACACCCCCGTGCTGCTGCGCTGGAACTCTTGACGCCCGGGTGACGCACCCCTGACGGTGGGTCCATGGCCGCAACGGCGTCCCCGTCCGGTGGGTCGCTCTCCGCGGGCTGCCCACGCTGCTCCACCCCCGTCCTCGAGGCCGACGGCTCCTGGCACTGTCCCGAGCACGGCACCGTCGCGCCGTTGTGGCGGCCCGCCGTCTCGTCGTACGACGCGTTCGCCGACCACCTGACCGCGGCCGGGTCGTTCCCGACCTACCTGCCGTGGCCGCTGAGCCCGGGCTGGCACGTGACCGACTTCGCGGTCGTCGCCGGGACCCGGCGTCCGGTCGCCACCCTCAGCTGCTGCTCCGGCAGCTCCGACCTCGACGGTGCCGTCGACGTGATGGTGGTCTCCGAGGAGGCCGGGACCGGACTGGGCTCCCGGTGCGCCGGGACCGCCGGCACCGACCCCGGCCCCGAGGTCGGGGACGGCGCCCCGGCCGTGCACGTGCGGATCGGCGCCCGTGAGGTGGCGCTGTGGCCGGTGTCCACGAGCCGCGCCGACACCGACCTGGACCGGGCGGTCCTGGTCGGCGAGGCGGAGGGGCGCTGGCTCTGGCTGGTGCTGCGGCCGGCGTCCGCGCTGCTGCTGCTGCGCGACGACTGGATCCTGCGCGACGTGTCCCACATGGGTCCGCCCCTGGTCGAGCTGCCGTTCGGCGGGCCACCGCCGCACTGGTGACCGGCGGGACGGGTCAGCGCCGCCCGATGGACTGGTAGGTCTGCAGCGCGCGCGAGGGGATGAGCCGGGTCGCCCCGGCGATGACGCGGTAGTGCAGGCCGGGGATGGAGAGCACCTTCCCCTTGTCGAAGTCGGCGAGCGCCCGGTCGACGAGGAAGTCGGGCTCGAGCCACATGAAGCCGGTGCCGCGCTTGACGTTCATCCGCTGGTGGAACTCGGTCTTGGTGAAGCCCGGGCAGAGCGCCATCACCCGGACGCCGGCCGGGCGGTACTCCGCCGCGGCCCACTCGCTGAAGCTGTTCACCCAGGCCTTGGCGGCGGCGTACGTCCCGCGCGGCAGGAACGCCGCGACGCTGGACACGTTGATGACCCCGCCGTCGCCGCGCGCGGCCATCCCGGCGAGGGCGGCGTGGGACAGCCGCATCACCGCGGTGACCAGCACGTCGAGCAGCTGCTGCTCGTCGTCGACGTCGTTGTCGAGGAAGCGGCCCTTGAGCCCGAACCCGGCGTTGTTGACCAGCAGCCGGACCGGGCGCGCCCCGTCGCGGAGCCGGTCCTCGACCCGGGCGAGCTGGTCGCGGTCGACGAGGTCGGCGGGCAGCACCTCCACCTCGACGTCGTACGACGCCCGCAGGTCCTCGGCCACCGCCGCGAGCCGGTCGGTGTCGCGGGCCACCAGGACCAGGTCGTGGCCGCGACCGGCCAGCCGGTGCGCGAAGGTCAGGCCGATGCCGGCGGTGGCGCCGGTGACGAGTGCGGTACCCGCGAGTGAGGACATGTGGTCCAGCAAACCGGTGTCGTCCCGAGCCCGGCAACCCGGGTCCGGCATGATGGGGGGCGATGACCACCACCCTCGCGATCGCCAACCAGAAGGGCGGCGTCGCCAAGACCACCAGCGTCGCGTCGATCGGGGCCGCCCTGGCCGATCTCGGTCACTCGGTGCTCCTCGTCGACCTCGACCCCCAGGCCTGCCTGACGTTCTCCCTCGGCATCGACCCGGAGGACCTCGAGGTGTCGATCCACCACGTGCTGACCAAGGGCCTCGACCCGGGCGAGGTGATCATCGCGACCGAGGACGGCGTGGACCTGCTGCCGGCGACCATCGAGCTGGCCCGCGCCGAGGCGGACCTGCTCACCCGGACCGGCCGCGAGCACGTCCTCAAGGGCGCGCTGGAGGACCTCGGCGAGGGCCGCGACTACGACTGGGTGCTCCTGGACTGCCCGCCGTCGCTGGGCGTCCTGACCGTGGCGGCGCTGACCGCCGCCGACGGCGTGCTGATCCCGCTCCAGTGCGAGACGCTCTCGCACCGCGGCGTGGGGCAGCTGCTCGACACCGTGCACGACGTGCGTCGCTTCACCAACCGCTCGCTCGAGGTGTGGGGCGTGCTGCCGACCATGTACGACGGGCGGACGACCCACGCCCGCACCGTGCTGGAGACGATCTCGGACACCTACGACCTGCCGGTGTTCGAGCCGCCGATCCCGAAGACCATCAAGTTCGCGGAGGCGCCCGCCGCCGGCCGGTCGATCCTGCGCACCAGCCGGTCCAGCAAGGGCGCCAAGGCCTACCGCGAGGTGACCGACGCCCTGGTCGCCCGGGCCCGCCGACCCGCGCCGAAGAAGCGCGACGCCGAGCAGCGGTGACCGCCCAGCCCCGCTACGGACGACTGGCACTCCTGTGCGCGGCCACCGGGGTGACGCTGGTGTCCGTGCTGGGCGGCATGGGCGCGCTGCCCTCCTCCGCCGACGACGGGGCGACGGCGCGGCCGCGCGACGGCCTGGTCCTCTCCGGAGCCGTGGCGGCACCGACCCCGAGCGGGGCCGGGGCGACGACCGCGGTGCCGCCGTCGACGCTGGAGCAGCCGGTCGGCGCGTCGCCGGCCGCTGAGGCGCTGCCCGCCGACTCCGGCACCGGACGGCGGGTGGTGTTCAGCGAGGGCCTCCAGCGGGTCTGGCTGGTCGGCCGGGGCGACGACGTGCAGCGCACGTACCCGGTCTCGGGCAGCGTCCACGACAACCTCGACCCCGGCAGCTACGAGGTCTACTCCCGCTCGGAGCAGGCCTGGGGGATCGACGACTCGGGGTCGATGAGGTGGTTCGTGCGCTTCGCGCACGGCAGCACCGCGGCGATCGGCTTCCACGACATCCCCGTCGACGACGGCGTCAAGGTGCAGACTCCCGCCCAGCTCGGCACCCCGCTCTCGCACGGGTGCATCCGGCAGCGCACCGCGGACGCGAAGGCCCTGTGGCGCTTCGCGCCCCTCGGCACGACGGTCGTCGGTCGTCGGTGCGGACCCCGTCAGGTCAGGCGGTCTCGGCGGCGGGCTGCTGACCGCTGCCACCCGACGAGCGGCGCCGGCGGCGACGGTTGCGGCCGGCGCTCGGCCGGGACTCGCCCGCCTCGGTGACCGCGCCCGTGGTGACCGTGGCCTTGTCGGAACCCTCGGTGACGGCGGCGCCGTTGCGCGAGCGGGTCCGGTTGCGGTCCCGGTTGCGCGCGGGGCGCTCGCCGGCGGGCTTGTCGGACCGCTGCGGGCGGTCCGAGCGGGCTCGCTCGGGCTGCGGCGCGGGCGGCTTGATCCGGCCCTTCGTGCCCTCGGGGATGCCGAGGTCGTGGTAGATGTGCGGCGAGGTGGAGTAGGTCTCCTGCGGCACCTCGAAGGGCAGGTCGAGGGTCTTGTTGATGACCTTCCACCGGGTCGTGTCGGCCCAGTCGACGAAGGTCACCGCCGTGCCCGAGGCACCCGCGCGGCCGGTCCGGCCGATCCGGTGGACGTAGGTCTTGTCGTCCTCGGGGCAGGTGTAGTTGATGACGTGGGAGACGCCGGCGACGTCGATGCCGCGGGCGGCGACGTCGGTGGCGACGAGGACCTTGACCTTGTCCTCGCGGAACTTCGCCATCGCCTTCTCGCGGGCCACCTGCGCCATGTCGCCGTGCAGCGGTGAGGTGTTGAAACCGCGCTCGTCGAGGTCGTCGGCCACCCGCTGCGCCTGGCGCTTGGTCCGGGTGAAGACGATGACCTTCTCGGCGTCGTCGGCCTGCAGGATCCGGGCGATGATCTCGGGCTTGTCGAGGTCGTGGGCCTGGTAGATGAACTGCGCGGTCGCGGGCACCATCGTGGTGTCGTAGGACGACTCGGCGCGGATGTTCATCGGGTGGCGCATGTGGGTGCGGGCCAGCGCGACGATGGCGGCCGGCATGGTGGCCGAGAACAGCATCGTCTGGCGGGTCTCGGGCGTCTGGCGCAGCAGCCGCTCGACGTCCGGCAGGAAGCCGAGGTCCAGCATCTCGTCGGCCTCGTCGAGCACCAGCGCGTGCACGTGCGAGATGTCGAGGGCGCGACGGTTCATCAGGTCGATGAGCCGGCCCGGGGTGCCGACGACGATGTCGACGCCGGCGGCGAGGGTGTCGAGCTGGGCGTCGTACCCCACGCCGCCGTAGACCGTGAGGACGCGGAGGCCGCGGTCCTTGCTGGCCAGGTGCAGGTCGCCGGACACCTGGAGCGCGAGCTCGCGGGTCGGCGCCACGATGAGCGCCTGGGGCTTGCCCTGGGGGATGTCGATGTAGTCGGGATCCTTGGGGGAGACGCTGCGCTGGAGCACCGGGATGCCGAAGGCGAGCGTCTTGCCGGTGCCCGTGCGGGCCTGACCGATGAGGTCGGTGCCCATCAGGGCGACCGACAGGGTCATCTCCTGGATCGGGAACGGCGTGCTGATGCCGGCGCGTTCGAGCGCCTCGCAGATCTCGGGGTGGACCCCGAGCTCTCGGAAGGTAACCATGGAATTGTCGCTTTCGTGAGTCCTCGTCATGTGCGGCGGACTCCGACGAATGCGATCTCGAGAGGGTCTGCCGCGCACATCCTGAGCGGGGCAGCCCGTGGTGGGCAGTGCCACTTCGCTCGGACCGGGGCCTTGCGTTCTGAGCCCGATCCTTGGCGCGAGTGTATCGGTAGGGTGCGCGCATGACTGAATCTCCGGGGGATGGCGAGCCGCCGGTCTTCGCCGATCCGGAGTACCGCCAGGCGGTCGTCGACCTGCTCGGCGCGATCGCGTACGGCGAGCTGTCGGCGTTCGAACGCCTCGCCGACGACGCCAAGATGGCCCCGACGCTCGAGGACAAGGTCGCCCTCGCCGCGATGGCCGCGGCGGAGTTCGGGCACTTCGGTCCGTTGCAGCGGCGCATCGCGGAGCTGGGGACCGACCCCTATCTCGCGATGGCGCCGTTCCGCAAGGCGATCGACGAGTTCCACGCGCACACGGCCCCCTCGGACTGGCACGAGAGCCTGATCAAGGCCTACGTCGGCGACGGCCTGGCCGCGGACTTCTACCGCGAGATCGCGGCCTACCTCGACACCGACACCCGCGACCTGATCATCGCCTCGCTCGCGGACTCCGGGCACTCCGAGTTCGTCGTCGACCGGGTCCGCGCGGCGATCGCGGCCGACGGCCGGCTCGGCGGCCGGCTCGCGCTCTGGGGTCGACGGCTGATGGGGGAGGCGCTGTCCCAGGCGCAGCGGGTCGCCGCCGAGCGGGACGCGCTGGCGGCGCTGCTGGCCGGTGGCGTGGACCGACCCGGCCTCGACCTGGCCGCCATCGCGCGGATGTTCGGCCGCCTCACCGAGCGGCACGCGGAGCGGATGAGCCGCCTCGGCCTGGACTCCTGAGTCCCGAGCACGGCACCGGGCCCCGCACCTGTCGGTGCGGGGCCCGGTGACAGCTTCGGTGCGGGTCAGAGGACCTTGCTGCGCGAGCGGCCGGTGACCGTCGAGGCGATCATCACCAGCACGACGGCCGTGGCGATCGTGACGAACCCCTGGGTCCAGTCCAGGCCGCGGCTGCCGTTGCCGCCGAAGGCGCGGTAGATCACGTCGCCCAGCAGCATGCCGCCGATACCGCAGATGATCGTGAGCCACAGCGGGATGTTGTCCTTGTTGCCGGGCGCGAAGAACTTGCCCAGCAGACCGACGATGCCGCCGACGATCAGGTAGAAGAGGATCTCGGAGATGTCCACGGTGTTTCAACCTTTCAGATGGTGCGTCCCGGGACGCAGGTCACCGAGTACTCGGTGACCACGGATGAGCATGACCCAGCACGAGGCTGGTGGGAAACACCCCGTCGAGGCAATCGGGGGTGTGTTCAGCTGCGGAAGCCCACCTGTCCGGCGACGCCGCCGCCGATCTCGACGTACGCGATGCGGTTGCCCGGCACCACGATCCGGCGGCCCCGGGTGTCGGTCAGGGACAAGGATGCCGTCCTGCACCGCGTCGGCGACCTTCTGCTCGACGGACTCCGAGGTCCTCGGCCGTCTCGAAGCTCAGCTCGCGCGGCGCGTGCTGGATGCCGATCTTGACCTCCACGTGTGCTCCTTCTTCTTGACGTCGGGTGACGTCTCTCGAGGTGTTAGTGCTCGTCGCTGAGCGGGTAGCCGCGGATGCCTCCCCAGGCGAGTCCCGCGACCAGCGCGGCCGCCTCGGCCTGCGGGATGCGGCCCTTCTCGGAGAGCCAGAACCGCGCGCTGACCTGGGCCATTCCCACCAGGGACACCGCGAGCAGCCGGGAGGCCTCGTCGGGCAGCCCGGTGTCGTCGCGGATCACGTGGGCGATCATCGCCGCGCACTCGTTGGTGACCCGGTCCACCTGCTCGCGGACGGCGGTCTCGTTGGTCAGGTCGGACTCGAACACCAGGCGGAACGCCCCGGAGTCACCGGCGACGTAGGTGAAGAACACGTCCATGGTGGCCTCGACGCGCTGCTGGTTGTCGTGGGTCGACTCCAGGGCGGCCCGGCAGTTGTCGATGATCGTGTCGCAGGAGGCGTCGAGCAGCGCGAGGTAGAGCTCGAGCTTGCCCGGGAAGTGCTGGTAGAGCACCGGCTTGGAGACCCCGGCCCGCTCGGCGATGTCGTCCATCGCGGCGGCGTGGTAGCCCTGCGCGACGAACACCTGGAGTGCCGACTCGAGCAGCTGCACCCGGCGCTCCTGGCGCGGCAGTCGCCCGCCGCGCGGGCGCTGCTGGTCCAAGCCGGTGCCGCTCACGTCGTGCCCTCCTGATCAGGCGTCCACGGCATCTTCGGCCGAGGCCCACACCTCGGTGGCGAGCCTACCCGCACGCCACGAGGGGCCTCGCGAACGAGGCCCCTCGCAGCCCTGCCATCTCCCCAGAACGCGTGCGCGCACGGCGCAAGACCATGGACACGTTCGGGGGGAGACCGCGGTGCGGTCAGCGGGTCAGGGCCTGTCGAATGTCCCGCCACGATCGCGCCCGCGGCCCCGCCGGCGCAAGGGCTCCCGAGCGGTAACTTCGGGCTCCGTCGGGCCGGGCGGACCGGGGTCCGGATGCCGGGACGTGGCGGGGGAGGCCGGCCGCCGGAGGGAACATGGACGTCGTCGTCGGCGTTCACCCCACGCCGCACCCCTGCCCGCACCCCTGAGGAGCACTGCCGTGAGTTTCCCCGCGCTCGTGGAGCCCGCCGACGAGCTGACGATCGACGAGGTACGCCGCTACAGCCGGCACCTGATCATCCCGGACGTCGGCATGACCGGGCAGAAGCGGCTGAAGAACGCCAAGGTGCTGGTCATCGGTGCCGGTGGCCTGGGCAGCCCCGCGCTGCTCTACCTGGCGGCAGCCGGCGTGGGGACCCTGGGGATCGCGGAGTTCGACGAGGTGGACGAGTCCAACCTGCAGCGCCAGATCATCCACGGCCAGTCCGACATCGGGAAGTCCAAGGCGGTCTCGGCCCGGGAGTCCATCGCCGAGGCCAACCCCTACGTCGAGGTGATCCTCCACGAGGAGCGCCTCGACAACGACAACGTCCTCTCGGTCTTCGAGGGCTACGACCTGATCGTCGACGGCACCGACAACTTCGCGACCCGCTACATGGTCAACGACGCGGCGTACTTCTTGAAGATCCCCTACGTGTGGGGCTCGATCTACCGCTTCGACGGTCAGGCGTCGGTCTTCTGGCCGACCGCGGAGGGCGCGGACGCGCCGTGCTACCGCTGCCTCTACCCCGAGCCCCCGCCGCCGGGCATGGTCCCGAGCTGCGCGGAGGGCGGCGTGCTGGGCGTGCTCTGCGCCGCGATCGGCTCGATCCAGGTCAACGAGGCGATCAAGGTCCTCACCGGCATCGGCGACCCGGCGGTCGGCAAGCTGGTGATCTACGACGCCCTCGAGCTGGAGTGGCGCAAGCTGCGGGTACGCAAGGACCCGAACTGCGCGCTGTGCGGCGACAACCCCACCGTCACCGGACTGATCGACTACGAGACCTTCTGCGGAGCGATCTCCGACGAGGCGGCCGACGCCGCGGCCGGGTCCACGATCTCGGTCGTCCAGCTCGAGCACCTGCTCAAGGAGCGCGACGAGGGCACCCGCGACTTCGTGCTCGTCGACGTGCGCGAGCCCAACGAGTACGAGATCAACCAGATCCCCGGCTCGGTGCTGATCCCCAAGGGTGACTTCCTCACCGGCCACGCGCTCGAGCAGCTGCCCGACGACAAGCAGGTCGTCATGTACTGCAAGACCGGGGTGCGCTCCGCCGAGACGCTCGCGATCGTGAAGGGCGCCGGCTACGCCGACGCCGTCCACGTGGGCGGCGGCGTGGTGGCGTGGGTGAACCAGATCGACCCGTCGCAGCCGGCGTACTGAGCTCGTTCACCACCCGTCCCGGTCCGGGCGGATCCGGGTCCGGACGGGCTAGGTTCAGTCCGTGGAGGATCGGCGTGCGCCCCTCGGGGCGCGACGGGCGGCGGTCCTGGCCGTGCTCGGCTGCACGCTGCTCGTCACCCTGCTGGTGACCTGGGCGGCCTCGATCGGCCCGGGCAGCGTGCTCGAGGGCAAGGGCGCCGACCTGCTCACCTTCACCGGGGGCCCGACCCCCACGGAGTCGTTCGCGACCACCCATGGCCGACGTCCTCGAGGACCGCCCGCCGCCGGGGGACCCGCCGGCGTTCCTGATGGTCATCGCCGTGGTGGTCGAGACGATCGTGGCCGCGCTGCTGCTGGTCGGCCTCTACTTCGGGGTCCGGGCCCTGCTCCGGCTGCGGTTCCGCCGGCCCGAGCCCGAGGTGGAGGTGGAGTTCGACCTCCTCGAGCCGCCCCGCCGGGTCGCCGACGTGATGACGCAGGACCGGGACGAGCAGCGACGGCTGCTCCTGTCCGGGGACCCGCGCAACGGCATCGTCGCGTGCTGGGACCGGTTCGAGGTGCAGGCCGCGCGCGCCGGCGTACCCCCGCAGCCGTGGGAGACCGCCGCCGAGCACACGCTGCGCATCCTCGACCTGGTGGACGCCGACCAGGGCGCCGTCTCCGCGCTCGCCGCCCTGTTCCGGGAGGCCCGGTTCAGCGAGCACGAGGTCACCGAGGACTCCCGGCAGCAGGCCGTCGCCGCGCTCGACCGGATCCACGCGACCCTGCTGAGCCCGCAGGCGGGGAGAAGCTGATGCACGCGAGCTGGCCGGTCCGTATCGCGCTCCTGGCCGCCCTCGTGGCGGTGCTCTACGTCGTGCTCCGGGTCTTCTACTACGAGCCGCACCTGCTGCCGCTCGCGCTGCTGGTGACGTTGTGCATGGGCGTGGCCTGGCTGGTCGTCGACGTCCTGGGCGACCTCGGCCCCGACTGGCAGGTGCAGGCGCCGGTGCCGTCGGTGGCCGCCAGCCAGGACGTCCGCCTGGCGACCTACCTGCGGGTCGTCGAGGGGCACCTGACCGCCAACGTCCCCGACGACTCGCTGCGGGACCGGCTGCGGACGCTGGCCGACCAGCGGCTGGCGCAGCGCCACGGGCTGGACCGGATCGACCCCGAGGGCCGGGCGCTGCTGGGCCCGGACCTGCTCGCGGTGCTGGAGGGGCCGGCCCGCCGGCTCGGCGCCGACGAGATCGACCGCCATCTCAGGAGAATCGAGGAGCTGTGAGCCAGATGTCGTCACCCCCCCAGATCGGCGTGCGGGAGGCCGGGGAGCTCGCCGGCCGGGTCCTGGCCGAGGTCGAGAAGGCGGTCATCGGCAAGCACGACGCCCTCCGGCTCGTGCTGGCCGGCATCCTGGCGAAGGGCCACGTGCTGCTGGAGGACTTCCCCGGCCTGGGCAAGACCCTCGCCGCCCGGTCCTTCGCCCAGGCCCTCGGCCTGGACTTCGCGCGGGCGCAGTTCACCCCGGACCTGCTGCCCGCCGACCTCACCGGCTCCTTCATCTACAACCAGCGCCTCGGGGAGTTCGAGTTCCGCAAGGGGCCGCTCTTCACCGGGCTGCTGCTGGCCGACGAGATCAACCGGACCCCGCCCAAGACCCAGTCCGCGCTCCTGGAGGCCATGCAGGAGCAGCAGATCACCGTGGAGGGCGAGACGTTCCGGCTGCCCGCGCCGTTCCACGTGCTCGCGACCGCCAACCCGATCGAGTACGAAGGCACCTACCCGCTCCCCGAGGCCCAGCTCGACCGGTTCCTGCTCCGGGTGTCCTTCGGGTACCCCAGCCAGGACCAGGAGTACGCCGTCGTCGCCGCCCGCCTGGCCCGGCAGCGCGAGGAGATCGTGCTGGACGCCGTCGTCGACGCCGAGGGTCTGCTGGCCATCCAGGCGGCGGTCGAGACGGTGCAGGTCGACCCGTCCGTGGGGGAGTACTGCGTCGCCCTGGCCCGCGCGACCCGCGACCACGCCGAGGTGCTCACCGGGTCGTCCCCGCGCGGCTCGCTCGGGCTGGTCCTGACGGCCCGGGCCTTCGCGGTGCTGCGGGGTCGCGACTACGTCATCCCGGAGGACGTGAAGGCGGTCGCCCGGGCGGTGCTGGCGCACCGGGTCACCGTCCGGCCGGAGCTGTGGATGACCGAGGCCTCGGGTCGCCGGGTGGTCGACGCCGTCCTGACCTCGGTCCCCACCCCGTCCACGCTCGAGGGCTCCCGCACCCGGTGAGCCGGCGATGACGCAGTGGCGGGCCACCGCCGCCCTGGGCCGGGCGGTGCTGGTGGCCGCGAGCGGGCTGGCCCTCGCGGTGCTCTTCGGGGAGCCGGTCCTGATCGTGCTGAGCGCGCCGTTCGGGGTCCTCGCCGCCCTCGGGCTGCTCAACCGGCCGACCCGGGAGCCGCAGGCGCACAGCGTCCTGGCCCACCCGGTGCTGCACGAGGGTCAGGGCACCACGTCGAGGCTGGTCCTGCGCGACGTCGACGACGTCGAGCACGTCACCCGGGTCACCTCGCGGGCGCCGTACCTCGTGCTGCGCCCGGCGCACGGGACCGTGGGGTCGCTGCTGGACGCGGAGGCCCGGGTCGCCGACACCTTCATCAGCCCGCGGCGCTGGGGCCGGCGGCTGCTGGGCGAGGAGAAGGTCGCCCTCACGACCCGGTGGGCCGGCTACCGCTGGGGGCCGGTGGGTCTCACCGGCGACCTCATCGAGGTGCTGCCCGCGACCGCGCCGTTCGACTCCCACGCCGAGCTGCCCCAGCCGGTGGGGCTGGTCGGGGCGCACCGTTCGCGCCGGGTCGGGGACGGCACCGAGTTCTCCGGCATCCGGCCCTTCCACGCCGGCGACCGGCTGCGGCGCGTCAACTGGCGCGTCTCCCTGCGGTCGGACGAGCTGCACGTCGTGGACACCCGGGCCGAGGAGGACTCGGCGGTGCTCGTGGTGGTGGACGCGCTGTCGGACTACGGCACCTCCGGCGGCGTGGACGGCGCCTCGAGCAGCCTCGACGTGTCGGTGCGGGCCGCGGCCGCCCTCGCCGAGCACCACAGCCGGTCCGGGGACCGCGTGGGCCTGCGGGTCGTGGGCAGCTCCGGGCAGGTGGTCGGCTACGGCGCCGGCGCCCGGCACCTGCGGGTGATCCTGGGCCAGCTCGCCCGGGTCCGAGCGGGCACCCCGCACGACCTGTCCACCGAGCCGCTCCAGTTCCGGGTCACCGCCGGGACGGTGGTGATGGTGCTGTCGCCGATGCTCAGCGAGGTGATGACGAGCTCGGCCGCCGCGCTGATGCGCCGGGGGGTCCCGGTGATGGTGATCGACACGCTGCCCGAGGAGGCGACCCCCGCCGCCCGCGAGGGCGTCCCGAGCCGGGTGGCCGACCTGGCCTGGCGGATGCGGCGGGTGGAGCGGGACCTGCTGCTCGACCGGCTCGCGGGCACCGGCTGTCCCGTCGTCGCCTGGCGGGGCCCGGGCACCCTCGACGAGGTGCTGCGCCGACTCGCCCGTCGCTCCCAGCTGCCCCGGGTGGCGGTCCGATGACCATCGCGCGGATGACCCTGGGCGAGTGGGTGCTGCGCGTGCTGATCGCCGTCACCCCTGCCCTGGCGGCGCTGTGCACGATCGGGGCCGGGGAGGGGCCGCCGGTGTACCTCGTGGTGCTGCTGCTGCTGCTCGGGGCCGGCTTCGCGGCCTTCCCGGAGTCCGCGGTCGGCCTGGTCGTGATCGTGCTGGTCCTCGCCTGGTGGGGACTGGGGCTGCGCGACGGCCTGGACCCGTGGGCCCTGCCCGCGGCGGCCCTGCTGCTCACCGGGCACGTCGCCGCGCTGCTGGTGTCCTACGGTCCGGGCGAGCTGGAGCTGGACCCGCGCGTGGTCCGGCTGTGGGTCGGGCGCGGCCTGCTGGTCTTCCTGGTCAGCCCGGTGTTCTACGCCGTGGCGGTCTGGCTGCGGGACGCGCCCGAGCCGCCCGGGATGTGGGCGACCGGCCTGACGGTGGCGTTCGTCGCCACGATGGCCGCCTCCTTCCTCATGTCGCGGACGCGTGGCACGTGACGGCCCGCCGGATCGACCCCGAGGAGTACGCCGAGGCGGTGCTGGCCTGCGTCGAACGCGTCCCACGCGGCCGGGTCACGACGTACGGCGCGATCGCCGAGCACGTCGGCCCCACCTTCGGCGGCGGGGGACCCCGCCTGGTCGGCACCGTGATGGCCCGGCACGGCGGCCCGGTGCCGTGGTGGCGGGTGGTCCGCGCCGACGGGTCGCTCCCGCCCAGCCACGACGACGAGGCGCGGCAGAACTACCTGGCGGAGGGCACCCCGCTGCGCCCGTCGGGCGCCGTCGACATCAAGGCCGCCTTCTGGCGACCCACCTGAGGCAGGCTCAGTCGAGGGCGGCGAGCGCCGCGTCGTAGTCGGGCTCCTCGCCGATCGAGGGCACCAGCTGGGTGTAGAGCACGGTGCCGTCGGTCCCGACCACGACGACGCTGCGCGCGAGCAGGCCGCGCCACTTGCCGTCGGCCATGGTCACGCCGTAGTCCTCGCCGAACGACGACGCGAACGCGGATGCCGCGGTGACGTTCTCGATGCCCTCGGCCCCGCAGAACGCGGCGAGCGCGAACGGCAGGTCCTTCGACACGCAGATGACCGTGGTGTCCTCGAGGCCGGCGGCGAGCTCGTTGAACTTCCGCACGCTGGCGCTGCAGACCCCGGTCGCGATGCTCGGGAAGATGTTGAGCACGGTGCGGGTGCCCTGCGGGAGGGTCACCTCGCCGAACTCGTTGCCGGTGAGCGAGAACGTCGGAGCCGCGGACCCGACCGTGGGGAGCTCGCCGACCAGGTGAACGGGGACGCCCCCGAGAGCAGTGGTTGCCATGTCGTAGTTCTAGCAGGCGCTGGCGGGGGTGCTGCTGCGCGTCTCTCGTGAGGGCGATCGGGCGTATCGAGACCGCGCTCAGCCGCGGGCCCGCGTCCGCGCCGCGAGCGCGGCCAGGGCCAGGGGGAAGATCTCGGCGGGCGGCGTGACCAGCCCGGCGCCCACCTGGCCGACGCCGGCCTGCTTGCCGGCCATGCCGGTGTTGATCTGCGGCAGGATGCCGGTGCGGCACACGCGGGTGACGTCGATCCCGGTCGCGGTGCCCTGGAACTCCAGCACGGGGATCGACCAGCGCGGGTTCTCGCCCAGGGTGATCTCGTGCATCCGCCGGGTGGTGGCGAGCGCGTCGGGGACGCTGCCGCCGACGAACCGGACGATCGCCGGCGCGGTGGCCATCGCGAAGCCGCCGATGCCGGCGGTCTCGGTGATCGCGGAGTCGCCGATGTCGGGGTTGGCGTCGTCGGGGCCGTAGTCGCCGAGGTAGAGCCCGTCGGCGAGCTGGGCCGGGCCGGTGAACCACTCGTCGCCCGTGCCGGCGGTCTGGATCCCGAAGTCGGTGCCGTTGCGGGCCATCGCGACGACCATCGTCGAGCCCTCGATGCCGCGGGCGGCGTCGAGCGCGAGCTTGCACGCGGGCATCGCGAGGTTGAGGAAGAAGTGGTCGTTGCCGCCGACGAAGGTGAGGGCCGCCGCGACCTCGGCCGGCGTGGCGCCGGTGGTGACCATCGCGGGCGCGAGGTCGCGCAGCAGCATCAGGGTGCCGGCCCGGTTGCGGTTGTGGGCCTCGTCGCCCATCTGCAGCATCTGGGTGAGGATCCCGGTCACGTCGACGGGCCCGGCGGCGCGCACGGCGTCGCCGAGCAGCGGGCCGAGCACGTCGCTCATCCAGCGCAGCCGGTCGAGGACCTCGGGCCCGTAGGCGCCGTACCGCAGCACCTTGCCGAGCCCCTCGTTCAGCGTGCAGAAGGTCCGACGTCCCGACGTCAGGTCCTCGAGCACGAACATCCACATCGACGACGAGACGACCCCCGCCATCGGGCCCACCGAGGACCGGTGGTGGCACGGCTCGAGGGACACCGAGGTGCCCCGCTCGAAGAGGGGTACGGCGTCCTCCGGGTCGGTGACCAGGCCCTCGAGGGCCGCGGCTCCCATCAGCGCGCCGCGCAGCGGACCGGAGGCGTCCGCCCAGGCGATCGGCGGGCCGGCGTGCAGGAACTCGCCGGGCTCCAGACCGAGCAGCTGCGAGGCCGGAGCGACGTCGACGAGCTGGGCGCGCACGTCGAGGACGGCGGCGAGCGCGCGCCGGTTGGCCTCCCGGCGCAGCGGGTCGGCCGCGACGGTGGCCAGGTCGGCCTCGGTGCCGGGCATCGGAGGGCGCCAGTCCACGCGGGTGACCGGCACCGCCTGGTCGGCGAGGGCGTCGGCGAAGAGGTCGGCGCCGACGTTGGCGACGTGGACGGTCATCGGCCGGCTCCGTCGAGGAGGTGCCACCGCACGGTGGGTGGCCGCGGCGTTGGAGAGGTGCACCTCGGCGCCGGCGGCGACGAGCGCGTCGACCTGGCCGGCGAGCCCCTGCGGGTCGCGGGCCGTGCCGACGACGCAGACCACCACCGGCACGGTGCCGACGGCGGCGGCGATCGCGGGGGCCAGCCGCGCGGCGGGGTCGGGCTCCGCGCCGTGGCCGAGGACCACGTCGAGCAGCACGACCCCGGTGGCGGGGTCGGCCGCGACCCGGGCCAGCTCCTCCAGCCGGAGGGTGGGGTCGATCATCGGGTGGGCCCGGCCGCGGGTGTACTCGTCGTCGCCGAAGTCGGTGAACGCGCACGCGCCGTCGCCCAGGGACCTCCCCGCGATCAGCCGTGCTTCCGTGCAGAGGGTGCCGCCGACGAAGAGCCCGTGCAGCGTCGCGTCAACGACCGCGTCGGCCCGGCGGGAGGCCTGGCCCGCCACCGGCCATGCGGGCACGGCCCGGCCGAGGCGGGCGAGCACCCGCTCGGCCACGGCGGTCAGGTCCGGCCGACCGGGTCCGAGCAGGCCCAGCTCGACGGGGGTGTCGAGGCCGGCGATGTACGCCTCGAGGTCCGCGGCCACCTCGGCGTCCGGCGGCTTGGAGACGACGACCACGAGCTCGACGGCCGGGTCGTCGTCGAGACGTCGCAGCGCCTCGCGGGTGGACAGCCCGCCGACCGCGGCGGACAGGTCGCGGCCACCCACGCCCAGGGCCTGGGTCACGCCCACCCCGGCGTGGTCGAGGAGGGCCAGCAGCTGCTGGCAGCCGGTCCCGGACGCGGCCACGATCGCGACCGGACCGGGGGCGCAGGCGTTGGCGAACCCCAGCCCGACGCCGTCGACGACCGCGGTCCCGCAGTCGGGACCCATCACCAGCAGGCCGCGCTCGGCGGCGGCCCGCTTGAGCGCGACCTCCTGCTCGACCGGCACGTTGTCGCTGAAGACCATCACGTCGTGCCCGGCGTCGAGGGCGTCCATCGCCTCGACCAGCGCGTGCGCTCCGGGCACCGACACGAGGGCGAGCGCTCCTGGCGCGCCCCGGAGGGCGGTGGCGGTCGTGCGGGGCGGCGCGACCTCGGCGGTTCCCGCGGCGGCGCGCGTGGTCAGCGCCTCCGCGACCGCCGCGAGGGCGCCGTCGAGGGCGTCGTCACCCGCGTCGGGCTCGAGCCGGACGGCGACCACCAGGTCGTTGCCGGTGGCCGCGTCGGGGACGGTGAAGCCCATCTGGGTGAGCACGTCGACGTTGAGGGCGGTGGCCATCGCGACCTGGGCCGCGGCGACACCGGGCTGGTCGGCCACCCGACGGCTGACCTGCAGCAGCGCCACCGAGTCGGCGTACGCGCCGGGACGCAGCTCGACGTGCTGTCGGCTCATCCTCGGTCCCCGACGCGTGGTGGGGTGGTCATGCCAACACCGCGTGGGCGCCGAGCGCGAGCCGCGCGCCAGTCAGGAGGCCGCGACCCGAGGACTCTCCGATCGCGGCGAGGGCCTCCTCGCGCCGGACCTGGTCGTCGGTGCCCAGGGCCCGGACGTACGCCGCGAACTCCGGGAGCACCTCCCCGTGCAGCGCGCAGTCGAGCAGGGTCGCCGAGAGCAGCGTGGTCCGTCCGAAGGACGCGCGCACGGCCCCGGCCACCTCGGCCGTGAGCCGGTCGGCGCCGACCTGGACGGCCAGCCAGCCGCAGAGCACGTCGTCGGCGTACGGCGTGAGCCCGTCGCCCAGCCCCACCCGCGCGACGAGGGAGTCGATGTCGCCGAGGTCGCCCTCGACCGCGACCCGCAGCGGCGGCACCCGGACGTCGACCAGCCGCGACACCCGCAGGGTGATGCTGCCCAGCCGGACCGCGCCGTCCTCGAGGGCCGGCTCGACCAGGTCCAGCGAGCGCAGGTCGGGCAACGCCAGGCGCAGGGCGTTGGGCACGGCGGCGGCCCGGGAGCCGACCACCCCGAGGCACCACGGCTCGGCGCCGGGGCGGTCCACGGCGAGGTAGACCGCGCGCGGGCCGGTGTGGAGCACGGACAGCGAGCCGTCAGGGGTGTGCCCGAGCAGGTCCTGCAACCGGGGGCCGGCCGCCGCGGACAGGGTTCCGCTGAAGGGCCTCATGTCCCCACCGTAGTCAGCGGTGACTACGGTGAGCGATGTGGTCTCCTGCCAACGAACCTCCCGGAGAGGCGCAGTTGTTGACAAGTGACGACGCGGCCGCCGCCCTCGCGCGCGTCGACGCGCTGCACACGGCCCTGACCCAGTCGGTCCTCGAGGGCGGCGACCTCGACCGGATCGCCGCCGAGGTCGCCGGGGTGCTGGGCGTCGGCATCCTCGTGACCTCCACCGACGGCCGGGAGCGCGCCGCCGGCGGGATGTCCCCGGACCTGCGTGCCGCGCTGGGCACCGCCGGTCTGGTCGACCCCACGGGCCGGCTGCGCGTGGAGCGCGCGACCGCGGCGGGGATCCCGCTCGGCACCGGGGAGCTGCGGGTGCTCCGGATCGTGGCCGGGGGCGCCGACCTGGCCCGGCTGGTGTGCGCGGCCGCGGCGCCCGTCGGCCCGGACGACGTGCACGCGCTGGAGCGGGCGGCGACCGTCGCCGCGCTGGTGATCACCCGCGAGCAGGCCGTGGCGGCGGTCGAGGACAAGTACCGCGGCGACTTCCTCCGTGACGTCTTCCTGGGCCGCGCCGGGGACCCGGCGTACGTGCTCGAGCACGCCGCGGGCTTCGGCTGGGACCTGGACCGGCCGGTGGTGGTCGTGTGCGCGGAGCTGGACCCGTCCGGCCCGGAGGACCCACCGGTGTCGCAGCCGCGTCGCCGCGAGTGGCAGGAGCGGTTCTCGCTGGCCTGGCGGCAGGTGACGCGAGACCTCGGGGCCGGCATCCCGAGCGCCGACTTCTCCTCCGAGGTGGTCAGCCTGCTGCCGGCGGACGTCGACGACCTGGTGCCGCGCGCGGTGACCGGGATCGCCGGCGACCGCGGCGGCGGACGCCGACCGTTCTCGGTGGGGGTGAGCCGTCCGGCCGCGGCGCTGACCGACCTGCCGGGGGCCTACGCCCAGGCCCGCCGGGCCGTGGAGATCGGGCGGCGGGTGCACGGGCCGGCGTCGACGACGTACTTCGACCAGCTCGGGGTGCACCGGCTGCTGGCGCTGGTGCCGGACCCCGCCGAGGTGCTGGCCTTCGCCCGGGACGTGCTCGGCCCGCTGGCCGAGGACACCGAGGAGGCGGCCGACCTGCGCACCACCCTGCAGGTGCTGCTCGACACCAACTTCAACGTCGCCGAGGCGGCCCGGCTGCAGTTCTTCCACTACAACACGATGCGCTACCGGGTCGGCAAGCTGGAGCGCATCCTCGGCCCGCTCTCCTCGGACCCGAACCTCCGCCTGGACGTGGCGGTGAGCCTGCGCGCCCTCGGGGTCGACGGCCACTAACTTGTGGCCGAGCGCGGTCGGTCGCGCCCATCCGTCGAGGCGTTCGCGTCAGCGCACAGGAGGGTCAAGTCGATGTCGATGTTCAAGTGGGAAGTGGTCGATCCGGCGCCCGGCGAGGCCGTGGCCCCGAACCAGCGCCTCGCGTGGGGCAAGACGGTCGGCCTCGGTGCGCAGCACGTCGTCGCGATGTTCGGGGCGACCTTCGTCTTCCCGCTGGTCATGGGGCTGGACCCCAACCTGGCGATCATGTTCTCCGGGATCTGCACGATCCTGTTCCTGCTGATCTGCAGCAACAAGGTGCCGAGCTACCTCGGCACCAGCGCCTCGTTCGTGGCCTCCGTCGCGGCGATCCGGGCGCAGGGCGGCGACTCCGCCGACGTCACCGGCGCCATCATGATCGGCGGTCTCGTCCTCGCCCTGGTCGGGCTGCTCGTGCACTTCGCCGGCGGGGCGGTGATCCACAAGGTGCTGCCGCCGGCGGTGACCGGCGCCGTGGTCATGCTGATCGGCTTCAACCTGGCGCCCGTGGTGGCCGGGATCTACTGGCCCCAGGACCAGTGGATCGCGCTGCTGACCGCGGGGTTCATGGTGTTCGCCGCCGTCGTGCTGCCCGGCTTCTGGTCGCGGATCGCGGTCTTCCTCACCCTGATCTTCGGCTACGTCCTGTCGTTCCTCGCCGACAAGATCCTCGGCCCGATCACCTCCTGCGGCGGCACGGGCTGCACGCCGACCGAGCACGACCGGGTCAGCTGGGCCCTGGTCAAGTCCGCCGACTGGATCGGCTTCCCGAGCGGCACGCTCGCCGACGGGGTGTCCGTGGTGCACGGCCCGAGCGTCTCCCTCACCTTCGTGCTGCTGGTGCTGCCGGGCGTCATCGCCCTGGTCGCGGAGAACACCGGCCACGTCAAGGCGGTCGCCGAGATGACCGGCGAGGACCTCGACCCCTACATGGGCCGGGCCATCGGCGCGGACGGCCTCGCCACCGCGCTCTCCTCGGCCTTCGGCGGCTCGCCGACCACGACGTACGCCGAGAACATCGGCGTCATGGGCGCGACCCGGGTCTACTCGACCGCGGCCTACTACGTCGCCGCCGCGGTGGCGATCCTGCTCGGCCTCTGCCCGAAGTTCGGCGCGATCGTCAACGCGACCCCGGGCGGGGTGCTCGGCGGCATCACCGTGGTGCTCTACGGCATGATCGGCCTGGTGGGGGCCAAGATCTGGGTCGAGAACGGCGTCGACTTCGGCGACCCGGTCAACCTGGTCGGCCTGGCCTCCGGCATCATCGCCGGCATCGGCGGGGTCACCCTGACGATCACCGACGACTTCTCGCTGTCCGGCATCGCGCTCGGCACGATCATGGTGATCGTGTTCTTCCACATGGTCAACGGTCGTGGCGCCTCGGGCTCGGGCCACGTGACCAGGGCGCTGTCCCACGAGGAGTAGGGCGTGAAGCCAGCACCTTTCGCGTACCGACGGCCGGGTTCGCTGGACGACGCCGTCCGCGACCTGGCCGGCACCCCGGGCGCGAAGGTGCTGGCCGGCGGTCAGTCGCTGGTGCCGCTGCTCTCCATGCGGCTCGCGGCGCCGCCGATGCTCGTCGACATCAACGCCGTCCCGGACCTCGCCTTCGTCCGCTGTGACGAGAGCGGGGTCCGGATCGGGGCGCTGGCCCGGCACGCCGACGTGCTCGCCGATCCCGACGTACGACGGGTGCAGCCCCTGGTCCCGCTCGCCCTCGGCCACGTCGCGCACGCGACCATCCGCAACCGGGGCACCACCGTCGGGTCGCTCGTGCACGCGGACGCCGCCGCGGAGATGCCGATGGTGCTCACCCTCCTCGGCGGCAGCGTCGACGTGGTCGGACCGGACGGACGCCGGACCATCGCCGCCGACGACCTCTACGTCGGCCCCCTGGAGTCCTCGGTGCGGCCGGACGAGATCGCGGTCGAGGCGTTCTTCCCGGCCCTCGCCGACGGGGCGGGGGTCGCGTTCGAGGAGATCGCCCGCCGGCACGGCGACTACGCGCTGTGCGGCGTGGCCGCGCTGGTCCACGGCGACCGGGTGACCGCGGGCTTCCTGTCCGTGAGCGACGTGCCGACGGTCGTGGACCTGAGCGGCGTGCCGGACGAGGGGCTCGGCGACGCCGCCCTGGCCCACCTCGACCCGGCCGAGGACATCCACGCGTCGGCGGACTACCGCGCCGAGCTGGTCCGGGTGCTCACGGCACGGGTGGTCGCGGCCGCACGCGCGGAGGCAGCATGAGCGAGGAGCGCCACGACGTCGTCCTGCACGTGAACGGCGCGACCCACGCGGTGCGGGTGCCCGCCCGGCGGCTGCTCTCCGACGCGCTGCGCCAGGACTGCGGCCTGACCGGCACCCACGTCGGCTGCGAGCACGGCGTCTGCGGGGCCTGCACGGTGCTCGTCGACGGCCGTCCGGTCCGGTCGTGCCTGATGCTGGCCGTGTCGGCGGTCGACACCGAGATCACCACCGTCGAGGGCCTCACCGAGGACGACGGCTCGCTCGGCCCGGTCCAGCAGGCGTTCTCCGACTGCCACGGGCTCCAGTGCGGCTTCTGCACGCCCGGCTTCCTGACCACCATCACCGCCGGCCTGCGCGACAACCCCGACCCGACCCGGGAGGACGCCCGGGAGATGATCTCCGGGAACCTCTGCCGGTGCACGGGCTACCAGAACATCGTGGCGTCGGTGCTGCGGGCGGCCGAGATCGCGGCGGAGCGGCGATGACCACCAAGCTGTTCGGGTCCAAGGTGAAGCGGGTCGAGGACCAGCGGCTGCTGCGCGGGCAGGGACGGTACGTCGACGACGTGCTCGCCGACCCGCACGCCGGCACCCTGCACGCGGCCGTGCTCCGCTCGCCGCACGCCCACGCGCGGATCCTCGACATCGACGTCGACGAGGTGCTCGACGTCGAGGGCGTGCACGTGGTCTGGACCCACGACGACCTGACCGGCCCGATGGCGGAGCCGCTGCCGCTGCTGATCCCGCACCCGACCCTCACGCACGGCCGCACCCAGCACGCGCTGGCGAACGGCGAGGTCAACTACGTCGGCGAGGCGGTCGCGTTCGTCGTCGCCGACGACCGCTACGTCGCGGAGGACGCGCTGGACCGGATCCGGGTGACCTACGAGCCGCTCCCGCCCGTCGTCGGCGTCGAGGCGGCCCGGGCCGCGGAGCACCTCGTCCACGAGGACGTGCCCGGCAACGTCGGGGCCCGGATGGAGCAGTCCACCGGCGACGTCGAGGCCGCGCTGGCCGCGGCACCGCGCCGGCTGTCCCTCGACCTGACCATCGAGCGCTCCGCGTGCACGCCGATGGAGGGCCGCGGCGTCGTGGCCCGCTGGGACCCCGACTCCTCGCGGCTGACGGTCTGGTCGTCCACCCAGACCTCGACCGGCGTGCGCGGCTGCGTCGCCGCCAAGCTCGGCCTCGCCCTCGGGCAGGTCGACGTGATCACCCCCGACGTCGGCGGCGGCTTCGGCGTCAAGATCAACCACCCGTGGCCCGAGGAGCTGCTGGTGCCGATGGCGGCCCGCACCCTGGGGCGGCCGGTCCGCTTCACCGAGGACCGGCGCGAGCACTTCATCTCCTCGGCCCACGAGCGCGGCCAGGTGCACCACGTCGAGGTCGGCTTCGACGACGACGGGCGGCTGCTCGCCCTCGACGTGCGGTTCTGGCACGACCACGGCGCCTACTCGCCGTACGGCCTGATCGTCCCGATCATCACCTCGACGCAGCTGCTCGGCCCCTACAAGCCCGAGGTCTACCGGGTCGTCTTCGACTCGCTGTACACCAACACGGTCATGGTCACGCCCTACCGGGGGGCCGGACGGCCGCAGGGCTGCTTCGTGATGGAGCGGACCATGGACGCGATCGCCGCGGAGCTGGGCCTGGACCGCACCGAGGTGCGCGCCACCAACTTCATCCAGCCCGACGAGTTCCCGTTCGACCAGGGCCTGATCTTCCAGGACGGCCGCGAGCTCGAGTACGACTCCGGCGACTACCCGGGGTCGCTGGTCAAGCTCAAGGAGCTGATCGGCTGGGACGAGTTCCCGGCCTTCCGGGAGGAGATGGCGGCCCAGGGACGCCGGGTCGGCATCGGCCTGGCCTGCTACGTCGAGGGCACCGGGGTCGGCCCCTACGAGGGCGCCCACGTGCACATCGAGACCTCGGGCAAGGTCAAGGTCGCGACCGGGCTGACCTCGCAGGGCCAGGGTCACCAGACCGTCTTCGCCCAGATCGTCGCCGACGAGCTCGGCGTGCGCTTCGAGGACGTCGAGATCACCACCGGCGACACCCGCCGGATGCCGTACGCCGTCGGCACCTTCGCCTCGCGCGCCGCCGTGATGAGCGGCTCGGCGATCCACCTCGCCGCCCGGCGGGCCAAGGAGAAGGCGCTGCGGATCGCCGCCGAGGCGCTCGAGGCCTCGGTCGACGACCTCGAGATCGTCGACGGCGTGGTGTCGGTGCGCGGCACGGGCGCGTCCATCGACCTCGGCACGGTCTCGGTGCTCTCCAACCCGCTGCGCTACGCCTTCGACGAGGCGTCCAAGGCGGCCACCCAGTTCTCCGTCGGGGACCCGGGCAAGCCGCCGGTCGCCGAGGACGACGAGCCGGGGCTCGAGGGCCGCGACTTCTACTCGCCGGAGCGGGCGACGTTCGCCTCCGGGATGCACGCGGTGATCGTCGAGACCGACCCCCTGACCGCCGAGATCAGCATCCTCAAGTACGCCGTGGTGCACGACTGCGGGCACCTGATCAACCCGATGATCGTCGAGGGCCAGATCCACGGGGGCGTGGCCCAGGGCATCGGCGGCGCGCTCTACGAGCGGATGGCCTACGACGAGTCCGGCCAGCTGCTCAACGCGTCGTTCATGGACTTCCTGATGCCCTACGTCACCGAGATCCCCGACGGGATCGCGATCGACCACATCGAGACGCCGTCGCCGCTGAACGAGCTCGGCATCAAGGGCGCGGGCGAGGCCGGCGTGATCCCGTCCGCGGCCGTCTTCGCCGCCGCGATCTCCGACGCCGAGGGCTTCGTGCTCACCTCCATGCCCATCTCGCCGTCGGAGCTCTTCGACCTGCGGCGGCGTCACTCCGAGGAGTCCCCGTGAAGATCACCGGCGCCAACACCGTCCCCTACCCGGCCGCGCAGGTCTGGGACGCGCTCCTCGACCCGGCGGTCCTGGTCCGCACCATCCCGGGCTGCGAGCGGCTGGAGGCGACCGGGGAGAACGCCTACGCGATGACCGTCACCGCCGGGGTCGCCGCGATCAAGGGCACGTACGCCGGGTCCTGCACGCTCGCCGACCTCACGCCGCACGAGTCGCTGACGATGCGGCTCCAGGGGGCGGGTGCCCCCGGGACCATCGACGCGACCGTGCTGGTGGCCTTCGCCGAGGCCGACGGTGCGACGACGATCTCCTACGAGGCGGACGCCGTCGTGGGCGGCATGGTCGGCGGCGTGGGCCAGCGGATGCTCGCCTCGGTGTCGCGCCGGATGGCCGGGGAGTTCTTCGGCAACGTCGCCGCGACGCTCGCCGGCGGGGGCCCGGCACCGGTCGCCGCCGCTCCGGGTGCCGCCGCCGAGCCGGTCGCCCCGGGCCAGGTGTTCACCGCCCCCGCCCGCACCGGGGGCGTCGGCTCGCAGGACGACTTCCTCAAGGGCATCGCGGTCGGCGCCGGCCTGGTGCTGCTCGGCGTGGTCGCGGGCTCGATCTTCGGCCGGCGGCGTTGACCGACCTGACCGTCGACTCCACCGCGCGCGCGATGGCGAGCGCCGTGGCCAGGCGCGAGATCTCGGCGCGCGAGCTGCTGGACCTGCACCTCGACCGGATCGCCGCCCGCAACCCCGCGCTCAACGCGATCGTCTCGCTCGACGAGGACCGGGCCCGCGACGGCGCCCGCGCCGCCGACGAGCACCAGGCCCGCGGCGGCCCGCTGGGTCCGCTCCACGGCCTGCCCTTCGCGGTGAAGGACACCCACGCCGCCGCCGGGTGGCCGACGACCTTCGGCTCGCCGGTGTTCGCGGACCACGTGGCCGACCACGACGACCTGATCGTCGAGCGGATCCGCGCGGCCGGCGTGGTGCTCCTCGGCAAGACCAACGTGCCGGAGTTCGCCGCCGGGTCGCACACCTTCAACCCCGTCTTCGGCACCACCCGCAACCCGCACGACCCCGACCGGTCGGCCGGCGGCTCGAGCGGAGGAGCGGCCAGCGCGCTGGCGGCGGGCATGGTGCCGCTCGCGGACGGCTCCGACATGGGTGGCTCGCTGCGCAACCCCGCGTCGTTCTGCGGCGTCGTGGGCCTGCGACCCTCGCTCGGCCGGGTGCCGACGTGGCCCACGGCCAACCAGTGGGAGACCACCTCGGTGGGCGGCCCGCTGGCCCGCAACGTCGCCGACCTCGCCCTGCTCCTCTCGGTCATCAGTGGCCCGGACCCGCGGGTGCCGCTCGCGCTCGGCGACCCGGGCTGGACGTTCGCCGCGCCGCTGCACGGCTCGCTCGCCGGGCTCCGGGTGGCCTTCACCGCCGACCTCGGCGGCGCCCTGGAGGTGGACCACGACGTCGCCGGCGTCACCGAGGCGGCGGGTCGCCGGTTCGCCCGTGGCGGGGCGCGGGTGTTCGCCGCCCATCCGGACCTGGCGCTCGCCGACGACACCTTCCGCACGTTGCGGGCCTGGCACTTCCAGGCGAGCTACGGCGCGCTGCTGGCCGCGCACCCGGACTCCTTCAAGGCCTCGCTCGCCGAGAACATCAGGGCCGGCGCCGCCCTCACCGGCGCCGACGTGGCGCGGGCGTACGCCCAGCGGACCGCGCTGGCCGAGACCATGCGCGTGTTCTTCGAGCAGTACGACGTGCTCGTGCTGCCGGTCTCGCAGGTGCCGCCCTTCCCGGCCGACCAGGAGTTCCCGACGACGATCAACGGCCGGCCGATGGAGAGCTACCTCGACTGGATGCGCTCGGCGTACTTCATCACCGTCACCGGCTGCCCGGCGATCTCGGTGCCGGCGGGCAGCACGCCCGACGGGCTCCCGGTCGGGGTGCAGATCGTCGCGCCGCACGGGGCCGAGCGCCGACTGCTCGAGGTCGCGGCCGCGTTCGAGGCCGCCGCCGCCTGATCCCGCCTGTGGAGAACCGCCGCCCGACTGTGGAGGAACCGGGCTCGTCCTGTGGGGGACACGCCGGAACCAGAAGAATGTCGGAGAACTTTCGCGAAACCCCTTGTGGCGTAGGGGTCCTGGGACATAGAACTCTCCCTACGCAGTTCCTTCGGGAGCCGCGGGATCGGTCGGAGAAGAAGATCCACACGACGGTGAGCCAGCTTGCTGGAGCACGGTCGCGGTTGGCCAGGTGACGGGGCCGCCGGGGTCGGAGGCGAAGACGGATCGATCGGGAGCGTCACCAGTACCGGTCACCTGAAGGGCCCTTGTCGCTCATACCGACGAGGGCCCTTCGCTTATTTCCCGGTGCCCCCTCCCCGGAGTCCCGTCCACAGGCCGGCCGCGAACCTGTGGACAGTCGGGCACGACCTGTGGAGGACGAGGTGGTTCCTGTGCAGGGGGCGGTGGAACCAAAGAAAAGTCCAGGAAGTTTC
Source organism: uncultured Actinomycetota bacterium (assembly GCA_963713255.1). Taxonomy (GTDB): domain Bacteria; phylum Actinomycetota; class Actinomycetes; order Propionibacteriales; family Nocardioidaceae; genus Nocardioides. Next base: position 178,588 of record CAVQLC010000004.1, read on the forward strand.
GCGAAACCCCTTGTGGCGTAGGGGTCCTGGGACATAGAACTCTCCCTACGCAGTTCCTTCGGGAGCCGCGGGATCGGTCGGAGAAGAAGATCCACACGACGGTGAGCCAGCTTGCTGGAGCACGGTCGCGGTTGGCCAGGTGACGGGGCCGCCGGGGTCGGAGGCGAAGACGGATCGATCGGGAGCGTCACCAGTACCGGTCAACTGAAGGGCCCTTGTCGCTCATACCGATGAGGGCCCTTCGCCTATTTCCCGACCGTCCCGGCGTCCCACCCGCTGACCGGTGTCCGAGGGGATTGCGCGGAGCGACACAATGGCCGGGTGCTCTACCAAGTGATGCACAGCGTCATCGAACCGTTGGTCAAGGCCGTGTGGCGGCCCAAGGTGACCGGCCAGGAGAACGTCCCGCTGCAGGGCGCGGTGATCCTGGCCAGCAACCACCTGAGCTTCGTGGACAGCGTCGTCATCCCGGTCACGGCCCCCAGACGGGTGGCCTTCCTGGCGAAGTCCGACTACTTCACCGGCACCGGCGTCAAGGGCACCGCGTCCCGGCTGTGGTTCGAGGGCCTGGGCATGCTGCCGGTGGACCGTGACGACACCAAGGCCGCCCTCGACAGCCTGGACACCGCGCTGGAGGTGCTCGGCCGGGGGGAGGCGTTCGGGATCTACCCCGAGGGCACCCGGTCGCGGGACGGGCGGCTCTACCGCGGCCGCACCGGCGTCGCCCACCTGGCGCTGACCGCCGGCGTGCCGGTCGTCCCGGTCGGGCTCGCCGGCACCCAGGACATCCAACCGGTCGGCTCGCGCCTGCCGCGCCTGGCCAAGGTCACGGTGACGTTCGGCAGACCCCTGCACTTCGCCGGGCGGTTCGACGGTGTCCCGGCCGGCCGCGCCCGACGCGAGGTCACCGACGAGATCATGGCGGCCATCCAGGCGCTGACCGGCCAGGAGCCCGCCGGCGTCTACAACGAGCGTCCGCCGGACTTCAGCCCGCGGCCGGGCGGCTAGCCTCGGCAGGTGCCCGAGCCTTCCGAACCGGCGGAGTACCTCCGCCTCAACCGCGCCAACTGGGACGACCGGGCGGTCGCCCACGCCGAGCACGGCGGCTACGACCTGCGCCTGCCCGTCGAGGACCCCACGCACCTGTCCGACGTGGTGACCTTCGACCGGCCGCGCCTCGGCGACCTCACCGGGCTGCGCGGCGTGCACCTGCAGTGCCACCTCGGCACCGACACGCTGTCGCTGTCCCGGCTCGGTGCCGCGATGACGGGCCTGGACCTCTCGGAGAAGTCCGTGCACTACGCCCGGCGCCTGGCCGCGGACGCGGGCGCCGACATCGGCTACGTGCAGGCCGACGTGTACGACGCGGTGGAGGCGCTCGGCGGCCCCGGCCGGTTCGACCTCGTCTACACCGGCATCGGCGCGCTGTGCTGGCTGCCGAGCGTCGACCGGTGGGCCGGCGTGGTCGCGGCCCTGCTGCGGCCGGGCGGGCGGCTCTTCATCCGCGAGGGCCACCCGATGCTGTGGTCGATCGACGACCCGCGGGAGGACGGCCTGGTGGCCGTCGAGTTCCCCTACTTCGAGATGCCCGAGCCGCTCGAGTGGGACGACGACGTCTCCTACGTCGACATCGGCGACCACAAGATCGAGCACGGCCGCACCCAGGAGTGGAACCACGGGCTCGCCGAGACCATCACCGCGCTGATGGACCACGGGATGACGCTGACCTCGATCGAGGAGCACGACTCCGCGCCCTGGGCGTTCCTGGGGGACCAGTGCGAGCAGCACCCCGAGCACCCCGGCGAGTTCCGGCTCCGCGACCGGCCCGAGCGGATCGCGGCGACGTACACGCTGCAGGCTGTCAAGACCGGCTGAGCCGGTCGGCGTCCGGTGGGCAGGTTGTGCCCTCGCCGGTCGGTGCCGGGTCCGCTTGAATCGACCCATGATCAGGATCGGCATCGACACCGGCGGCACGTTCACCGACGTGGTCGCCTTCGACGAGGCCACCGGCGCCATCACCACCACCAAGACGCCGTCCACGCCGAGCGACCCGGCCGACGGGTTCATGGCCGGCATCGAGAAGGTCCTGGGCCTCGCGGGGGCGTCGTACGACGACATCGCGGCGGTCTCGCACGGCACCACGGTCGCGACCAACCAGCTGCTCGAGGGCAAGGTCGACGCGCTCGGCTACGTCACCAACGTCGGCTACGAGGCGATGCTCGAGATCGCCCGCCAGTCGGTGCCCGACGGCTACGGCAACTCGTACTTCTGGGTCAAGCCGCCCCGGATCGTCCCGCGGCACCTCGTCCGCGGCGTCGAGGGTCGGCTCGACTTCACCGGCGCGGAGGTGCGTCCCTTCGACGAGGAGCAGGCGCGGGTCGTGGCCCGCTGGTTCCGCGACGAGGGGATCGACACGCTCGGGGTCTGCTTCCTGCACGCCTACGCCAACCCCGACCACGAGGAGCGGATGCGCGCGATCCTGCGTGAGGAGCACCCCGACGCGGTGGTGTCGATCAGCAGCGAGGTGCTGCGGGAGTACCGCGAGTACGAACGCGCGATGACCACCCTCGTCGACGCGGCGGTCAAGCCGCGGCTCAGCAGGTACGTCACCAACATCCAGGGCCGCCTCGGGGCGCAGAGCGGGCGCGACGTGCCGTTCTACGTGATGAAGTCCAACGGCGGCGTGCTGTCGGCCCACGAGGTCGTGCACCAGCCGATCACCACGGTGCTCTCCGGGCCCGCGGCCGGCGCGCTGGGCGCCGCGCTGATCGCCCAGGTGGCCGGCTTCGACCGGGTGCTGACCAGCGACGGTGGCGGCACCTCCACGGACGTCTCCGTGGTCATCGACGGCGAGCCGACGCTCACCACCGAGGGCAGCGTGGGCGCCTACCCGTCCAAGATCCCGATGATCGACGTGGTCACCGTGGGTGCCGGCGGCGGCTCCATCGCCTGGCTCTCGCCCGAGGGCACCCTCAAGGTCGGACCGCAGTCGGCGGGCGCCGACCCGGGGCCGCTCTGCTACGGCAAGGGCGGCACCCAGGTCACCATCACCGACGCCCACGTGGTCCTCGGCCGGATCCCGCCGCACCTGCTCGGCGGGGAGATCCCGCTCGACGTCGACGCGGCCCGCGCGGGGGTCGAGCGGCTCGCCGCCGACCTGGGCCTCACCCCCGAGGCGTGCGCCGCCGGCGTCCTGGAGATCTCGGCGTGGAACCAGGCCAACGCGCTGCGCCAGGTGACCGTCAAGCGCGGTCTCGACGTCCGCGACTTCGCCCTGACCACGTTCGGCGGTTCGGGCTCGCTGCTGCTGTGCCGGCTCATGGACATCCTCGGCGTGCCGACGGTGCTGGTGCCGCCCGACCCCGGCAACGTGTCGGCGTTCGGCCTGCTGACCGTCGACGTCAAGAACGACTACGTGCAGACCCACGTCTCGCTCCACGACCTCCTCGACTCCGCGACGCTGCAGCAGGCGTACGACGCGCTGGCCGGCCAGGCGCGCACCGCCCTGACCACCGAGGGGTTCGCGACGGAGGCGCACGTCTTCCAGCGGACCGCGGACGTGCGCTACTTCGGCCAGGCCTTCGAGGTGCGGGTGCCCGTCGACCCCGGGGCGCTCGACCAGGCCGCCCTCGACGCGGTGGCCGCGCGCTTCCACGCCGAGCACCGCGCGCTCTACGGCTACGACTTCTCCGCCGACCCGACCCAGCAGGTGGAGTGGGTGAACCTCCGGGTGTCGGGGATCGGGCCGATCCAACGCCCGGAGATCCGCCGGACCCCGGAGGTCGAGGTGCGAGCGGAGCGAGCCTCGAAACCCCGGGCGACGAGGGCGGTCTGCTTCGACGCGGACACCGGCTACGTCGACACGCCGCTGCTGTGGCGGCCGGACCTGCCGGCGGGGTTCGTCGTCGACGGCCCGGCGATCATCGAGGAGTTCGGCTCGACCGTGCCGCTGCACCCGGGCTTCGGCGCCCGCGTCGACGACTACCGCAACATCATCGTGACCCGCCGCGACGAGGGGAGCCCGTCATGAGCCGGCGCGCACCCACCGACTTCCCGTTCGGCAGCCTCACCGACGACGCGGGGGCGAGCGCCGACCCGGTGCTGGTCGAGATCGTCCAGGGCTCGCTGGCCAGCGTGGAGATGGAGGTGGAGACCGCGATCGCCCGGACCAGCCGCAGCCCGATGATCCGCGACGCCCACGACTTCCGCGCCGGCATCCACGACCGGCTGCTGCGCAAGCTCACCGGCCGGTCCTACTCCGCCCTCGTGCACCCGGTCGCCCGTGACTTCCCGATCGAGGAGATGCGCGAGGGGGACGTGTTCTTCCACAACGACGTCTACCGCTCCGAGGGCGGCATCGGGCACCTGCCCGACCTCTGCGTCACCGTGCCGGTGTTCTCCGCCGGCCGGGTGGTCGCGTTCGTCCAGGCGTTCGGCCACCACGACGACATCGGGGGAGCGGTGCCCGGCTCGATGCCCTCGCACGCCACCAGCGTGTTCGAGGAGGGGCTGATGGTCCCGCCGATCAAGCTCTGGGACGCCGGCGTGCCCAACCGCGCGGCGCTGGCGATCATGACCCGCAACTCCCGGATGCCCGAGTCCCTCGCTGCCGACCTCGACGCGGAGTGCTCGGCGTGCCTGATGGGCGCGCGCCGGCTCGGCGAGCTCTTCGACCGGTACGGCGTGGCGACGGTCGAGTCGTGCTTCGACGCGATCATCGACCGCACCACCACGACGTACCGGCGCGAGATCCTCAGCCAGATCCCGGTCGGCTCCTGGACGTGGGAGGACTACGCCGAGCACGACGGCGTGGACGAGCCCCGGCTGCACACGCAGCGGATCACGCTGACCCGCACGCCGGCCGACGACCCCGACGGCGAGCGGATCGTCCTCGACTTCGACGGCACGTCACCGCAGGCGAAGGGGCCGATCAACCACTGCGGGGACTACGCCGACGGGGTGTTCCTCAAGAAGTGGCTGGCGCCGATCCTGCGCAACCTCGCCGAGTCGCCCGAGCGGATGGCCGAGCTCGACGTCAACGAGGGCGTGGTGCCCCTGATCGAGATGCGGTTCCCCGAGCCGGGCACGCTGCTGACCCCGGTCTTCCCGGCGCCGACCAACGCCCGGACGTTCGTGATCCTGCGGCTGCTCGGCGTGCTCGCGGGGGTGATCGCCAAGGCGGTCGACGGCCGGATGCCGGCCGACCAGGAGACGATCCGCTACACCGGCGTCTACGGCGAGGACCGCGAGGGCCGGTCCTACCTGATGCGCGAGGTGCTCGGCGGCGGGTCCGGCGGCCGCTACTACGCCGACGGCGAGGACACCATCCACGTGGTCCCCGACAGCCGGAACCTGCCCAGCGAGTTCACCGAGTCGCGCTTCCCGTTCCTGGTCGAGTCGCTGGGGCTCGCGACCGACTCCGGCGGGGCGGGGGAGTACCGCGGCGGGCTCGGCTACGAGAAGCACATCCGGATGCTCAAGGACGCGCACTTCATGTCGATCGCGGACCGGTCGATCCTGGCCTGCTGGGGCGTCAGGGGCGGCCTGGCCGGCCGGCCCTTCAGCGTCACCATCGACCCCGGTGGCCCGGCCGAGCGCGAGGTCGACGCCCTCGCCGACGCCGAGCCCGTGCGGGCCGGTGAGGTGATCCGGATCCGCACCACGGGGGGCGGCGGCTGGGGCGACCCGCTCGCGCGCGACCCGGAGCTGGTGGTCCGCGACGTCGTCTGGCGCAAGGTGTCGCCGGAGGCCGCGCGGGCGTCGTACGGCGTGGTGCTGACCGGGTCGGCCGACGACGGCACGCTCGGGCACGACCCCGCCGCGACGACGGCCGAGCGCGCCTCGCGGCCGGGCCCGGGTGAGGCGTTCTTCGACCGTGGCCCGGGCTACGCCCGGCTCGCGGGGGGTGCCCCGCACGCCGCGGTCGACCTACGCTGAGGCGATGAGGTTCGAGTCGGTCGTCGAGGTCGCCGCGGACCCGGCCCGGGCGTGGGAGATCTACGCCGACGTCGAGCGCTGGCCCGAGTGGACCGCCTCGGTGACCAGCGTCGAACGGCTCGACCACGGGCCGCTCCACGTGGGCGCCCGGACCCGGGTGCGCCAGCCGCGGCTGCCCGTCGCCACCTGGACCGTGGTCGCCCTCGACCCGGGCCGGGAGTTCCGCTGGGAGTCCACGGCCCCGGGCCTGCGGACCGTCGGCACCCACCTGGTCGAGCCCACCCCCGGCGGCTGCCGGGTGACGGCGCGCCTCGACCAGCTCGGCCCGATGGGCGGCCTGGTGGGCCGGCTGTGGCGGGGCCTCACCGAGCGCTACCTGGCTCTGGAGACCGCCGGCCTCAAGGACCGCGCCGAGCACTCCTGACCCCCAGCACGCAATGGCGAGTCGGCGCTGATGGCGCGTCGAGTCGGCGGTCTTCTCGCCATCTGCGCCGACTGGGGACGCCATGTGCGCCGAGTCGGCAGACCATCTGCGCCGGCTCGGCAGCGGGTCGGGAGGGTAAAGATTTCGGGGCCGCTGGGGGCCGCTGGGGGGCGTGGTGCGGACGTGGCGGACGGGCATCTTGTGCCGTCGTAGGCGTGAAACGACGCATTTCCGTCCAAATGGGGACAGTGGCGCTGGATTCCCCCCGGGACCCAACGCCACTGGTCGTCCACGTTACTCACCGAGTCTTCACACACAGCCGTGGAAAGTGTGTGAAAGTTTCTCCAGGTGTTGAGACCGGGGGGGTGTGAGCACCGTGAGCGATGCGACGTCGCAGGGTTCGCCTGCGTCTTTTTCCGAGGCACTCAGGGTGGCGATCGCCGAGCGCGGCGTCAGTCTCGAGTACCTGCGCGGCCGCCTGCAGGACCTCGGCACGCCGTTGAGCGTGGCGACGCTGAGCTACTGGCGCTCCGGGCGCAGCCAGCCCGAGCACCAGACCTCGCTCGAGGCGCTGACCACGCTCGAGGAGCTGCTCTACCTGCCGGCCGGCCACCTGCGCTCGCGGCTGCGGCCCTCGAAGCGCTCGGGTCCGTTCCGGGGGAGCAAGTCGTTGGCCTCCCTCATGGGGGGCTCCGAGTCGGTCCGGCGGGCCCTCGAGCAGCTCGGCTACGACCCCGACGACACCGAGTCACTCGTCGAGACCAGCGTCCAGGTGACCTTCGACGTCGACGACCAGGGCCGCGGGCGGTCCGCGGTCTCCCGCAGTGTCTGGAAGGCCGTGCGCGACGGCGCCGCCGGCCAACCGTTCGTCTTCACGATGGACTCCGAGAGCTCCGCGGTGCCGGAGTTCGTGGCGCTCAAGGGCTGCTCGATCGGGAAGACCTACACCGACGTCCGAGCAGGGTGTCTTCGGCGTCGAGGTGCTCCTCGAGCGGCCGCTGGCGACCGGCGAGACGGCCATCACCGAGCACCAGGTGCTGGTGCCGCTCGACGCCCACCCGGACCCGTTCTACGAGATCTACCTGACCCGCCGGCTGTCCGAGGCGGTGCTGTGGATCAGGTTCGAGGGCGACAAGGTGCCGGTGCACTGCGAGGCCTACACCGAGGACCCGCGGACGCTGGACCGCCAGGTGCTGCCGCTGCGGGGAACGACGTCGGCCCACCACGTGGTGCGCAACTTCGGCCCCGGGAAGCTCGGCATCCGCTGGCAGTGGTGACCCACTGGCAAGGGTTGCCAGGCTCCGGCGTCCCGGTTGGCCGAACCTGACGGTGCCGCCCCGGGCGGCGTTCACTAGGTTCGGGTCATGAGGGTGATGCTGGCGCTGGGTGGCAACGCCATGACCAGCCGCGACGGCGGCGCCCGCCCCGAGGACCAGATCGCCGCGGCCCGGGTCGCGATGGCCGCCGTGGCCGACCTGCTGACCCGCCCCGAGCCGGTCGAGGTGGTGCTCACCCACGGCAACGGCCCGCAGGTGGGCAACCTGCTGGTCAAGAACGAGCTGGCCGCGGCCGTCGTACCCCCCGTCCCGCTGGACTGGTGCGGCGCGCAGACCCAGGCGACCCTCGGCAACGTGCTGGTCAACGCCCTCGACGACGCGCTGCGGGTCCGGGGCGGCCACCGGCCCTCGGCCGCGCTGATGACCCGCACCCTGGTGGCCGCCGACGACCCCGGCTTCACCCGCCCGACCAAGCCGATCGGCCGCTTCGTCGGCGAGGCCGAGGCGCTGACGATGATCGAGCACGGGGAGTTCTGGGAGGACCGCGGCGAGAAGGGCTGGCGCCGGATGGTGGCCTCGCCCGAGCCCGTCGAGATCCTCGACGCGCCGGCCGTGCTCGCGCTCATCGACGCCGGCTTCGTGGTGGTCGCCGCGGGTGGCGGCGGCATCCCGACGGTCCGCGAGGACGACGGCTACCGCGGGGTCGAGGCGGTCATCGACAAGGACCTCACCGCCGCGCTGCTGGCGCGCACCGTCGGTGCCGACGTGCTGGTGATCGCCACCGACGTCCCCCAGGCGGTGCTCCGCTTCGGCACCCCCGACGCCGAGCCGCTGGGCCGGGTGACGGTCGCGGAGATGCGCGGGCACGCGGCCGAGGGCCACTTCGCCGGCGGCTCCATGGGCCCCAAGGTCGAGGCCGCCCTCCGCTTCGTGGAGGCCACCGGGAAGACCTCGGTGATCACCGACCTCGACTCCATCATCGACGGGCTGGCCGGCACGGCCGGGACCGTCATCGTCCCCGCCTGACCACCGCACCACACCGAGAGGAACCCGCATGCCCAGCGCGATCGAAGTACGCAAGGTCCCGATCCACTCCGTCGCCGACGCCTCCGAGCTCGCCAGGCTCATCGACGACGGCGTGATGGCCGCCGACCGGGTGATCGCCATCATCGGCAAGACCGAGGGCAACGGCGGGGTCAACGACTACACGCGGATCATCTCCGACCGGGCCTTCCGCGAGGTGCTGGTCGCCAAGGGTGCGCCCGCCGACCAGGTCAAGCAGGTGCCGATCGTCTGGTCCGGCGGCACCGACGGCGTGATCTCGCCGCACGCCACGATCTTCGCCACCACCGACGCCGAGCCGAGCGACGAGCCGCGGCTGACCGTCGGCTTCGCGATGAGCGAGGTGCTGCAGCCCGAGGACATCGGCCGGGTGGCCATGGTGTCGAAGGTCGCCGACGCGGTGAAGGTCGCGATGGAGCGCGCGGGCATCACCGACGTGGCCGACGTCCACTACGTGCAGACCAAGACCCCGCTGCTGACGGTGCACACCATCCGCGACGCCAAGTCGCGCGGCAAGACCGTGTGGACCGAGCACACGCACGAGTCGATGGACCTCTCCAACGGCTGTACGGCGCTCGGGATCGCGGTCGCCCTCGGGGAGATCGAGATGCCCGGGGACGCCGACGTCATGCACAACCGCGACCTGTTCTCCTCGGTCGCGTCGTGCTCCTCGGGCGTCGAGCTCGACCAGGCGCAGGTCGTCGTGGTCGGCAACGCGACGGGGGTCGGCGGCCGCTACCGGGTCGGTCACGCGGTGATGAAGGACGCCCTCGACGCCGACGGCATCTGGGACGCGATCCGCTCGGCCGGGCTCGACCTGCCCGAGCGCCCGCACACCTCCGACCTCGACGGCCGGCTCGTCAACGTGTTCCTCAAGTGCGAGGTGTCCCAGGACGGCCAGGTCCGGGGCCGGCGCAACGCGATGCTCGACGACTCCGACGTGCACTGGCACCGGCAGATCAAGGCGGCCGTCGGCGGCGTCACGGCTGCGGTCACCGGCGACCCGGCGGTGTTCGTCTCGGTGTCCGCGGCCCACCAGGGCCCCGACGGGGGCGGCCCGGTGGCCGCGATCGTCGACCTCGGCTGAGCCGCCGCGGGCGGGTGGCCTCAGGTGGGCCAGTCGTCGAGGGTGTCGAGGTACAGCCGCCGGACCGCGGCCACCTTGCCGGTGAGCGAGCGTGCGGTCCACGCCGAGGTGTCGATGGGGTCGAGCACGGCGACGTCGACGACGCCGGAGGAGATGAGCATCCCGCGGGGCGCCATCAGCTCGCCGGCGTTGCGGATCACGATCGGGACGACCGGCACCCCGGCCTGCATGGCCATGTGGAAGGCGCCCTTCTTGAAGGGCAGCAGCTTCGGCGTGGGGGAGCGGGTGCCCTCCGGCGCGATCACCAGCGAGGTGCCGTTGCGCAGCGCGTCCACCGCCGGCGCGAGGGCGGCCTTGGCCTTGGTGGAGTCGGTGCGGTCGACGTACGCCACGTCGGCGAGCCAGCCCATCGGCGCGAACATCGGGTCGGTGGCCAGCTCCTTCTTGGCGACCGCGGTGAAGTCCTTGCGCAGCAGCGAGGCCAGCACCGGCACGTCGAGCTGGCTCTGGTGGTTGAAGAGGAAGACCGCGGGGCGGGCGCTCCACAGGTTGTCCTGACCGACCACGTCGAGCTTCACGCCGGCCAGGGCCAGCGACAGCTCCGAGGCGATCGTGGCGGCCGCTTCGAGCCCGGTACGCCGGTCCCGGTTGAGCAGCCCCAGCCCCAGCCCGGCCGCGACGCCGGCGCCCAGGCCGGCCATGGAGGCGGCGGTGCGGGCCACGGTGGTGGGCGTGAGCCGGTTGACGCGGGTCAGTCGCGTGATCGGCCAGCCGCGCTCCTGCGCCTCGGCGGTGAGGCCGAGGTCGGGGTTGAGCGGGTGCGGCCGGCCGACCTCCTCGAGGTAGGGCACGTCCTCGCGACCGTTGCCGTAGGCGTAGGACTCCGTGAGGTCGACGCCGCGCTCGGCGGCGAACTCCCGGACCGCCTGGGCCTTGCCGGGGCCCCACAGGATCGGCCCGCGCACCTTCCCGGTGAGGATGCCGTCCTCGTCCTCGATCTCGGTGACGAGCACGTGCTCGATGTCGAGGTCGGCCGCGGCCTCCGCGGCCTGGAAGCGGGTGGCCGAGGAGGCGAGCGCGACGGTGTGCCCGGCCTTGTGGTGGGCGGCGACGAGGCGCCGCGCGTCGGGGTAGACCTTGCCGGCGATGCGGGTGCGGAACAGCTCGACGCCCAGGTCGTTGATCTCGGTGACCTCGCGACCGGACAGCGACTCCAGCGCGACCGCCATCAGGCGGGACACGTCGTGGCCGCGCCGGGAGACGTTGAAGGACTGGACGAGGGTGTTGACGAGCTCGGCGGCACCCACGTCGCCACCGGTCAGCCGCTCCCGGAAGGCGATCACGCCGGAGTAGCCGTCGATCAGGGTGCCGTCGAAGTCGAAGAAGGCCCCGATCCCCGGTCCCTGCGGCCCGGCCGCGACCTCGGCGAGCAGGTCGTCGATCCCGTGGTCGTCGCTCATGCCGGGGCCCCCTGGCGGGAGAGGGCGATCTGGCGGACCACCGCGACGGCGCGGACGGCGGCGCCGAGCTCGGCGGCGAACTCCTCGCGGGCGGTGCGCAGGTCCTCGCCGCCCGGGCCCAGCAGGCCGCGGTTGCCGGCCAGCTTGATCGCGCCCGACATCAGGTCCTTGGAGATCGACTCGGGGCTGTGCAGGTCGTGCTGGAGCCAGCGCTGCCGGGCCACCCCGAGGCTCTCCAGCACCAGCGCCTCCTCGTCGACCGGGGCGGCGGGCTCGCGGGTCGCCAGCCGGTCGGCCACCACCTGGTAGGACTCCAGGAACGGCCCGACGACGCGGTGCGCGATCAGCAGGTCGGACTCGCGGACCGCGGTGGCCAGCTCGGCGGGGGTGAGGTCGCCGTCGCGCCACAGCGGGCTGGCCAGGGCGACCTCGGCGCGCAGCTCCTCGTCGTACTCGCGCTTGGTGGCGAAGAAGAACTCGTACTTCAGCAGGTCGCGCAGGGCGAGGGCGTGCTCCCAGGTGGTCGAGGTGACGTCCGCGCCGTCGACCTCGGAGGTCTGCACGGCCGCGACCTCCGCGATCGCGCGGGTGATGAAGTAGTGGGTCACGGTGTTGCGGTAGAAGCCGGCCTCGTGGGCGCGGCCCGGGCCGATCCCGTAGACGGGCTCGAGGCCACCGTCGTACTCCTCGACCACGCCCTCGCGGACCAGGGTGCGCAGCGCCCGGCGCAGGCCCTCGGGCCGGCCGAGGTCGACGTCGGAGGTCAGCGGCAGCCGGCGCTTCCGCACGTAGGCCACCAGCGGGTCGAGGACGGCCAGCGTCTCCTGCAGCGTCAGCGCCCGGCCGTCGTTGTCGAGCAGCCCGAAGGCCACCAGCGCCGAGGGCGTGATCGGGGTGGCCGCGTTGATCCGGTGCGCGACCTCGAAGGCGACCCGCGGGACCACCTCGGAGGCCTCGCCCGAGCCGGCCCGGGTGGTGGCCTCCTCGAGGGCGTCGCGCAGCGAGAGCGTGGGGCCGAAGCGCACGTGCGCGCGGCCGCGGCGGCGCGACTGGGCGCGGGCGAAGCGCACCACCCAGGTCAGGCTCTCGGGGGTCTTGGTGCCGCCGCCCTCCTCGAGCGACAGCGCGGAGACCTCGTGCTGCTGGTCGTAGACGATCGCGACCGGCACCAGCAGCACGTCGCCGGCGGAGGCCTCGTTGGCCTGGAACGCGTCGACCAGCCACTTGAGCACGCCCATCTTGGGCGGGCGGAGCTTGCCGGTGCGGGTCCGGCCGCCCTCGAAGTACCACTCCAGGTTGGCGCGGCGGCGCAGCAGGTAGCCGAGGTAGAGGCGCAGCATCGCGGGGTACACCGGGTCGTCGCGAGTCGACCGGCGGATGAAGATCAGGCCCGCGCGGCGGCCGAGCTCGGAGAGCGGCCAGAGCGCGAGGTTGATGCCGCCGAGGACGTAGTTGGGCGAGAAGCCGTGGCTCCCCAGGGCGTTGCGCAGCACCAGCGGGTCGAGGTAGGAGCGGTGGTTGGGCAGGAACACCAGCGAGTGCTTGCGGTCCAGCTCGCGCAGCGCCGGCAGCGCGGGCCCGTCGGAGTCCACGACGTACGACCGGGTCAGCCAGCGGCCCATCCGGTCCCAGGCTCGCGTGGCCTGCGGGTCGATCTGCGAGGCGAGCTCGTCCAGGCAGGTCTCGGCGTCGCCGCGCACGTCGTCGGCGGACCGGCCGGTCTTCTCGACGAGCTCGGCCACCACCTCCGCGAACTGCTGCGAGCCGATCATCGTCGACACCGCGTTCCGCTCGTCCGGTCGTCGTCCCCGCTCGCTCACCGCGCCAGCCTAGTGGCCCGCGTCACAGCGGCGCCCCGATGGTTGAGCCTCGAAACTGGGTGCGTCGGGCTCCCTCAGTCCTCGAGCCAGGCGCGGATCGCGGGCCCGTGCTCGTCGAGGAGCGGCGGGGGAGCGTGCTCGGTGCGGCCGCCGGAGAACGCGTTGTCGTCGAAGCGCAGCGGGGAGCCGCTGAGCCGCAGGGAGCCGTACGCCGGGTGGTCGACGTCGAGGACCAGACCCTGCGAGCGGGTCTGGTCCCACGCGTAGACCTCGTCCATCGCGCGCACCTTGCCGGCGGGGATGCCGGCCGCGAGCAGCACGGTGAGCCAGTGGTCGGCCGAGTCGGTGGCCAGCACCCGCTCGATCGCCGCGACCAGCTCGTCGCGGTGCGCCACCCGGTCCCGGTTGACGGTGAAGCGCGGGTCGTCGGGGTCGAGGCCCAGGGCGGTGGCGAACGTGCGCCACAGCCCCTCCGAGCCGACCGCGACCTGCAGCGGGGTCGTCCCCGTCGCGAAGAGGCCGTACGGCGCGATCGCCGGGTGGTGCGCCCCGGAGATGCCCGGCACCTCGCCGGCCACCGTCCAGCGGGTGCCCTGGAAGGCGTGCACGCCGACCACGCCGGCGAGCAGCGAGGTGCGCACGACCCGCCCGCGTCCGGTCCGGTGGCGCTCGTGCAGCGCCGCGGTCACGCCGTACGCGAGGTTCATGCCGGCGAGCAGGTCCGCGATCGGCACGCCGACCTTGGTCGGCTGCTCGGTCCCGGTGACGCTCATCAGGCCGCCCTCGCCCTGCGCGATCTGGTCGTAGCCCGCCCGGTCCGCCTCCGGCCCGTCGTGCCCGAAGCCGGTGATCTTGCCGATCACCAGCAGCGGGTTGAGCTCGTGGAGCCGCTCGACGGTCAGGCCGAGCCGGTCCAGCACCCCGGACCGGAAGTTCTCCAGCAGCACGTCCGCGCGGGTCACCAGCCGCTCGAGCACGGCCCGGCCGTCCGCGCTCTTGAGGTCGAGGACGATCGACTCCTTGTTGCGGTTCGCCGACAGGAAGTACGTCGAGTCCCGGCGCCCGTCCTCGGTCTCCGGGCCCGCCCACGGGCGGTCCCCAGGCGCGGGTGTCGTCGCCGGTGGCGCTCTCCACCTTGATCACCCGGGCGCCCAGGTCGCCGAGCATCATCGCGGCGTGCGGGCCGGCGAGCGCCCGGGTCAGGTCGATCACGATCACGTCGGCGAGGGGTCCGTCGGTCATGGTGGCGACGCTAGTGCACCTCGGGACGACGCGCCGCGGCCAAAGCAAAGTAAGTAGAGTGAATTAGTTTAGTATTGCTCGGCATGACCATCACCTCGTCTCGTCGTGCCCTTCTCGGGAGCCTGGCCGTCGGCTCCGTCGCGGTCGCGACCCGGCCCGCCACCGGGATCCGCCTCCACCTCGACCTCCCCGCCCGCCGACCCGGTGGCACCGCCCAACATCGTGCTGGTCGTCGTCGACGACCTCGGCTGGGGCGAGGTGGGTGCCTACGGCCAGCGGACCATCCGGACGCCGGTGCTCGACGCACTCGCCGCGGAGGGAGTGCGGTTCACCGAGGCGTACGCGACGCCGACCTGCGCCCCCACGCGCGCCTCCCTCTTCACCGGGCTGCACACGGGGCACGCGCGGGTGAAGTCCAACGCCGACGCCGGGCGCGGGCTGCTCGCCGAGGACGTGACGGTGGCCGAGGTCCTGCGGGACGCGGGGTACACCACCGGGCTGGTGGGCAAGTGGGGGCTCGGCCCCGACACCGGCAGCAACCCGAGCCACCCCAACAGCCAGGGCTTCGACTACTTCTTCGGCTACCTCAACCAGCGGCACGCCCACGACTACTGGCCGACGTACCTGTGGCGCAACGACCAGCGCGTGGAGTACCCGGAGAACGCCGGCGCCGACACGACGTACGTCGGCGACCTCTTCACCGCCGAGGCCCTCGGCTTCCTGGACCGCCTGGCGCCGGGGGAGCGGTTCTTCCTCGACGTCTCGCTGACCACGCCGCACGCGCCGAACGAGATCCCGAGCGACGCGCCGTACTCCGACAGGCCCTGGCCCGCGGGCGAGCGCAACCACGCCGCCCAGGTCACCGCCACCGACGCGCAGATCGGCGTGATCCTGGCCGGCCTGGCCGAACGCGGGCTGGCCGAGGACACCGTCGTGCTCGTGGTGAGCGACAACGGGCCGCACAACGAGGGCGCGGGCTACGGGCACGTGGGGTCGCGGCGGCCGCACGACGCCGAGTTCTTCGACAGCAACGGACCGCTGCGGGGGATCAAGCGGGACGTCTACGAGGGCGGCATCCGGGTGCCGATGATCGCGCGGGTGCCGCAGAGCCTCCGCGCGAGCGGCGGCGTCGCCGCCCCGGGCACCGTGGTCGACACGCCGGTCGCGGTCTGGGACGTCCCCGCCACCTTCGCGGAGCTCGCCGGGACGGTCGTGCCCACCGCGAGCGACAGCGTCTCCTTCGTGCCCGCCCTCCGGGGGAGGGACCTGGCCGGCCACGACCACCTCTACTGGCAGTTCCTCGAGGGCGGGTACGACGAGGCGGTCCGCTTCGGCCAGTGGAAGGCGGTCCGCCACGACCGTGGGCCGATCGAGCTGTTCCAGCTCAACCGGGACCTCTCCGAGACCACCGATGTGGCCCACCGCTTCCCGTCGGTGGTGCGCAGGGCCGAGCGGCTGATGGCCCAGTCGGTCCTCACGGCCGCGTCGGTCGCCTGACGAATGGTCCGCGGCCGATCCGGGAACCATGGGGACATGATCGGACGACTGGAGAAGACCGTCCTCGACTGCCCCGACCCGCGCGCGCTCGCGGGCTTCTACGCCGCGGTGCTGGGCATGGAGGTGCTCGAGGACGAACCCGACTGGGTGGTCATCGGACGCGCGCCGGGGATGCGTGAGCTGGCCTTCCAGCGCGCGGCGCCGTGGGTGCCGCCCCGGTGGCCGGACCCGCAGCACCCCCAGCAGCTGCACCTCGACATCCACGTCGACGACGTGGACGCCGCCGAGGCGGAGGTGGTCCGGCTGGGGGCCCGCCGGGTGCCGGGCGCACCGGAGTCGGGCTTCCGGGTCTTCGCCGACCCCGCCGACCATCCGTTCTGCCTGGTCTTCGGCCGTCCGGCGTCCTCGGACCCGCGCTGGCGGTGACGCGGGGCTGTCGGCTCCGGATGGTTGGGTGGAGCCATGACCACGACCCGCCCCGAGCAGCCGACGTACCGCCTCGTGCGGCCCGCCGCGCCCGCGGCCGGGCCGGTGCTCGACGCCGACCAGCAGCGCGTCGTCGACCACCCGGGAGGCCCCCTGCTCGTGCTCGCCGGACCCGGCACCGGCAAGACGACGACGCTGGTCGAGGCGATCGCCCGGCGGATCGAGGACGGCGCGAGCCCCGACAGCGTGCTCGCGCTGACCTTCTCCCGCAAGGCGGCCGAGCAGCTGCGGGACCGGGTCACGGCGCGGGTCGGCCGGACGCTGGCGACCACCCTGGCGTCGACGTTCCACTCCTTCGCCTACGGCCTGATCCGGCAGCACACCCCCGCGGAGCTCTACGAGGGGCCGGTCCGGCTGCTCAGCGCCCCCGAGCAGGACGTCGTGCTCCAGCAGCTCCTCACCGACGCGCCCGAGTCGGTCCGGTGGCCCGACGGGCTGCGGCGCGCGGTCGGCACCCGCGGCTTCGCCACCGAGGTGCACGCGGTCCTGTCCCGGGCCCGGGAGAAGGGTCTCGACGCCGACGACCTGCGCGCGGTCGGCGAGCAGCACGGCCTCCCCGAGTTCGTCGCGGCCGGCCTGTTCCTCGAGCAGTACCTCACCGTCCTGGACTCGCTCGGCGCGGTCGACTACGCCGACCTGATCCGGCGGGCGGTGCTGGTGGCGGAGGAGCACCGGACCGCGCTGCGCGAGCGGTTCCGGCACGTCTTCGTCGACGAGTACCAGGACACCGACCCGGGCCAGGTCGCCCTGCTGCGCGCCCTCGCGGGGGACGGGCGCGACCTCACGGTCGTCGGCGACCCCCACCAGGCGATCTACGCGTTCCGGGGCGCGGAGGTGCGCGGCATCCTCGACTTCCCGACCGACTTCCCCCGCGCCGACGGCCGCCCCGCCGACGTCGCCGTGCTGGGGACCACCCGACGCTTCGGCCCGTCCCTCCTGCGGGCCGCCCAGGGGGTCGCCGCGCGGCTGCCGCTGCCGCCCGCCCTGGACGCCGCCACGCGGGAGTCCTTCCTCGCGCCGGCGACCGCGAGCCCGGTGCCGGGCCGCGTCGAGGTGCTCACCTTCGACACCGAGCGCGCCGAGGCCGAGCACCTCGCCGACCTGCTGCGCCGCGCGCACCTCGAGGACGGCGTCTCCTGGTCCGACATGGCGGTGCTGGTCCGGTCCGGCCGGGCGACCATCCCGTCGCTGCGGCGGGCGCTGCTCGGCGCCGGCGTGCCGGTGGAGGTGGCCGCGGACGAGATCGCGCTGGCCCAGGAGCCCGCCGTCCGGACCCTGGTCGACGCGCTGGGGGCCGTCCTCCACCTCGACGAGCCCGATCCCGCGCGGGAGGGGTACGTCGACGCCGAGCCGCGCCCACGGGCTCCTGCAGTCACCGTTGGCCGGCCTCGACGCCTCCGACGTCCGGGTGCTGGCCCGGCTGCTGCGCCGCGAGGAGAAGGCGCGGGCCGCGGAGGAGGACCGGGCCCCGCGCCCGTCCCCCGACCTGCTGCGCGAGGCGGTCGTCGACCCCGGGTCCCTGGGCGTCGTGACCGACCACGCCGAGCCCGCCGTGCGCAAGGCGGCGGCGCTCGCCGCGCTGCTGCGCTCGGCGCGGGACAGCATCGAGGCCAAGGCGGCCGCGGAGGACGTGCTCTGGTCGGTGTGGTCCGGCACCGACTGGCCGGACCGCCTGCTCGCCGCGTCCCGCCGGGAGGGGTCGGCGGCGCGCGCCGCGCACCGTGACCTCGACGCCGTGTGCGCGCTCTTCGACGAGGCGGCGCGCGTCGAGGACCGCCGCGGGCACACCGGTCTCGCCACCTTCCTGGCCACCCTGACCGCGCAGCAGATCCCCGGGGACACCCTGGCGGAGCAGGGCATCCGCGGCGAGGCGGTGCGGATGCTGACCGCCCACCGGGCCAAGGGCCTCGAGTGGCGGCTGGTCGTGGTCGCCCACGTGCAGGAGGAGGGCTGGCCCGACCTGCGCCGCCGCGCCACGTTGCTGCGCGCCGACCGGCTCGGCGCCGACGGGCTGGTGCCGCCGACCACGACCCGGGAGCTGCTGGCCGACGAGCGCCGGCTGTTCTACGTCGCCTGCACCCGCGCCCGCGAGCGCCTGGTCGTCAGCGCGGTCGCCTCCACCGACGACGAGGGCGAGCAGGCCTCGCGCTTCCTGGACGAGCTCGGGGTCGGCGTCGTTCACCGCCAGGGACGCCCGCCCCGCCCGCTCTCCCTGACCGGGCTGGTGGCCGAGCTGCGGCGTACCGCCGCCGACGACCGCGAGCCCGAGCCGCTGCGCCGCGCGGCGGCCCACCGGCTCGCCCTGCTCGCCCGCGAGCACCGCGAGGGCCGGGTGCGGGTCCCGGCCGCCGACCCCGCGACCTGGTGGGGGACCCGGGCCGCGACCGTGGGCGACGAGCCGCTCCGCCCGCCGGGCGTCCCGGTCCGGCTGACCGCCAGCGCCCTCACCAGCCTGCAGCAGTGCCCGACGCGCTGGTTCCTGGAGGCCGAGGCGGGGGGCGAGCGGGCGTCCACCCAGGCGCAGGGCTTCGGCAACATCGTGCACGCGCTCGCGGACCGCGTCGGCCGCGGCCAGCTCGCCGCCGACCCCGCCCTCGTGGACGACCTGATGGGGCACGTCGACACCGTCTGGGAGCAGGTGCCGTTCCGGACCCCCTGGTCGAGCCGCCGCGAGCGCGCGGAGGTCCGGGCCGCGCTGACCCGGTTCCTCGACTGGCACCTGCGCCCCGACGCGCGCACCCTGATCGGCACCGAGCGCCGGCTCACCGCGACCGTCGCGCTCCCGGACGGCGAGGCGGTGACCCTGCACGGGTACGCCGACCGGCTCGAGGTCGACGCCCAGGGCCGGGTCGTGGTCATCGACCTCAAGACCAGCAAGTACACCCCGACCAAGGACGACACCCTGGTCCACCCGCAGCTCGGCCTCTACCAGCTCGCGGTCGAGAACGGCGCGGTCGACGACCTGGTCCCCGGCGCGGAGCCCGGGGGCGCGGAGCTGTGGCAGCTGCGCCACGAGGCCTACCGCAAGCTCAAGGTCCAGCGGCAGGACCCGCAGGAGCCGGACGAGTCCGGCCGACGCCCGATCGAGCGGCAGCTCATCGACGCGGTCGGCGCGCTGCGCACCGAGTCCTTCCCGGCCCGTCCGGGCACCCACTGCGAGCACTGCGACTTCCAGCGGCTCTGTCCCGCCAAGAACTCCGGCACGGTGCTCTCGTGACCACGCCCGTCGCCACCAGGATCGACTCCCCGGAGGCGCTCCGCGAGGTGATGCGCGCCGACTTCACCGTCAGCCCCCAGCAGTGGGAGGCGATCTCGGCGCCGCTCGAGCCGGCGGTGGTGATCGCGGGCGCCGGGTCGGGCAAGACCTCGGTGATGGCGGCCCGGGTCGTCTACCTCGTCGCCACCGGCCAGGTGACGCCCGACCAGGTGCTCGGCCTGACCTTCACCACGAAGGCGGCCCACGAGCTGATGCTGCGCATCCGCGGCGCGCTCGACGCCGCCGGTCACGGCCCGCCCGCCCCGGGCAGCGCCGACGCCGAGGACGTCCTCGAGCCCCTCGTCGCGACGTACAACGCCTACGCGTCGTCGCTGCTGACCCAGCACGGACTGCGCCTGGGCCACGAGCCCGACACCCGGGTGATGGCCGACGCGTCGCGCTACCAGCTCGCCGCGCGGGTGATCGAGCGGCACACCGGCCGGGTCGACCAGCTCTCCGACAGCCCCAAGCACGTCATCGACTACATCCTCAAGCTCGACGGCGCGCTCTCGGAGCACCTCGTCTCGCCCGACGACCTCGCCGCCTTCGACGCGCACGAGCGGGAGCTCTTCGCGGCCGGCCTGGCCGACGCCGCCGCGCCGTTGGCCAAGGTGGAGAGCGCGTTCGCGCGGCGCGCGGAGGCGATGGCGCTGGTCCGGGAGTACCGCGCGCTCAAGGCGGCGTACGGCCTCATGGACTTCTCCGACCAGATCGCGCTCGCCGCGCAGCTGGCCGCCGAGCACCCGGTGGTCGGCGAGCTCGAGCGGGACAAGTACGCCGTGGTCCTGCTCGACGAGTACCAAGACACCTCCGTCGCCCAGGCGCAGATGCTGAGCTCGCTGTTCGGCGGCGGGCACCCGGTCACCGCGGTCGGCGACCCCAACCAGGCGATCTACGGGTGGCGCGGCGCCTCGGTGTCCAACATCTTGCACTTCGGCCAGGACTTCCCGGCGGCCGACGGGCAGGTCGCCCGCTACGCGCTGACGGTCAACCGGAGGTCGGACCGGCGCATCCTCGAGGTCGCCAACGCGCTCGCCGCCCCGTTGTACGACGCCTTCGCCCAGGTCGACCCGCTCGAGCCCGGCACCGACGACGACGGGTCGGTCGACACGATCGTCCACCTCACCTCGGCCGCCGAGCTCGCGTGGCTGGCCGAGCAGGTCCCGGCCACGCACGGCGCGATGGAGACGCCGTCGTGGCGCGAGATCGGCGTCCTGGTCCGTGACAACGCCCACGCGGCCGACGTCTTCGACGCGCTGACCGCCGTCGGGGTGCCCGTCGAGATCGTCGGTCTCGCGGGGCTGCTGCGGCTCCCGGAGGTCGCCGAGGTGCTGGCCACCCTCACCCTGGTCGACGACCTCACCGCCAACGCCGAGCTGCTGACCCTGCTCACCGGCCCGCGGTGGGCGATCGGCCCGCGGGACCTGGCCCTGCTCGGGACGCGCGCCGGCGAGCTCGCCGAGTCCGGGCGCGGCCGCGGGACCAGCCTGTCCCTCGACGAGGAGCTGGCGCGCGCGGTGGCCGGGGCCGACCCCACCGAGCTGGTCGCGCTGTCCGACGCGCTGGACGACCCCGGCGACCTGCCCTACTCGCCGGCGGCGCGGCAGCGGTTCTCCCTGCTGGCCTCCGAGCTGCGCTACCTGCGCAGCCACGCCGGGGAGCCGCTGCTCGAGCTGGTGCGGCGCATCATCGACGCCTGCGGGCTCGACGTCGAGCTCGCCTCCTCGGTGAGCGAGGCCGGGCGCGCCCGGCGGGAGAACCTCGACCTGTTCGTCAAGGCGGTCGCGGACTTCCAGGCCGTCGACGGGACGGTCAGCCTCACCTCCCTGCTGGCCTGGCTCCAGGCGGAGGACGACCTCGGCGAGGGACTCGACGTCGCGACCCCCAGCGAGGCCGACTCGGTGAAGCTGCTGACCGTCCACCGCGCCAAGGGGCTGGAGTGGGACGCGGTCTTCCTGGTCGGCATGTGTGCGGAGAGGTTCCCGCACACCCGCAGCCGCGGGCTGTGGCCCGAGCGCGTCGACCTGCTGCCCACGCCCCTGCGCGGCGACCGCCGCGACCTGCCGGCGCTCCGCGACCACACCAAGGCCGGGCTGGCCCGGCTCAAGGAGGACACCAAGGCGCACGAGGCCACCGAGGAGCTGCGGCTGGGCTACGTCGCCTTCACCCGGGCCCGGCACCGGCTGGTCGTGTCGTCGTACGTCTGGGCCGAGGGCCGCGCCGGCGCCCTGGGGCCCTCGCCGTTCCAGGAGACCGTGCGCGACGCGATGGCGGGCTGGGGCGGCGTGCCGCTGGCCTGGGAGGACAAGCCGGAGAAGGGCGTCGCCAACCCGCTGTTCGGCCGGCTGGTGGAGTACCCCTGGCCGGTGGCCGAGCGGACCGCCGAGGCGCTGCGCCGGGTCGCGGCGGCCGAGCTCGTGGGCGAGGCCCTCGACCGGCTGGCGGCCGCGCCGGGTGCCGCCGCGGCCGACCCGGGCTCGATCGGGGCTCGACCTGGTCGAGCAGGCCCGGGTGCGCGAGTGGGACGACGAGCTGGCCCACCTGGTGGCGGAGGCGCGTCGGGACCGGGCGCAGGTGGTCGAGGTGCCGCTGCCGGCGGCCCTGTCGGCGACCACGCTCCAGCGGCTCCGCCGGGACCCGGACGGGCTCGCCGTCGACCTGGTCCGGCCGATGCCGCGGCCCCCGGCGCCGGCCGCGCGCTTCGGCACCCTGTTCCACGAGTGGGTCGAGCAGCGGTTCGGGCAGCAGGCGCTGCTCGAGCCCGAGGAGGTCGCCAACCGCGGCGACGACGACATCGACGACTACGCCGACCTGCGCGAGCTGATCGCGACCTTCGAGGCCGGTCCGTTCGCGACCCGGGTGCCGTACGCCGTGGAGGCGCCGTTCGCCCTGGTGCTCGACGGCCAGGTGGTGCGCGGCCGGATCGACGCGGTCTACGCCGAGCCCGACGGCGGCTACCTCCTGGTCGACTGGAAGACCAACCGCACGGCGTCCGCGGACCCGCTCCAGCTGGCGGTCTACCGGCTCGCGTGGTCGGAGCTGACCGGCGTCCCGCTCGACCGGGTCCGGGCCGCGTTCTACTACGTGCGCACGGGTGCGCTGGTCACCCCCGACGACCTGCCCGGTCGCGCGGAGCTCGAGGCGCTGGTCAGGCCGGGCTGAGCGCGGCGGTGAGCGCGATCTCGACCATCGCCCCGAAGGTCTCCTGGCGCTCCAGCGCGGTGGTCTCCTCCCCGGTGACGATGTGGTCGGCCACGGTGGCGATGGTCAGCGCCCGGCGCCCGTACTTCGCGGCCAGGGTGTAGAGCTCGGCCGCCTCCATCTCGACGGCCAGCACGCCGTAGTCGACCATCGCCGCCATCAGCTCGGGCCGGGCGGCGTAGAAGGAGTCGCACGAGAAGATCAGCCCCACGTGCACGCCGGCGTCGCCGGCCAGGTCGGCCGAGGCGTCGACCGCCGCCCGGAGCAGCCCGAAGTCGGCGACGGGGGCGTAGTCGATGCCCTGGAAGCGGTTCCGGTTCATCGACGAGTCGGTGCACGCGCCCGAGGCGATGACCACGTCGCGGACCGCGACCCGCTCGGTCAGCCCCCCGCACGAGCCGACCCGGACGATCGACGCGACGTCGTACTCCCGGAACAGCTCGTTGACGTAGATCGAGAGCGACGGCTGACCCATCCCCGAGCCCTGCACGGAGACCGGGGCGCCCTTCCAGGTGCCGGTGTAGCCGTACATCCCGCGCACCTCGCTGTAGCACTCCGCGCCCTCGAGGAACGTCTCCGCGATCCACCGCGCGCGCAGCGGGTCCCCGGGCATCAGGACGACGGGGGCGATCTGACCGGGCTCGGCGCCGATGTGGGTGCTCACCGGGCAAACCCTAGGCCAGCGCCGAGTCGGCGACGATGGCGTGCCGAGTCGGCGCAGATGGCGTTGCGAACCCTCGCTCGGCCCACCATCTGCGCCGACTCGGCTGACCATCTGCGCCGACTCGGCGGTGGGGGTCGTGCGGAGCGGACCACTAACGTCGGGCCACGTGAGCTTCCCGCACCTCGACCTCGCCGCCAACGCCCACGACCGGGCGGGGGAGCGCCGCCTCGACGAGGAGTGGCTGGCGCAGCGCTGGGCGGACCCGGAGAGCCGGGTGCTGGTGGTGGTCGGCAGCCGGATCCGGCCCGTCGACGGGCGGGTGGACTGGGTGGCTCCGGCCGACGCGCCGGACGGGCTGCGGGTGCTGCTCGGCGAGCGCGACGGGCGCACGTGGTTCGCGGTCCTGGTCGCGCCCGACCGGGCGCCGGGGGAGCGCGGCGACTGGGTCGGCCTGCGCGCCGTCGTGCAGGGGCTGGCCGGCGGGCAGGGGGCCGACGCCCCGCTGGTGTTCCACGCGGTGGGCCTGGCGGAGTGGCACCTCGCCACCCGGCACTGCGCGCGCTGCGGCGGCGCCCTCGAGCCGCGCGCCGCCGGCCACGAGCTGGTGTGCGCGTCCTGCGGCAAGGCCACCTGGCCGCGCACCGACCCGGCCGTGATCATGACCGTCACCCACGGCGCGCGAGGGGCGGCCGACGAGCGGTGCCTCCTGGGGCGGCAGGCGAGCTGGCCGGAGGGCCGGTTCTCGACGCTGGCCGGCTTCTGCGAGCCCGGCGAGGCGCTCGAGGACGCCGTACGCCGCGAGGTGAGGGAGGAGGTCGGCGTCACCGTCGGCGACGTCGACTACTTCGGCAACCAGGCGTGGCCGTTCCCGAGCAGCCTGATGCTGGGCTTCCACGCCCGCGCCACCACGACCGAGATCCGCGTCGACGACCACGAGATCGAGGACGCGCGGTGGTTCACCCGCGCGGAGATGAAGGAGCAGGCCGAGGCCGGCACCCTGGTCCTCCCCGGCGGGGTCTCGATCTCGCGCAGCCTGGTCGAGGACTGGTACGGCGGTCCGCTGCCGGGCCAGTGGTGACGCGCGAGCGACCTACAGGCGCGAGCTCGGCGAGCTTGCCCTTGACCTGCGCCAGCGACGGGTTCGTCATCGCGGAGCCGTCGGCGTAGACGAGCGTGGGGACGGTCTGGTTGCCGTTGTTGACCTTCTCGACGATCTCGGCCGCGTCGGGCTGCTGCTCGATGTCGACGACCTCGAAGGTGATGCCCTCCCGGTCGAGCTGGCCCTTCAACCGGTGGCAGTAGCCGCACCAGGGCGTGCTGTACATCGTGAACGAACCACTCATCTCGGGCTCTGTCCCCTCTCGCGTCTAAGGTCGTCACCGTCCCCAACACCGACGAAGCGGGAGCTGTTCCCTCCGTGCCCACCCCCGACGACCTCCTCGCCGCACTCGACCCCGAGCAGCGCCAGGTGGCCGAGGCACTCCGGGGACCGGTGCGCGTGCTGGCCGGCGCCGGGACCGGCAAGACCCGGGCGATCACGCACCGGATGGCCTACGGCGTGGCCACCGGCGTCTACGCGCCGACGGAGGTGCTCGCGGTCACCTTCACGACCCGCGCCGCGGGCGAGATGCGCACCCGGCTGCGGCACCTGGGCGCCGGCGGCGTGCAGGCGCGCACCTTCCACTCCGCCGCCCTGCGGCAGCTGCGCTACTTCTGGCCGCGCAAGCACGGCGTCGACCTGCCCACGCTCACCGAGTCCAAGATCGGCATGATCGCCGGCGCCGCCCGCCGGCTCCGGGTCGAGTCCGACCAGGCGCTGCTGCGCGACCTGGCCGCCGAGATCGAGTGGGCCAAGGTCTCCAACGTCGGTCCCGACACGTACGCCGCGGTCGCGCCCGGCCGGGGACGCTCGGTCAGCGGCCAGACCCACGAGACGGTCGCCCGGGTGTTCGAGGGCTACGAGCAGGTCAAGCGCGACCAGGGCCGGATGGACATGGAGGACGTCCTGCTGCTCACCGCCGGGCTGCTCGCCGAGGACGAGCGGGTCGCCGCGCAGGTGCGCGGGCAGTACAAATGGTTCGTCGTCGACGAGTTCCAGGACGTGTCCCCGATCCAGTCCGCGCTGCTGGACCTCTGGCTCGGCGGCCGGCACGAGCTGTGCGTGGTCGGTGACCCGGCGCAGACGATCTACTCCTTCGCCGGCGCCAACGCGCGCTACCTCCACGACTTCGTCGGCAAGCACCCCGGCGCGGTCAGCCTCGAGCTGGTCCGCAACTACCGCTCCACCCCCGAGGTGGTGACCGCGGCCAACGCGCTGCTCGACGGCACCCCGAGCAAGGGCGTCGACCTGCGCGCCCAGCGGCCCTCCGGCCCGGCCGCGACCTTCACCGCCCACCCCGACGAGGTGGCCGAGGCGGCCGCGGTGGCCGAGCGGATCGTGGCGCTGCGCGACCAGGGCGTGCCGCTGGGCGAGATGGCGGTGCTGTTCCGGATCAACGCCCAGTCGCAGAACCTCGAGGAGGCGCTGGCCAAGCGCGGCCTGTCCTACGTCGTCCGCGGGGCCGCGCGGTTCTTCGAGCGCCAGGAGGTGCGCCAGGCCGTCACCCTGCTGCGCGGGGCGGCCCGCTCCGGCCAGGGCACCGACGACGTGACCGCCGACGTGCGCGACACCCTCGCCGGCCTCGGCTGGTCGCCGGACGCCCCGACGACCCGCGGCCAGACCCGGGACCGCTGGGAGTCCTGGCAGGCGCTGGTCGACCAGGCGGTCGAGTACGCGACGGCCCAGCCCGGCGCCGACCTCGGCGCCTTCGTCGACGAGCTCGACCGCCGGGCCGCGGAGCAGCACGCCCCCGCCGCCGGCGGCGTCACGCTGGCCACCCTGCACGCCGCCAAGGGCCTGGAGTGGGACGCCGTCTTCCTGTGCGGGCTCCAGGAGGGCACCCTGCCGATCATCTACGCCGAGGGGCCGGCCGCGGTCGAGGAGGAGCGGCGGCTGCTCTACGTCGGCATGACCCGCGCCCGCCTCCATCTCGCGCTGTCCTGGGCGCTGGCCCGCAACCCCGGTGGCCGCGCGTCCCGCAAGCCCAGCCGGTTCCTCGACGGGCTGCGGCCCGCCGACGAGGGGGTCGCGACGAGCGGCGGGGGAGGCCGCGGCAGCCGGCGCCGCGGTGCGGTCACCTGTCGCGAGTGCGGCAAGCAGCTCAGCACCGGCGCGGAGAAGAAGACCGGCCGCTGCGCGGACTGCCCGGCGTCGTACGACGAGGAGCTGTTCGAGCGTCTGCGCGCGTGGCGGCTGGAGCGCGCCGCCGACGACAAGGTGCCCGCGTTCGTGGTGTTCACCGACGCGACGCTGCAGCTGATCGCCGAGCACCAGCCGACCACGGAGGCCGGCCTGCTGGGCATCAGCGGCATCGGCCGGTCCAAGCTCGAGCGGTACGGCGAGCAGGTGCTGAGCGTGGTCGCCGGGCCTTCCTGAAATTTCCTGCGAAATAGTCATTAAATCGTTTGCCCATGACACGAGGGTCCCGGTAGTTTTCTCTGCACGTACCCGTACGCGCACAGAGGACTGACAACCCTCGCGCCCGCTGCACTGAAGGAGGTGGCCCACATGGCCAACATCACCAACACGATGAAGTCGTCTCGTTCCGTCATGCCCATCTCCGGCCACCAGTGCGCCCTGGGTACGACCGACCGCGAGGCGGCCATCGTGCGCGACCGCGCCTTCGGCACGGTCCTCGTTCTTGGCACGACCCCGGCCTACCTGGGCGTTTTCCCGGGTCCCGACGCCTGGAGTCCACCGATCTGAGCACACCACTCGCATCGGCAGCCTCCAGGCCGCGGAACCCGACACCGGGATCCGCGGCCTTTTTGTATCCCGAAGCAACCCGATCCGATTCGAAGTGGTCCGAAGGAGGTGACTGATATGACCATCAGCGTTCTCGACCGTGCTCGAGGAGCTGCCGAGCAGGAGATCTCGCTCGGCAACCTCCACGACGTCGCCGGCCGGGTGGACGAGGAGCTACTGCCGTGCCGGGCCAACAACCCGGAGCTGTGGTTCGCCGAGTCGCCCTCCGACGTGGAGTTCGCCAAGACGCTCTGCCTGGACTGCCCCGTGCGGTCCATGTGCCTCGATGGGGCACTCGAGCGTCGTGAGCCCTGGGGTGTCTGGGGTGGCGAGCTGTTCCTCCAAGGCGTCGTGATCCCGCGGAAGCGTCCGCGGGGCCGGCCCCGGAAGAACCAGCAAGACGACCCGCGCGACCCCATGGCCGCGTAGGCCTCGTCCCGAAGGAAACAACACACGTGAAGACCAACCCGAACGGAAGTACTGCCATGAATCTCATGCAAGAAGAACTCGCGCGCGCACAGATGACCGCGCGCCTGGGAGAGGCGCATCACAGGCGTCAGGGGCACCAGCTGCTCCTCGCTCGCCGACTCGGCCGCAAGGCCGAGGAGGCCGCGCAGCAGGCGCGTCTCGCCCTCGCTCGCTCGCTGTGACACCCCCGGGTAGCACAGTGTCCGGGCGGTCCGCACCTGGTCCGGCACGACCAGCGGACCGCCTGTGAGCACCGGACAAGGCCGGGTACGACGACACGTCGTACCCGGCCTTGTTGCGTCCGCGACGTCGTAGCCTGGGTCTCGTGGCCACCGAGACCGTCACCTGCGACCTGTGCGGCACCACGAGCCCCGCCGCCGCCGCGCTGACCTGGACCGTCGCCGTGGAGCAGGGACGGCGCAAGCGGTTCTGCGACACCTGCTCGCGCACCCACCTCCGGGCGATGGAGGGGAAGCTCGACAGCGAGTTCTGGTGAGCGGCTCAGCCCGCGTCGAGCAGGTCGCCCCAGCAGCAGCCGCAGTGCGGGTGCCGCCGCCACGGGTGCACGACCGGCGCCAGGCCCGGCTCCAGGGTCACCGTCGCTGACCACGTCGACGGCGGGTCGCCGGCGACGAAGCCGAGCACGTCCCCGACCGCCCAGGCGATCGCCATCGTCATCAGCACCGGGTCGAGCGGCGCCGGCAGGCCGTGCGGGTCCGGGCCCGGCGACACGTGCTGGTGCAGGACGACGCCGCGCCGTTCGTCGCGCTCGCCGAGGTGCGCGTCGACGCAGCGCAGGCACGCGGTCAGGCCGGGCACCACGAACGGGCCCACCCGGACCGCGCCGCCGCTCGCGGTCAGCACCAGGTGCGGGCGGCCGGTGCGAAGCGCTTCGTCGAGCGCGTCCCGGTCCGGCTCGCCGTCACTGAGCACCACGGTCACGGTGGCGGTCGGGTCGGCGTCGGCGACGCACCCGATCCCCGCGCGGCCGAGGAGGTCGGCCGGCCGTCGCCGCCCAGGCCGCCATCGCCGCGCCCCGCGGCTCGAGCGACACGGTCGCCCGTCGGCGCGCGGCCAACCGGTCCGCGGCGGCCGGGCCGTGCTGCGCGAAGGCCGCGGTCACCGCGCCCTGGGCGAGAGGGTCGGCCGGGTCCGCGGCCGAGAGCGCCGCCACCACCGCGGTGCGGTCGACGACGAGCCCGCGCGCGGCCAGGGCGCCGACGACGTCGGAGTCGGGGGAGAGCGCGGCGAGGTCCGCCCGGGTCGCGGGGGAGTCGCTCAGCAGCAGCCGCCGGTCGGGCTCGAGCCCGACCTGGAGGGTGCGGTCGTCGCGGCGGGCGACCCGCAGACCGGGACGCAGCATCGGCACCCGGGGCCGGTCGTCGGTCATGCCGGTCACGGTGGCACAGGCGGGACCGGTCGTGCCGGCCGCCGTCCACAGGCGATTTGTCGGTGGTCGAGCAGCGTTGCGCTAGCGAGCGTGTCGAGACCCTCGCGCGCGAGCGGGCGGTGCCGTCGCAGACCGTGGGTGGAGGTCTCGACACGGTTGCTTCGCAACCTGCTCGACCAACGATCGGGCTGCGCTCGACATGCTCGACCACCGGCGGCGGCATGCGAACGGCGGCGCCCCGAGGGGGCGCCGCCGTTGTGATCTGGGGTGGAAGCTCAGGCCTTGCCGAGGATCCGGTTGAGGTTCGTGCCACAGACCGGGCAGACGGCCTTCGCCATCCGGGTGCCCTTGTCGTTGACCCTGACCTCGCCCTCCGCCTCGCGCTTCTCCTTGCACTTCACGCAGTAGAACTCGCCGCTCCAGGTCTCCGCCATGACGGCCTCCTTGCCTCAAGTTGAATCGGTCGTCGCGACGGGGTCTTTGGGGAAGCCCGCCGGGATCCGACGGCGACACGCCGCCAGATCGCTCCGAACCCTACGTCACGCGTGCGTGAGCCGCACGCAGGCGCACCGCTACTACTCTCCGGTCCATGAGCGACCCCACGCACCTGCGTCTCGACCGGCCGGCCGCCGGCGTGGCCGTGCTGACCCTCGACAACCCCGACCAGCGCAACGCGATGTCGGAGCCGATGACCACCGCCTGGGCGGCCGCGGTGGACGACCTGGCCGGCGACCCGTCGGTCCGGGTGGTCGTGGTCACCGGCGCCGGGACGGCGTTCTGCTCCGGCGGGGACACCTCGTGGATCGCCGGCGAGCCGGACGCGGGCGTGGACCGGCTGCGGTCCCGGATGCTGCCGTTCTACCGGGCCTGGCTGTCGATCCGCCGGCTCGAGGTGCCGACGATCGCGGCGATCAACGGGCCCGCCATCGGCGCGGGGCTCTGCCTCGCGCTGGCCTGCGACCTGCGGTACGCCGCCGCCGGGGCGCGGATGGGCGTGCCGTTCGTCCGACTGGGCATGCACGCCGGGATGGGCGGCACCTTCCTGCTGCCGGAGGCCGTCGGCGCCGCGCACGCCCGGGACCTGCTGCTCACCGGCCGGCTCGTCGACGCCGACGAGGCGCTGCGGCTCGGGCTGGTCTCGCGGGTGATCGACCCGGCGCGGTTCACCGAGGAGGTGCTCGAGGCCGCGGTCGGGATCGCGGCCACCGCGCCGATCGCCAGCCGGCTCACCAAGCTCGCCCTGGCCGACGGTGGCCACCGGGACCTCGAGACCGGCCTGCAGTGGGAGGCGCTGGCCCAGCCGGTCACGCTGGCGACCGCGGACCTGCAGGAGGGGATCCGCGCGGCCCGGGAGAAGCGGCCCCCGAGCTTCACCGGCGCCTGATTTCTTTCCTCCACAGCCGCGCCCGGCGTCCTGGCTGGTCAGCGCGTCGTACGGCGGCCGATCTCCACAGGCCACCCCGCCCATCCCCAGGGAACTCCACAGGCGGACCCGCCCTGGAGCGCAGTTGTCCCCAGGTTCATCCCCAGGTTGTCCACAGGCCGCGGCCCGGTCTGCGCCCGCGGCGTTGACCCGGGCCGCTCCCGCCTCCTAGCGTCGGCCCCGTCGAGGCTCCGGCCCGCGTCGTTCGACACTCGCAAGGGGAAGGCAAGTGTCGCGCGGCCGGGCGGAGCCTCTTCGCTCGTCCGCCCCACGCTTGGGCATGATGGGCGCATGAGCGAGGACGGCGGCGGTGCTGGGTCCGGTCGCCGCGCTCCGACGGATCGCCTTCCTGCTGGAGCGGGGCCGCGAGGACACCTTCAAGGTGCAGGCCTTCCGCAAGGCCGCCGCGGCGATCCTGCCGCTGCCGGCCGACGAGGTCGCCCGACTGGTGGCCGAGGACCGCCTCACCGACCTGCCCGGCATCGGCGCCAGCTCGGGGAAGGTGATCGCGGCCGCGGTGCGCGGGGAGGTCCCCGAGCGGCTGGCGACGCTCGAGGCCGCCAACGTCGGGCCGCTGGCGCCGGGCGGCCGGGAGCTGCGGGCCGCGCTCCGCGGCGACCTGCACTCCCACTCGGACTGGTCCGACGGCGGCTCGCCCATCGAGGAGATGGCCTTCACCGCGGTCGAGCTCGGCCACGAGTACCTCGTGCTCACCGACCACTCGCCGCGCCTCACCGTCGCCCACGGCCTCAGCGCCGAACGCCTCGCCCGCCAGCTCGACGTGGTCGACGCGGTCAACGACCACCTCGGCGGCTCCTTCACCCTGCTCAAGGGCATCGAGGTCGACATCCTCGACGACGGCGGTCTCGACCAGACCGACGAGATGCTGGCCCGCCTCCAGGTCCGGGTCGCCAGCGTGCACTCCAAGCTGAAGATGGAGCCCGCGCAGATGACCCGGCGGATGATCGGCGCGATCCGCAACCCGTTCATGAACGTGCTCGGCCACTGCACCGGCCGGCTGGTGACCGGCAACCGGGGGATCCGGCCGGGCAGCCGGTTCGACGCGGAGGCGGTCTTCACCGCCTGCGTCGAGCACGACGTGGCCGTCGAGATCAACTCCCGTCCCGAGCGGCGCGACCCGCCGACCGCCCTCCTCGAGCTCGCGCGGGACCTCGGCTGCCTCTTCTCGATCGACTCCGACTCGCACGCGCCCGGCCAGCTCGACATGCTCGACTACGGCTGCCACCGCGCGGAGGAGGCCGGCATCGAGCCGGACCGGATCGTCAACACGTGGGAGCGCGAGCGGCTCCTTGCGTGGGCGGCGAAGGGATAGTTTGGGCAGATGGGCACCACCGAGGGCGTGGAGGTACGCCGCTCCAAGAGGCGCCGCCGGACCGTCTCGGCCTACCGCGACGGCGACCGGATCGTGGTGCTGATCCCCGCGTCGATGACCCGCAAGCAGGAAGCCGAGTGGGTCGAGACCATGGTGGCCCGGCTGGAGCGGTCCGAGGCGCGGCGCCGGCCCAGCGACGAGGACCTGCTGCGGCGGGCGCGCCGGCTCAGCGACGACTACCTCGGCGGGCTCGCGGTCCCGGAGGTGGTGCGCTGGGTCGACAACCAGCGCTCGCGCTGGGGCTCGTGCACGCCGGGTGACCGGTCCATCCGGCTCTCGGCCCGGCTCCAGACGATGCCCACCTGGGTGGTCGACTACGTGCTGGTCCACGAGCTCGCGCACCTGCTGGAGGCCGGGCACAACGAGCGGTTCTGGGCGTGGGTGGACCGCTACCCGCGCGCCGAGCGGGCCAAGGGCTACCTGTCCGGCTGGTCGGCCGCGGCCCAGCTCGAGCCGCCGCCGGGCGCCGACGGCGACGACGACGAGGTCGACTGACCGACCCGCTCCCGCGCCGCCGCGATCAGGGCGATGCATGTCGTGCTGCGAGGTCGGGCAGGGCGTCCGACGGACCACCAGCGCACGTCCAGTGGACTCGTCGCTGACGATCGTGCTCGGCGCCGCGCGGGCGCGACGGCGACGAACCGGACGTCGAGGTGGTGGACGGCCCCGCGCGGGTCGCAGAAGGCCACGGCGTGCTCGTCGAGGTGGACCGGCGCGCGGTCGAGTGCCAGCCCGTCGATCCCGGACTCCTCGGTCGCCTCGCGGATGCGGCCGCGGCCAGCAGTCGAGCCGTCACCCGGCTCGCAGTGGCCGCCGAACTGCGAACCAGCGGCGCGGCCTTCGCGTGCAGGGTGAGCAGCACCCGGTCGCCGGTCGCGCGGAGAGCACGAGCGTGCCCGCGGTCAGGTGGTCGGGGAAGCAGGAGCGCTCGTGCCGTCGGCGTGCGCGCCGCAGGTGCGTCGACGTAGCGGTCGCGCAGCCGCGCTGACCGGGCCCGGCGGCGGGGACCAGGTGGCCTGAGGACGGCGAGCGCGTCGGCGTGCAGCGTCACTCGTCCTCGCGCGGCGGGTCGGGCGCGTCGCCCAGCCTGCCGTCGAGCAGGTCGGCCAGCCCGGCGTCGAAGTCCGCCTCACTGAGCTCGTCGGGGGCCGTGGCGTCCTCGCGGAAGCCCAGCGGGTCGTCGAGGTCGGCGTCGGTCGGCAGCAGGTCCGGGTGGGTCCACACGCCGTCGCGGGCCTCCGCGCCCTGGCGGGTGCGCAGCGAGCCCCACAGCGTCGAGGCGTCGCGCAGCCGGCGCGGCCGCAGCTCGAGGCCGACCAGCGACGCGAAGGTCTGCTCCGCGGGCCCGCCCGCGGCCCGCCGGCGGCGGACCGCCTCCTGGAGCTTGGCGGCGGCCGGCATCCGCTCGGCGGTGGCCTGGCCGACGACCTCGTCGACCCAGCCCTCCACCAGGGCGAGGGTGACCTCGAGCCGGGACAGCGCCGCCTGCTGGGCGGGGGACTGCTGGAGGTCGAACAGCCCGCCGTCGAAGGCCTCCTGCATCGAGGCCGGGTTGCTCGGGTCGAGCCCGCGCAGCTGCTCCTCGATGGCGTCGGTGTTGATCTCGATGCCGCGGGCGTAGTCGCGGACCGAGCCGATCAGGCTGTCGCGCAGCCAGGGCACGTGCGCGAACAGCCGCTGGTGGGCGGCCTCGCGCAGCGCGAGGTAGAGCAGCACGTCGTCGTACCCCACGTCGAGACCCTCGGCGAACGTCGCGACGTTGGCCGGCACCAGCGCGGCCTTGCCCTCGGGGCCGAGCGGCAGGCCGATGTCGGAGGCGGTGAGCACCTCGCCGGCCAGCGCCCCGAGCCCGGAGCCCACCTGGCTGGCCACCATCGCGCCGGTGGCCTGGCTGATCATGCCGAGCAGCGGGCCGGCCATCGCCCGGGCCTCCTCGGGGAGCGCGTCGCCGAGGGCCGTGGTGGCCTGGGCGGCGACCGGCTCGACGAGCACCTTCCACACGTCGGTGGTGCCGACGATCCACTCGGCGCGCGACCAGGCGGCGGTCGAGGACACCCCGGACGGGAACGCCGTGGTGGTGTCGAGCCAGTGGTCGGCGAGGCGGACCGCGTCGGCGACCTGGTCCTTCTGCTTCTGGGTGACGCTGGGGTCGGGGGAGGTGGCGGCCTGCTTGCGGGCCATGTCGAGCGCGAGGTCCCAGTTCACCGGGCCGTCGTGCGGCTTCATCAGCGACTGGATCTGGGTGAAGAGCGCGTTGAGGTCCGGCATCCCGCCGCCGGCGCCCGCACCGGCGGCACCCGCGCCCCCGAACAGCGCGCCGAGGTCGGGCATCCCGCCGCCGAAGAGCGCCTCGAACGGCGTGCCCTTGAAGGGGTTGACGGGCTCGTCGGGGCGGTCGGGATCGTTCTCGTCGGGCTCGATGCCCGAGTTGTCGTTCATGGCTCCAAACTACTCGTTCGGCCAACCGCGGCGACGGGGCCGTTAGGGTCGGCACCGTGACGAGCTCCGGAGCCGTGCGCCTCACCGGGCTGCGCGAGACGCCCCTCGACGTGGCCGAGGTGCTCGCCGCGCTCGACGACGAGGCGGCCGGCGGGCTCACCCTCTTCGTCGGCCGGGTCCGCGACCACGACGGCGGCCGCGACGTGACCGGTCTGGAGTACTCCGCGCACCCCAGCGCCGCCGACCGGCTCCGGGAGGTCTGCGAGCGCGTCGCGGAGGAGTACGACGTGCACGGCGTCGCCGCCGTCCACCGCGTCGGCACCCTCGCGATCGGCGACGCGGCCGTCGTGATCGCGACCACCGCCGCGCACCGCGGCCAGGCCTTCGAGGCCTCCCGGGCGCTCATCGACACGCTCAAGGCCGAGGTGCCGATCTGGAAGCACCAGCGCTTCGCCGACGGCACCGAGGAGTGGGTCGGCTCGCCGTAGGGGTCGTGGTCGAGGGTCTCGACGCTCGCTGCGCTCGCTGCTCGACCACCGAAAGCTCGAAGACCGCGCGCCTGCGGCCGTCACCGGCCCGGCCTCCCTACGCTGGCGGACGTGGAGATCCTGCTCTGGCTCGTGCCCGCCGCGGTGGTGACCCTGCTGGCGATGCTGTGGGTGTCGTGGCTGGGTCGCGACGGCCGCGGCGAGGTCGACCAGGAGGTCGCGGTGGCCCGGCTGGCGACCGCCCTGGGCCGCGAGCACCCGGGCCGCCGGACGGTCCCGCCGGTGCCGACCCGCGACCGGAGCACCGGCATCGCGGTGCGGCGTACGAGACGTCCGACGTAGCCTTGAAAACCTGAGAACTTCCCCGCTTCCTGAGAACTTGGCCATGGATGCGAAACTCTTGCCATGACCGAGGGCACGCTTGGATGAGCCAGCGCATGCTGGCCGGCATTCTTGCCGTGCCCTTGATCCTTGCCCTGTGGGTGGCTGCACTGTGGCTGCCGCTGCCGTACGTCACCTACCAGCCCGGCCTGACCGTCGACGTGCTCGGCCAGGACCAGGACCAGGAGATCATCCAGGTGACGGGTCACAAGACCTTCCGCGACGACGGTGAGCTGCGGATGACGACCGTCTACGTCAGCCAGCCCGGCGCCCGGATCAACCTGTTCGAGGTGATGAGCGCCTGGCTGAGCAAGGAGGACGCGGTCTACCCCTACGACGTCGTCTACCAGCCCGAGGAGACCGCCGAGGACTCCGAGCTCGAGTCGGCGGTGCAGATGACCTCGTCGCAGGACGAGGCGACCGCGGTGGCGCTCCGTGAGCTCGGCTACCACCCGAAGCCGGTGACCAAGGTCCAGAACGTCGCGGCCGACACCCCGGCCGACGGCGGCCTCAAGGTGGGCGACGTGCTGCTGCAGGTCGGCGACACCCCGATCACGGCCGCCGAGGACGTCGGCACCGCGGTCCGTGGTTCGACCCCGGGCAAGCCGCTGAAGTTCAAGATCGAGCGGGACGGCAAGCCGCTCGACGTGTCGATCACGCCCAAGAGCGTCGACGGCGTGACCCGGGTGGGCATCGTCCCGGGGCCGGGCTTCACCTTCCCGTTCGACGTGCACGTCAACATCGACCCCGACATCGGCGGGCCCAGCGCCGGGCTGATGTTCTCCCTCGCGATCTACGACACCCTCACCCCGGGCTCGCTCACGGGTGACGAGGTGGTCGCCGGCACCGGGACCATCCGGGACGACGGCAGCGTCGGCCCCATCGGCGGGATCCAGCAGAAGATCGTCTCGGCCCGCGACGACGGCGCCCAGCTCTTCCTGGTCCCGCCCGACAACTGCGCGGACGCGCTCGGCGCCCCCAACGAGGACATGCGGCTGGTCCGCGCCGACACCATGCACGACGCCGTGGAGGCCATCGAGGCCTGGGTGAAGGACCCCGACGCCAGCCTCCCGTCCTGCACGCCCACCGCCGACGCGGCCGCCGGAGCGACCCGATGATGGACCTCGACCCCGCCCTCGCCGCCGCCGTCCTCGAGATCGAGTCGCACTCCGCCGCCGGCGGGTGGGACCAGCCGGCCCGCCTCTACGCGCTCGTGGACACCCAGCGGCTGGTCGCCCACGAGCCCGCCCTGGCCGCGGCCATGGGCCTGGACGACGCGTCGGCCGAGGGCTCGCTGACCCCGATCGAGCAGGACCAGCTCGGGCCCGGCGACGTGCTCGAGCGGACCCTGGAGACCATCGTGTGGCCCGACAGCGTCAGCGGCTGTGCCGCGGTCGTCGAGCGGCTGGTGCTGCCGCCGGCCGTCGACGGGGAGCTGCCCGACGAGCTCGAGGCCGCCCACGAGTTCGCCCGGGACCACCCGGAGCGGCAGGAGGTGCGGATCGTCGCGGGCGTGACGCGCGCCGGAGCGGCGTACTGTGCCCTCCGCCTGCGGGAGCACGACGACGACCTGTCCGTGGTGGCCGGCACCGACCTGGTGCCCGGGCTGCTCGAGCTGTTGCGCACGACCCTGGACGAAGAGAGCACCTCATGAGCGACCTGTTCGACGACGACCCGCGCAACGAACAGCCGCGCTCGGAGCAACGGAGCCGGTCGCGGGCGCTGGTCATCACGGCCGTGGTGCTGCTGGTCGGCTTCGTGGGCCTCACCGCCTTCGCGACGTTCTGGACCCAGCGGCTGTGGTTCGCGTCCCTGGGCTACCAGTCCGTCTTCAGCACGCTGCTGTGGACCCGGATCGGGCTGTTCCTGGTCTTCGGGGCGCTGATGGCGCTCGCGGTGGGCGCGAACATGCTCATCGCCTACCGGATGCGGCCGCTGTTCCGGCCGTCGACGCCGGAGCAGAACGGCCTGGACCGCTACCGCGACGTCGTGCAGCCGGTGCGCACCTGGCTGATGGCCGGGACCAGCATCCTGATCGGCGTCTTCGCCGGCGCGTCCGCCTCCGGCCAGTGGCGCAACTTCCTGATGTGGCGCAACGGCGGGTCCTTCGGCACCGACGACCCGTACTTCGGCCGCGACATCGGCTTCTACGTCTTCGACCTGCCGTGGCTGCACTTCATGATCGACTTCGTGATGGCGGTCGCCATCGTGGCGCTGCTCGCCTCCGCGGCGGTGCACTACCTGTTCGGCGGGATCCGGCTGCAGGTGCCGCACGACCGGCTGTCGCCGGCGGCGCAGGCGCAGTTCTCGGTGCTGCTCGGCATCTTCGTGCTGGCCAAGGCCGGCGACTACTGGCTGGACCGCTTCGACCTGCTCAACGAGGGCGGCTCGCTGATCACCGGCATGAACTACGCCGACCAGAACGCCGTGCTGCCGGCCCGGGGCATCCTCACCGGCATCGCGGTCATCTGCGCGATCCTGTTCTTCGTCAACGTCTGGCGGCGCACCTGGCTGCTGTCGGCGATGGGCCTGGCGATGCTGGTGCTCTCCTCGATCCTGATCGGGATGATCTGGCCCGGCGTGGTCCAGCAGTTCTCCGTCGACCCGACCGAGGCCGACAAGGAGGCGCCGTACATCGGGGCCAACATCGAGGCCACGCGAGCGGCGTACGACCTCGCCGACATCGACATCAAGGACTACACCAGCAGCCCGGTCATCGACCCCGACCAGCAGAGCGTGCTCGACGCGGGCACCGCGTCCACGCCGCTGGTGGACCCCAAGCTGGTCAACCAGAGCTTCCAGCAGGACCAGCAGGTGCGCGCCTACTACTCGGTCGCCGACGTGCTCGACGTGGACCGCTACGAGATCAACGAGGTCGACCGCGCGCTCGTCCTCGGGGTGCGCGAGCTCGACCAGAGCGGGCTCGACCCGGCCAGCAGCAACTGGTCCAACCTGCACACCGTCTACACCCACGGCAACGGGATGATCGCGGCGTACGCCAACCAGCGGCCCGAGGACAACGTCGCCCAGGCCCCCGACGTGCAGTGGGCCGAGGGCCAGGACGCCGAGGACCGGGCGCTGACGAACCTGTCGACCGACGGCTACGAGACCCGCGTCTACTACGGCGAGAAGAGCCCCGACTACTCGATCGTCGGCAAGAGCAGCGGCGGCCGCGACGTCGAGCTGGACCTGCCGAGCGGCACCCTCGAGGACGCCGGCGAGGCGACCACGACGTACGACGGCGCCGGGGGAGTGGGCATCGGCTCGCTGTTCCGCCAGGTGCTGTACGCCGTGAAGTTCGGCGAGCC
The DNA here is from genome assembly GCA_963713255.1 of uncultured Actinomycetota bacterium. Lineage (GTDB taxonomy): Bacteria > Actinomycetota > Actinomycetes > Propionibacteriales > Nocardioidaceae > Nocardioides. Next base: position 217,135 of record CAVQLC010000004.1, read on the forward strand.
CAACCTGGTGCTGTCCGAGCGGGTCAACTCCAACAGCAAGATCCTCTACGACCGCAACCCCGGCGACATGGTCAAGAAGGTCGCGCCCTGGCTGACCGTCGACAGCGACCCCTACCCGGCCGTGGTCGACGGGCAGATCAAGTGGATCCTCGACGGCTACACGACCACCGACCAGTACCCCCAGGCCCAGCGCGCGTCGTTCGACGAGATGACCGACGACTCGCTGGCCACCAACACCGGCTTCCAGACGCTGCCGACCGACGAGATCAACTACATGCGCAGCGCGGTCAAGGCGACCGTGGACGCCTACGACGGCACCGTCACCCTCTACGCGTGGGACGAGCAGGACCCGATCCTCAAGGCGTGGCGCTCGGCGTTCCCGGGCGTGGTCCAGGACCGGGCGGACATCCCCGAGGCGCTGCTGAGCCACCTGCGCTACCCCGAGGACCTGTTCAAGGTGCAGCGCTACCAGTTCGCGCGCTACCACGTCACGGACGCGAAGGACTTCTACGAGGACAACTCCCGCTGGGAGGTGCCGCCGGACCCCAACGCGCCCAGCAGCAAGCAGCCGCCGTACCGGATGTTCGTGAACAAGGCCCCCGACGAGCAGGACGGCACCACCGCCACGATCACGCCGGAGCAGGTGTTCTCGCTGACCTCGGTCTACGTGCCGCGCAACAAGAACTCCCTGGCCGCCTACATGGCGGTCAACTCTGATGCGACCGACGAGGACTTCGGCCAGATCCAGGTGTTCCAGCTGCCCAACGAGGCCACCAACGGCCCACGGCTGGCGGCCAACCAGATCAGCTCGGACCAGGGCGTCCGCGACGAGGTCTTCAAGTTCACCAACGGCGCGATCCAGACGACCTACGGCAACCTGCTGGCGCTGCCGGTCGGCAACGGGCTGATGTACGTCCAGCCGCTGTACGCCGCCCGCGACTCCTCGTCGCCCCGGGCGCTGCAGTTCGTGCTGGTGTCGTACGGCGACCAGGTCGGCATCGGCAAGACCCTCGACGAGGCGATCGTCGACGTGCTCGGCGGCGAACCGGAGGACACCCCCGCCACGCCGACCGATCCCGGGACGCCGACCGAGCCCGAGACGCCGTCCGGCACGCTGCCCAAGGAGGCCCGCCGCCTCCTCGGTCTGGCGTCCGAGGCGTACGCCGAGGCCGACCGGCTCCAGGCGGCCGGCGACACCGCCGGCTGGGCCGCGGCCCTCGAGGAGGCCCGCAACTACGTCGACCGCGCGCTGCGGCTCCTCAACGAGCGGGCGGGCACCGAGGAGCCCACCACCTCGACCGAGACCCCGTCGGACACCGAGACGCCGAGCGGCTGACCGGTCCCGTCGCGCTACGATCCGGCGCATGAGTAGCGCCGGGCGACCCCCGGCATCGACGCCGACCGGATCCTGGCCCAGCCCCTCTTCGCGACGCTGAGCCGCAAGGACGCCGAGGAGTTCGCACCCTTCTGCGAGGCGCGGCACGTGGAGCCCGGCCACCCGGTCTTCAACCAGGGCGGGCTGGCGGCGGCGTTCTTCGTCATCGAGTCCGGTGAGGCCGAGGCGGTCGCCGACGGCCAGGCCCTGCGGACGATGGGGCCCGGCGACTGGTTCGGCGACATCGCCATCGTCGAGCACACTCGCCGCACCGCCACCGTCCGCGCGACGACGCCGCTGACGGTGATCGCGATGACGGACTTCGAGTTCCGCCGGCTCGAGGCCGAGCACCCCGAGATCGCCGCGACGATCACCGCGACGATGGAGCAGCGCCTCGGCGACTGAGGCCCTCGATCTCGATTTGGCCCGCCCCCAGCCGTCGAGTAACGTTGGGTTCACCGACGCGGGGTGGAGCAGTTCGGTAGCTCGCTGGGCTCATAACCCAGAGGTCGCAGGTTCAAATCCTGCCCCCGCTACAAGTTTCCGCAGGTCAGAGGCGGTTTCCGGAGACAGATCCGGGAACCGCCTCTTCTGTCGTGTGAGCGATCGGTTACCGCGTGTTACCACGGAACCGACCTCTGGGTCAGCGCATGGGTCGAAGACCCCGCTGGACACGCGCGCATGTTGGGGGACCGATGAGACTGGATTGGACGCTCCGCGTCGGACTTCGAGGCCAATTCATTGGGTCAGCGACCCAGAGGTCACCCAGACCAACGCGATGATCCTCAAGGTGATCTGGCACGGCCTAGGGTGCCGACGCTAGATGAGCGTGTGGCTCTCCAGCTGGGTTGGCGGGCGTCCTCCCGGACAGGCGCGACGCCGACGATGAAGTGGGTGAAGCTGGTCCTCAGACTGACGGCGGGCGGGTGTGGTCAAGGGTCTCGCGCTTCTCGTCCTCCAAAGCGAGAGTGGTGCCCATGACAGGAGCGCCCCCGGGCCGCGGACCCCTCGTCGGTCGCGACGAGGAGCTGGCAGTCCTGCGCGAGGCCCTGGTCCGAGTCCGCTGACGGGTGCGGCCGGTTCGTGCTCGTCTCCGGGGAGGCGGGCATCGGGAAGTCCCGGCTTGCTCGAGGAGGTGGCGACAACGGCGTCGGCAACGCACGTGGTCCTGACCGGTCGCGCGGTCGAAGGTGGCGGGCGCCTATCGGCCCGTGGCCGACGCCCTCGTCGGGGCGCTGCGAGCGGGCCTCGACGTGACGCCCGCGTCGCTCGGTCCCTACGGGCCCGCGCTCGCGCGGCTGCTCCCGGACTGGTCGAGCGTCGCCGGGGCCTCGTCCGCGGAGCCAGGCGTCGACCCGGGCCTGGTGCTCGGTGAGGCGGTCGCCCGCTTCCTCGGCGTGGTGGGCCGCGGCCGGCCATGCCTCCTGCTGCTCGAGGACCTGCACTGGGCCGACGCAGACTCCTGGGCCGTGCTCGCCCACGTCGCGGTCGTCGTACCGTCCCTTCCCGTCGTCGTGGTCGCCACCATGCGCGAGGACGAGCCGCGGAACGACGCCCGCGACTGCGCTCTCCCGGCTTCCCGGCGTCACGACGCTGCGGCTGGCGCGCCTCTCCCGGGCCGACGTGCACCGGCTAGCCGTAGCCCTCGGCGCTCGCCGACCCCGCAACGTGGACATGCTGGACGACCGCGCCGACGGGCTGCCGTTCCTCGTCGAGGAGCTGGTCGGCACTGGCGCGGGCTCGCGGCGTCGCCGTACCCCCGACGCTGCGAGCGCTGGTGGCGGACCGACTCGCCCATGTTGACCGCCGAGCATCGCCGGGTGCTCGCCGGTGCCGCGGTGCTCGGGCTCGCCCCGGACTGGTCGCTGCTCCACCGGGTCACGGGCATCTCGGAGCCCGACGTCCTCGAGGCCCTGCGCGCCGCGGAGGGGTCCCGGCTGCTGACCGTCGACGCCGGCACCCTGCGCTGGCGGCACGCGCTCACCCACGACGCGGTGCTCGGCCTCGTGCTGCCACCGGAACGAGCGATGCTCTCCCGGCGAGCGGCCGAGGTCCTCCTGGCCCGCGGCCGTCCGGAGGACGACGCGGCGGCAGCCGACCTCCTGCTGAGGGCGGGTGCCGACGACACCGCCGCCGACCTGCTGCTCACTCTGGCCCGGCGCGACCTGGCCGCGGAGCCTTCCGCACGGCCGAGCGGCTCCTCGACGACCTCGCAGCGCACCGGCGTGCCTCCGGGCCGCCGCGGCCGCGCAGCGCGTCCGGCTGCTCTGCCTGCAGGGCCGGGCACGGGAGGCCCTCGACGTGCGGGCCCGGTGCTCGACGAGGCGACCGGCAGGAGCACGTCGAGCTCGCGCTGGCCCTCGCGCGGGCAGCCGTGCTGGCCGGCCGCTGGGACACGGTCCGCGAGCTCGTCGAGCGGGCCGGCCGCCCCGACGACCCGCGCTCCGCCACCCTCCTGGCCGACGCGGCCCACGGCGCCGGCCGGCTGGACGCCGCACGCGCGCACGCCGCCGACGGCGGTGGCGCGCGCGGAGGCGGCCGGGGACGCCGAGCAGCTGTGCGACGCCCTGGTGGTGCTGGCGAAGGTGCAGCGGCTCGACCGACCCGCGGGCGGCCCGGGGCTGTTCGACCGCGCGGCCCAGGTGGCCGCCGAGCACGGGCTCGTCGACGCCCGGGTCGAGGCGATGCTCGGGCAGGCCACCCTGGAGATGCTGGAGACCGAGAGCCCGGCGCGTCTCGTCGCCGCCCGCCGGCTCGCGGAGCAGGCCGGGCTGCTCGGCCAGGTGACCGCCATCGACCTGCTGAGGGCCGACGCCGTCCTGGTGCACGACGGTCCCGCGGCCGCCGTACCCCTGGCCCAGGAGCTGCTCGAGCGCGGCCGGGCGCTGGAGATGCCGATGCCGAGCATCGCTGGTGCGTTCGTCCTCGCCCTCGCGGCGGCCGCCGCGGGTGACCGGCGCGAGACCGAGCGGCTGCTCGCGCCCCTTCGAGGCGTCGGAGGGGCCCACCGCGAGGCGGCCATGTTCCCGGCCGCCGTCCACGCCATGCTCGCGCTCGCCTCGCACGACCTCCGCACCGCGAACGCCGTCCTCGACCCCGCGGTCGCCGCCCTTGGTCGCGCACCTCTCCACCGCTCCCCTGCACCAGTTCGGCCTGTGGGCGTTGCTGCGGACGGTGACCGACGACCGCGGCGCCGAGGCCCGGCTGGCGCTCGCGGAGGTGCCGGTCTCGCGCCGCCGCGGCAACGCGGCCGCTCTCGCGTACGCCGACGCGGTGGCCGCCGGACGAGCGAGGCCGTCTCGACGAAGCCGCCGCGGCGCTCGCAGGAGGCGGAGGAGCTGGGTGCGGCGACGCCGTGGCTGCGCCGCGTGCTGCGCACGGTGGCCCTCGACAGCGCCGTGGTGGACGGCTGGGGAGACCCGGTCCCGCTGCTCCGGGCCTCGCTCGCCGAGCACGAGCAGGCCGGTGAGGACGCCCTCGCGCGAGTGGTCCGCGACCTGTTGCGGCGCGCCGGCGCACCGACCCGTCGCGGTCGCGGGGAGTCGTCCGTGCCGGCGTCACTGGCCGCCCTCGGCGTGACGAGCCGGGAGGCCGACGTCCTGGCGATGCTCGTCGAGGGCGCCACCAACACCGAGATCGCCGAGCGGCTGTTCCTCTCCCGTCGCACCGTCGAGACCCACGTCGCGCACCTGCTGCAGAAGACCTCGTCGGCGACCCGGGCCGAGCTACGTAGCCGGGTCGCCGAGCTCGACCGCTAACTCCGTACTCCTCACGGATCCGGTCGCACCCTCGCCGGACCCACGCTGGTGCATGACTCAGATCCCAACACCGACGCCCGCTACGACGTCCTCGTCGTCGGCGCCGGCCCCTCCGGCCTGACCACCGCCCTCGCCGCCACCCGTGCCGGTGCCCGCGTCCTGGTCGTCGACCGGCACGCCGGCACCACGATCTTCCCGAAGGCCACCGGCCTCCGCCCGCGCACCATGGAGCTGATGCGCACCTGGGGGCTCGAGGAGCAGGTCCGCGCCGGCTCCCAGGACCTCAAGGTCGCGGGCGCGATCCAGCCCGTCCTGACCGGACCGGTGCTGCAGGAGTTCCCCATCGCGGCCGCCGCGCCCGAGGTCCTCGCCCGGATGAGCCCGACCGACTTCGCCGTCGCGCCCCAGGACCACCTCGAGCCGGTGCTGCTCGCGCCAGCTGCGCGAGCTCGGCGGCGAGGTCCGGTTCGGCGTTCGCGTGCACGACGCTGATCCAGCACGACGAGGGCGTCACGGTCCGAGCGCAGGCACGACGGCCGCGACGAGACCATCGAGGCGCGCTGGGTCGTCGGCGCCGACGGCGCCGACAGCACCGTCCGGCGCCTGGCCGGCCTGGACGTGCAGGTCCTCGGCGACGAGGGCGCCCACCTGAGCACGGTGTTCCGTGCCGACCTCGCCCGGCACCTCACCGCCGAGCGGTACGCGCTGCACATGGTCGTCGACGGCGAGGACATGCTCGTCTTCGTGCCGTCCGGCATCGACGGCCGGTGGATGTTCGACCGTCCGCTCCACCCCGAGCGCGGCGAGACCGCCGCCGAGTGGACCGAGGAGCGCACGGTGGCCGGCATCCGCGCGGCCGCCGGCGTGCCCGACCTCGAGATCGAGGTGCTCGGGACCTTCCCCTGGTCCTTCGCCGCCGCCGTGGCGAGCGGCATCCAGGCCGGCGCGCGTGTTCCTCGTCGGCGACGCGGCCCACCGCACCACGCCCCGCGGCGCCACCGGCATGAACACCGGGATCGCCGACGGCCACAACCTCGGCTGGAAGCTCGGCTGGGTCGCCCGAGGGCTGGCCGGCGAGTCGCTGCTCTCGACGTACGCCGAGGAGCGCTACCCGGTGGGGCTGCACAACGCCCTGGCCTCGCTCGAGGCGTTCTCGCCGGAGCGGGGCCACGACCTGAGCCACGACTTCGGTGTCGTCTACACCTCGAGCGGCATCCAGCCGCATGCCGCAGGCGCCCGGTGACCGAGGACGGTGCCGTCGTCGTGGCGGCGCCCGGTGCCCGTGCTCCGCACGCCTGGGTCTCGTACGCCGGCGAGCGGCGCTCGACCGATCGACCTGTTCGAGGGCCGGCTGACCCTGCTCGCCGGCCCGGGCGGCCATGCGCTGGCGTCGACACCCTCGCGAGCCTGCCGGACGCCGCCGCTGCAGGTGCTCGTCGTCGGGCAGGACCTCCTCGACACCGACGGCGACGTCGAGCGGCGCTACCGCCTCGGCGACGGCCGACGCCGTGCTGGTCCGCCCCGACGGCCACGTCGCCTGGCGGCTGGCCGCCGGCGACCTGCGCGGCCTCGAACAGCGCCCTCACCACCACCCTCGGCGGCCAGTCCGCCGTCACCGTCTGAGACCAGGAAGGAAGCAGCACCATGACCATCGCTACCTGCCCCACCGACCTCGCTGCCCTCGTCGCCGACCTCGACGACGCGGTCCGCTCCTACCCCCGGCAACGACGTCGAGACCGTCGACGCCGTGTGCGCCGCGCTGCGGCCGGCGCTCTCGGCTCCCGACCTGCTCCTGCCGGAGCACCGGATCGGCGACCCCGCGGCGTACCGATCCCACCTGCTCCATGTCGCACCCGACGGCGCGTTCTCCGTGGTGGCGCTCGTGTGGCTGCCCGGACAGGCCACGGCGATCCACGACCACCTCGCCTGGTGCGTCGTCGGCGTCTACGAGGGCGCGGAGCACGAGACCCGCTACCGCATGTCGTCCGACGGCCGGCTCGTCGAGTCCGGCTCGGCGATCGCGTTGCCCGGCGACGCGGCCGGGCTGCTGCCGCCGGGCGACATCCACCGGGTCCACAACGTCAGTGACCAGACGGCTATCTCGCTGCACGTGTACGGCGCCGACCTGCGCCTGTGCGGCGGGAGCAGCATCCGGAGGAGCTACCCGGAGCAGCTGGTGCGCCCGCCCGCCTCGACATAGAGCAACTACCCCGGGGTGGCAGCGATGGTCGCCCTCACGTCGTCGCGAGGAGCCCGCCGATCACGCAGGTCCGCGAGAAGCGGCGAGGAACGAGAGGCGCCGGGAGACCGTCGAGGGCCATATCTCGTCGCCGCCGACGACGTCGACCGTGCCCCGGTGGGGGCGCTCCCGAAAACTGCCTGCAGGCACGATCCAGGCCGAACTGTCACCGGGGACGGACAGCGGATGCGCGGAGTCCACCGTCGAGACGGCTCCGTGCCACTTGCGCTTCACCACCCGAACGGTCCCTGCTCCCTCGGGCACGAGCACAGCATGTTCGATTGATCGCCACCAGCGCCAGAGCAGGGAACTCTGTCAGCCGCCGAAGCGAAGCATGCTCGCCGCCGAGCTGGCCGCGTCTGGCAATCCCGTGTGGGTGGTCCACGCCGAGAAGGGGGACGGAGGCCGCACCGACGCCGAGCGCGCCACCCTCCAAGCGGCTCCCAACGTGACCCTGGTGACGATTCCCGGCTCCGTGTTCCTCCTCCCGGACGAGACCGCCGCAGCGATCGCAAGCGCTCTATCGCAGGCGTCCTGACTATCCACACGTTGAGCTCGATGGTGGTCGACAAGCGGCGGTAAGACGCTGGTGGGGTGCCGGGACGCCGAGACCCTCTCCCTGGTCGTGGTCTAGCGTCGCCACATGGTGAACGTGTGCTTCGCCGGCCTGACCGGCTGGACGGCTCAGCCCATCGTCCGAGCGATCAATGAGGCCAACGATCTCGTACTGACTGCAGGAGTATCGCGTTCCGCCGCTGGACGGAGCTTGGGAGAGTTCGGCGGTTCTGATGCCGGTTCCGTTTACGCGACCGTGGTCGAGGCGTTGGAGGCCGCCGAGGTCGACGTACTCGTCGACTACACCAGCGCCACTGCGGTCAGGCAGCACGTGGAGGCCGCCGTCGATGTGGGCGTGCACGTGGTCGTCGGCTCCAGTGGGTTGAGGGCCGAGGACTACGCCGACCTCGACCGGCGTGCCCGACAGCAGGGGGTCGGCGTCTTCGCGGCCGGCAACTTCTCGGTCATGGCCGCGGTGCTTCTGCGCGCCGCGCAGGTGGCCGCTCAGCACCTCGACCATTGGGAGATCCTCGACTACGCCAGCAAGGGGAAGCACGACGTTCCCAGCGGGACGTCTCGCGAGCTGGCCGAGGCCCTCGCTCAGGTCCGCGAGCCGAGGGGCGCGGTGCCTCTCGAGGAGTTGCACGGGCCGGTCGAGGCGCGAGGCGCCGAGGTGGGCGGCTCGCGCGTCCACTCGGTGCGCCTGCCCAGCTTCGTGGTCAGCACGGAGATTGTCTTTGGTGGCTCCGGGGAGCGCCTCGTCATGCGTCACGACACGGGCGAGAGTCCGCAGCCCTACGTCGACGGATCGCTGCTGGCGATCCGGAGGGTCGCGGACGTGCCGGGAGTGCGGCGGGGGCTGGACACCCTGATCTTCGACGGCCCGCTCTGACACGAGCCGAAGGCGGCATTGGTGTACGTGGCACGCACCTTCGCCGCGTTGACGCTCGGGTTCGAGCACCTGCGGGTCGCGTCCCGGCGGGCGAGTCAGCCGCCCGCCATGGTCTCCCAGACGTTTCATTCCTTCGTTCGGCCGCGCGGCGGTCATTGCCCTGGCCTCTAGGCGGGATGGCCGGACCCGGCAGATTCGATTGTTGAGGCGACGCCTGATCGCGGCGGTATGACGCATATCCCGCGGATCGGCGGACGCGGCAGCCCGGGATGCATGCCTCGGCTCGGTGCCACCCAACGAAGAAGAGTGGCGCGATGCTCAACCGCCCGACGATGTCGCTAGATCATGTGTCCGCCGTTGACTGTGATTCGCTGGCCAGTGATGAAGCCGCCGGCGTCCGACGCCAGGTGCGCCACCATCGCGGCGACGTCGTCTGGCGTTCCAGTTCGTCGCAGCGGCACTTCGGCTGCGTAGGAGTCAGTGTCGATCCCGGCGTGGCGCTCGACCGGAATCCACCCGGGTTGGACGAGATTGACGGTGATGCCATCCGGGCCGAGCTCCTTCGCCCACACCTTGGTGAGCCCGATCTGGGCGTTCTTGGCCGCCACGTACGCCGACATGCCTGACGCAGCCCGATCCGCCAGGTCGGAACCGATCAGGATGACCCGCCCGTCGCCCGAGGACCGCAGGCTCGGAAGGGCCGCCTGTACGAGCAGGGTGGGGCTCTTGACGAAGAACTCCAGTTGGTCGAGATGGGAACGCCACGTCAGATCGACCAAGCTCACCTCCGGCTGCGGGCCGGTGGCGTTGGCGACGACCGCAGTGACCGGACCAAGGGCCTCGGAGACCTGGGCGAACAGACTGGCTACCCCGTTCTCATCGACGACATCAGCACCGAATGCCTCGGCAACACCGCCAGCGCTTCTGATCCGTTCAACGACGGAAATGGCCGCCTCCCGACCACGTAGGTAGTTGACCGCAACCGGGCGGCCATCAGCTGCAAGTCGCAACGCGATTGCCGCACCGAGCCCACGCGAAGCACCCGTCACGACCGCAACCCCAGACGTAGCCACCCGGCCATTATTGGCCGGCGCGCCGGACTTGTCGCTGCCGTTCGCCATGCAGGGATGCGACAGCTCCGTGCGGCTATGACTGCACAAGCTCGTAGACGTTGCCGTCCGGACCCCTGAAGTGCTGCCACGTAGCCCCGGGTTGCCCGAGAAGCTCAACACCAGCAGCACGCAATTCGTCGACGGCCACGGCCAGGTCCTCGACAGCAAAGCCGACAACTGGCCCGGTCGAGAAATGTTCCTTTCCCGGGAACCACTCAGCGAAGACCTCGACGTGACGGCCGTTCGATAGTTCGAACACCCAGAATCCGGGCTCCTTGTGTACGAGGGGAAGTCGCAGCACGTACTCGTAGAAGGTCGCCAGCTCTTCCGCGGCGGCCGTGCGTGTGCCTGCCCAACCGATCTCTGTGATGTGCAAGGTCCCTCCCGGAGTTGTCTGGATGTCGTGTGGTCGGGCCTGATGCAGGCTCGCCGTCCCCTGGTAATCGTCAATGATCCAGCGTGCGGTCAACAGAGTGTCCGCGTCAGCTGAGAGCGCGGCCGCCAGCACGTGGCGGTCCTTGGCGTCCATCTCGATGGACTCGACGACAGCGGTCGTGTCTTCGGTGTCGACGCAGAGGAGCGCCTACTCGCCGTGATTGCGGTTGACCGCGCACGAGTTGCGGCTTTCCGCACCGTGACTGCCGGAGGACCGTGCGGCCTACCCCCCGCGACGTGCGGCCTGCGCGATGTCCCGCAGCCTCTGGGATTTCTACGGTCGAGACATGTCCAGATTCGCACCGTCCACGTCCCGCAAGACCAGCCCCGGAGGAATCACCATGTCTCACGCTCTCTACCTCATCGGCCACTTCGCCGGCCGCCACCCGTGGCGGGTCATCGGCGCCTGGCTCGTCATCGCCGTGGCCATCTTCACGTTCAACTCCACCAGCGGCGGTGCGTACGACGAGACGTTCAGCCTGCCCGGGTCCGACTCGCAAGCCGCCGCCGACGCCATCCAGGACCGCTTCCCGCAGCAGACGCTGTACGCCTCGAACGTCATCTTTCACTCGGAGGACGGACTCTCGGGCCCCGCCGAGCAGGCCGCGATCGAGCAGGCCGTCGAGCGGCTGTCCGCCGGTCCGCACGTGATCGCCGTGAGCAGTCCCTACGACCCCCGTGGGCCGACGCTCAGCGCCGACGGGCAGACCGCCTTCGCGACGGTCGGCTTCGACGTCGAGAAGATCGGCAGCACCGAGCTCGACGCCGCCGAGAAGGCTGTCCAAGACGTCCGTGACGCGGGCATCCAGGTGGAGTACGACGGCGGTCTCGGCTACGCGAACATCCCTGCAGGAGGCAACAGCGAGCTGATCGGCATCCTGATGGCGATCGTCATCCTCGCGATCGCCTTCGGCTCCCTGGTCGCCATGAGCCTGCCCATCGCCACCGCTCTGATGGCCATCGTCGTCGGCAGCAGCGCCATCGGCATCATGTCCGGCCTGATGCCCGTGCCGGAGATCACCGGCGTGGTCGCCATGATGCTCGGCCTGGGGGTCGGCATCGACTACGCGCTGTTCATCCTGTCCCGGCACCGCCAGAACCTGGCCGCCGGACAGTCGGTGCCCGTGGCCATCGGCCGCGCCAACGCGACAGCCGGGTTGTCGGTGCTCTTCGCCGGCGTCACCGTGATCGTCGCGATCCTCGGCCTGAAGGTGTCGGGCATCCCGATGATGACGATGATGGGCTACGGCTCGGCGATCATGGTCGCCATCGTGATGCTGGCCTCGATCACGCTCCTGCCCGCGATGCTCGGCGTCGTCAAGCACCGCGTCAACAGCGCTCGGGTGCCGTTCGTCAAGCAGCGGCCGGCCTACAACCCGGAGGCGGCCTCGGCGCGCTGGGCTGCCCGTGTCGTCGCCAAGCCGGTTCGCTACGGCGTCGCGGCGGCCTCGATCCTCGGTGTTCTCTCCATTCCGGTGTTCTCGATGCACCTCGGGTTCGCGGACGCCGGCAACGACGCTCCCACGTCGACCACCCGCAAGGCCTACGACCTGATGGCCGACGGCTACGGCCCCGGCACCAACGGTCCGCTCCAGGTGGTGCTCGACGACGAGGGCTCGACGATCCCCGGCGCGACGCTCGACCGGGTTGCCGAGGATCTCGCCGGCCAGGCGGGTGTGGAATCGGTGGGGACACCGGTGACGAACGAGGCGGGCGACCTTGCGATCATCACGGTGACGCCGACGACCGCCCCGCAGGACGCCCGCACCGACGAGCTGCTCGAGCACCTTCGCGAGGACACCATCCCCGCGGCGATGGTCGGCACCGGTGTGGACGCCTCGGTCACCGGCTCGACCGCACTGACCGCCGACGTCTCGGCGCGGCTGCAGCAGCGGATGCCCTGGTTCCTCAGTGCCGTGATCGGGCTGTCGTTCCTGGTGCTGATGATCGTGTTCCGGTCGGTGCTGGTGCCTCTGAAGGCCGCTGCCCTCAACGTGCTCGGCGTTGCGGCGGCGTACGGCGTCGTCGTCGCGGTCTTCCAGTGGGGCTGGGGCGCGAGCCTGATCGGCGTCCACGAGACCGTGCCGATCATGCCGCTGGCACCGATGCTGATGTTCGCGATCCTGTTCGGCCTCTCCATGGACTACGAGGTTTTCCTGATGAGCCGGGTCCGCGAGCAGTACCGCAAGCACTTCGACCCCAAGCGCGCTGTCATCGAGGGCGTCGGGTCGACCGCGAGGGTGATCACCAGCGCAGCGCTCATCATGATCAGCGTCTTCGCCTCCTTCATCCTTGACCTCGAGGTCACGACCAAGATGTTCGGCATCGGCCTGTCGGTCGCCGTCTTCCTGGACGTCACGCTCATCCGGATGGTCCTGGTCCCGGCGGTGATGAGCCTGCTCGGGCACAGGGCGTGGTGGCTGCCGGCCTGGCTCGAGCGTCGCCTGCCGACGATCGACATCGAGGGGGGCGCCCATGACGGCGAGGACCAGGAGGCCGCTGTGGAGCCGGTCACCGAGCCGGAGCGCGAGCTCACGCCGGTCTGATCATCAGGGTGGGGGTTTCAAAGCCTCGACACCGATGGCTGCGGCCGGTCCCTCTCGGGGCCGGCCGCAGCGTCGTACCCGGACCACTAGGGTCCATCACATGCCGCTGAGGGTCGTGCTGGCCGACGACAACTACCTGGTCAGGGAGGGCATCACCGCCCTGCTCGCCGAGGTCGAGGAGATCGAGCTCGTCGCGAGCGTCGCCGACCCCCAGTCACTCCTGAAGTCGGTGCGGGAGCACCAGCCCGACGCCGTGCTGACCGACATCCGGATGCCCCCGACCCACACGACCGAGGGCATCGACGCCGCCAAGCAGATCAGGGCCGAGCACCCGTCCATCGGCGTGGTGGTGCTGTCGCAGTACGTCGAGGAGGACTACGCCCTCGCGCTGCTCGCCGACGGGGTGGCCGGGCTCGGCTATCTGCTCAAGGAGCGTGTCTCCGACGTCACCGAGCTGGTCCGGGCCCTCAACGACGTGGCTCGCGGCGGCTCGGCGCTCGACCCCAAGGTCGTCGAGGGCCTGATGATGCGCCGGTCGGTCGAGGCGAGCTCGCCGCTGCAGGGGCTCACCGACAAGGAGCGCGCCGTCCTGGAGCAGATGGCGAGCGGCCGCACCAACGCGAGCATCGCCCAGACGCTGTACATGAGCGAGCGCTCGGTCGAGAAGCACATCAGCGCCGTCTTCCTCAAGCTCGGCCTCGACGACGAGGGTGAGAGCAACCGCCGGGTGATGGCGGTCCTCGCCTTCGTCGACGCGACCCGCTGACCGGGAGCCGTCGGTGCGGAGTGCGGTTGACCGCACTCGGGTGGTCGGCTCGCCTCCCCGCGCAGGGAGGCGTCGCTGGCGCAGACTGCGGACATGAGGTCGCCCCGGCTCGGCAGTGTGCGTGACCGCCGGGTGTCCCTGGTCGTCTGGAGCGGAGCCTTCCTCGCGGTCGCAGCCGTCTACGTCGTCGTCGTGCTGGGCGGCGGGTTGTTGATCGGCCACACCGACTCGCCTCACCTCGGGCTGTCGGTCCTCGCGACCGCGATCGTCGCGCTGGGGCTGGAGCCGCTGACCTCGAGGCTCGAGGGTGTCGCCACCCGCTGGGTCCGGGGTGGCCGCGCGGCGCCGTACGACGTCCTGAGCCGCTTCTCCGACTCGCTCACCGGCGAGATCGAGCCCGGCAGCCAGGCGGAGCTCCCGCTGCGGATGGCGCGCCTGCTCGCCGAGGGCACCGGCGCGAGGTGGGCCCAGGTCTGGCTCGTGGTCGACGACGAGCCGCAGCTGGCGGCCGCCTGGCCCCAGGAGTCCGCGTCCGAGCCGGGCGGGACGGCCGCCGTGGACGAGACCGGTCTGCGCGCGCAGGATGTCACCCTCGACGGTGCGCTGCTCGGCGTCCTGCGCCTCCAGGAACACCCCGACCAACCGCTGTCGCCGGTCGAGGAGCGCCTGTTCGCCGGCCTCGCGGCCCAGGCGGGCCTGGTCCTGCGCGGTGCTCGACTGCGCACCGACCTGGCGCGGCGTGCCGCCGACCTGGCGACCCTCGCCGGTGACCTCCAGACCTCGCGCCGACGCGTCGTCGACACCCACGACACCGAGCGGCGACGCCTGGAGCGCGACATCCACGACGGGGCCCAGCAGCACCTCGTCGCCCTGGTGGTCAACCTCCGCCTCGCCCACACCCTGACCCTACGGTCGCCCGACCGAGCGCGAGCGGTGCTCGTCTCGCAGGAAGACGCTGTGGACAACGCGATCACCAGCCTGGTCGACCTGTCGCGCGGCATCTATCCGACGGTCCTCACCGAGGACGGCGTCGCCGCGGCGGTGCGCGACGTCGTGGCCTCTAGCACCATCCCGGTCGCGGTCCTCGACCACCTGACCGGCAGGCCTGCCGCCGAGCTCGAGACGGCCTTGTACTTCTGCTGCGTCGAAGCAGTGCAGAACGCCGTCAAGCACGCCGCCGCCAGTCGGATCCAGGTGCGGTTCGCGACCGTCGGTGATCGGATCGAGCTGCTCGTGAGCGACGACGGGCAGGGGTTCGACGTCCCGACCGTCCTTGCGGCCGGGGGGCTCGGCAACCTGCGCGACCGCGTCGACTCGATGGATGGCGACCTCACCGTCCGCACGAACCAAGCCGGCGGCACCGACGTGGTCGTGACCGTGCCCACCGAGGGAGCCTGACGTGGACGCCCGACGGGTCGCCTGGCTCGCCGCCGGCATCAGCATGCTCTTCGCCGTCGTCGACACGGCGCTCGTCGTGGCGTCGTACCCCCCGCTGTCGGTGAAGTCGATCGGCATCCACGGCTGGCCGCTCGTCACCATCGCGGGGGTCGGCAGCGCGGTGCTCGGCGCCGTCATCCTCGGTGCCCATCCGCGCCACCCCATCGGCTGGATCCTGAACTTTGTCGGCCTCACGACGAGCATCTCGCTCGCCGCGGAGTCCTACGGCATCTGGGTCCTCCAGTACGACGGCCAGGGCTCCACGGCGCAGGGCCACCTCGCCGGCTGGATCGCCGCGATCCTAGGAGGACCGCTGGCCCTGTCCCTCCTCACGGGCGCGTTCCTCCTGGTGCCCTCGGGCACCTACCTGTCGCCTCGGTGGCGCTGGGTGGGGCGCGTCACGTGGGCGGCGTACGGCCTGTTCGTCCTGGGGTTGGTCCTGGTCGGCCCGAACGGCATCAACCGGAACGGCGACCCCGTCGACGCCTCTGTCGCTGCCCAGGTTTGTCTCAGCGGCGGCGTCGTGCTGATCACGCTGATGCTCCTGACCAGCGTTGTGGGCATGCTACGCCGGCTCCGCCACTCGACCGGCGCGACCCGGCAGCAGCTCCGGGTCGTCACCATCGGCGCCGCCAGCGTTGGGCTCGCCCTCGTCGGGCTGATCGTCGGGCAGGGCCTCAACGAGGGCAGGCAGTCGGGCTGGACGAGCGTGCCGCTCTACCTGTCCTACGTGCTGCTGGTCGTGTGCATCGCGGTGGCGGTGCTGCGCTACCGGCTCTACGACGTCGAGGTCATCGTGAGCCGGGCGCTGGCCCTCGCGATCGCGACGGCGTTGGTGGCGCTCGGCTACGTCGGCCTGGTCGTGGCGCTCGGTCGCTCCGTTGAGGGCAGGACCGGCGGCGGCTTCTGGTGGTCGTTGCTCGCCACGGCGGTCGTGGCGTTGGCGTTCCAGCCGCTGCGTCGACGTGTTCTCGGTGTCGCCGATCGCCTGGCGTACGGCAACCGGGCCGCGCCGTACGACGCGCTCGCCGACTTCAGCGGCACGATCGGTCGCAGCCCGGCCACCGACGAGCTGCTTCCGACCATCGCTGCCGCCGCGGGCGAGGCGGTCCATGCACAGCGGGCGGTCGTCCGGCTCGACGGCGATGACGACGGCGACACCGGTCTGACGGCGACGTGGCCGGCGGAAGCTTCGGGTGATGTTGCGACTGACAGTGACGTCGAGGTGCCGATCGAGGACGCGTCGGGTCGTCTCGGCTCGGTGGTCCTGACGCTCCCGCCCGGACGCGACATCCGGCCCCTCGAGCACCGGCTGCTCTCCGACATCGCGGAGCAGGCGGCGCTGGCCCTCCGAAACGTCCGGCTCGAGCTCGAGCTCGCCGCGCGCGTGCGGCAGCTCGACCGGCACACCCGTGCGCTGACCGCCTCGCGCAACCGGATCATCGGCGCCGTCGACACCGAGCGGCGGCGGTTGGAGTCCTCGATCGCCGTACGGGTGCTCCCGACGATGCACACCCTGCGCGCCGACGTCGCGCAAGCAGCCACGGGCCGCTCCTCGGCCGAGCGCATCGAGGAGTGCGTCGACCTGGCGACCCAGGCGGTCGAGTCGCTGCGCGAGCTCACGCGCGGCATCTATCCGACCAACCTGACTCGCTCGGGACTCGCCTCGGCCCTGGCGTCGCAAGCGGCTCGGGTGCAGCGCGCCGACGCGGTGCGGATCGACCCCGAGGTCGCGACGGCAAGGCTCGCCGAGCAGGTCGAGGCGGCGGCGTACTACTGCTGCGCGGAGGTGCTCGAGCACCCCGCCGGCGAGGTCACCCTCAGCCTCCACGACGGCAACGAGCTCTTGATCGCCATCCACGGCGTCGACCTCGAAGCCCTCAACCGGCTGGCGATCGTCGATCGGATCGAGGCCTGCGATGGAGCGCTCGACGTTCCCGAGCCCGGCAGCGGCCAGGGCATGCGGGTCAGGCTTCCGACCACGCTTGCAGCAGGCGTGCCGGGCTGAGGGCGGACTTGGAGATGTACGCCGCCACACCGCACCCGGACAGGTCGAAGTCGTCCTCGTCGTAGGTGGACAACAGGACGACCACCGGAGCCGGCGTCCGCCCGCGGATCTGGCGGGCAGCCTCGATCCCGTCGATGCCCGGCAGGTTGACGTCCATCAGCACCAGGTCGGGCTGGAGCTGCGCCGCCGCAGCGACCGACTCCTCCCCCGACGCGACGACCCCGACCACGGCGAACCCGTCGGTCTCGTCCACGACGGCCGCCATTGCACGCCGGAACGGGTCCTGGTCGTCGACGACCAGAACCCCAACCTGAGCACGCGCAACCTCGTTCATGTCTCCATGATCTGGGTCGCAGCGCGTGGTCCCCAGGGGGTTATCCGCACGATCTGCGGGGGCAGCCCCAGCGAGCTGGTGCGGATGCGGCGGCAGTCGTCAACCTTCACGGCTCGCAGGGCGCCGGAGGCGATGAGTTCGTAAAAGCTTGGCGCGGCTGATGCCCGAGTTGCGCGCCGCTTCGGGATCTTGATGAGCAAGGCGTCCAGGTGCTTGTCCTCTCCTAATGTCGAGCGAGGATTGAAGCCGCGGCGGTCTCAGTCGAAGGTTGAGAGACTGCGAGCGTAGTTCGCACTCGCTGACGAGAGAGGATGCGTTGTGGCTCTGGCTACCGAGGTGCTCCTGGTGAGCGGCGTGGCGTTGGACCTGGTTGGTGCGGGTGTCCTTTCGCACGCCCACAACGCCGAGTCGATCGCGGAGCTGCGCGAGGACATTGGCGCGGAGGGCGCCGCGGTGGGGGAGCCCGACGCTCTGTCCACCCACGCCCAGCTATTGGCGGAGAAACGGGTCGGCTTCCTGCTCTTGACCGTCGGGCTGGTTCTCTACCTGAGCGGGCTCGTCTGGAAGAGCCCCGAGGGCATGGCGCTGATGGGGACCATCGCGGGGGGTGTCGTGATCGCCGGCCTCGTGAGCAGCGTGGTCTTCACCAGGGTGGTTGGCAACCGGATTCGCGAGCAGGCACGCCGGGCCATGGAGCGTCAAGACCCTGACGCGTTGCCGGAGCAGTAAGTCGAGCTGGAGAGTCGGTTCGGCCCTCCCGCACCAACACCGCGCCCACCGTGGAGACCGCGATCCTCAACGCCGCCGCGATCATCGAGCTGGTCTTGCGCAGCCGGCGTAGCCGCACGATCGCGGCCACCACTCGCGCCGGTGTCCGCCGGGGGGAACGATGCGGCCGGCTCGACCTGTCGGTCATCGGTTCCCCCGCGTCGTAGCGGGCCAGCCACACGTAGGCACGCCGCTGGCTCAGGTTCGCCGCAGCGGCGGCATCGGCAACGGTCCAAGCCTGCTCGCGGACGCGTTGACACATCAGACGACGCCCCAGCGGAGACAGCGGGGCATTGGCGTGGAGATTCATCGGGCTCCTTGTTGGCGAGAGCGACTAGACACCCTCAAGTCTCAAGGAGCCCGATGCCTGACCTGACGAACCTGCCTGGGATCTACACCTAGACGCTGCCGATGGCGAGGAGCGAGCCGTCGTGGCGTGGCTCGAGGTCGATGTCGGCGGAGGCGAGCAGCACCCCGGCCGTGGCGCTCACCAGCAGCTCGCCCCGAGACCCATCGGTGCCGAGCCGTACCGCGAGGTCGACTCCCGCGCCCGACACCGGGCCTCGTGCGACGGCCACCTCGGCGATGGCCAACCCGATGCGTGCGTCTCGGTCGCCCGAGAGAGCCGCGAGACCTGCACGCACCCCGGTGGCGGGACCGTCGAAGAGGACCACAACGTCCCCGCCAGCCGTGTGTCGGCGCCGGCCGCCGGCATCGACCAGCTCGCGGGTCACGACCGATCCGTCGCGGCCGGGCGCGAACACCACAGCGGCCAGGGCCAGGTGAGGGGTCTGCCTGGGTGTGGCGGAGACGAAAGGTTCCATGGCGTCGAGGATCTGCGCGGGGTTGCCTGAGACGAAGTGGTCGGCGCCTTCGAGCTTGACCAGGCGGGCGTGAGGGAGGCGCTCGGCGATGTAGCGCGACTCCTCGACGTCGAACAGAGCGTCGCCGGTGCGGTGGAGCACGAGCGCCGGAACCCCGATGGTCGGGAGAAGATCTCGGACGTCGACGAGCGAGTTCATGTCCATCAACGCGCGGATGGTGCCCGGTGTGGCCGCTGCCCGCATCCGGTGGGACCACCACTGCTGCATCGCCTTGTCGCCGGAGGGGCACCGCATGCGGAGGTCCGCCTCCCAGTCCCACGAGGTCACCAGCTTCTCGGTGTAGTGCTCGCGATCCTCTTGGGTCTGGGCCCAGGGATAGTCCTCGGCCCAGGTTCGGCGGGCGTAGGTGCCGTAGAGCACGAGCGACTGCACGCGTTCGGGATGCATGGCGGCGAGCATCATTGCCATCGGACCACCCTCGGAGTAGCCGACCAGCACGGCGCGTTCGGAGCCCACCGCGTCCATGACCGCCAGCACGTCGTGCATGCGGTGCTCGAGGTCGGGCACGCCTGGCGGGCGGTCGGACATGCCGGTGCCGCGCTTGTCGAACCTGATCAGGCGGCCCATCGTGCCCAGCCGGTCGAGGAAGTAGGCGTGCCGGGGGTCGTCCCAGTCGAGGTCGAGGTGTGACACGAAGCCGGAGATCAGCACGATGTCGATGTCGCCGCCTCCGGTCACCTGGCTGCCCGATCCCGTCCGACAGGCACTCGGCGGCCTCGGCCCCGCCGTGTTGGCCTCCCTCGTGGCCGTCGAGACCGACTTCGCCATGCGTGGCAGCGGCGTCCTCGCGGCGGTCCTGGTTCTCGTCTCGGTCATCACGATGGGGGTCGCCGCACGCCGCACCGGCAGCCTGCTGCTCGCCATCGCGATCGGGCTCGGGACCGCCCTTCTCATCGACCTGGTGCTCGTCGCCTGACGACACGTCAACACCCCTACAGGAGAAATGGGGACGTCATGTGGAAGAGGCGCGGGCATCGGGAGGAGGTCGGCCCTGACTCTCCGGACCGGTAGTTGGGCGGTGGGAGCTCGCAACACGCCCGGAGGATCGTGAACCCAACCTCGACACCGCGAGGGCGAAGACTGCACCGCGTCTACCTGCCCGACGAACGTCCCGACATCGAGGTGCTGGTCGACGGCGTCTGGTGCGAGGGCGAGCTGCGCATGTGGACCCAGCGCGAGGACGGTTCGTGGCATGGCGATGTGCAGTGGCGCCCGGATGGCGAGCCCACGCGGCGGCTCGACACGTTCGCGGCCGACTCGATTCGTCCGGCATAGAAGAACCGCCCACGGTTTCGGTCCGTAGGCGGTTCTGTCTCAGTAGGTCGCTCAGGCACACCCCCCGATGGCCTGGTCACGCCCCCAATTACTGCATGACCAGTCTGGAGGAGCCCATTGGCCCGCGATACACCCGCAAGTGTGGCTTGTCCGAGCGACTTCGCTTCTCTTTAGCGACCCATTGGGGTGAATACAACCCGCGCGATTGCTCCCCACACTGACAGAGGCGGGTGTGCCCATCCCAAAACCCCACAGTGGACGTATGAGGTCGCCCGTCAGGGGCCTCGGCGGTCCTGCTCCCCCCCACCGGATCGCCGGGGTTCCGCTAGTGCGAGGCTTTCCACGCATGAGGCACGGTTGGAGTGTCGACGTCGCTTCGGTGGGAGGGCGCCGCCGACACCCTCGCGCGGGCCGCCTCCCCGGTCCCACGCAGCCGCCACGTCACCCGAGTTAACTAGTGTCGAGCGACCTTAAGTCAGGACGCTAGAACGGACGCTCCGGGATGAATACACCCCCAGGAGCGGACTCTTTAGTCCAACGCCGCGCCCCGGTGGATGATGGACGAGCCACACCACCGGGACGCGATCTGGCGGTCCAGCCAGTGCAGGCTCCTGGCCATGACCCGTCAAGGGCACATTTTCTTGGCCACAGAATCGGGTGTCAAGAAGCGCGTTTGGAAGTGCCGAGACTCGTCGAATTCCTTCGTGATGGCGACGTGCTCGCTGCTGCGCAGCCTTGATTCCAGCATCCGTAAGCAGTAACTTACCGTTCGTGACCACTTACGCAGTCGACGCCTGGACGGCACTGGCTGACCCGACCAGACGGGAGATCTTCTCCAGACTGTCGGTGCGACCCCGATCGGTTTCGGACCTCGCGAGCGAGCTGCCGGTCAGCCGGCCGGCCGTCTCGCAACACCTGCGGGTGCTCAAGGACGCCGACCTCGTGCGGGTTCGACCCGAGGGCACTCGCCGCATCTACGCCGTCGAGCCCGACGGCCTGCGGGCGATGCGCGCCGAGCTCGAGACCTTCTGGAGCGCGGCGTTAACCAACTTCAAGAGGCTCGCCGAGGCCGAGCCACAGGAATCGGAGTGAGACATGACCAGCACGACGGAGAGCGAAGCAGTCCGATTCGAGGTCACCGTAGAGGTGTCCGCCGAGCACGCCTTCCGGGTGTTCACCGAGCAGTTCGACCAGATCAAGCCGCGCGAGCACAACCTGCTCGCTCCCGAGCCGATCGCGGAGACCGTGTTCGAGACGCAGGTCGGCGGACATGTCTACGACCGCGGCGAGAACGGCTCCGTGTGCCGCTGGGCGCGGGTGCTGGCCTTCGATGCACCGCGGCGCTTTGTGATCAGCTGGGATATCTCACCGACCTGGCAGCTCGAGACCGACCCCTCCCAGGCGAGCGAGGTTGAGGTCACCTTCATCCCCGAGGGGCCGAACCGTACCCGCGTCGAACTGGAGCACCGCCACCTCGAGCGCCATGGCGAGGGCTGGGAGTCCGTGCGCGAAGGCGTGGCTGAGCAGGGCGGCTGGCCGCTCTACCTGCAGCGGTACGTCGACGCCGTCGCAGCCTGATCGCCCGCCTTCATTGCCTGCCGTGGCGCGGGTGGGTTTCATCCATGCGCACCGCGTCCAGGAGCCCGGAGCCGGCAGTGAGGCCAGCGATGGCCCGAGATGGCTTCACGATCCCCGAAGGCATCGGCGAGGACTCCGGTGAGGAGGGCGCCGACGGCGAACCCGAGGTCGCGCCACAGCCGGTAGACGCCGACGGCCCTTGCGCGCCAAGGCCTGGCGCTCGATGCAGCCCTGAGTCACAACACCATCCCGCGACGCAGGTGGACCTTCTACATCCGGTCAGGTGGTGGGGTGGCCCTCCGCTTCGAGGATCCTCTTCAGGCGGACCAGGTCTGCCTTGAAGCCGCGTCGCATGACCATCGCGACAACCGGGGTGGCGGCGCGGCCGAGCAGCCCGCCGGGAAGACGCTCGGTGGCGCCGACGACTGTCGTCCGGCAGCCGTCGCCTGCTGGCTCGCAGATGCATGCCGTATTCAACGGGATCGGCCCCTTAACGGTCCGGTGTGCGATGCGCCTGCCCGGCTCGTACTCGGTCACCTCGTCGACGAACTCGGCCCGGCGGCCCGGCAGTTTCAGGAGCATTCGCCCACGGCGACCCACACCGATCGGCGCAGCCGGGTCGGCCGCCGTATCGTCTAGCCATTCTGATTCGAGCACCGCTGCCATCCACGTGGCGTCGTTCGATCGGACCTCCAGGAACGCGAACACTCCCTCGGGTCGGCGACCGATGATGATGCTCTCCTCGATCTTCATGACGTCACTCCCTTCGGTCGGTCCTCGGGCGGCCGTGAACGCCGCTGGTCACGTGTGGGTCGACACGAGCCATGCGGTGGCGTCCATGACCACCCCGTGGGATCCGAGGTAGGGCGCAAACGCGGCACGCAGAGCCGCGACGGCTGCCTCAACCGTCTCCTTCGGGGCGCCGGCGAAGAGAGCCTTGCTCTCGGGCAGCGACATGATGAAGCTGGCCGTGTCATCGGTAGTGCGACCGAGACACACCGGCCGGGTGACGGTCTCCAGCTGCACCTCTTGGAAGCCACCTGCGTCCAGCAGTCGCGTCAGCCGATCTCCGTCGGCCAACGCGAACGCGCCAGCAGCGCCCGGGGCGCCGAGATCCGGAGCCCGACCCAGCGTCGCGATGGCGGCGCCGAGCGCTACGGCGACCCACTCGCTCTTGAGCGGATCCTGCGGGCACACGAAGAACAACCGTCCGCCCGGTTGGAGCGCGCCAGCGAGGTTGGCGAACGCGGCCACGGGATCCTCGAAGAACATCATCCCGAACCGACTGATCACCGCATCGAAGGATCCCGCCTCGAAGCGGTGCACCTGCGCATCCGCCTGCAGCAGATCGATATGTCCCGACCGGCAGCGGCGACACGTCGGCGCGCGGGCTCCAGCATGGCGGCGGAGATGTCGACGCCGACTACCCGGCCCGAGGGCGCCACTCGCTCGGCCGCCTCGAGCGTCGACGTGCCGAAGCCACAGCCCACGTCGAGCACCCGCTCGCCCGGCTGCAATCGAGCCGCATCGAGCATCGCCTGGCCGAACGGCGCGATCAGCGCCTCGTTCGTGTCACCGAACTCCCGATATTGCCGTGGCCCTGCGTCGTCCCAGTACTCGCGCTGTGCACGGTTGACCTCGGTGCTGGTCGACCGAAGCCGTTCGCTCGCGTGTGTCATCGCATGGTCCCTTCCGAACGGGTGGAGCTGGATGCCAGTGCCACGTGGAATGTTGCGGTCACGACGCTAGGGACCGGCACGGGCAGGGCGCTTCGGGAGAACACCCCAGACTCGTCGATTGCTGATGGGGTGTTTCCCGCGGTGCCCGCTAGACGAGCCGGTGCTCGTACGCGTACGCCGTGGCCGCCGCGCGCGAGGAGAGACCGAGCTTGGTGAAGATGTTGGTCACGTGCCGGTCGACCGTCTTCTCGGCGATGACCAGGTCGGCGGCGATGGCGTGGTTGGTCTTGCCGGTGGCGAGGAGCCGGAGCACCTGGAGCTCCCGCGGGGTCAGCCCGTGCGCCTCCGCGTCCGTCTGCTTGCGGGTGAGGTGCTCGACGGCTGCGAGATCCGCGGCCGCGCCGAGCTCGGCGAAGACCCTGCTGGCCGCATCGAGCTCCAGTGCCGCGGAGTCCTCGTCCCCGAGTGCCCGGCAGCCGAGCGCGATGAGCACGCGCGCCCGCGCGGCCTCGTACGGGACATCGAGTTCGCGCCATGCATCCCAGGCGGCTCGCAAGGCGCCGAGTGCGCTCCGGGCTTCGCCTTCGGCGAGCAGGACAGCCCCGAGAGCGTGGCCCGCGGATGCGTGCAGGGCTGGCATGTCGTAGTCGTGGGCGATCTCCGCGAGCTCGTCCGCGGCCTCGCGTGCTGCAGGGACATCGCCGGCGGCCAGCATGATCTCGACATAGGCCGGGAGCACCTTCACTCGCATGAGGCGGTCGATCGTCTCGACAACAACCCGGCGGATTGCCGCCTCCGCCGCCTGTGTCTTTCCCTGAGCCAACCAGAGCAGGACAAGGCCCGGCTGCGGCTCCAGCCCCCACTGGCTGGCTTCGCGATAGGCAGCCTCGGCGGCCGCGAAGTCGCCACGTTCTCGATAGACCTCAGCCTGCCGGTAGTAGGCCGTGCCCGTGGCGTACTTGTCCGCGGCGTGAGCGAACCGCTCACACGCCCGCTTGGCCTCCTCGACAGCCGCCGGCCATTGCCCATGCAGCTGCATGATCTCGGCCCGGTGGACCAGGCACTGGCCCGTGAAGGTGACCATGTCCGGCTGCGTCGCCCACCACGCGGCCAGCGTCGCAGTCCACTCCTGCGCGCGTCGCAGATCCGATATCTCTCGGCAGGCGTCGATCATCGAGCAGTAGACGTTGCCGGCCACGGGGGGCCACACCTCGCCGGCGACGACCGCGACCATGGCCTCGTCGAGCAGGGCCAGGCCTTCGCGCAACCTCCCCTGCCTCACCAGGGCGCGACCTTGGAAGTGCAGCCCGAGCGTCACGAGGTCCGCGTCGCCGGCTCGAGCACCGATCTCCACTGCCCGAGCGGCAGCAGCCTCGGAACCGCGATAGTCACCCGCCGCGCCGGCCATGACAGCGTCCGGAAGCAGAAGCAAGCCAAGCTCTGCGCATTCCTGCTCATGGTCCAGCAGCCGGCTGGCTCGCGCGAGCCAGCCGCTGGCGGGCGCCAGGTCACCCTCGAGGAGCAGAGTGAACGCGATCCAGAACAGGCATCGCGCGGCACGCCGGGATTCACCCGCCGCGACATGAGCGCGATGGGCACGCTGCAGCGCGCTCCGACACTCCTCCGCGTGGCCGAGGAGATAGGCCGCCGCTGCCAGCAGCTCGAGATCCTGCCCAGCCAAGGAGCTGACTCGTCGGCCAGCGACAGTGACCTGTATGCATCGCCCCACGCGCGCTTCTGACCAGCCTCGCGGCCACGAGTGAGATCCTCGCGTCCAGCCACCGTTTCCCCGCCCGTCTTCCCGCCGGTCCAGGTTCACCAACAGGGTCCCGCTGCCATCAGTCGACCATATCCACGCGTAGGCCTGATGCGGGCAGGTCGTGGAGTCCCTGGCCTGGCTACGCGACCGCAGTCTGTCGAGCGGCCCACGGACTCGGAGCTCGGGGACGGTTCCGGCGTACCCTCAACAGCAGGTGTTCCGCATGCTGTCCCGATCCCGAACCGACCGCGCCCGGCGACGCAGGCTAGACCGTCGCTCGGGGTACGGATCCGGGTACGGCATCGAGTGGTTAACGATCCGGCACAGCCGGGAATGGGTATGTCGCCAGGCGAGAGGGCGAACCCTGGAGCTGGGGGCCGGCACCGGGCTCAACTTCCATTGGTACCCGGGCGACGTTGAACTGGTCGCGGTGGATCTCGACCGCGAATGTGTCGAGGTCTCGTCGGAGCCGTGCACATGAGCTGGATCGGACCGTTCGCCTGGCTGTCGCCGACGGTCACCGGCTCCCGTTCGGCAACGACACGTTCGACACTTTGGTCTGCACCTTGGCCATCTGTGACGTGGACGACCGCGCCGCCACTCTGGCTGAGGCCTTTCGCGTGGTCAGGCCCGGTGGGTTGCTGCTACTCCTCGATCACTTTGAGTCGCGCTGGCGACAAGGACGACCGGCGACACTCGGCGAACGGGTCGGTTTCAAAGTGGTGGAGCGTGAGCGACTGTGGGCTGGGTACTTCGAACGCGTCCGGCTACAGAAGCCGGGGGAGTGAACCCGGTCCTGGAAACGTGCCCGGCGCAGGAAGCGCATGGAGATGCCAGTTGCGAACCTCGTCGCCAAGTCGGTGCTCGCCCGTATCGTCTCGATCCGGGGTTGTCCAGGTCGAGCCGCCCCGCCTAGTTCTCGCAGGCCGTTCCGTCCTTGTCGCGGTCAAGTCGGCTGTCGTTCTCGTAGTAGACCGCCTTGGCAAGCGGCCCGTAGGCCGGGCGCGAGTAGCCGTCACGGACGGCCTTGTCGCAGGAGGCGAAATACGGTGCCCCGCGTGACCGAGGCCGCACTCGTTTCCGGTGCTGGTTCGGCCATCGCCGCCTACTCGGATCGCAGCGAGCGTGGCAGCCCAAAGTGCGGGAGCACGCTGGTCTCGAAGCGGGTCATGGCGCAGATCTTGGTGCCCCTCAGAGTCAACACGATGAGGCCGTTGCCGTGGCTCACCCCGTCCGGTCCGCGCAAGTAGGCGCCGAACGCCGGTTGGCCGTTGGCGCTGGTCGGAACAAGGTCGAGAGCCCGGCCGCTGCGGAAGACGGCGGCAAGGAAGCCCGCGACGGCATCGAGGCCCTCATATTCGAACGGCAGCGGCGGCATCGAGATGAAGATGTCGTTGGTGAGCAGTGCGACGAGCCCGTCGACATCCGCCGAGGAATAGGCCTGCACGAATCGCTCGATGAGGTCCTGCTCCGCTCGCGTCGGCACGGGGGCAGGCTCGTCCCGCCGCTCCGCCAAGGTCGCTCGCGCCCGCTTCAGGGCACTGTTGACCGCACTGACAGTCGTCTCCAACATCTCGGCCACATCCTGGGCCGGGAAGCCGAGTACATCACGCAGGATCAGCACCGCCACCTGCCGCGGCGGCAGAGCCTGCAATGCGGTGACGAACGCCAGCGACATCGACTCGGACTGCTCATAGCGGGCCTCCGGGCCGAGCGGGATCGTCAGCCCCTGGAGGGCGACGTCCGGGTACGGCTCCAGCCACGGCACCTCGCCGAGCCGCGTGGGCTCCGGCGGTTGAACGTTTGGCACGTCCCACTCCTTCGCTGGCCGCCGACTCTCGGCCCGGCGCGCGTTGAGGCACGAGTTGGTGGCGATCCGGTAGAGCCAGGTCCGCAGCGACGAGCGCCCCTCGTATCCGGCCAGCCCCGTCCATGCCGCAAGTAGCGTTTCCTGCAGCACGTCCTCGGCGTCTTGGTAGGACCCAAGCATCCGGTAGCAGTGCACGTGCAACTCGCGGCGGAACGGGTCGATCAGCTCCCGGAAGGCCGCGCCGTCGCCGGCCCTCGCTCTCTCCAGCAGTGCAGTGGTCATGGGCGCCTCTTCGTCGGACTCATCTTCTCCCGGTACTGACACCGCCGCAGCCGAAAACTGGGCGTTCGATCGCCGCCCGCTTTCCCGACGGTCCGGTGTCTACCCCGATGTCAGTCAAAGAGGGAAGGCGAGAGCCATGGGAAAGATCGTGGTCAGCGAACAGATTTCGCTCGACGGGGTCGTCGACGACCCATCCGGAGTGGAGGGAACCAGCCGCGGTGGTTGGGTCAACGAGATGTCGCAGGCCGACCGCGAGAGATGGACCGAGCATGAGTTCGCCGAGTCGGTCGCAGCCGAGGCGCTGCTGCTCGGCCGCCGCAGCGACGCTTGGTTCGCAGCACGTTGGCGCGAGCGCACCGGACAGTGGGCCGACCGGCTGAACACGATGCCGAAGTACGTCATCTCCTCGACGATCGACGAACCGCAGTGGGGGAATGCGAAAGTTCTCAGCGGGGACGTCGTGGCGCAGGTCGCCAAGCTGCGCGCCGAGGTGCAGGGCGAGATCGTCGTCTACGCCAGCGCCCTGCTGGTGCGGGCGCTCATCGACCACGACCTGGTCGACGAGCTCCGGCTGACCATCCACCCGTTTGTTGTCGGCGCCGGCCCGCGGCTGTGGGGCGAGACCGCGGACCGCAAGGTCTTCCGCCTCACCGAAAGCCGGCTGCTGGGGAGCCTTCCCCACCTGGTCTTCGAAGCGGTGGCCGCGTGAGAACCGTGACCGCCGCGCCCCCGAAGACGGGGTTGATCCTGCTGCTGCTGTGCGCGGCGCAGTTCATGGTCGTCCTGGACATCGCGATCGTGAACGTCGCACTGCCCTCGATCCAGGCCGACCTCGCCATGAGCCAGGACTCGCTGCAGTGGGTGGTGATTGCCTACGGGCTGATGCTCGGCGGGTTCCTGATGCTCGGCGGCCGGCTGGCCGACCTGGTCGGGCGCAAGCGCGTGCTGATCTCCGGCCTGGCGATCTTCACCGCGGCGTCGTTGCTCGCCGGACTGGCCGAGAGCGCCGACCTGCTGATCGCTTCCCGTGCCCTCCAGGGATTCGGTGCGGCGATGATCCCCCCGGCCGCGCTGTCGATCCTCGCAGTCACGTTCGAGGAGGGCGCCGCGCGCAATCGCGCCCTCGGTCTCTACGGCGCCGTTGCGGGAATCTCGGCGACGGTCGGGGTGATCGCCAGCGGGCTACTGACTGACGGGCCGGGCTGGCGGGCGATCTTCCTCCTGAACGTACCGATCGGCATCGCCCTGATCGCGATGGCGGCGCGCTTCCTCAGGGGGGAGGCGCGCGAGGTTACCGGCGAACCGTTCGACGTCGCTGGCGCGGTGACGCTCACCGGGAGCCTGTTGCTACTCGTCTATGCCCTGAGCCAGGGACCGGAGGACGGCTGGGCGGGGTGGTCGACGCTGGGTCTGTTCGCCGGCGCGGCCGCGCTGATGGTCGCGTTCCTCGCCATCGAGACGACCTCGCGGGAGCCGCTCGTCCCGGGCATCGCGGTGCGCAACCGCACGCTGGTGGCCGCCAACCTGAGCGCCCTGTTCACCTTCAGCACGTTCTTCGGGCTGATCTTCTTCGGCACCCTGCTGATGCAGCAGGTGCTGGGGTACTCGGCAACCAAGACCGGCGTCGCATGGGTGGCCACGTCCGGCATCTCGTTCTTCGCCGCCGGCCTCACCGGCAGCAAGCTCGCCACCGTGCTCGGCCCCAGGAAGCTGATCATCGGTGGCCAGGCGCTGCTCGCCGTCTCCATGCTGCTGCTGGCCCGCGTCCCCGCCGAAGCCGACTACTGGACCGACCTGCTACCGGCATTCCTGCTCGCCGGGATCGCGGTAGGGGCAGCGGCGCCCGCAGTCCAGATCGCCGCACTCGCCGGCGTCGAAGAACGGCTGACCGGCGTCGCCTCCGGGCTGGTCGAGACATCGCGCGAGATCGGTGGCGCGATCGGCGTGGCCGTGGTGGCGACGGTACTCGCATCACAGGCCGGCCTCGACGGATACCACGCCGCGTTCCTCGCCCTCGCTGTCATCGCCGCGCTGGGCGCAGTCAATTCATCGGTGAGATTCCCCCGCCACCATCACGAAAGGATCGATACATGAACGACCTGACCCACACCATCACCGTGAACGCAACGCCGCAGGAGGCCTACGAGGCGATCATCGACGTCCGCTCCTGGTGGGGCGCGACCAACATCGTCGGCCCGACCGACCAACCCGGCGCCGACTGGTTCTACCTGGTGCCAGACATCCACTACTCCAAGCAGCACACCGCCGAGCTCGGCACTGAGGTTCCCCCCGGACCGTAGAGGCATCGACAATGAGGATCGAGATGCCAGAGAAGCGGAAGAAGTACGACCGGGAGTTCCGTGAGGGAGCTGTTCGGATCGTCGAGGAGACCAGCAAGCCGATCGCGCAGGTCGCACGTGACCTCGGCGTGAACGAGGGCACCCTGGGCAACTGGGTGAACCGCGCACGCGAGGCGGCCGAGGGCACCAAGGGGTTGTCGAAGGACGACGTCGAGGAGCTCAAACGGCTGCGTGCGGAGAACGCCGAGCTGCGGATGGAGCGTGATGTCCTCAAGCGATCCGTGGTCCTGTGGGTCAAGGAGGCGACGAAGTGAGCGTGGCACGCTTCATCGCCGACCAGAGGACCAACTACCGGGTGCCACACACGGTCGTCTGCGCCCTGCTCGGGGGTCAGCCTGGCGTGGTTCTACAAATGGCTCGGCCGGGCTGCCGGGCCGGGCGCGGCCAGCGGGCTGCACACTGCCCGGGACCGGCGCCGCGAGACCCTCGACCGCGCGGTTGCGGTCGCGTTCAGGAAGGCTCGTGGGCTGCATGGCTCACCGCGGCTGCACGCCGACCTGCGCGATGACGGCTGGAAGGTCTCGGAGAAGACGGTCGCGGACTCGATGCGCCGCCAGGGCCTGGTGGCACGGCGGATCA
The DNA here is from genome assembly GCA_963713255.1 of uncultured Actinomycetota bacterium. GTDB lineage: Bacteria > Actinomycetota > Actinomycetes > Propionibacteriales > Nocardioidaceae > Nocardioides. The sequence goes on from CAVQLC010000004.1 coordinate 247,566, forward strand.
AGCGCAGGAACGGCCTGACCAGGCAGGACAAGGCCGCACCGAAGTTCCCCGACCTGCTGCGTCGCGACTTCACCGCCGCCGCTCCGAACGCCCGGTGGGTGGGCGACATGACCGAGATCCCCACCGCTGCGGGGAAGTTGTACCTGGCGACCGTGATCGACCTGTACTCCCGCCGTCTGCTCGGTGCCGCCACGTCGCTGCACCCGGACGCCGAGCTGGCGTGCGCGGCGATCAAGATGGCCGTGGCTGCGCGCGGCGGACGGGACGCGATCTGGCGCGAGGACGAGGCCGAGCGGGTCATCTTCCACACCGACCGCGGCTCGACCTACACCGCGAACGCGTTCACCAAGCTGTGCCGGCAACTCGGGATCCGGCAGTCGATGGGCCGGGTCGGGTCGTGCTTCGACAACGCCGCCGCGGAGGCGTTCTTCTCCTCCCTGGAGTGGGAGGTCCTCTCACTCCACGAGTTCAAGAACACCGGCCAGGCCCAGGCCGTCGTGCTGGACTGGTGCTACGGGTTCTACAACCACGACCGCCGGCACAGCTCGGCGGGCATGATGAGCCCGATCAACTACGAGAACACCGCGGCCCCCGACCGGGAAGCCGCATAGAGAAGCCCTCCACGATTCGGGGGGAACCACAGAGATTCGAAAGTCTGACGCTCGGGCTCGCTGGCACCAATCCACGGTTCCCGTGGAAGCCCTCCGCCACCATGCTGACCTACAGGCTCACCGGCACCACAGAGCATTCGGGGTCGACCACGACGAACCCCGCCAGCATCCGCCCCAAACAGCCACCGCTGCAACCACAAGCGGCGCCGAATCTTCGCGCACCATGGTGCGCCTCGAAGACGGCGCCGCGTTGCTGACCTGCGGGTATGGATTCTGTGCACCCCACGAAATTCAGGGCCTGACCTTGCGCTCTTCGGCAGGGCGGCGGCGCGCGATTTCGCTGACGTGCTCGCGCGGCGCTTTTCTCCCGGGACGAGCTGCCGGACATGGCTGCGCTCCTCGACGCTGGCTTCGACCTCGGTGTATTGGTGCAGCTGATGCGCACATCGAACGCTTTTGCGGATGAGGAGATCCCGCTGCCGAGCGGTGACGTCGCATCGGCCCGCGCGTTCTTCGCGGACTGGTCCCAGCAGTTGAAGGCAGCGGACCGATGACCGCTATCTGCCGCTGGGCGCAAGGGTTCGCACTGTCTGCACGTAATCGTAAAGCGTAGCGTTGTCGCCGTCTCGGTCGACGGCCGCGACATAGCCGTCAGGACGTACCAGCGCCCGACCTGGCAGGCCATCCGCCGGGCCAGCCAGCACGTGGTCGCCGTCTCGGAGCGCCTCATGCAGTGTGCGGCCATCGCGCAGGCGGATGTTGGGCATCCGCGCGCCCGGCCTCGGAAGACCGCGTACCCGCCCGGGTCGCGTGATCGGGCTGTCCGGGTAGGCGATCGTCAGCTGCGCCATGCGGTTCGCGAGGCGGCGCTTCATACTGGGGGTCCGGAGCAGCGGCATCATCGCGCGCCGCAGCGTCCGCTTGACGGGAGAGGCCTCCAGGACGAAACGGACCAGATTGTCGGTGAAGGCCATCACTTGTTGGGCTGCTGGCCGTCGCTCGGTGCCGTAGCTGTCGAGGAGCGTGACGGGCGCCCGGCCTGCGAGCACGTAGGCCAGTTTCCAGCCCAGGTTGGCAGCGTCGTTGATCCCGAGGTTCATGCCCTGCGCGCCGGTTGGGGCGTGGATGTGGGCGGCGTCGCCGGCCAAGAACACCCGGTCGCGCCGGTAGGCGTTGGTGGATCGAATCTGGCAGCGGAAGCAGGTGAGCGTTTCCGGGTCTCGAACGACGATCCCGCCCGGCCCGCGCGCGTCGACCAGTCGCTGGATCTCCTGCATTGTGGGTGGCGCGCCGCCGCGGTCCGCCGGCATCGGAGTCGACACCCGCCACAGGCGGCCGTCAATCGGAATGAGGCTGAGTGGCTGCCCGCCGGGACCCCAGTAGACGTGCACCTCGTCATTGCGACCGACGCCGTCGAGCTCGGTGTCGGCGAGCAGCCAGTCGAAGGGATAGGCCTGGCCGTCAAACGCGACGCCCAGCACGTGTCGCACCTTGCTGTGCGCTCCGTCGCAACCGGCGAGGAACGAGGTGGTGACCTGCTCCTTGCGGCCGTCCGCGACGCTCAGCGTCGCGGTGACCGTGTCGGCGTCCTGGACAAAGTCGAGCAAGTCGACGCCCGACTCGACCTTCCCGCCCAGCTCGGCAAGCCGCGACCGCAGCACCTCCTCCGTCCTGTCCTGAGGGAGGTGCAGGATGTACGCGTATTCGGAGTCGGCACAGGTCATGTCGATTCCGGCTCGGCGCCGGCCGCCGACGTACACGCTGGTCCGATTTCCCCGATGCCCGATCTCGAGCAGCTGGCCGGCCAGGCCCATCATGTCGAGGGTCTCCATGGTGCGCGGCTGGATGCCGATCGCCCGACTGAGCTTCGGCAGCCCGGGGTCCTTGTCGATGAGGCGCGTCCGCACGCCGCGTGAGAGCAGCTGGATGGCGAGGGTGAGGCCGGTCGGCCCGGCGCCGACGACCAGCACGTCGCAGTCTGTCGTGTCCATGAGCCCACAGTGCGGCGGCAGCGACGTCCAGGCGTCGGTGGAACTACGTACCCTCTCCACGTAGGTCGGTCATCAGTCCCTCCTCGTGCGCCCAGACAGTGAGCTGACCCCTGGTGCCGAAGCCGAGCTTGGTGAGCACCCGGCCGACGTGCGTCTCGATGGTGCGCACCGACAGGACCAGCTGCTCTGCGATCTGGCGGTTCGTGAGCCCGCGAGCCACCAGCGCGGCGATCTCGCGCTCCCGGTCCGTGAGCCCAGGTGACGTCCCCAGACGCCACGGGTCCTCGGGCCGCGGGTCGAGGCCCGCGGCGATTGCCTGGTCGAGCGGCATGCCGCGCCCCTCGTCCTGTAGTCGTCGGGCTGCCCCGCCGACCTCGGCGAAAACCGGGGCCAGCCAAGCCTCCAAGAGCGCCCGGATGAACTGGGGCCGGTTGGTCTGGTTGACCTTCTCGACCGCCGCTGCGGCACCGGCAAGTCGGAGCGCCGACCTCGGCCGTCCCCGCCGCGCCGCCAGAGCGGCGAGTGCACTCAACCCGACCGGGATCGCGAATCGGTCACCCAGCTCGACGATCGCGGGCACGGCGTCGGAGAGCGCAACCTCGGCAGCGCCGGGGTCATCCAGATCGAGATGGACCACTCCGAGGAGCTGCAGCGCCCGCGCCCGGATCGCGGTCAGGCCGACGTCGGTGCTGAGCGCCACGCTGCGCCCGAGACGCTCGGCGGCCAGCCTAACGTCGCCGTGGAAGTGGGCCGCGGCTCCGCCGAGCCACAGCGCGCCCGCAAGACCCACAGGGTCGCCAGAAGCCTCGCGCAGCGCGAGCGACCGCTCGATGTCATCCCATCCGCCGGACGGGTCGCCGATGACCAACCGGGCGCGTCCGCGGGACAGCAGAGCCTCGGCCTCCCGCACCTGGTCGCCTCCCGCTCTCGCGCGCTCGACAGCGAGCTCGAGCAGCGGCAGCGCGACCCCCCGGTCGCCCTGGTCGGTCGCGAGCCAGGCCTCGCAGAACAGGGCGTCGGCCCACTCGGGGTCGTGGTCCGGCACGAGATCGCGCAGAGCCGCCAGCCGCTGTCGTCCCTCCGAGAAGTGGCCGCGGATCGACCAGAAGCCGGTCAGCCTGTTCGCTGCCCGCAGAGCCATGCCGGGCTCCGACTCGGAGAGGTGGTCCAGGGCGGCCCGTAGGTTGTCGTGCTCGAGCTCAAGGGCGTCCAGACCGGCGCGGTCCGGCGCGGCCGGCGGGAGCGTTAAGTGCTCCACAAGTCGCAGGAAGATCCGTGAATGGGCGTCACGCGTCACGTCCAGGTCAGTACCGTCGGCGAACTGCTCGCCCGCGAACTCCCGGACGGTCTCCAGCATCGCGAATCTGGGGGCCTCGCCGTCATCGGTGCGTCGGAGCAAGCTGTGGTCAACCAGCTCGGTCACCGGGTCGAGAACCGAGCCGCCGAGGTCGGCCGCAGCACACACGTCGCCGAGGACGGAGAGGTTGATGCCGCCGCGGAACACCGAGCAGACCGTGAACAGCCGTTGCGCAGGCTCGCTGAGAAGCTCGTGGCTCCACGCGATCGTGGCACGCAGCGTTCGCTGACGGTCGGGGACGTCTCGGTTGTCGCTCACCAGGAGCGCCAGCGAGTCGTCGAGCCGCTCGAGGATCGCCTCCGGCGGCAGCACCCGGACCCGCGCCGCAGCCAGCTCGATCGCGAGCGGCAGGCCGTCGAGCCGTTCGGCGATCCCGCCAACCGTGTCGACGTTGCGGTCGGTGACCGCGAAGCCCGGGACCGAGGCGGAAGCGCGGTCCGCGAAGAGCTGGATGGCCTCCGACAAGGGCGGCACTGGCATCTCCTGCTCCCACGTGAGGTGCAGCGGTGCGCGGCTTGTCACCAGGACGTGCACGGCGTCGGTCGCAGCGAGGAGAGCGGCCACGAAGCCGCCGGCCTCGAGCACCTGCTCCATGTTGTCGAGGACCAGCAACACCTCCCGCCCCGACAGGTTCGCCACCAAGTGGTCCAGGAGCGCCGTCCCGCGGGAATCCTGCAGGCCGAGGGCGCCCGCGATCTGGACCGGAACGAGCGCCGGGTCCCTGACCGGCGCGAGCTCTACGAAGACCGCGCCGTCTGTGAACTCCGCCTCCGTCCGTCGCGCCAGCTCAGTCGCGAGCCGAGTCTTGCCCGCGCCCCCCGGCCCGGTGAGCGTCAGCAGCCGGGAGCCAGCCAGCAGGCGTCGCGCCTCGGCCAGCTCATTCTCTCGGCCGACGAAGCTCGTCGGCGGCTGCGGCAACACGATCCATCGTTGCACCACTGCCGTTCGCGCAACGGTGAAAGTGGGGACGGACTTCAAACCGCTGTCCACTCATGGTCCAGGACGACCGGAACTCGTCGGCACCAGTCGGGTAGCCCGAGACCTGGAAGCGAGGGCGCATCCCTCACCACACTGAGCGAATCGGTAGTCTCCGAGACGTCGCTAGGACTCGCGGCGTCGGCGAAGGCGCCCAGAGGTCGCAGGCTCAAAGCCTGCCCCCGCAACAAGGTGAAACCGCAGGTCAGGGCCGGGTTCGTGGGTTACCACTGGGTCCGGTTCTTGCGTTCGGTGTCAGCAGAATGCCTGCTGAATCGCCTTCAGCGGGGTGCATCAAGGGTCGTCGGGTGAAGAACGGTGAAGCTGGGCGATGAGTGGCGGGAAGGTCGATTTCGACCACCGCTCGGGTCCGAGCGGTTCGACCGCCGTTGCACCTGATGTTGGGTAACGCTTCTCCGGGGGCAATCTGCGGCCGTGGCGTACTGGAGGTGACCGACTGATGGGCCGGAGGCGTGAGCCGCTCGGCTGCGGTCGGTTCCTCGAATAATCGGGAGGCCGAGGGGTTGCTCAGGTCGTCGTTGCGCAGTGTGTGATGAACCGGCGCAGGCTTTCGGTGAATCGAGCGGGTGGTGGCGTATCGCGTGGCCGGCGTACGCCCGGCGTGGTGCCGCTGGGTGCCGATCCGAAACCCTCGGCCAGCTCTGGCTAGTCTCCTCAGCCGAGGGTGCGCGGGAGGACGAAGTACGGCGCCACCGTGTTCTCGAACCGGGTGATCTCACGGATCCGTCCGCCGGCGAGGCCGATCACCTCGATCCCGGCGAGGTGGAGGACGCCCGTGACCGGGTCACGGCGGTACTCCCCCCACGCGGGTTGACCATTGGCTCGGACCGGGACCATCCGGTCGGTGCCACGTCGGTGGGTGTCGACAGCCGTGAAGAACTCGTGCGCTGCGGCAGTCCCGTGATACTCGAACGGCGCTGGGGGCATCCGCACCCAGACGTCGTCGGTCATCAGTGCGATGAGCTCATCGACGTCGAGCTCGGTGAAGGCCGTGACGAAGCGGGTCAGCAACTCACGCTCCTCCGGCCCACCCGCTGCCGGAGGTGGCGGGCCCGATGGCCGATGAGCCTCCATCGTCGAGCGCGCCCTCTTCAGGGCGCTCTTGACAGCGTCCTGGGTCAGACCCAGTAGAACGGCGACCTCGGCGGCGCGGTAGCCGAGGACATCGCGGAGCAGGAGCACGGCGCGCTGGTTCGGAGGGAGCAGTTGGACCGTCGTGATGAAGGCGAGCGAGATTGCCTCCCGCGACTCGTATTGGGCCTCGGGCCCCGGGGTCTGGTCAGAGACTCCCTCGAGGAGCGCGTCAGGATAGGGCTGGAGCCAGAAGACCTCGCCCAGACTCGTCGGCTCCGGCGGCTTCACCGGGAGCGGCGCGACCGGCGCGGGTCGACGCTTCGTGGACCTCAGCTGGTTGAGGCATCGGTTGGTCGCGATCCGGTAGAGCCAGGTGCGCACGGACGAGCGGCCCTCGAAACCTTCGAGACCCAGCCATGCTGCCAGCAGTGTTTCCTGCACCAGGTCCTCGGCGTCCTGCAACGAGCCGAGCATCCGGTAGCAGTGCGCCTGGAGCTCGCGTCGGTGCGGATCGACCAGCTCGGCGAACGCCTCACGGTCCCCTGCACGCGCCCGTCCGATGAGTTCCGCAGTCACATCCACCTCGCTCCTGTTGCCCTTCCTGTACCGACACCAATCGTGAGTCGAAGGGGGCGGTCGGGGAGCGCTCCCTTTCCATCGGGTGGCGTGTCCATCCCAGTGAACCCCATCCAACTCACGGAGACCGGAGAAGACACATGACCATCACGCAGCACACCACGGCAGACCACACGATCCTGGTGACCGGCGCCAACAGGGGCATCGGCCTCGCGCTGGTCGAGGAGGCGCTGCACCGCGGCGCCAAGCGGGTCTACGCCGGCATGAGGAGCCCCGTCGCCCACCCCGACCACCGCGTCGTCCCGCTGCCCCTCGACGTGACGGACCCGGCACAGATCACCGCAGCTGTCCAGAAGATCGACTCGCTCGACCTAGTGATCAACAACGCCGGTCACGGGACCTACGAGGACCTGGACCAACGGACCGCCCTCGAGCACCACCTGGCCGTGAACCTCTACGGCCCGTACGACGTGACCTTGGCCGTCCTGCCCCTGCTTTCCAGGTCTCGCGGTCATGTCATCAACATCCTCTCGCTGGCCGCCCTCGCCTCGCTGCCGGTGATGCCGGCGTACTCGATCTCGAAGGCAGCAGCGCTGTCGCTGACCCAGGCCCAGCGAGCCCTGTTCGCGAGGCACGGCGTGCGTGTGCACGCTGTGCTGACCGGCCCGACCGACACGGACATGACGCGTGGCCTCGACATTCCCAAGACCGCCCCGCAAGTCGTCGCCCGCGCGATCTTCGACGGTCTGGAGGCCGACCAGGACGACATCTTCCCCGACCCGATGTCGGCGTCCCTGGAACCCGACTGGGACGGCGGCGCCATCAAGACGCTCGAGCGGGCGAACGCCGGGCTCCTTCCGGCCGCGACCCCTATGGACACGAACCTCAGCTACACGTTCGTCGTGGACCAGGCCCCGGAGCAGGCGTTCGCCGCCATCAACGACGTACGCGCCTGGTGGTCGGGCCAGGTGGAGGGAGCGACCGACGCGCTCGGGTCGGAGTTCACCTACACCGTGCCGGAGATCCACTACACCAAGTTCCGCATCACCGAGCTCGACCCGGCGCGACGCGTCGCCTGGCACGTGCTGGACAGCCACCTCAGCTTCACTGCCAACAAGGAGGAGTGGACCGGCACAACCATCACCTTCGACCTCGCGGAGCGGAAAGGAGGCACGGAAGTGACCTTCACGCACGAGGGGCTTCGTCCCGACCACGAGTGCTACGCCGTCTGCTCCAATGCCTGGGGCGAGTACATCAGCGGGAGCCTGCGCGACCTGATCCAAACCGGATCCGGCCGACCGAACTCGTTCGAGGGCGAGGAGGCGCTCGAAGCCGTCCAGGCCTGAGGGTGCGACTGTTACCGACTGGCAGTGATCGCGGTAGCCCGAACCATGGGGGACGGTGTTCTCGGAGCGAGTCGTGGCACAGATCCGGTCGCCCAGAGAGCGTCAGGACGAGGAGACCGACCCCGCGCCGGACGCCGTGAGCGGGGCGCAGGCACGCCCCCGAACGCCGGCCGCCGGTCGGAACGAGGTCGAACCTGCGGCCTGCGCCGAAGATGCTCCCGCAGAAGCGTGCTACGGCGTCTGCCCTCGTACTCGAAAGGCATCGGCGGCATCGAGAAGAAGACGTCATCGGTCACGAGGGCCACGAGCGGGTCGAGGTCTGCCGACTCGTACGCGCGGACGAACGGGAGCATCCACGAGGGCGGCGAGATCGGCTAGTCGCCAAGGCCAATGGCCGGCTCCGCGGCAAGCAGCCCAAGCTCAACCGACGACAGGATGCGCACCTGGTCTCCCTTGTGCACAGCGGCGAATACAGCACCGCCGAAGTCGCCGACTCGTTCGGCGTCGGCCGGTCCACCGTCTACCGCGCCATCGAACGGCAACGCAACGAACCCCGCGCCAACGTCGCTCAAACGACGAAGAGACGCTGACCTTGAGAGCGTGCTGAGTGTCCCGCATCCGACACCCAGCGGGACACTTGGCGGCGACCGGTTACAGCCGACGCTGCGGCTCGAACGGGGTTCCCCTTGTGGGTCAAGGAGGCATCTGACCTGAAGACCCTGGCCGGCTACCCGGTCGCGAGCGAGCACGGGTGAGCTGTGCTTCACAGGATACGCCGGTGGTCCGGCCGGGCCGGGTCCAGGTGACCTTACCCGGGGGCAGCCGAGCCGGCCCGCCGCGCGAGCAGCATCGTCCATGCCGTCCCCGCAAGGGTGACTGCCGTGCACACCGCGAACGCGCCCCGGATGCCCTGCTGCTCTGCGACGAGTCCGACCATCACCGGTCCACCCGCCAGCCCGAGGTCTAGTGCGATGCTCGCCGTGCCGGACGCCGCGCCGCGCTCCGAGGGCGAAGCGGTGGCGAAGATCGCCGAGAAGAACGCCGGGGTGCTGAACACGATCCCGAACGCGGTCAGCGCGCTGCCGGCGAGGACACCGGCCGGTGTCGGGGCCAGAATCAGGACGAGCATTCCGAGGCCCATCGTCGCGAGCGCGGCTGCTCCGAGGGGGAGCGGCGGCACCCGGTCGACGTAGCGGCCGAACACGATCCGCCCAACGACCACGGTGCTGCCGTAGACGACCAGCGGCAGGCTGGCCTGGGCGAGCCCGGACCGTTCGGCGTACAGGGCGGCGAACGCCAGGAACCCGCCCATCGCCACGATCGAGGTGAGGAAGCCGAGGCTCGGGGCGACGGCCGGCACGTGCAGCAGCCCACCGGGCCCTGAGCCTGCCTCCGGGTCGCGGGTCTCGCCGACGCGGCGTACCAGCAGCACGGCCGCTGCGGCGAGCGCGGCCGCACCGAGCCAGGCTGCCCGGAACCCGCCGACTCGCATGAGCTGCTCACCCAGCGGAGGTCCGAGGGTCAGCCCGAGGTAGAGGCCGAGCGAGTTGTAGCTCATCGCCTCCCCCATCCGGCTCGGCGGCGCCAGGTCGGCCACTGCGGCGATCGCGGCGACGAAGAACGCGGCCTCGCCCAGCCCGAGCAGGAGCCGCAGCGCTACCACGGCGGCCAGGGACTCGGCGTACGCGGTCCATGCGAGGCCGACCGCAGCTATGGCTGCGCCGATCGTCATCAGCGGGAGTCGGCCCCACGTGTCGGTGAGCCGGCCGGTGAACGGACGAGCGACGAGTGCCGTCACCGCGAAGGCGCCGAACGCCAGCCCGGCGCCAGCCTCGGATCCGCCGAGCGGCCCGGTCACCTGGACTGGCAACACCAGGATCGCCACTCCGTCCGCAGAGAAGTACGCCAGCTCGGCAAGCGCGAGTGCCACGAACTGCCGCGTCACGAGTGGCTCGCGGAGCTCGGCACCGGCGGAAAGTGAGGTGGTCATACCCGCATCTTGAGCGCTCGGCCGGCGCCGGGCATGCGTATTCCTACCCAGACTCGGCTGCCTGCCCGGCTTCGCTGCTTCCAGACGCACGGACCGGGCCGACCAGCCCGTGCTCGATGGTGAACATCGCGGCCCCGGCGCGGCTGCTCACCCCGATCCTTTCGTAGACGTCGCTGACGTGCCGGTCGACCGTCCGCGGCGACACCCCGAGCCGACGCGCGATCTCGCGGTTCGACAGGCCGTGCGCGACGAGCCGCAGGACTTCGAGCTGTCGCACTGTCAGGCCGGCGGCGCCGCTGGGACGGCGCCGGGTCGACCCGTCCGCGGCCGCGAGAACCGCGGCCACGGCGTCAGCATCCAGCAGGCCGGCGCGTGCGTCGGCCTCGAGCCGCTGCCGCGCCCGTGCGGCGGGCAGCCCCGCACGATGGGGCCGGTCCTCGACCAGCGTGCGGTAGGTGTCCGCCGCCGCCAGCACGCGCGCGCCCATGGTGAGCCGGTCTCCGCGCAGTCCGCGGTGGTACCCGCTGCCGTCACACCGTTCGTGGTGCGCAGCGGCCAGCTCCGCTACGTGGGCCAGTTCGGGCGCGCGGGCCAGCACCCGCTCGGTGTGGTAGGCGTGCAGCCGTGCCTGGTCCTCCTCGGCAGCGGTCCACGGACGGGTGAGGTCCCAGATCCGGCTACTGATCCCGACCCGTCCCACGTCGTGCAGGTGCCCGGCCACGCGGATCGCCCCTGCCTCGGCGAGCCCGAGCGCCTCCGCCGCCGTGCCCGCAAGGTCACCGACGGCCGAGGAGTGCCCGTGCAGCCACGGGCTCTTGAGGTCAACGAGGTCCCCGCACACCCGGGCCACGTCGAGCAGCCGGTCGTCGTCCACCCACGCGACCGGATCGGGCTCGGCGTCGAGTGCTGCCCGGAGCGGGTCCTCCGTGTCCAGACCGGCCAGCAGCTCGCCCGACCTACGGACGAACACCGCTGCCAGATCGGGGTCCAGCTCGCCGCCGGCGCGTCGGCGCACTTGCTCGACGGCGGCCTCGTCACCCCGCATTCCTCGGAACAACACCGCGATCCCGGCGACCTGCATGACCCGCGCCGGGAAGGGGATCCGCTCCCCGCCCGTGCGTGGGAACCCCTTGCCGTTCCACATCGTGGCCATGTGCCCGAGCGAGTCCTGCGCCACCTGGTCCAGGCCGAGCCGCCGACCGGCCTCCTGCGCCACTTCGCAGGTCGCCACCGGCGCGTCGCGGACCATGGCGCGCATCGACCTGGCCATCGTCAGCGCAACCCGGGGCCGCGAGCGCCCCGTGCCCGAGGCGACCATCGGGAGGAACGTCCGGAAGACATCGGCCGCCGAGTCGGCGTCGGTCACCAGGGCAGCGTGCGTCGTGGCGATGTCGTCGCCCCAGATCGCGGCGGCCTCGTGAGCGTACGCCGTGCAGCCGACGTGCTCGAGCAGAGAGACCACCACCACGTCCCGCACCATCGCGTCGTCGGCCCCGACGGCCCGGGCCAGCCGCCCGGCCACGACGCAGCGGCGCAGGGACTCGTCGGGCTGCCCTCCGGTCCCGAGATCGGTGGCGCCGGCGAGCCCGGCCAGCAGACCCAGCAGCCGGAACACATTCTCAGAGTGCCGCTACCGGCGCGGATCCGCCAGAGCAAGGAGTCTCGAGGTCGCGGCGCCCGAGCATCCGCGGGGCGGAACCGAGATGCACACTGCGCGCCCTGGGGGTCGGGACGGGCAGTTCCGGGCTCGTGACTTCAGGCCGAGCTGACCGTAGGCCTCGCCGGCCGAGCAGGTCGCTGACCTCGAGCAGACCGCGGGTGACCCCGACCGCCTTCGTCCGTCGGCCTCAACCGGGCAAGCCAGGAATCGTGCCGCAGGCGGATCCGCCTGATAACACGGATGGGTAGTTCTGCCCATGCGGCGGTGCCGGCCACCGGATGAGACTGAGCATGGGTTCGGCCGATGAGAGGAGCAGGGCCATGAGCGCCAGCTTCGCAGTATCAGCCTGCGATTGCGGCTTCGTGACCGCCACCGCGGAGCGGGCCTCCGAAGTCGCCCCGGCCGGGCGGGCTGATGTGGTGACCCATGCGCGGTGACGGCGTACGAGTGCTGGTGGTCGGTGCCGGGATCGCCGGGCTCGCGGCCGCGCGCACGTTACACGAGTGGGGGGCCTCGGTCGAGGTCATCGACCGACAGCCGACATCGCCGCTCGAAGGCACCGGGATCTTTCTCCCCGGGAACTCGGTGCGTGCCCTTGGCACCCTCGGGCTTGAAGACCAGGTGGCCCGCCGGGCCGCTGGCATCCTCCACCAACGCACGCTCGACGAGCGGGGCCGCACGCTGTTCGAGGTCGAGACCGACGAGCTGTGGCACGGTGTCGCGCCGTGCCTGGCTCTGTCCAGGGCAGACCTGCACCAGCTGCTGCTGGCCGGTGTCGGCGACGTCCCGGTGCGCTGGGGGGAGAGTCTCGAGGCCGTGGCGTTCGACCACGTCGGCGTCACCGTCATCGTGGGCGGGACCCCGACCCGATTTGACCTCGTTCTCGGCGCGGACGGAGTCCACTCCACAGTCCGGCAACTGACTTTCGGCCCCCGCGCCGTCCGGAAGGTCGGCCAGTACGCCCGACGCTTCGTCGTCGACGGCGACGTCGAACCGGCGACCTGGTCGGTGCGGCTCGGACCCGGATCGGCGTTCCTCTCGATCCCGATCGGCGAACGGCGGGTCTACTGCTACGTCGATGGCCCGCTCGACGATCCCCGGCCCCTGCGCGACCTGCTGGCCGGCTACGCAGACCCGGTGCCGACTCTGCTCGACGCGCTGGAGGACCAGGCCGTGCACGCGGGCGAGATTGAGGAGGTCGTGCTCGACTCCTGGGCGCGGGACACCGTGCTGCTGATCGGCGACGCCGCCCACGCGACCTCACCCAACATGGCGCAGGGTGCAGGCATGGCGCTCGAGGACGCCATCGTCCTGGCCCAGACCCTCGGTTCGGCCACGAGTCTCACCGAGGCGCTGACCACCTTCGAGCGTCGCCGTCGACCACGCACCGACTGGGTTCGCGAGCAGACCCACCGGCGCGACCGCGCCCGGGGGCTGCATCCCACCCTTCGCAACCTCCTGCTCAGGCGGTTCGGTGCCCGCATCCAGCATGCCAACTACCGGCCCCTTCGCGACCAACCATGACGGAGCACGTCGAGGTTGCCGCTACGCGCGAGTCCCCGACTCGTTTGCCGTACTCCACATACTGCATTCCCACCGATAGTCGCGAGTCGATGGTTCACAGCCAGGACGGCTTCCATCCTTCCGGTACCGCGGCTGGGTGCGGTACCAGGCCAAGGCAGCGGCGGTAGGCCGCGTGAATCCATCCAGCTGGGGTATCGGGAGCAAACACTAGGTCCGAAAGGTGCAGGTCCTGCACGACAACCCCGCGGTGGCAGCGTGCGGTGAGCTCCTCGCCGTGCTCAGCGATGCCGACACCGACGACCTTAATGGTGGTGCCGACCACGGTGGCGGTGGTGGGGAGCGGGACTTCCTCGGCGAACGCCTCGTAGAACGCGGTCACCTGCTCGGCGAGGTTGCAGCAGTCCACGGTGATCACGGCGAGGAGACGTTCCACCTCTTCATGGTCTGTCATCGCCGCCCCCGACATCGGGGATCAGCCCGAGCTCGAAAGCCTGGACTTGACTCCACGAGCGGGTACGCGAGTGCGACAGGCGACACTGGGTAGCGTGCTGTCATGGGGAAGGGGCGGCTGGACCGAGAGCAGTTCTTCGAGAAGCTGGCGCAGATGGAGGCGATGGATCTGCAGAAGGCGTTATGGACCTTGTATTGGCGAGGTGCGGCGCCGCTGCGGGAGCGTATCGAGGCGATCATCGACCCACAGAGTACGGAGGTGCCTGAGCGCGGTGTGAAGTCGGCGGCTGATCCGAAGCTTGTCTTGGGAGAGGTCACGCAGTTTGCGGCGCTGGCGCGGTCGGGTGCCTACCTGGCCGGTGATCGCCGCGTGTCGCGGCAGGAGCGGTCACGGTGGCGGTACACGTTCCGTCGATTGAGCGTGAAAGCTCAGGACGCGCTGCGCGGCGAGGATCTCGAGACAGCGGGTGTTGCCGTGACTGCGATGATCGACCTGGCGTGTGAGACAAGGGAGCGTGACTACTTTCGCTCCGAGGATCCGCTTGAGGCGGCCCGGTTCGTGGTCTCGGATGCGGTCGCGGTGCTGTGGTCGCGGACGCGGGAGGTGCATGGCGCGGTCCAGTTCACCGAGTCCGCGGCTGCGCAACTGCTGAGGTGGGAGTCTCGCTACGGCTGGACTCGCAGGGGCGAGGGCTGGGCGAGCGCCCGCGAGACCTCCCTTGCGCGTGTGCTCTCCCAGCTCCTGGTGGTACCCGACCTGTGGAGCGAGGTTGCCCGCCACTACGTGGATGCTTTGGACCGGGTCGCCGAGGGTGGCCGTGACCAGGTGCGCGGCCGTCGAAGCCGACAGCAACGGGCCGAGGATCTCAGCGAGTGGAACGCCCTGCTGGTGGGACGTCTGGCCGGGTCGGACCATGAGGACCTTCTCGACCGGCTTGTCGCGCATCCCGCACTAGCGGGGCCAGAACTGACGTTCCTTCAGGCCCGCCTCGCACACGAGCGCGGAGAGCTGGAGGCTGCTGGCGCCCTCGTCAAGCGGTGCCTGACGTCGTTGCCGGGGCATCCGGAGTTCCGCATATTCGCGGAGGCGATCAGTGCCCACCCCCCCGGGCCTGGGACAGAAAACATCATCGCGTCTGACTGAACGGACGTCGCTTCGAGACGCGTCATGGGGGGTAAGCAACGGGTCCAGGACGCGGCGTCGGTTGGCCGGCACCGGTGTGGATGACCCCGGTCGCGAAAGTGACCTCTCAACGTGAGTCGGCCCGTACGCCCCTGAGTTTGCACGCTCCCTATCGCATGTTGTCCGGCGAGAGCATCTCCATGCTGAGTGGCTTCTCGGATCGAGCCAACAGGCTGTCAGCCGGTTGTGCACCCGTCGCTACCGCCATGGGGGAGCACCGGGAGAGCCGTCAAGATCGGGCCTAGCCTTCTAGGGAGTCGAAGGCGGCTGGAATGACGCGCCCGTAACGGTCAAGTAGCCGCGGAGCCCTGGGTGCCAGAGTGCGCGGGGAGGAGTGCCACCTTGCCGCCGGGGTGCCGGCCGCGGAGGAGCTTCGCCGCGTCCAGCGCTCGCTCGAGCGGGTAGGTGCGGGCCATCGGGACCTCGAGGATTCCCTCGGGCGGCCCGCCGCACGGGTCTGCGCGGACCCGGTCGCGGTAGGCCGCGCTGTCGGGCAGGTCGCCGCCGATCGCCGAGCGCGGATTCGAACCGCTCCCGGCCGACCCGGCCGCGATGTGCTGCCTTCATGACCCAGCGCGTCGCCGACGGACTCGCCGTGATCAGCCTCAGCCCCTTCATCAGCGTGATCAACTACGTCCACAGTGCCCACGGCCTGCCCAACCCCAACGAGAACCGTGCCGTCCGACAGGTCCGCGACGGGCTCCGGCGCACCTATGGCGTCGCGCCCGTTCGGCAAGCCCACCCACTCTCGGTGGCCGAGATCCGCACTCTCGTGACCGGCATAGACAGGGCCAGACTCGGCGGCGCCCGCGACGCCGCCTTCATCCTGGTCGGCTACGCCGCCGCGCTGCGCATCGGGGAACTCGCCGCCCTCGCTTTGGAGGACATCGAGTCGCGTCCTGGCGGCATCGTTCTGCGGATCCGCCGCTCCAAGACCGACCGCAACGCCGCCGGCGCCAAGGTTGCCGTCGCGCGCGGCAAGCACCCAGACACCGACCCGATCGCCGCGCTCCAGCACTGGCTCCAACTCCGCGGCACCACACCGGGGCCGGTGCTCATCCCGCTCCGCGGCGGCGCAACACGGGAACGCGGGCTCGCACCCCACACCTTCGGTCGACTGCTCAAAGCACACGCGAAACAAGCCGGCCTCCCCAACGCCGAACGGATCAGCGGCCACTCGCTCCGCGCTGGACACGCCACCGCGGCCCACCGCGCCGGCGTCCCGATCGCGCGTATCGTCGCGCAGACCCGGCACAAGGACCTCTGTCCTCTTCGACCGCTACATCCGCCCCGTCGACGCCCTTGAATTCAGCTCCAGCAAAGACCTCGGGTTGTGATCGCACCACTTTCGTGAACTCTACCGGTTCCGGTATGGTTGTCGAAAGGAGGTGGACTGGATGGAGATCGACGTCAAGGAAGCGTCGCGACGTCTCGGTGTCAACGATTCCCGGGTTCGGCAACTGCTCCGTGCGGGCGACTTGCGTGGTCGCCATCTGGGCAACTCCTGGCTCATTCTGGCCGAGGACGTAGCGCGGCTCCAACGCAATGGTCGCCGCCCGGGCCGACCGCTGGCGCCCAAGCGGGCATGGGCGGCCCTCGATCTTCTCGATGGCGGAGGCGCAGCGTGGCTGTCGGACTCCGCGCGCTCGCAGGTGCGCCGATATCTCGCCGACCTGGTGGATCCGGGCCCGGATGACTGGAGGGCGGTTCTGCGAGGACGAAGCCGTGTGCTCGACGTTGTTGCCCATCCGGCAGCCATTGAACGCCTGCGTCGCGTCGACGGCGTCCGCCCCGTCGGGCCGAGCGCAGCGGTCGGCCGCGGGTTCGACCTCGTCGCACTCGGGGAGTCGCTCGCGGAGTTCTACATCGCCGAGGAACTGTGGCCCGATCTGTCCCGCTCCCTCGCGCTGCGCGAGGGAGCGGAGCCCAATCTCAGGGTCCGTGTTCCGAACGAGGTCTGGCCGTTCGCCGACGCGGGCCCCTCGGGACATGGCTGGGTTGGAGACGCCGTGCTGGCAGCGGACCTCCTTGAGGCAGCAGAGCCTCGTGCCGTCGCTGCGGGTGCCGCGCGTCTGGGTGAACTGCTGGCCAGTTGGCAACGCGAACGGTCCCGCGGATGACCGTAGTAATCGAACTGCCGCTTCTGCCGCCACCGGTCGACGAGTTGTGGCACACGCTCCTCGATCTCGGCGACCAGTTGGATGTGCCCTGGGCCCTCATCGGCGGGCAGATGGTGCTGCTGCACGCGATCGAGCACGGAAAGATCCGGCGGCAGATCCCGCCGCAGATCAGTCAGGACGGTGACGTGATCGCGGACATTCGCGCAGTCCCGGGTGCCTTGACCCACGTCGTGTCCGGCCTGGAACGCTTGGGATTCGCGTTGCAGTCGATCAGCGCCGACGGAGTCGCGCACCGCTACACCCGGACCGCCGAGCCTCGGCCGTTGTCATCGACGTCCTTGCGCCCGAAGGGCTGGGGGAGCGGGCCGACCTCACCACGACCCCGCCGGGGCGAACCATCGAGGTGCCCGGCGGCACTCAGGCACTCAGCCGGACCGAGAAGATCACTGTGGTGCACGAGGGACGCAGTGGCACGATCCCGAGGCCGACCCTGCTGGCTGCGATCGTCGGCAAGTCGGCAGCGACAGCGCTGCCCGGCCCGGACCGTCATTACCGAGACCTCGCGCTGCTCTGCGCACTCGTCGGCGACCCGTTCGAGGTCGTCGACCAGATGACTCGCCAGGACCGCCAGCGGCTGCGTCTGGCGAGCAAGCTCCTCGACGACTCGCACCCCACCTGGACGCTCCTGCCCACTGCGGTCAGGAGTGCAGGTCAGATCGCCTACGGCGTACTTCATGGCTGAGTCGTCGCTATCCTGACGACGTGCCGGACGACTTCGTGATCGCCCGCAACGCCGAGCCCGGGTCGACGCTGCCATACCTCCTCCGTATCCCGCTCGGGGACGGCATCATCCTCAAGGCGAAGGACACCTGGCCGCGCACCGGCAAGGTCTACTGCCACCGCGTCGAGGAGTGGCCGGTCGACGCCGAGATCATCGAGCGGGCGCAGGTACGGTCCTGTGTGAGGCGGGGCGCCGCGATCGACCTCGTGCTCGACCGCGGCCGCGAGAACCGCTCCCAGATCGTCGTCACCAACGCCCGCGGCCGGCAGATGATCTTCTGGCAGACCGCCCGTACCGCCAAGCAAGCTCGGCCCGCGGTGACCGTTCCCGGCGCCCGCGCCAGCGGAGTCGTCGACCTGGAGATCGCGGTCGACATCCGCGAGCGCTATCCGTTCACCTTCGCCGACCGGCAGGCGACCACCCGACGCGAGCCGCTGAGCGCCGGCGACTACGGACTCATCGTCGACGGGCTGTTGCAGGCAACGGTGGAGCGCAAGTCCCTGGCCGACCTCGTTTCCTCACTGACCACGGGCAAACTGAAGTTCCAGCTCACCGAGCTGTCCGCGATCCCACGTGCCGCGGTAGTCGTCGAGGAGCGCTACTCGCAGGTCTTCAAGCTCGACCAGGTCCGGCCCAGCGTAGTGGCCGATGCGATCGCCGAATGCCAGATCCGGTTTCCGACCGTTCCGATCGTCTTCTGCGACACCCGCAAGCTCGCCCAGGAGTGGACCTACCGCTTCCTCGCGGCTGCTCGGGTCGGGCTCTCTGAAGAGATGGTTGGCGACCTCGCCGTACGCGGCCTCGAAGCGGCGCCGCCGCTCGCGCCCGCACCGCCATCGCCGGCGGATGTACGCCACTGGGCAGCGACGAACAACATCGCAGTCTCCGACAGGGGCAGGATCCCGACGGCGGTGATGGATCAATACCTCGAGGCCCGCGCCCGAGGCGAGACCTGAGCCTGCGGTCGGCCGTGAGCGTCGGCGCCGATTCTTCGAGAGCGCGCTTTGGGCGCGGTTTGAATCGCGGAGGGTCGCAGACGGATACCCACGCGATCAGCGTCTCTGGTCAGCAAACCCGCAGGTCAGCGGCTATCTTCGCTCTGATGCACGCAGCCGTCGGCAAAGGATCGCGTTCACGCTCAGCAGCATCGGCGTCTTCCCGATGACCCATCACGTCGAGTGCGTTGCCCTGGTGGTCCCCGAGTGACCGAGATCGCCGAGTTCCTCGACCTGGTGGGGCAGCTGGACGAGGTGGAGGTCGTCGAGCACTCGCGGTACTCGAAGCTCGTGGTGTCGGGGCACACCTTCGGCTACCTCTGGGAGCCGACCCGGACCGTGGGCCTCAAGCAGACCCTCGCCGAGCAGGCCGCGCTGGTGGGGGAGCGCCCCGACGTGTTCGAGGTGCAGTTCACCGCCGGCGGCTTCGGCTGGGTCGTCGTCCACCTCGACCACATCGAGCGGGATGAGGTCGCCGAGCTCACCTTCGAGGCCTGGCGACTCTCCGCCCCACGCCGCCTGGTCGACCAGCGTGGCGACGACCTCCCGGCCTGATCGAGAGAAGGACAAGGAGTGACATGGTCAATCTGAAGTACGCCGTCGTCGAGCGCGAGCGGCGTTGGTCTCAAGGCGATGCCGGACCGACGAACAAAACAGTCGCGTGCTGAAGCTCGGCCACAAGGTCCGGCTCGACGAGGGTCCGCGGGCGGTGGCGTGCACGTCGCTCTACCTCGACGAGACGGAGTGGGCACGTCTTGCCGGGTTGCCCGGAAAAGCGCTGGAGAAACAGAGGGTCCGGGTCTCGCTCGCCGGCGTGGTGGTGGCCGTCGACGAGTTCCGGGGCGACCTCAGCGGTCTTGTCCTGGCCGAGATCGAAGGCGGCGGAACAGTCGTTCCTCCCGCGAACTGGCCGGTCCGCAGCGAGGTGACCGGCGACGAGCGCTACACCGGTGTGGCGCTCGCCCTCGCCGCCCGCATCCCGGTCCTGGAGGACCTTCCCTGAGTCGACCGTGATATCTTGACGTCAAGATATATCGAATGAGGGTGACCTTGCTTCCCACGGCCACCCGCGCGTGGGCAAGATGGCACCACCTGGCAGACCTGACCGATCGAGACGCGAACAGAGGGATATTCATGGCGAGCGCCGACAGCTTTGGTGCCAAGGGCACGTTGGACGTCAACGGGAAGTCCTACGAGATCTACCGGCTGAACGCGGTCGAGGGCGACGGCATCGACGTCGAGTCGCTCCCCTTCAGCCTGAAGGTGCTGCTGGAGAACCTGCTACGCACCGAGGACGGCGAGGACATCACCGCCGACGACATCAAGGCCCTGGGTGGCTGGGACGCCGACGCGGATCCTGACAAGGAGATCCAGTTCACGCCGGCGCGCGTGATCATGCAGGACTTCACCGGCGTGCCCTGCGTCGTCGACCTGGCCACGATGCGCGAGGCGATGCAGGAGCTGGGCGGGGACCCGTCGCGGATCAACCCGCTGGCACCGGCCGAGATGGTGATCGACCACTCCGTGATCGCTGACGTCTTCGGCACGCCCGAGGCGTTCGAGCGCAACGTCGAGATCGAGTACGAGCGCAACCACGAGCGCTACCAGTTCCTGCGCTGGGGCCAGGGCGCGTTCGACGACTTCAAGGTCGTCCCGCCCGGCACCGGCATCGTGCACCAGGTCAACATCGAGCACCTCGCCCGCGTGGTCTTCACCCGTGAGGTCGACGGCGAGCTCCTGGCCTACCCCGACACCCTCGTCGGCACCGACTCGCACACCACCATGGTCAACGGCATCGGTGTCGTCGGCTGGGGCGTCGGCGGCATCGAGGCCGAGGCGGCGATGCTCGGTCAACCGGTCTCCATGCTGATTCCGCGCGTGGTCGGCTTCAAGCTCAACAACGACCTCCCCGAGGGCGCCACCGCCACCGACCTGGTGCTGACGATCACCGAGATGCTGCGTGAGCACGGAGTGGTCGGCAAGTTCGTCGAGTTCTACGGCCCCGGCGTCTCAGCCCTGCCGCTGGCGAATCGCGCGACCATCGGCAACATGAGCCCCGAGTTCGGCTCCACGATCGCGGTGTTCCCGATCGATGAGGAGACCACGAAGTACCTCAAGTTCACCGGGCGCGATGACGAGCAGATCGCCCTGGTGGAGGCGTACGCCAAGGAACAGGGCCTCTGGCACGACCCCGACGCCGAACCGCGGTACTCCGAGAAGCTCGAGCTCGACCTGGCCGACGTCGTTCCGTCGCTGGCCGGGCCCAAGCGGCCGCAGGACCGGGTGTCCCTCTCCGACGCGAAGGAGGCCTTCCGCTCCTCGCTCTCCGACTACGTCGACGAGGGCGAGCCCGCGGGTGGGTCGGACAAGGAAGGGGTCCCCGCGCAGGAGAAGCCCGACGAGGCCGAGCACTCCAAGGTCGACGAGCAGTCGGACGAGTCCTTCCCATCGAGTGACGCGCCCTCGCACTCCGAGAACGGCAACGGTGACGGCGTACCGCGGGACTGGCGGAACAAGCCGGCCGGCAGCAAGGAGGGTCGCCCCACCAACCCGGTGAAGGTGTCCTTGGAGGACGGGACCGAATTCGAGGTCGACCACGGTGCAGTGGCGATCGCCGCGATCACGTCGTGCACCAACACCTCCAACCCGTCGGTGATGATCGGCGCCGCACTGCTCGCCAAGAACGCCGTCGAGAAGGGCCTGACCACCAAGCCGTGGGTGAAGACGACGCTGGCACCGGGTTCGAAGGTGGTCTCGGACTACTTCGAGCGCGCCGAGCTCACGCCGTACCTCGACAAGCTGGGCTTCAACCTCGTCGGCTACGGCTGCACCACCTGCATCGGCAACTCCGGACCCCTCATCCCCGAGGTCAGCGACGCCGTCAACGAGAACGACCTGGCGGTGGTCTCGGTGCTTTCCGGCAACCGGAACTTCGAGGGCCGGATCAACCCCGACGTGAAGATGAACTACCTCGCTTCCCCGCCGCTGGTCGTCGCCTACGCGCTGGCCGGCTCGATGGACGTCGACCTGTTCAACGACCCGCTCGGCCAGGACGAGGACGGCAACGACGTCTTCATGAAGGACATCTGGCCGACCGCTTCGGAGATCGAGGAGGTCATCGCGAGCGCGATCACCGCGGAGATGTTCACCGACGACTACTCCGACGTGTTCGCGGGCGACGAGCAGTGGAGGGCGCTGCCGACCCCCGAGGGCGACACCTTCGAGTGGGACGAGGACTCCACCTACGTGCGGAAGCCTCCCTACTTCGACGACATGCCGGAGGAGCCGGAGGAGGTCCAGGACATCGAGGGCGCGCGGGTGCTGCTCAAGCTCGGCGACTCGGTGACCACCGACCACATCAGCCCGGCCGGTGCGATCAAGAAGGACAGCCCGGCAGGCAAGTACCTCGCCGAGCACGGCGTGGAGCACCGCGACTTCAACTCCTACGGGTCGCGCCGGGGCAACCACGAGGTGATGATCCGCGGCACCTTCGCCAACATCCGGCTGCGCAACCAGCTGGCCGAGGGCACCGAGGGTGGGTTCACCCGCGACTTCACCGGCGACGGCGACGTCACGACGGTGTTCGAGGCGAGCGAGAAGTACCTCGAGCAGGGCACCCCGCTCGTCGTACTCGCGGGCAAGGAGTACGGCTCCGGGTCCTCGCGTGACTGGGCTGCCAAGGGCACCGCGCTGCTGGGCGTCAAGGCCGTGATCGCCGAGTCCTACGAGCGGATCCACCGCTCGAACCTGATCGGCATGGGCGTGCTGCCGCTGCAGTATCCCGAGGGCGAGAACGCCGAGTCGCTGGGCCTGAGCGGTGAGGAGGAGTTCTCGATCTCGGGAGTCACCGAGCTCAACGACGGGATCCCGAAGAGCGTGAACGTCAAGGCGACAGGTGGGGACTCCGACGATGTGGAGTTCGAGGCCAAGGTGCGCATCGACACCCCCGGTGAGGCGAAGTACTACCGCAACGGCGGCATCATGCAGTACGTGCTGAGGAGCCTGCGCGCGTCCTGATCTCGCCTGCCCGTGGTTGGCGATCACCCCACACACTGCAAGGCTGTGGGGATGATCGTCGCGCTCAGCATCAGCCCTTCCGGCCCGCCGCTGGACGGGACCGCCGCCCCCGACGCGGGGGTCAGCGAGGTCGTCGCGGAGGCCATCGGGGTCATTCGAGCGTCGGGTCTGCCGTGCGAGACCAACGCGATGTTCACCAACATCGAAGGCGAGTGGGACGAGGTCATGGCCGCGGTCAAGCAGGCGGTGGACGTGGTCGCGACGCGCTACCCGCGCGTCGGGATCGTGCTCAAGGCGGACATCCGCCCGGGCCACGAAGGGCAGCTCACCGCCAAGGTGGCGCGGGTCGAGGAGCACCTGCGTGAGCGCTGAGGTGATGGTCCGCCCGGCCGTCGCCCAGGACGCCGTGGACCGCATCATCTCGGCGGCGTTCACCGGCGAGGGTGAAAAGGTCGGGAATCTGTGGACCGAGCTCGAGCAGTCGGATGCGCTGCGGGCGAGCCTGGTCGTCGAGCAGGACGGTGTGGTCGTCGGTCACGTCGGGCTCTCCCACGCATGGCTCGACGCCCGTCGCGAGCTGGTGGACGTCTGGTTGCTCAGCCCGTTGAGCGTCGTCCCCGATCGGCAGGGGAGCGGCATCGGCACCCGTCTGCTCGCCGCCGCTGTCGACGAGGCCCTGGCGGGGGACACACCCTTGCTCTTCCTCGAGGGGGATCCCTACTACTACGGTGCGCGTGGGTTCGAGAGAGCCAGCGAGCACGGTTTCGCGGCGCCGTCGTCGCGCACACCGGAACCTGCGTTCCAGGTGGTCAGGTTCAGTGGGTACCAGGACTGGATGACGGGACAGGTGATCTACCGGGACGTCTGGTGGCGCCACGACTGCGCGGGGCTGCGGGATCCGATGCTCGCCGAGATCGAGGAGAGGTTGGGATGAGGTCAGAGGTACGTGACTACCGGACCGGCGGCGACGAGGTGGTGCTCGACATCACCGACGACTGTGCCGAGTTCGTGGACGGTGAGGGCGATGGTCTGCTGCAGCTGTTCGTCCCGCACGCGACGCTCGGCATCGCGGTGATCGAGACCGGCTCCGGTTCGGACGACGACCTCCTGGCGGCGCTCGGCGACCTGCTCCCGGCCGACGACCGGTGGCGCCACCAGCACGGGTCGTCAGGACATGGTCGCTCGCACGTGATGCCTGCCCTTCTGCCGCCGTACGCGACGGTCCCGGTGATCAACGGCAGCCTCGCGCTGGGCACCTGGCAGAGCATCTGCCTGGTCGACCTGAACGTGGACAACCCCGACCGGCAGGTGCGGTTCTCGCTCCTGACCGGGTGACCGCGAGGTGATCCTCGGTGTCGACGGCGGCGTGGTCGCCCTCGTGGCGCTGGTTCTCGTCTTGGGTGCGACCATCCAGGCCCTCGTGGGTCTGGGGCTCGGCCTGGTGGCGGCTCCGGTGGTCACGATCCTGGATCCCGCGCTGATGCCCGAGCTCCTCTTGGTCCTGGCGGCGTCGTTGCCACTGCTGACCCTGGTCGGCTCACACGACGAGATCGACTGGCGAGGTCTTGCCTGGGTGCTGCCCGCGCGGGTTCCGGGCACCGCGGTCGGGGTGTTCTTCCTGGCGCAGTTCTCCGAGCGCTACCTCGGTGTGGCCGTCGCGTTGATGGTCCTGCTCGCGGTGGTGCTCAGCCTCACTCCGCTGGAGGTGCCGGTGCGGCCGACCACGCTGGCTGCAACCGGCTTCATCTCGGGAGCGGCCGGGACGGCCACTTCCATCGGAGGTCCGCCGGTCGCCCTGCTCTACCAACGACGCTCGCCCCAGCAGATCCGGAACACGCTCGCGGTGCTGTTCACCGTCGGTGCGGCGATGAGCCTGGTGGGGATCTGGCTCGGTGGGACCTTCGAGGTGCGCGTGTTCCTGCTGGCGCTCCTGCTCACTCCGTGCCTCGCGCTCGGGGCGTGGGCAGGCGGGCAGCTTCGCGGAGTCGTTCCGGACCACCGGATCAGGTACGGCGTACTGGCGGTGTGTGCCGCGTCAGCGTTGGTGCTGCTCGTGCGTAGTGTCGTCTGAGGACGCGCTGTTCGCGTGGCAGGCTGAACGCATGACGACCCGTGAAGAGTCCTTGCCTGTCGTTCCACTTCAGGCGGCAAGGGTCGTTCTGCTCACCCGCAACCCGATCGCCGAGGCCATCGAGACCATCGCCACGACCGCTGGACGTGCGGTGACCGTGATCGAGCAGGACGGTGCCGGCGAGGGGGTCTCGGCGTTGGCGCGGGTCGGGCTGCGCGACGGTGATGCGGTGGTCCTGTGTGACCACGACGCTGCCGATGCGCCGCAGATGCTGCGCGACGCGCTGGCCTCGCCTGCGTCGTACGTCGCGATGATGGCGAGCCGGCGACGGGCAGAGGGACTGCTCGAGGAGCTCGAGCAGGAGGGAGCGCCCGGCCTGGAGAAGCTGCACGTGCCGGCCGGGCTGAACACCGGCGGCAAGGCGCCCGGGGAGATCGCCCTCTCCGTCGTTGCCGAGATCGTCGCATGTGCCTACGGCCGCGACGGCGGACCGATGGGCCGCCGCTGAGTCAGCCAGGCTCGCCGGCCCGCCGCAGGCAGAACCGCCGGACCGCGTCGTTCTCGACCTGCCCGGCGATCTCCCGGTAGCAGCTCGGCCGCCTCGTCACGACGACCTGTTCGCCAGCACAGGTCTGCCAGCACGAAGACCGCGTCCCTGCGGGCGTACGACGGGCCCTCGTCGGCCAGGCGCTGCAGGCCCTGCTCCACTCGACGGAGCTCTTCGGGGTCGGCTGGCGCGAGCTGCGCCCGGGCGGCGAGCAGCGCGACGCTCACCGAAGGAGACGGCCACACCTGTTGCAGGGCTTCGTAGAGCAGCACGATGCGGTTCCAGTCGGTCTGCGCGAACGACGGCGCAACGCTGTGCAGCCCCGAGATCGCCGCCTCGAGGGCGAACCGGCCGTCGCCCCTCGCCGCGACCGCTGCATCCGCCAGCCCGTCGCGCAGCAGGTCCTGGTCCCACCGGTCTCGGTCGACCTCGTCGAGGGTCATCGCGACGCCGTCCACCACGCGTCCCGGGCGGCGCGCCAGCCCGAGTCGCACCACGGCCCGCAGCCCATGGACCTCGGTGTCCTCGGCGAACATTGCCACGAGCGCATCGGCGATCGACAACGCCTGTCGCCCCATGTCCGAGAGCGCATCGACAGGCTCCAGACCGGTGCGGTGCGCGACGGTGAACATGCCCGCGACGCAGTCGAGCACGACCGGGAGCCGGCGGCTCCGTTCGGTGGCGTCCGGGATCCGGAACTCTCCTCGAGCCTGCGCCAGCGCCTGCTTGGCCCGGGTGAGCCGGGCTGCGGCGGCGCTGTCCTGGATGCCGAGGTGCATCGCTGTCTGGGCGATGGTCAGCCCGCAGACGACGCGCAGCGCCAGGACCATCCGGGCGCCTGGCGCCAGCGCCTCGTCACAGGCGACGAAGAGCAGGGCGACCCGGTCGTCGAGCTCGTCGAGCACGTCGTGCGTAGGGTCCGGTGGGTTGTCTGCGGGCATCGCTTCTCCGGTGACGAGGTCCGGCGCGATCCGCGTGAACACCTCGCGTCGGCGGTGGTCATCGATCCAGGCTCGCTTCGCAACGCTCACGCACCACGCGGCGAGGTCGTCGACCCCATCCCGGTCCACGGCGCGGGCGAACGCCTCGGCGGCGTACTCCTCGGCGTCGTCAAGGCTGCCCGACCACGACGCCAGAGCACGTACGACGCGTGGCCAGGCGGCCCGGAAGTCCTCGTCGGTCAGCCGCACGACCCCATGGTCGCAGCGGTTGCCGGGCGGATCATCCCGCGGTCGGGAAGACCTTGCGCCACTCGATGGTGCCGCCGGTGGGCACAAGGGCGGCGACCTTGCGGGCCATCGCCTCGTCCTCCACCTCCACGGCGTAGAAGCCGGTGATCAGCTCGCTGGAGTCGGCGTACGGGCTGTCGGTGTAGACGGCGTCCTCCACCTTGCGATCATCGTCGCCGGGGGTGGCGATGCCGCCGTACTTGGCGCTCTGCAGGGCGTTGCCGCCCACGACGCGCGCGCCCAGGTCCTCGACTGCGACCTGGAAGGCCTTGTGCGCGGCGAACGTCATCTCTGCGTCGTCCGCGGGTTCTCCACCGGGCAGGTACCGGTCGGAGTCCCAGTCGTTCTCGCGGATCAGGAACATGTAGGTGTCGGTCATGGCCGGTCCTCTCGCCTCAGATGTGAATGGCGTGGCGACTGTCGCCACATCATTGTGACGAACGAGGTCCGGAGAAATCGACAGCAGATGCTGGCCTGGCTGACCCGTCGGATTCGGGTCAGTCGGAGAGGAGCTTGGTGATCAGGGTGTCGAGAGCGAGGTGGGTGCTCTCCTCGCCGGCCGGGACCACCTCGAGGGTGCGGACCACGAAGTCGTGCACCGTGCGAGAGGGCGCCTGCAGGAGCGCGGTGCCGTCGGGGGAGCAGAGCTCGATGATGACGACGGCGTCGCCGGATCCGCTGAGGCACGGCCACACCTGCACGTCGCCGTCTCCGCTGGGCGAGTAGATGCCCTGCTCGAGCAGCTCGCGGGCGAAGGTCCAGGTCACCTTGCCGGATCGCGCCTCGAGATTCATCGAGACCGCGTAGGGGTCCGAGGGGTCGAAGACGAGCTCGCCCTCGAGGAACTCGCTCTGGGCCTCGCCGGAGATGAAGGGCACCACTACGACGACGGTCCCCGTGGTTCCGGGGGTGTTGTGCTCCATCATGGTTTCCTCGCGTGGCTTCCGAGTTGAGTTCTGACGTGTGTAGTGTGCAACGAGGTTCCCGGCAGGACATGACACGAAACTCGAAACTGGTCTACTCAAGCGAGCCCACTGGTCTATTTTGTGCGAACAGGTGTTCGAAGACCGCCTAGAGTGGACGGATGCCCCACGTTCCTGGCCGCGCCGTCACTCCTCCCGGCTGGCCCGCCGGCGTCCGACCTCCAGGGGCGCCGGACTGGGAGGCGACCGCGGTGGCCTGGCTGCTCGACCTGTGCCCACCGGAGTACCGCACCTATCCGACGCTGCGCCGCCATGCCGTGGTGCTGGCCAGGTTCGCGGTGCTGCACGTCGAGGCGTGCCAGGCGGCGGTCAACCGGGGCCTGAGCGAAGCGCGGGGCGGGTTGCGTGAGGTCGCCGACGACCTGGTCGTCGAGGCTGCGGTCGAGACGTGGCAGCGCGAGTCGGCACGCCTGATCGGCGTACGACGGGCGGCGGGACTGGTGGAGGAGGCCCTGCGTGGTCGCCGGTTCGTGGCTCGCCTCTAGTGTCCCGCGTCCGAAATACGTTGCAGTGGTCGCGGCCCAGGCACGCACATCGCTGCGTTCTCGTCTCTCGCAGTGGCGCTGCCACAGCTTCGCTCCTCGGCCTTGCGCTGCACGCACCTGACCCACGACCACAAGCAACGACTTCGGACGCGGGACACTAGCTGTCCTAGGGTGGGCGCTCATGCCTGAGCCAGCGCCCCGACTCGCAGTCGTCCTCCTCGTCGATCGCCGTGGGCACCTCCTGCTCCAGCATCGCGACGAGCACGCCCCGCGGGCGGCCAACCAGTGGGGGATGGTGGGCGGCCACGTCGAGCCGGGGGAGGACTTCGACACGGCCGCGCACCGTGAGCTGCTCGAGGAGACTGGCGTCGTGGTCGGCCCCGGCGACCTGGTGCTCTGGCAGGAGGCGGAGTTCGCCTACTCCGCCGGACAGGACGGCTCCTACCGCTTGTACGCCGGCCAGATGGATCTCACCGATGACGACATCGCCCTGGGCGAGGGACGAGCGATCGTGTTCGTCGACCCGGCCGAGCTCGGGTCCCTCGATCTCGCTGAGTCGTGTGCGCACTTCGTGCCGCAGTTCCTCGCCTCCGACCTCTACCGCCAGATCCGCGACGATGGGAAGAACCGATGACGAAGCAGCCGCTGCGCAGGATCGAGGTGCCCCAGATGGGGGCCGAGGACGTGGTCATCGACGCCGACGGCAACGCCTGGACCGGCACGGCGGACGGCAGCATTTTCCGGGTCACCCCGGACGGTTCGGTGCACTGCGTCGGGCACACGGGCGGCCGGCCACTCGGCATCGAGCTCTACGGCCAGGATCGTCTCCTCATCGCCGATGCGCACGCGGGGCTGTTGACCATGAGCACGATGACCGGAGTGGTCGAGCGGCTCGTCACCGAGGTCGACGGACAGCGGATGGTGTTCTGCAACAACGCTGCCGTCGCCGAGAACGGGGACATCTGGTTCTCCGACTCGAGCACCGTCTACCCGATCGAGCAGTGGAAGGCCGACTTCGTCGAGCACACCGAGACCGGCCGGCTGCTGTGCCGCCGGGCCGACGGATCAGTCCAGGTGCACCTCGACGGGCTGGCCTTCGCGAACGGCGTGGCGCTCGCGGCGGACGAGTCGTACGTCTGCGTGGCCGAGTCGGGTCGCCGGACCGTCGTAAGACTGTGGCTGACTGGTGAGCGTGCGGGAACGACCGACCTGCTGGCGGAAGAGCTGCCCGGCTACCCCGACAACATCGCCCGCGGCAGTGACGGCCTGATCTGGGTGACGATCGCGTCGCCCGTGGATCCGCTCGTCGAGCTGCTGCGTGAACGCGCTCCGCTGTTGGTGCGCAAGGCGGCCAGCCGGATCCCGGAGGTCATGCAGCCGAAGCCGAAACGGACCGCACGTGTCCAGGCGTACGACCACAGCGGCCGTCTGGTGCACGACATCGACGCCGTCGCCGACGAGTACCACATGGTCACCGGCGTACGTGAGCACAACGGGCAGGTCTGGTTCGGCAGCCTGCACGAGGCAGCCCTGGCGGTGCTCGGCCCGATCACGGCTGGCGACTCGACCAACTAGACTCCGATGGCACCGCCCGAGCCGCAAGGAGAAGTCGACTGATGGGTCACCTCGAGCACATCTCAGGTCCGCAGGACCTGCGCGGGCTTGACGACCGCGCGCTCGCGGAGCTGGCCTCGGAGATCCGCGACGAGCTGATCCGCACCTGCTCTCCCCGGGGCGGGCACCTCGGGCCCAACCTGGGCGTGGTCGAGCTGACGATGGCCATCCACCGCGTCTTCGAGTCCCCGCGGGACCGGGTCATCTTCGACACCGGGCACCAGGCCTACGTGCACAAGATGCTGACCGGCCGGGCGTCCAAGTTCGACACGCTGCGCACCGAGGGTGGCCTCTCCGGCTATCCCAGCCAGTCAGAGTCCGACCACGACATCGTGGAGAACTCCCACGCCTCCACCTCGCTGTCCTACGCCGACGGCCTGGCCAAGGCCTACTCGATCCGCGGTGAGGACCGACACGTCGTCGCGGTCATCGGCGATGGTGCGCTGACGGGCGGGATGGCCTGGGAGGCGCTGAACAACATCGCCGAGGGACGCCTGAACCAGCAGGGCGACCGGCGCCTCGTCATGGTCGTCAACGACAACGGGCGCTCCTACATGCCGACGGTGGGCGGACTCGCCAACCACCTGACCACGCTGCGCACCAGCCCGCGCTACGAGCAGATCCTCGACGTCGTGAAGCGTCGCCTCAACGGCGTGCGCGGCGTCGGCCCAGCGGTTTACGACGCCCTGCACGCCATGAAGAAGGGGATGAAGGACGCTCTCGCCCCGCAGGGGCTGTTCGAGGACCTCGGCCTGAAGTACGTCGGTCCGATCGACGGCCATGACCGCGCAGCCGTCGAGCAGGCACTCACGCAGGCCAAGCGCTTCAACGGGCCGGTGATCGTGCACGTGATGACCCGCAAGGGCTTCGGCTACGACCCTGCGGAGCGGAACGAGGCCGACCAGTTCCACCAGATCGGCCCGTTCGATGTGGCGACCGGCGTGGGATCGCCGAAGGGCCGGATCTGGACCGACTTCTTCGCAGAGGAGATGGTGGCGCTCGGAGCTGAGCGCCAGGACATCGTGGCGACGACGGCGGCAATGCTCTACCCGGTGGGGTTGGACCGGTTCGCCGCGGCGTACCCCGAACGGACCTTCGACGTCGGCATCGCCGAGCAGCACGCCGTCACCAGTGCGGCCGGCCTCGCGATGGGCGGCCTGCACCCAGTCGTCGCGATCTACGCAACCTTCCTCAACCGCGCCTTCGACCAGGTGCTGATGGATGTCGCCCTGCACAAGTGCGGGGTCACCTTCGTGCTCGACCGCGCCGGCGTCACCGGGGACGACGGAGCCAGCCACAACGGGATGTGGGACATGTCGATCCTGCAGGTCGTTCCGGGTCTGCGGCTGTGCGCGCCACGAGACGGGGCCAGGGTGGCGGAGCTGTTGCGCGAGTGTGTCGTCGTCGACGACGCCCCCACGGTGCTGCGCATCCCCAAGGGACCGCCGCCGGCCGACATCGAGGCCGTGGACAAGGCGGGTGAGATGGATGTCCTCGTCCGCGACGGTGCCCGCGACGTACTCATCCTCGGGATCGGCTCGATGGCCTCGGTCGGCGTCGAAGTGGCTGCCCGGCTGGCCGACCAGGGGATCGGCGTGACGGTGGTCGATCCGCGCTGGGTCAAGCCGTGGGACCCCGCTGTGGTGGGACTCGCGCGTGACCATCGGCTGGTGGTCTGCGTTGAGGACAACGGCAGGGTCGGTGGATGTGGCTCGGCACTGCTCCAGCTGCTCAACGACCAGCGGGTGGCCACTCCCTTCCGGCAGTACGGCATTCCCCAGGAGTTCCTCGACCATGCAAAGCGCGACGCGATCCTCGAGCGCATCGGGCTCACCGCCCAGGCGCTGGCTCGCGGCATCGTGGAGGACGTCACCGCGCTCGACGCGGACGACCGACCGGAGCATGCGCCCGTTGACCACCCCGAACGGCCCGTCGAGACCCGGACCGACCGCGGTGCGGGCAACTGACCGAGCCGTCCACCAGCCCAGCCGCCGGCCCAGCCGCCTGGTCGCACTAGCGGCCGTCCTCACCCTTCTCCATGGCCTCGCCGCCTGCAGTGACGACTCCGGCAACGACGACAGCCCACTCGGCCAGAAGGAGCGCACCGCAGGTCACCGCGACCCAGGCGCGGGCCCAGGCGCAGCGGATCATGAACCAGCGCGCGAGAGCGGTGCGGCAACAGAATCTTGACCTGTTCCTCCGATGGGTGGACCACGCCGACAAGGCCCTGATGGCGCGCCAGCGCCGCTACTTCCGCAACTTGGTGCAGCTTCCGCTCGCCAAGCTGCGTTTCCGGGTCACGGACGAGGAGTGGCAGGGGCTGCGCACCCCCAAGCGGTGGGGCGCTGATGTGCACGTCCCCCGGGTGCGGCAGGTCGTCCAGCTCGAGGACTACGACGCGGTCCCGGTCGAGCGCGTCGTCGGCCTGGTGTTCTCCTTCCGCAAGGGACGCGCGCGGATCGTCTCGGACCGGACCGCCGCGGGGAAGATGCTCTACGAGGGAACCCCCGCGCCATGGGACCTGACTCCCGTCACCATCCGCGAGGAGCCGGGCGTGCTCGGTGTCTTCGATGCCGAGACCAGCGCGTCGGCCGACACCGTCACCTCAGTGGTTCGCGACGGCATCGACGAGATCAGCCGCGCACTCCCGTTCAGCTGGTCCGGCCGCGTGGTCGTCTACAGCATGCAGAACCCGCGGGTGCTCGCGTCCTTCACCGACGTGCCGGGCGGGAACCTCGAGCACCTCGGCGCGCTGACCTTCCCGACGTACGCCGAGAACGGCGGTCCGCAGGTGGCCTCGACGCGGATGCTGGTGCTGCCCAGCTCGGTGGAGGCCGGACAGCCGTTCCTCGGCCGGATCACCCGTCACGAGCTGAGCCACATCGCGGTCGGGGTCCGCGACGACGGTGCCCCTGCATGGGTTTCCGAAGGCCTTGCGGAGTACCTCGGGGCCCGCGAGATCCCGCTGCGCGACCGGATCATCCCCACCTCTGCGCTCGACCGGGCACGGGCCGAGGTCGCCGAGATGCCGGTGTCGAACGAGTTCAACAACACCGACCAGGAGTGGCACTACGCGCTCAGCTGGATGGCGTGCGACTACATCGCCGCGAGCGACGGCGAGTCCCGGCTGTGGGAGCTCGTCGATGCCATGCACAACGGTGGTCAGGGGACGAGTGACCGCCAGCAGGACCGCGTCCTCGTGCAGGTGCTCGGGTACGACGGGGCCGAGCTGGCCCACCGCGCTGCAGCGCGGATCCGGAACCTCTACGGCTGAGTCGCGCCTCACCACGACGGGCGGGCATACCGACCGCGGTCCAAGCGTTGTGCGCACTAAGGTGGGAAGGTCCGACCGCCGCACCCAGACGCCCAGCCCATTCGCCGGAGGGGGAAGCCCACGTGACCGAGGCCCGGTTCGTGCACATCGTCGATGAGGTCCCCGAGCTCGGGGGACGCAGCGACGGTCCTGTGCTGGTGACTGCGCTCGACGGTTTCCTGGACGCCGGCAACGCTTCCGCACTGACGGTCGGGCACCTGACCTCGAGCAACGACGGTCGCGTGGTGGCGGTCTTCGACGTCGACGAGTTCTACGACTACCGCGCTCGCCGTCCACCGCTGACCTTCGTCGAGGACCACTACGCCGACTACGAGGCACCGCGCCTGGTGGTCCGGCTGATGGAGGACGAGCACGGTTCGCCGTACCTCCTGCTGACCGGGCCTGAGCCCGACACTCGCTGGGAGGCGTACGCGCGGGCGGTGCGCTCCGTGGTCGAGCACTTCCAGGTGCGCCTGGTCGTCTCGATGGGGTCGGTGCCGATGGCCGTGCCGCACACCCGGCCGGTGCAGCTGACCAACCACGCGACCGCTCGACGGCTGCTCGTCCAGGAGAACGTCTGGCGCGGCGAGATCCGCGTCCCCGCCAGCGCGCAGTCGCTCGCCGAGGTGCGGCTGGGGGAGTGGGGCCACGACGCCATGGGCTTCGTCGCGCACATCCCCCACTACGTGGCGCAGTTCGACTACCCGCAGGCAGCCGTCGCGCTGCTCGAGGGGCTCGAGGACGTCACCGGCCTGCAGTGGGACCAGGCTGCACTCAAGGAGGCAGGCGAGGCCCGGCAGGTGGAGATCGCCACCCAGATCGCGGACTCCGACGACGTCCGGGACGTCGTCACCGGGCTGGAGCAGCAGTACGACGCCTACCACTCCAAGGCAGCCAATCTCCTCGCCGAGGACGAGGCCCTGCCGAGCGGTGAGGAGATCGGCGCCCAGTTCGAGCAGTTCCTCGCCCGGCTCGAGGAACCAGAGGACTGAGTTAGTGCCCTCCTCCGTCGAAGAGCTGGTCGAGCTGCTCGACCTCGAAGTCATCGAGGACAACCTGTTCCGTGGGCGACAGCCCGACACCGTGATGCAGCGTGTCTTCGGCGGTCAGGTCCTCGCGCAGTCACTCGTGGCCGCCATACGCACGGTTCCGGACCCGTTCGCCTGCCACTCGATGCACTCCTACTTCCTGCGACCCGGCGACACGAAGGTCCCGATCATCTACGACGTCGAGGCCATCCGCGACGGCAAGTCGTTCTGCACCCGGCGCGTGGCCGCGCGCCAGCACGGCCGGCCGATCTTCTTCCTGACCGCCAACTTCCAGGTCCCAGAGCCTGGGCTCGAGCACCAGGACGTGATGCCGGCAGTGCCCTCGCCCGAGGACTGCGCGCCGACCCCGGAGCAGACGTCGCGCTACAAGCAGGACTGGCTGCGGGAGTGGGCCGCGCTCGACGTACGTCCGGTCGCGGACTCGCGCGAGGGCGGCAGCCTGGACACCGCGCACCACCCAGCGCGCTCGCAGTGGTGGATCCGGGCGAGTGACTCGCTTCCGGACGACCCGGTCACGCAGCTCGCGGCGTTCACCTACGCCTCCGACATGACCCTGCTGCCG